>CAKJXZ020000071.1:0-24255 GCA_918234285.1 Pseudomonadota bacterium | reverse complement strand
GAGGTTTTCGGTGCTCTTATAATCAACTGACATCTTTGCAAGGGGCACCGCAAGAAGTCGGCAGAGGTTTTCGGTGCGAAAATAATCAATTGACATCTTTGCAAGGGGCACCGCAAGAAGTCGGCGGAGATTTTTGGTGCCAAAATAATCAACTGACATCTTTACAATGGGCACCGCAAGAAGTCGACGGAGGTTTTCGGTGCGAAATTAATCAATTGACATCTTTGCAAGGGGCACCGCAAAAAGTCGGCAGATATTTTTCGTGCCACAATAATCAACTGACTTCGCTTGAATGGGCACCGCAAGAAGTCGGCACAGGTTTTGACTGCCACAATAATCAACTGACTTCGCTTGAAGGGGCACCGCAAGAAGTCGGCGGAGATTTTTGGTGCGAAAATAATCAATTGACATCTCTGCAAGGAATTTCTAAAGAAATCGGCGGTAAGATTAAGGTTGATATAAATATTTCAGCTCAATATGGTTTTAATGACGGCAAAATCAAGCTTGATGACTTGGAAAAATCACCGCTTTATCAGGAAGAAATTTTTATCAGTGAAAAGTCAAAAGAATTGCGCCGTAAAATCATGCGCACCATTGCTGCGGAAAATGTTTCTCCGGAAAAAGGCGTGGTCAAGCCAAAGCATACAGCTGGCGAGAAGAATGCTATTAAGCAAATACTTGACGGTATCGGCAAAAGCATTGAAAAATAAATATTCCGTATAGTCAAGAACAGCGTGCGTTAATCTTTATTGAAACGCACGCTGTTTTTGCTTTTTGTTGAGTAAAAACAACTATTTTAGCTTGGAGCGGATTTCCGGCGCATCGTTGTTGATTTGATGGCGGATATTTTCCAAAGCTTTTTTCAGATTTTCTGCCGCAACTACACGATCTATATCTTTATTATCATATCCCCAATAGAGGGCCGCATATACGGTGTCGGATGAGTTGGCGGTGTAGCGTTTGATAACATCCTTATGTGTGTTTTGGACTAACACTTCAATATCGAGCGTCTGTTCCGCACTGTCAAACGGAACACCGAGTATTGTCGGAATATAGATTAACCCTGGTGTACATTGATAAAATATATTATGATTTGTTTCACCGTAATTGATGCGCATTGTTATAATGCCCTTTTTATCGCCGGTTTGTTCCATAATGTTTTCGCGTACTTCTTTGTTGAAAATGCTTAAAGCGTCGGCAATTCGGTCATCTTTCTTTTTATTATATACGGCTCTTATACTGGATTGGTCCGGCTTAACCTCCAACACCGGCAACAGATTCTGGTTCGGCTGAATTGTCGGGTTGACATCTTCATAAGTAACCGAGCGGCAAGAAGCCAATAAGGCCAAAGCCGCGGCAATAGCATAAGTCTTTTTCATTTTCTGTTCCTCATAAAGAGGGGGCGAAGAACTAGTCTTCGTCACCCATAGGTTCATCGTCACCAATCATCTCGGTGGTTAAGTGGCCGGCATCGGCGCGGATTTTCTTTTCGATTTCATCGGCAATTTGCGGATTCTGCTTTAAGAAATTCTTGGCATTTTCGCGGCCTTGACCGATTTTTTCGCCGTTATAGGAGAACCAGGCACCGGATTTTTCGATTATGCCGGACTTTACGCCCAAGTCGATAAGCTCGCCGGTTTTGGAAATACCTTCGCCGTACATAATGTCGAAGTCAACGGTTTTGAACGGCGGCGCAACCTTGTTTTTAACAATCTTGACGCGGGTTTGCGAGCCGATAACGTCATCTTTGTCTTTGATGGCGCCGATACGGCGAATATCGATACGCACCGAAGCGTAGAATTTGAGCGCGTTACCGCCGGTTGTGGTTTCCGGATTGCCGAACATAACCCCGATTTTCATACGGATTTGGTTGATGAAAATAATCAAAGTGTTGGAACGGGCAACAGTGGCGGTCAGTTTGCGCAAGGCCTGACTCATCAAACGAGCTTGCAAGCCCATGTGCGAATCGCCCATCTCGCCTTCAAGTTCAGCCTTCGGTACCAAAGCGGCCACCGAATCGACCACCATAACATCAATAGCGCCGGAACGCACCAGAGTATCGGCAATTTCAAGTGCCTGTTCGCCGGAATCCGGTTGCGAAACCAATAAGTTTTCGACATCTACACCGATTTTCTTGGCATACGACGGATCGAGGGCGTGCTCGGCATCAATAAAAGCACAAGTGCCGCCGTTCTTTTGGGCTTGCGCAATTACGCTCAAAGCCAAAGTGGTTTTACCCGAACTTTCCGGACCGTAAATTTCCACGATACGGCCTTTCGGCATACCGCCGATACCGAGGGCGATATCAATCCCCAGCGAGCCGGTGGAAATTGCTTCAATATCAATGTTGGTGTTTTGCCCCAAACGCATAATCGACCCTTTGCCGAAGGCACGCTCGATTTGACTCAGGGCGGCATCTAACGCTTTATCTTTTTCCATGTTTTTATCCTTATAAATAAGTTATTCTGACAATATTTATGATGTATTTTTTGCAAAAACTCAAACAAAGAATACATTTATCCGCTAAATTGTATATTGTTCTGATTTTGTTCTTTTTGCAACAGATATTTGCGCTTGTTCACAAAAAAAATCGACAGATGAATTTGTTTCGGAATGTTGTGGAAAAAATACTTGACTTTAGACAAAATTATGCTATTTTAAAAACAATCAATCACTATTATGACTATTATCAAATACAAAAGCGTATGAAAAAATACATTATTGCGCTTATGGCGCTTGTGTGTACAACGGCTTCTGCCGGTGACGGTTTTTATATCGGTGGCGGTGCGGCGTATCAGTTTGTTCCTTTGTTGGACGGTACTACCAATCACTCGTTTGCTCCGGCTGCGGAAATCGGATACAATTGCGGTAGTTTCGGTATCGGGGCGATGGGTTCCTTCGACGGCGACATCATGCTCTCGGTTGACGTTAACAGCAACTTTTGGATGACTGACGAATTCAATGTCATTTTGGGTTGCGGTTATGGTGCGATTTATCGTACGACCAAGTGTAACGTTGATGATTGCGACTACAAAATCAGCGGCTTTATCGGTTGGCCACATGTCAATCTGGGTGTTGAAGTCGCCATGACCGATAATCTGAGCTTGCGTCTGATCGGTGCTGTCGGATACTGTCGCAATCAGCACAGCGATTACGACCACAGGTATTATGACTATGATTTCGCAACGCATACCTACTACAGTTACGACGGATGGCGCTTTGCCTCACAGGTGCGCGCTACGATTGTCTGGAGTTTCTGAAATTAAGGCCTCCCTCGGGTAATTCCGACGGAGGTTCTTTTATTTTATGTTGTAAACATATATGCGGTTCGGGCACGGACGTATCTTGACAAGCCCGAAATAATAACCTATGTTAGCGCCAAAGAAAGGATATGAAAATGGATATAGTATTAACCGGAGACAGACCTACGGGGCGTTTGCATTTGGGGCATTATGTCGGCTCGCTCAAACGTCGGGTTGAATTGCAAAATAATAATCAGCCGAAAGAAATGTATGTGATGATTGCCGATGCACAGGCGCTTTCGGATAATTTCGACAACGTGGAAAAAGTACGCAGTAATATATCCGAAGTGGCGCTTGATTATTTGGCATGCGGGCTTGATCCGGCCAAAACGACTATTTTTATTCAATCGCAAATCTCGGAATTGTGCGAACTGTCGTTTTACTATATGAATCTGGTTACGGTATCGCGATTGCAACGCAATCCGACGGTGAAGAGTGAAATTCAGTTGCGCGGATTTAAGCAGAGTATTCCGGTGGGGTTCTTCACGTATCCGATCAGCCAAGCGGCGGATATTACGGCCTTTAAGGCCAATATTGTGCCGGTGGGTGAAGATCAGTTGCCGATGATTGAACAAACAAGAGAAATCGTGCGTTCGTTTAACACATTGTATAAAGAGGTATTGGTTGAACCGAAAGCGGTTTTACCGGAAAATGAAACTTGTTTGCGTTTGCCGGGATTAGACGGTGCCAATAAAATGAGTAAATCGCTCGGTAACTGCATTTATTTGGCGGATTCCGCCGATGAAATTCAGCATAAAATCAAGAGTATGTTTACCGATCCGACGCATTTGCGAGTGGAAGATCCGGGGCACACCGAGAACAATCCGGTATTTATTTATTTAGATGCGTTTTGCCGCGATGAACATTTTGCCGCTTTGTGGCCGGAATATCAGAATCTGGAAGAATTGAAGGCGCATTATCGCCGCGGCGGTTTGGGTGACAGTAAAGTCAAAAAGTTCCTCAATGAGATTATTCAAGAAGAAATTCGTCCGATTCGGGAACGTCGCGAAGAATTGGCCAAAGATATGGGGTATATTTTCGATATGCTCAGAAAAGGAAGCGAGCATGCACGAAAAAAGGCGGCTCAGACTACAGATGAAGTCAAAACCGCCATGGGGATTAACTATTATAAATAAATCCGCTTATTTTTTATTGATGTCATCTTTATAGGACTGTACTATCGACAGGAAATCCAGCGGTTCCGACGGGGGGAAAAAGCTTTTTGTTCTTGTGTCGGCGTGGCAGAGCTTGTTGCTGTGCGGTACGGCATAATCTTTGCTGATTTTTCCCATAGGTCCGCGCAAACTGAGCGCAAACACCGGCTTGGTACTCGAGTGCTCGGCATGGATATCCGCGTTGTCGGTATATTTTGCGCAAGTCAGCGAGAATTTGAAATCGCGACGGATGGCATCCATAATCTCGGAATTTTCATCCAGTTTGGCATGTTTCTCCGGAGATACCGGGGCCGCCATACCGATAAGGTCTATCGCACCATAGCCTTTGGAATGCTGGCCATTAGCATCAAATTCATAAGCTGTGGCCAGAGCTTCAACACGATTTGCCAGAATTTCCTGCAGCGGTTTGTCTTGAATCTTCTTTCTCAGTTTATGAGCCGCAATCGAGTTCGGGCGATAGTCATAAATTTCAAGTCGGAACGAAACTTTATCCCAATCAGGCGCCGAATAAGAATTTTTCTCATCAGCTACCGGATAGCACATATAAAGCATGGCTTCTCTTTCCGGAGTTTGCTCACGGTTATGCGGATTATGTTCTACGGCATATCCGATTTTTATCCAACGGAATTTAGGACTTTCTTTGGTAGCCACTTTTCTTTTGTCGCGCAACTTTTGTATCCTTTCCAATTGAGGATTTTGCGCGGACGGAAATGTTTTAGGCTTGTTGTTTAACTCAGATTCCAACGGTTGCTCCTTCGGCAGCAAGGTGTCCGGTTCTATGGTCAATTTGCGTGGTTCTCTAACTTTATACATCTGAAAAATTCCTTTCATCATAACTTTATTAAGTTATAACATTTTTTTGGGTTATTTGTCAAATATTTTTATATGAGAAAATTAAAATATGCTTGCGTTCATAACAAAATGATAATATGACTTGCAGATAAGGAGAATGAATATGCTTAAATCGGCTACGGAATTGTTGTATTTGCAGTATAACCAATGTATGGAAATAGTGGAGGGGGACGCTTTTTACAGCTATTATGCCGAGGAAAAAATCCGCCATTCGTTACAGGTGGCCGGGGCCGGTAATTATTTGTTACGCCACATTGAATGGTTTAAAGATAAATCAGAGGAATATCTGGAAATGGTACGTACGGCAATTTTATTGCATGATGTTTGCCGTTTTTCCGAAATTGCCGCGCTTTATCGCGGAATTAAGCAATATGATCATGGGATTGCTGCTTATGAGTTTTTACAATATACTCCGTTGTTTAATGATATTCGCATTCGTCTGCCGATAAAGCATCATGGTCATCTGATTGAGGATTTTTATGGCGATACCGAATATCAAAATTTGCCGGACGAAATTAAGGCCGAAGCAGAACAGATATGTTTTGTGGTACGCGATGCCGATAAAATCGCTAATTTCAATATGCTGACGCATGAGCCGTATTTTCTGCCGCTGTTTATGGATATAGACCATGAAATTACGGACGCAGACTTGCAGATTTCAGAGCATATTTTACAAAGTGCTTTTAAGGGGAATACAGTGCCGAAGCCGTTTTATACTTTAGGTGACCGGGCGGCTTCGTTGTTGTCGTGGTTTGTTGATATCAACTATCGGGCGGCATTGGATTATTGCGATAAATTGGGGGCTACGGAATGGATTTTTCAGACATTTGAAAAATATTGCGGCAATCCGGAATTCAAGCAGAAGTATGTCGACTTTGTGCGGGATTATATGAAAAATCACGAGTACATAAAATAATCAATTGAAGAAAAAAAGCGCAACGACAGGGTTGCGCTTTTTTTATCTGCATTTTTATCACACCAGACGGGAATTATCGATTGCCGCTCTAATGAAAGCCACAAACAACGGGTGCGGGGCAAACGGGCGCGATTTCAGTTCCGGATGGAATTGGACGCCGATAAACCACGGGTGATCAGGGTGTTCGACAATTTCCGGCAATGCTCCGTCCGGCGAAGTACCGACAATGGCCATACCGGCTTTTTGCAACATATCTTTATATTTAATGTTCACTTCGTAGCGGTGACGATGGCGTTCGGAAATCTTGTCGGTGCCGTAAATTTGCGCAACTTTCGAGTTTGGTTTCAAAACGCAGTCATAGGCTCCCAGACGCATAGTACCGCCCAAGTCGCCGTCTTTATGGCGGATTTGTTTGGCACCGTCTTTATCCCATTCGGTCATCAGGCCGATAACCGGCTCGCAATTCTCGTCAAGTTCGGTAGTGTTGGCATTTTTAATACCGCACAAATTGCGCATGGTTTCGATAACCGCCATTTGCATACCGAAACAAATTCCCAAAAACGGTACTTTATTTTCACGGGCATATTGAATGGCATTAATCATACCCTGAGTACCGCGTAAACCGAATCCGCCCGGAACCAGAATGGCGCTGACATCGTTGAGCATTTCGGCCGGGTCTTTGGTTTCGAGAGCCTCCGAATCTATCCATTTAATACGTACCTTGTATTTGTTGGCAATACCACCGTGAATCAGCGCTTCGTTTAAGGATTTGTATGCTTCCAGCAACATCATATATTTGCCGACGACGGCAATTCTGACTTCGCCTTCCGGTGCACGTAAAATATCAATAATATTTTGCCATTTACTCAAGTCGGTAGGCTTGGTATAATCGAGATTAAAGTGTTTACATACCTGGCGATCCATACCTTCGGCAGAATAGGCAAGCGGAACCTGGTAAATGCTGGCGGCATCCATCGCCGTAATCACATTTTCTTCGCGAATATTACAAAACAGGGCCAGTTTTTTCTTTTCGTTTTCCGGAATGGCCATCTGCGTGCGGCAGAGAATCATATCCGGCTGAATTCCGTACTCTTGCAATTTTTTAACCGAGTGCTGGGTCGGTTTGGTTTTGAGCTCGCCGGCAGTCGGAATATACGGCAACAATGTCACATGTATGAACATGGTGCGCTCGCGTCCGAGTTCGTAGGCAATTTGGCGGATGGTTTCCAGATACGGTTGGCCTTCAATATCGCCGACGGTGCCGCCGATTTCGCACAAAACAAAATCTTCATCGGAAATGTCTGAGAGAATAAAGTCCTTAATTTCGTTAGTGACGTGCGGGATTACCTGAATGGTGGAACCGAGGTAAAAACCGCGACGCTCTTTTTCGATAACGCGTTGATAAATTTTGCCGGTGGTGATGCTGTCGGTGCGTTTGGCCGGCACGCCGGAAAAACGCTCGTAATGTCCTAAATCCAAATCCGCCTCGGTGCCGTCGTCGGTTACGAAAACTTCGCCGTGTTGGCAAGGGTTCATGGTTCCCGGATCAACATTCAAATACGGATCAAGTTTACGCAGACGCACTTTATAACCTCGGGCTTGCAAAATGGCTGCCAAAGAGGCCGAAGCTAAGCCCTTGCCCAGTGATGATACCACACCTCCGGTTATGAAAATGAACTTTGAATTCGGATTTAATTTATATTCAGACATCACAATCTTTCCTTATAAAATGGTTCAAAAAAAGCGACAAAGGCACTTAACGGATTAAGTGCCTTATGTCCCCCCGATTTTGCAATTTTTTTACTCCGCTACCGGTACCTGCGGCTCTTGCGGGGCCGGTACAGGTGCTGCCGGTTGTTCCGGTTGCGAGGTTGGTAAAGAGGATTCTACCACATCTTCCGCAATAGAGGTCTTTTTGATTTCAACCCGGCTGAAATAAATGGAAATTGCCATGCTCAGCGCAAAAAACAAAGTAGCCAATATGGCCGTTATGCGGGTTAAAATGTTTCCTTTGCCGCGAGCGCTGATTAAGCCGCCGATACCGTCGCCGCCGCCCAAACCGCTGAGGGCACCGCCGTTGGAACGTTGCATTAAAATCACGGCCACCAGGAAAATGGCAACGATTAACTGTAAAACTAACAATACGGAACTCATTTATTTATCCTTTCTTATTTGGTTGAGTTAATGGCAATATTGATAAAATCTTCGGCTTTTAAGCTAGCTCCGCCGATCAAGGCACCGTCAACATCCGGAAGAGAAAGCAATTCGGCAGCGTTGGACGGCTTAACCGAACCGCCGTACAGAATCCGCATTTTGTTAGCGGTTGCTTTGCCTAATTTTTTGGTAAGAGCCTTACGAATAGCCGCATGTACTTCTTCAACGTCAGCCGCGGTAGGGGTTTTGCCCGTACCAATGGCCCAAATAGGTTCATAAGCGATGACGGTGTTTTCGGCCGTGGAGTCATCAGGTACCGAGCCGTTGATTTCATCCTGGCATACTTTGATGGTTTTGCCGGCATCGCGTTCCGCTCCGGTTTCACCGATGCAGATAACCGTATTTAATCCGGCTTTGTGAGCGGCAACCGCCTTAGAGTTAATCAGCTCGTTTGATTCAAAGTGGTCAACACGTCTCTCCGAATGGCCGATGATGGTATAAGTACAGCCTAAGTCGGTAAGCATCAACGGGCTGATGTCGCCGGTATGTGCTCCTTTTTCCGCAAAGTGTACATCTTGAGCGCCTAAAGCAATTTTGGTGCCGCGCAGGCATTTTTTAACCGTGCCGAGCAAAGTGAACGGCGGACAAATCAAAAAATCACAATCGAACTTATCGGCCTTAACTTTTGCGGCCACTTCTTTAGCCAAAGCAATGCCTTCTGCCTGCAGACAATTCATCTTCCAGTTTCCGGCAATCAATTTTTTACGAACCATTTAGAACCTCTTTTTCATTAATCAATAAAACTTGCACCTTTTTAGCATACTAAAAAATATTTTTCTACAAAAAAAACAGATTACTCCCTGTTTTATTCTGTTGTATAATTCAATTTAAAAATTGCAATCACAAATTATGTATTTATAATAAGCAAAAAACTGAAATTTTAAAATAGGAAACAGAGGAATGATTAACAGATTTTCAAAAATGCGTAACAGTTGGTTCACTAAAATTATTTTGACCGTTACAGCCCTGAGTTTTATGTCTTTGTTCGGTGTGTCGGGGTATATTACTTCCGCCGCCCGCAATAAGGCCGTTATCAAAGTTGATGATATTGAAATTTCGCAAAATGAATTTTCGTATTTGTTGCAACGTGAGTTGGCAAAGCTTCGGATGATTAACGGAAATTTTGAAGAAGACGAAGACGGCTCGCAAAAAGCCATGTTGGCAAATTTGTTGGTGAAAGCCAAACTGGATGATGCAATTTTGGAAAACACCATGCATAAATACGGTGTGGATTTTTCGCGCAGTCTTGTCAGTCAGGTGATTCATGTTATGCCGCAGTTTTTGAATAACGGAGTGTTTGATCCGCAACAATATCAGTGGTATTTGCGGAATTCCAACAAAACGGAAGATGAGTTTGTTGCCGAAGTTAAGCGCAGTATGGCGCGTAAGGTGTTGGTGGAATTGCCGGTGGTCGGATTTGCCGTACCGCAAGTGTTTGCCAATCAGATGTCAAAGATTTTGGGACAGCGTCGCACCTTTAAATATATAAAAATAAATACTGCCGATGCCAAAATCGATCGCCAACCGACGGAAGAAGAGTTGAGCCAGTTTTATGAAGATATGGCCGAGGAATTGATGATTCCGGAAAAGCGCGACGTTACGGTTATGTATTTATCGGACGACGATTTGGCTGCCGGTATTGAGATTACGGCAGATGAAATTGCGGCTTATTATAAAGAGCATATCGAGGAGTATGAACAGCCGGAAAAACGTTATGCTCTGCAAATGGTTTTTGATGATGAGCAAGAAGCTAAAAATGCTGCTGCCAAATTGGCCGCAGGTGAGAACTTTGCCGCAGTGGCCGCCGAATACGGGCAAAAAGCGGAAGATATCGATTTGGGCTTTGTTTCACGGAGTGAGGTGGCGGAAGAATTGGCTGACGTTATTTTCGGTTTAGGTATAAATCAGGTTTCCGCACCGGTACAGATTTCCGACAGTTGGCAGATTATTAAAGTTACGGATACTCAAGCACCTCATAAGGTTGATAAAGCGGAAGCGGAGCGTCAGATTGTGGCTGAATTGCGTCAGGAAAAATCTTACGATGATAACAGCGAACTGGTTGCTTCCATCGAGGATGCCCTCGGTGCCGGTACTTCTCTGGAGAAAATTGCCGCTCAGAATAAAACTAAGCTTTATGCAATCAAGGCTTTGGATGAAAACGGTGTGGCCGATGTTGCCGATAAAAAACTGGCGTCCGTAATAACCGATAAAGAGTTTATTGATACCGCTTTTTCGTATAATGAAGGAGAAATCAGTCAGGCGGTAGAAACAGCTGAAGGTGTGGCCTTTATCAGAGTTGATAAAATTTATGACGAACATCAACAACCGCGTGAACAGGCTGATGCAAAACTCAGACAGATGTGGGCGGAAAGTATGCGTCAGTCTGCTACCAAGGAATTAATCGACAACATTCAGAACGAAATCGAAGCCGGTGATGATTTGGCGGAGATTGCTTCTCGTCGCGGTTTGCGTGCCTTAAACAGTCGTCCGGTTACGCGCGGGGAAAGCCTTGATAAACTGAATTTGAATGATATGAAAACGCTATTCCAAGCTCCGAAGGGTGAACCGCAGGTTATTGAAATCGGCGATGATTATGTGGTTGCCGAAACCACGAATATTTATGATGATTCGGCAGCATTGAACCCGCAAGAAAAAGCACAATTGCAACAGCTTATGTATAACAGCATGGTAGAAGAATTGAGTGATGCCATGTTGCAGGGATATGCCAGCAATTATAAAGTTGAAGTTCAATACGGGCGTATGGGATTAGACGAATAATGCGTGTTGTTTTTATGGGAACGCCGGACTTTGCAGAGCCGGCGCTCCGTCGTTTGATGGCAGAACATGAGGTGGTTTGCGTTTATACGCGCGAACCTAAACCGGC
This sequence comes from Pseudomonadota bacterium, assembly GCA_918234285.1. Classification (GTDB taxonomy): domain Bacteria; phylum Pseudomonadota; class Alphaproteobacteria; order RF32; family CAG-239; genus RUG410. The sequence continues at coordinate 12,912 of CAKJXZ020000071.1, read as the reverse complement.
CGGTCGCGGCAATCGTTTGAATAAAACGCCGATACATTTGTTGGCGGAAGAAAACGGTGTAGAAGTGCGGACACCGAAAACATTGCGCAATATTGAAGAACAGCAAAAATTTGCCGAATTGAAAGCCGATGTGGCGGTGGTTGCCGCTTACGGGTTGATTCTGCCAAAACCGATTTTGGAAGCTTATCCGCTCGGTTGTTTGAATATCCACGCTTCATTGTTGCCGCGGTGGCGCGGTGCCGCTCCGATTCAGCGAGCAATTGAGGCCGGAGATAAAGTCGGCGGAGTTACGATTATGCAGATGGCTGAGGGTTTGGATACCGGCGATATGTTGCTTAAAGGCACGGTGGAAATCGGCGAAAGTATGAACGGCGGCGAATTGCATGATGCATTGGCGCAAATCGGCGGTGAGTTGATTGCCGCGGTGTTGGCGCATCCGGAAAAATATCCGCCGCAAGTGCAGGACGAAGCGGAAACTTGCTATGCACAAAAACTGGATAAAGATGAGTGTTTGATCGATTTTAAAATGCCGGTTGAGGCTTTGTATAATAAAATCCGCGCCTTCAGTCCGTATCCGGCGATGTTTTTTGAATACGGCGGCGAGCGCTTCAAGGTTTTGCAGGCGGAAAAGACGGAAGGTAAGGGAAAAGCCGGAGAAATTTTGGTCGGTAAGGAAGAATTGGTTATTGCCGCCAGCGGCGGTGCGCTGAAAATCACGAGGATGCAACGTCAAGGCAAGCGAGCCATGTCGACAGAGGAATTGTTGCGAGGTTTTGTTTTTGAAACGGGAACGATACTTTAAAAGTTGTTATCTGTGTCTTTAATAATGCCTCAAAAAAATAAGCACCTCCGAGAGGTGCTTAAAATTTTCTTTGCGGTAATGAAATTAACGTTCAATACCTTCATCGCCGCGAGGTGTATTAATTCCTACCTTAGCCTCATCTTTCTCACGTGCTTCCCAGTATTCAGGTTTTTCGTAGTATTTCTTGTTATCGGGATTGTCGATATTGTGCGAACCCGGATCTAATATTTCCGCAGCCAGTTTCCCGACCTTTTTAACTCTTTTCCACACGCGCGATGCTACATCTTTAATATCTGTTTCCATTTGTCTTTTCATCTGCTTACTCCCTTGTGAATATGTACCTTGATACTAACATATTATTATTGATTTTGCAACTGTTTTTTTTGTCAAATAATTTGCTTGGTACGGAATTGCATCAGTTTATCTTTGAAAGTTTTGTCCTTGGTCAGGTGTTCGAAGTTCGGCATATCGGCAGCTTTAACGGCACGCTGAATGCGATAATTGTGCAAACAGCGCTTGGCGGCCGCAAAAATTTCTTCGTTTTTCTCGTCTTTAAGTTGCGGCGAAGCACCGCGTCCGAACGAATCGCATTTGCAGGCACGCATAAAATCAATCATCTGCTTGCCGTTGCGGAAGTTATCGGTCAGTTCATCCAAAAAGGCCAAAAATCTGCCCTTACGCATGTTCGGCACGCTGTGAAAACGCATATGATTTTCAGCAACGAGCAGGGCAAAATCGCGATATTTATTAGGTACTTTCAGCCGTTTGCAAATTTCTTCTATACGCGGTAAGCCGGCTTTGTCATGACCGATGTGTTGCGGCAGAATTTCGGTCGGAGTGTCTATTTTGCCGATATCGTGCAATAAAAGGGCAAATTTTATCTTTGGCGACAGATTGTAGCCCTGTTTCAGGACCAACATGGTGTGTTCACCGGAATTGCCCTCGGGATGATAATCGGTGCGCTCCGGCATATCCCAGAGTTTGTCGACCTCCGGCAAAACGACTTTGAGGGCGCCGCATTCGCGCATGGTGCGGATAAATTTATCGAAATGCTCGGTTTGGAGCGCGGTTTCTATTTCTTTCCAGATGCGCTCGGCTGTTAAGTGGTTGAGCATGCCGGTACGCGTCATATCCTGTGCCAGTTTCATGGTTTCCGGGGCAATTTCAAAATCAAGCTTGGCAGCGAATCGGCACATTCTGAGGACGCGCAACGGATCTTCAATAAAATGCTCGGTATTGACGTGGCGAATGACGTGATTTTTGATGTCATCGACTCCACCTACCAGATCGATGATTTTATCGTTTTCTTTATCATACATCAGTGCATTACAGGTAAAATCGCGGCGTTGCATATCTTCTTGCGGCGTAATATCCGGTCCGAACACAAATTTAAAATCGGTATGTTTGTTGCCGGTTTTTATTTCTTTACGCGCCAAAGCATACTCATCGTGAGTCTGCGGGTGCAGAAACACCGGAAAATCCTTGCCGACACGCATAAAACCGTTGGTCTTCATTTCCTTAGGTGTGGCCCCGAACACCACATAATCCGAATCATGTGGAGTTTGCCCCAAAACCATGTCACGGACGGCGCCGCCCACCAAATATGTCTTCATCTTTTACCTCACTTTTAAGGCACTATAACACAGTTAATGCAAAAATAAAAGCATAAAAAAATCCTCGTACAATCGTATGCCGATGCTTTTTAAAACGGGAAACCGCCAGTGTTTAAACTGACGGTTTGGGCGTATAAATCAGCAGCGCGGCCTGAGTATGCGATTGTTCACAAAATCTTCGCCGAGCGAAAACAACATATATGCGGCAATAACGAATACACCGTACGGCCACAGCTTTATAACAGCGTTCAACACACCTGATGCATCCATGCAAACGGCTGAAACGCACACGACAATCAGCAGAACAGCAACAATTTCGGAGGCTATTCTTAATACGCTGAGAAATCTTTTGGTCTGTTTCATAATGATAATGTTTTAATATAATTTATTAATAATATTTTCAATTCTCTCTTTAGTTTCCGCAAAGTATGTTGCTGTTTTGCGGATTTAATTTTGTTTGACCGGCAGGTATACCGTAAAAGTGTTGCCGTTATAGGCGGTTGACGATACGGTTAAATTACCGCGGTGGTGCATTACTACCTGTTTGGCTATGGCAAGACCGAGGCCGGTACCTTTTATTTTCATATCTTTATGGACTTGCATACGATAGAATTTTTCGGTCAGACGGGCCAAATCCTCTTTATTTATCTTCTGTCCCTTGTTATTGAAGGATATGCTGACCGCACGGCCGCCGGCAACATTTTGCCCGGCTTTGGCCGGAATTTCCGGAACGGCTTTAAGCTCAACCTTAACTTCGGAATTTTCCGGAGCGTATTTAATGGCATTATCTAACAGGTTTTGCAAAACCTGGTGAATTTGCTGATTATCGCCGATGATTTTCGGAATGCGGTTGGCTTCGATAATGCTTATGCTGACGGAACGCTGGAAAGCCTTGATTTTGAGCGCTTGTGTAACATCGTCGATGACTTCGTGTAAATCAACTTTGTCTTTAAGCTCTTTGTTTTGCCCCATTTCCAAACGCGAAAGCGACAACAAATCCTCGATTAAACTGGCCATATATTCGGTTTGTTCTTTCATTATACCTAAAAAGGCATCGCGGGTTTCTTCGTCGTCATGCGCAGTGGTTTGCAGAGTTTCGATAAAGCCGGAAATAACCGAGAGTGGGGTGCGTAATTCGTGGCTGGCATTGGCCACAAAATCCGATTGCATTTTTTCCAAACTCAGAGCTTTACTGACATCGTAGAGCGAAACTACGGCAGCAGCGCGGCCTTTAAGGTGTCGCGGCAACTTGGTAATGTGGGCGTAAAAGCGTCGGTTGCCGTATTCCGGCGCGTGGAACAATACACTTTCCGAATCGCTTTTAGCCTTTAAAACTTTATCTATGGCAGCGATAAAAATGTTGGTTGAAAACAGGCGGTCGATGCCGTTGGCGGCCATATTTTGCCCCAAAAGCATTTCCGCCGCCAGGTTATAATTGGTTATGCCGCCTTCGTTATCGAGCATCAGAATCGGATCGGGCAGGGTATCGAAAACCGCAGCGTCGGAAAGCGTTTGCGCCTCCAGAGTATCGTTTTTGGAGGTCCAGATTTTGTGAATGGCATTGATGGCTTGTGCCAATTCACGCGTATCTTTTTCCGAAAGTTCAATATCGGTTTCGTCGGCGTTGCCGGTTGCTAAGGTTTGAATATAATTGCGCAGGGTGCGCAGTTCCGCGCTTATCGGAAAAATCAGCAACAAATTGGAAACAACCGTAATGGTAAAACACACAATCGCCACCAGCGGTGTCATAAAGTTAAGCACCGCCAAATCAATGTATACGACGGCCAACGGCAACGATAAAATGAGGGCGCGCTTAAAGTGTCGCGCGTCTATATCTATATGAGATATGTTAAATCGTTTCTTCATCTGATTTATCCGTCTATAACATCAATAAAATACTGGACTAAGATGTGAAATATTGTAATATACAAGAAGTTTAAATTAGTTTAAGATTTTAAGGTAAAATGTCAGAAAAAGAAGCAATCTCACCGGGAATGGTGCAGTATATGGAAATCAAGAAGTCGTATCCGGATTATTTGTTGTTTTACCGGATGGGAGATTTTTATGAGCTGTTTTTTGAAGATGCAATAAAGGCATCGGAGGCGCTTAATATTACACTGACCAAACGCGGACGGATAAAGGGTAAAGACGTGCCGATGTGCGGAGTGCCGTTTCATGCGTACGAAAATTATATGGCGCGGCTGATTAAGGCCGGTTACAAAGTGGCAATTTGCGAGCAGATGGAAAATCCGGAAGAGGCACGCAAACGCGGCTCTAAGTCGGTGGTTAAACGTGATGTCATCCGCTTGGTTACTTCCGGTACATTAACCGAAGATACGCTTTTGGATGCACGGCGCAACAATTATCTGCTGTGTTTATGTAAGGTGCCCAAAGGTTACGGTGCGGCGTGGTTAGACTTATCTACCGGTGCTTTTTATACGCAGGAAGTTCATATCGGTGCACAAGGTGAGGCGGCCGAACTTTATGGTTTGCTTACGCGCATTGTGCCCGAAGAAATATTGATTTCCGATGCGTTGCTGCAAAATCCGGATTTGTTTAAGTTGTTCAACGAGTTTAAGGAAAAACTTTCGGTATTGCCGCAAGCTCGTTTCAATTATGCCAATACCCAAAAGAAATTGCTGAATTTTTATAATGTTTCGGCGACAGAAGCTTTCGGCGATTTCAGCAAGGGCGAAATAACCGCTGCCGGATTGGTGTTGGAATATGTGGAAAATACGCAAAAAGGTAAAATGCCGCGCATTGTGCGGCCGCTTAAAATTTTGGACTCGCTTTATATGGAAATTGATGCGGCCACGCGGCAGAATTTGGATCTGATGAGTGGTCCGCACGGCAATTCGCTATTGTCGGTCATTGACCGCACGGTTACCGGTTTCGGAGCCAGAATGTTGGCGGCCAGATTGTCGGCACCGCTTTTGGATTTGGAGAAAATCAACAAACGTCTTGATGCCGTTGAATTTTTTTGCAAACACGATGATGTGCGGCAAAAATTGCGCTCACTGTTGAAAATGTGCCCGGATATAGAACGTTCGTTGACACGTCTCAGTATCGGACGCGGCGGTCCGCGTGAGCTCAAATGTGTTGCCGACGCGCTGTTGCTGCTGCCGGAAATACGTAATACCATGTTGATTTATCAGCGTACGGATGTGGTTGATGATACGCGGCCGGCGGTGGAAGAAATCGTCAAACGAATCGGCAATCATACCGGTTTGGCGGATAAGCTGAACAGCGCCCTGATTGAAGTTGATGCCGCCGAAACATTGCCGGCATTCGCTCGCGACGGCGGGTTTATTCGCGGCGGTTTTCATCCGGGTTTTGATGCTTTGTGCGAACTGCGTGACAACGGTACGGATAAAATCAGCGATTTGCAGGCAAAATATGTGCAGTCCACCGGCATTGATAATCTCAGAATTCGCGATAATTCGCTCATCGGCTTTTTTATTGAAGTGCAGAACAAATATGCCACACAACTGTTGGCCGACCCGCATTTTATCCATCGGCAATCCATTTTGAACGCCACTCGTTTTACTACGGCCGAACTGACCGAACTGGAAAACAGTATTCGCAGTGCGCGTGAACGGGCATTGGCGATGGAAATTTCCATTTTTGACGATTTGGTGCGTGATGTTTTGCTTGCTGCCGATGATATATGTCGTACGGCGGAGGCATTGGCAGAACTCGATGTGGCTGCGGCGCTGGCGGATTTGGCACTCGAAAATAACTATTGCCGGCCGCAGCTTGATGACAGTTTGCTGTTTGATATAGAAGAAGGGCGGCATCCGGTGGTAGAAACTGCTATCAGAAGCAATAACGAAGGCGCTTTTGTCGGCAACAACTGCGAACTTAATCAGCAGGATAACCGTATTTGGTTGATTACCGGACCGAATATGGCGGGTAAATCCACGTTTTTGCGACAGAATGCCATTATTGCGATTATGGCGCAGATGGGTTCGTTTGTGCCGGCAAAGCGGGCGCATATCGGGTTGGTGGATAAGGTATTTTCGCGCGTGGGAGCCTCCGACGATTTGTCGCGCGGACGCTCGACTTTTATGGTGGAAATGATAGAAACGGCCTCGATTTTGAATCGCGCCGACGAGCGTTCGTTTGTGATTTTGGATGAAATCGGACGCGGTACTGCCACTTTTGATGGGCTTTCGATTGCTTGGGCAGTGGTGGAATATTTGCACGAAGTCAATAAATGTCGGGCGCTGTTTGCCACTCACTATCACGAGCTGACGGTGCTTTCCGAAAAACTTTCGGCGCTGACTCTGCATTGTATGAAAATCAAGGAATTTAACGAGCAGGTGATTTTTATGCATGAGGTAATTGCCGGTGCGGCTGATCGTTCTTACGGTATTCATGTGGCTAAATTGGCCGGTTTGCCGAAGGCGGTTATTCGCCGCTCGGAGCAGGTGTTGCAAAAATTGCAAAACGAAAATCGTCAGCACAAGGCGGCGGATTTGCAAGACGAGTTGCCGCTGTTTGCTTTTGCTGCTCCAATGACGGCCGATGCGGTTGTTGTTGAGCGCGAATCGGCGGTAGAGAAGGCGCTCAAAGAAATCGAGCCGGATAATTTGACGGCACGAGAGGCCTTACAAAAATTGTATGAACTTAAAGAATTAGCGGAGAATGACTAAAATGGATGTAAAAGAATATTTCAAAAATTATACCGGTTTTGTGGACTCGGTAACGGCGGAAGTTTCTCGCAACGACGAAATTTTTGCCGCACGTTTCAAACAGCTTTCCGAGATGCTTGGCGGTAATTATTCGCGCCTGGATAATGCCATTGCCGGACTTGCCGGAGAAAGCGGTGAGGTGGCTGATTTATGGAAAAAAGTCAAATATCACAGCTTGGAATATGATACTGAAACACGCGAAAAATTCAAAAAAGAATTGGGTGATGTGTGCTGGTATTTGTTTCAAACGGCGTATGCACTCGGTATGCCGATGGATGAAATCATCGACGGTAATGTCGAAAAGCTGAAGAAGCGCCATAGTAACGGCTTTTCTCCGGAATACATGTTACAGAAAAAAGGCGCATAAAATGGTGCGTACCGTCGGTGTTCTACTTCCGTTGCCTTTTGATAAACCGTTTGATTATACGGTGGATTTTGCAGTGCAAATCGGGCAGATTGTGGAAGTGCCGTTCGGTAAAGAAAAGCAAGTCGGCGTGGTATGGAGTTTGGAACCGACATCGGAGTTGGAACAAGGGAAGATCAAAGCAATTATCAAGGCGTTTGATTATGCTCCGCTCAAAAGCGAAATGCTGAAATTTATCAAGTGGGTGGCGGACTACAATATGGCGCCGCTCGGTTCGGTTTTGAAAATGGTAATCAGCGTGCGTTCGGTGTTTGAACCGTCGCCGATGACGGTGCTGTATACCTTGTCCGGCAAAACATTGTCGGAAGCCAAACTCAAAAATTCTGATGCGCGCTGGCACGTGATGGATTTATTGAAACACGCGCCATATACGCGACAGGAAATTGCCGCCGGTGCCGGAGTGAGTCAAGGTGTGATTAAGCCGATGATAGATGCCGGCGTTTTGGTGCCGATTTATGTGGAGAACAAAAAAGAATTTACCGAGCCGATAGGCGACTACGTGAAGGTGGATTTAACTGCCGAGCAGGTAAAAGCAGCAGAATTGTTGTGTCGCAAAATCGGAGCGGGATTTTCGGTAACGCTTTTGGACGGGGTAACCGGTTCGGGTAAAACCGAAGTTTATTTTGAGGCGGTGGCAAAAGCGCTGGAGCAAGATACGCAAGTTCTGATTCTGGTACCGGAAATTTCTCTTACCACTCAATGGCTGCGACGTTTTCAGAGCAGATTCGGTGTGCGTCCGGCTTGTTGGCATTCGGGGTTGACGGTTAAGGAGCGTACCGATACTTGGAAAGCGATTAGCGAAGGACGCGTTAAGGTGGTGGTCGGAGCGCGTTCAGCACTGTTTTTACCGTATACCAAACTCGGATTGATTGTGATTGACGAGAGTCACGACCATTCGTTTAAGCAGGAAGATGCGGTAAATTATCAGGGTCGCGATATGGCGGTGGTGCGTGCCAAAATCGAGCATTTTCCGGTTATTTTATCGACTGCGACACCGGCACTTGAAACCTTGGTTAACGTTGATGAAGGCAAATATGATTGTGTCAAGCTGAACAGCCGCTATGCTAATGCCGTGTTGCCGGATATCAAAATCATCGATATTAAAAAGGATAAGCCGCAACGCGGAGAGTGGGGTGTTTCCTGGCTCACTCCGACCATGGTCAAAGCTTTGCAAAATAATTTGGAAAACGGCGAACAATCGGTGTTGTTTTTGAATCGGCGCGGGTATGCTCCGCTTTTGATTTGTCGCGATTGCGGACATCGGATTCAGTGTCCGAGTTGCAGTGCGTGGCTGACCGAGCATAAAAATGCCCATAAGCTGATGTGTCATCATTGCGGCTATGTCGACGATATTCCGGAAGTTTGTCCGCATTGCGGTTCGGCTGAGGGACTGACTGCTTGCGGCCCGGGAGTGGAGCGGGTGGCGGAAGAAGTATGTATGCGTTTTCCGGCGGCAAAGGTTGATATTTTATCAAGCGACAGTGCTACCTCGTTTACGGCGGTTTCCAAGATTATCGGCAAAATGGAGCGCAAAGAAATCGATATTTTAATCGGCACACAAATTATTGCTAAGGGGCATCACTTTCCGGATTTAACTTTGGTGGGAATTGTGGACGCCGACTTGGGACTGATGAGCAGCGATTTGCGCGCGGCCGAACAGACGTATCAACTGTTGTCGCAAGTGGCAGGGCGTGCCGGACGCAGTGACAAACACGGTACGGTTTATGTGCAGACGCTGCATCCGGAGAACAATGTGTTGAAGGCGTTACTCAATAACGACCGAGCTTTGTTTATGGATTTTGAAAAAGAAAGCCGACAGATTTTGCATTATCCGCCGTACGGCAAATTGGCGGCGCTGATAATTTCCGGCACCAATCAGCAACAGACTGGTGCGGTAGCGGCGGCATTCGGACGCACTGCTCCGGATACGGAAAATATTTCGGTGTTGGGTCCGGCGCCGGCGCCGTTGTTTATGCTACGAGATAAATATCGCTATCGGCTGATGTTGAAAACCACTCGCAATATCAATATTCAACAAGTTTTGCGTGAATGGCAGAAAATGGTTAAAGTGCCGTCGAGTGTACGGGTAGAAGTTGATATTGATCCGTATTCGTTTACTTGAAATCAGTGCGTTGAGAAAATTAATCCGCAAATGTAAAGTAATGTAAACAGACCTAGAGTCAGCGCGTTGGCTGCGATTACTACATTATTGTTGCCAACCACACTGACACTGTGAGTGAGCGTTGAAGGATGGCTATCAGTCAATTGCGGTGTTGCCGTCAAATTATCGTTAGCCGGATAGCTTTTTGCTAATATATCTTTGATTTGTTGCTCGATATCCGTCATATTAAGTCCGATGTTGCTAATCAGTTGGCCTTGCGTAATTCGTTATATATTTCTATAAAGTCTTTAACTTTGCCGGCAGCAACATCAAGCGAATCGCCGCAGACTTTGATGTAAATCAATTTAATCAATTCAGCTTTATCGTGCGGCTCCAGAGAGATATTGCGCTTGCTGAGCCAGGTTTCGATGTTTTCGATAACCAAACTCAATACTTCCGAATTAATGGTGGCAGCCGAATAAGTGGCAACATTGAGCGGTAAGTCGGTTAATTCCTGCTCGTCAACATGAAGAATTTGCGCCAATTTATGACGCTCGACTTCTCCCAGACGACGCGGCGAGCCGTTTTTAATATATTGTTGAATATAGGCAATATTTTTGCCTATTGCCAACGATACCTGTGCATAATTCAAACCGCGTTCCAAAATTAGTCGGGATATTTTTTTGCGAATTTCTTCCGTGTTTTCCATAACTTACCTCAAATGATGTTCGACTCCTACATTATATAATATATATCTTAGAAAGTAAAACGATATTTTTCTTATTGACTTAATTATAATTTTCTTATAAATCCATATATGGGAGGATGATAAATGGTACATAACGGAATGTCGGAAGCAACAGCAAAAAGACGCGGATATGTTTTGGATAAAAACGGAAGGTGGCGCAAAAAGACGGTTTTGGAGAAGTATTGTGAGGAAGGGTGTCTCGATTTGAGCGGGAGCCCGTTTACGGCGGAACAAAGAAAAATGGCAGGAGAAATATTAGCGAGAGATTACTACTTAGGAAATTATAATAAGCTGCAATCTAGCAAGCTCTTTAAGCTGGGTATAAGAACAACCGGAAATGTAGGAGAGGATACAGCTATGTACTACAAAGAAAGATATTTTCGAGCCGTCAAAAATGTTCCTTATGAGTTTTGGCCGACGGTTTATAAAGTGTGTATAGAAGACATGAGAATAGATCAATTTGAAGAAAAAAACGATAATTCTTTAAAAACAAAAAATAAATATTATTGTCTGAAAATGTTTCTATGCCTTGGTTTGGAGAGATTGCTCAAATATTATTTGCAAAAAAATAAAAAAAGTTCTTGACATTTAGTGACTAATGTGATAAGAAAATTATCATAATCGATAATTGTGTTAAGAAAAAATAAAAAACAGCGGAGATTGAGTTTGCTCAGTCTCCTTTTTTTATGGAGTGAAAATGATGTATCGGGCAATTATGGATCGAGTTATTGTAAGACTATGCAATACTAACGATAAATCGCCGATTATCCGTGAGGAAAGCCGATATCGCAATCGGGGTGTGGTTTTAAGCGTGGGGCCGGATGTTTCCGGAATAAAGGTCGGCGACGAAATTATTTTTCATTATTTTGATGATTTGCCTTTGGCGCAAAAAGATGTCGTGGCGATTCGTGAAAAAAGTATTTTGGGAATCGTCAACGAATCGGTTTGATTCTAATTTTTTATTAAGGAGAAATAAATGATACAAGAAAATTTGTCTCGCAAGGAATTGCGAGATGCTTGGCAACGGAAAATTTCCGCCGCCGAAAAAAAATATGCCGATTATTATGATTTGGTATCCGAAATTCGCGGATATTACCGTAATGAGCGACGCCGTAACAAACAAAATGTTTTTTGGGCAACGGTAGAAACCCTTAAACCGTTTCTATATTTCAAGCAACCGACACCGTTTATTGTGCGCAGCCGTAAAGCGGTTGATGAAACTCAGCTGTTGGCCGCCACAATTTTGGAGCGGGCGCTTTATTGGAATATGAAACAATTTGATTTTGACAGTGTGGTCAAATACGCTCGTAACGATTTTTTGCTTTTGGGAATGGGGGTATTGTGGGAGCAATATTGTCCGAGTTTTTACACCATCGGCAACGAAATGCTTAAAAGTAGCGAGCAGGTCAACACGACTTACGTGAATCCGACTGCGTTTTTGATGGATACACAAAACGTTAATGTGTGGGAAGATGTGGAGTGGATTGCTCGCAAAACCTATATGTCGGTTGCGGAGATTTATGACAATTTTGATCCGGCAATTGCCAAATATTTGAATTCGCGCTTCGGTGATGTCGGCAATATCACCGTTTACGAAATTTGGGATAAGCCGAGTCGCTCGATTTATTATTACAGCCCGGAATATCCGGCGGATTTTCTGGATGTTTATGAAGATACTTTGCACTTAAGCGGGTTCTTTCCGTGCCCGAAACCGATTATGTCGACGCTTGCCAACGACGGTATGATTCCGGTGCCCGATTATGTGGAAATCAAAAGTTTGCTTGATGAGTTGGACGGGGTCAACAATCGGATGCGACTGACCATGCAGGCTCTTAAAGTTTCGGGCTGTTACGATAACAGTTTTCCGGAACTGGCCAATATTCTGGATAAAGATGTAACGCTGATTTCGCTGTCGGATTTCGATAAGTTGAAAGAGGCCGGAGGTATTAAAGGTATTATCGATTTTGCGCCGATAGAACAGTATGTGACGGCGCTCGAAACTTTAGCACGCCGACGTCAGGTTCTGATTGATTCGATTTATGAGGTAACCGGTGTCAGTGATATTATGCGCGGCTCGTCGCAAATCGGTGAAACGGCAACGGCAGTAACGCAAAAAACCAACTTCGGAACGCTTCGCAATCAAGACAGACAGAATGATATGCAGCGCTTTCTAAAGGATTTATTGAAAATAAAAGCAGAGATTATCTGCGAACAGTTTTCGCCGACGTTTTTGTTGTCGTTCTTAAATCCGGATGAACGTGCCGATATGATTAAGGCCACCAACGCGGTCAAACTGTTGAAAGCGGAAAAACTGCGCGGTCTGATAATCGATTTGGAAACCGACGGTTGTTTCAACGTGGAACGCGAAGAAGAACGCACGCTCCGGGTTTTGAAAAACGTGCACGAACTCATCAGTCAGGCTTTCGGAATTGTTTCGCAACAGCCGGCGTTGTTGCCGCTGTATCGGCAGATGTTGGAGAGCGCGATGTCTACCATGCCGAAAGCGCGGCAGTTTGATACGGTTATAGAT
>CAKJXZ020000070.1:0-4847 GCA_918234285.1 Pseudomonadota bacterium | reverse complement strand
TTATTATTGCACCAGAAATTCCCGCCGACTTCTCGTGGCGCTCCGGTCAGGGAGGTAAGTTTATTACCGCCGCAATCAAAATATCCCCCGACTTCTTGCGGCGCTCCTTGCAGGGAAACAAGGGAATTATTGGAGCAATCAAAATCTCCGCCGACTTCTTGCGGCGCTCCGTTCAAGGAAGTAAGTTCATTATCGCGGCAATAAAAACCTCCGCCGACTTCTTGCGGTGCTCCTTGCAAGGTGGTCAGTTGATTATAGCGACAACAGAAACTTCCGCCGACTTTTTGCGGTGCTCCTTGCAATGAAGTTAGTTCGTTTTTATCGCAATTAAAAACTCCGCCGACTTCTCGCGGTGCTCCGGTCAGAGAAGTTAGTTGATTACCATAGCAAATAAAATTTCCTTTTACCGTTACCTTGGATAAGTCCGGCAGTTCAGTTAAACCTTTTTCGCTCAAATGCACATCGCCTTCAATCACAAAACCGTCCGGCAGGTTATACAAATTGTACGTCTTTCCGTCTTGTTCAAACTCAAATTTATCATTTAACTCAGCCATTTTTATTGCTCCCTATAGCATTATTTATGTCTAATATAACAAAAATTTCTGCAAAACGCAATGATTTTTTCATTGCCTTTTACACGGAAAAATATTACTTAAAAAATCTTCGACAGACATCATAAAAATACTTGAAATTCAAAAAAAATGCGTTATTGTAGGGCAAATTTTAAAGGACGTTTTTTAAAGGAAAAAAATATGAGTATGAGAAATATTGCAATTATCGCCCACGTTGACCACGGCAAAACTACTTTGGTGGACGGGTTGCTCAGACAAAGCGGTACTTTCCGCGATAATCAAAAAGTTGTCGATTGTGTGATGGACAGCAACGATTTGGAGCGCGAACGCGGTATTACCATACTTTCCAAGTGCACCTCGGTAGATTGGAACGGCACCCACATCAATATTGTCGATACCCCGGGACACGCAGATTTCGGCGGCGAAGTCGAGCGTATTCTCTCCATGGTTGACGGCGTGGTGTTGCTGGTTGATGCTTCCGAAGGTCCGATGCCGCAAACCAAGTTTGTGTTGGGTAAGGCCTTGAAAATCGGTTTAAAACCGATTGTGGTCATCAATAAGGCCGATAAACCCGATGCTCGTCCGGATGAAGTTTTGAACGAAATTTTTGACTTGTTTGTCAGCCTTGATGCCACTGATGAACAGCTCGATTTCCCTACTTTGTATGCTTCCGGTCGCAACGGTTGGGCCGTACGTGAATTGGATGACGAGCATAAAGATTTAACCCCGTTGTTTGAAACAATTTTGAGCTACGTCAGCGAGCCGGTTTGCGAGCCGGATAAACCGTTCAGAATGTTGGCAACCACGCTGGAAGCCGATAAATTTGTCGGCCGTATTTTGACCGGAAAAATTCAGAGCGGCAGTGTTAAGGTCAACGATACGGTAAAGGTTATCAATCAAAACGGCGAAGTCGAGCGCACAAAAATTACTAAAATTATGGCTTATCAAGGCCTCGATCGCGTTGCCTTAAACGAAGCGCATGCCGGCGATATTGTTGCGGTGGCCGGTATTGTTAAAGGCACGGTGGCAGATACGATTTGCGCACTTGATGTGCCGGTAACCGATTATATTCACGCCCAACCGATTGACCCGCCGACACTCGTAATGACATTTTCGGTTAATGATTCGCCGCTTGCCGGTCGTGAGGGCGACAAAGTAACTTCGCGTGTGATTTGGGCGCGCTTGGAAAAAGAAGCGGAAGGCAATATTGCACTTAAAATTTCGCGCACCGACAACACCGATAGTTTTGAAGTTGCCGGTCGTGGCGAATTGCAGCTCGGCGTATTGATTGAAACCATGCGTCGTGAGGGCTTTGAACTTTCGATTTCGCGTCCGCGTGTGATTATGAAACGCGACGAAAACGGCCAGCTTTTGGAGCCGATTGAAGAAGTTGTGGTTGATGTTGATGAAGAATTTTCCGGCACCGTGGTAGAAAAAATGGGACAGCGTCGCGCCGAAATGACGGATATGATTCCGTCGCAAATCGGCAACAAGGTACGTTTGATTTTCCATGCTCCGTCACGCGGCTTAATCGGTTATCACTCCGAATTTTTGACCGATACGCGCGGTACCGGCGTTATGAACCGGATTTTTTACGGATTTGAGCCGTATAAAGGCGAAATTGAAAATCGTCGCAACGGGGTGATGATTTCGAGTGAAGACGGTCAGGCAATTGCTTATTCGCTGTGGAAACTGCAAGACCGCGGCCCGATGTTTGTTGAACACAACTCTCCGGTTTATGTCGGTATGATTATCGGCGAGCACAATAAATATAACGATATCGACGTCAACCCGACCAAATCTAAGCAGCTGACCAATATCCGTGCCGCCGGCAAAGATGAAGCGATTGATTTGATTCCGCCGAGAAAATTGAGCTTGGAACAGGCTTTGTCGTATATTCAGGCAGACGAATTGCTGGAAGTTACGCCGAAATCTTTGCGTTTGCGCAAACGTATTTTGGACCCGATTGCCCGTAAGCGTGCTCGCATTGCCGCCGGTGAAGCAGAATAAGAACAGTGTATTTAAACTTTTTCTGTTAAAGAGTTGCCGTATTTTAGTCTCACCCCCTTGCGTTTGCAAAAGATGAACTCTAAATAACACTCAAGAGCAGAAATAAAGAGTGAAAAAATGGCAGATACCGAATACTATGATTTATTGGAGATAAGCCCGACCGCCTCGCCGGACGAGGTTAAACGCGCTTTTCGCAAGCAGGCGATGAAATACCATCCGGACCGCAACCCGGGAGATAAAGAAGCCGAGCAAAAGTTTAAGCGGATAAACGAGGCTTATGAAGTTTTGAAAGATGAGCAAAAACGCGCTGCTTATGACCATTACGGCAAAGCCGGTGTAGGCGGTATGGGTGCCGGCGGGTTTGATTTTGGCGGTGGTTTTGCCGATGTGTTCAACGACATTTTCTCCGAATTTATGGGCGGCGGCAGAGGTCGCGGCGGCAAAGCTCCGTACGAACAACGCGGCAGTGATTTGCGCTATAATCTCAACATTACGCTGGAAAAAGCCTTCAGCGGCACCGAAGAAGAGATTACCTACCCGACCACCGAAAATTGTGAAACTTGCCACGGTCATGGAACCAAGAACGGCGAAAAACCATCAGAATGCCCGACATGCCACGGTAGCGGCAAGGTGCGTCGACAACAGGGCGGATTTTTGTTTTTTGAAACCGTCTGCCCGACTTGCGGCGGTAGCGGTTACGGTGTGACCGACCCGTGTCCGGAATGCAAAGGTGCGGGGCAGAAAAAAGTCAATAAAACCATTAAAATTAAAATTAAACCGGGAATTGAAAGTAATATGCGGATTCGCGTGCCCGGTGCCGGTATGGCCGGTGTGCACGGCGGCGAAAACGGTGATTTGTATGTCGGCGTGATAGTGGAGCAGCACAAGCTCTATGAACGCAACGGCGCCGATTTGTTTACCGCGGTACCGATTTCGGTTTGTTGCGCCATTTTAGGCGGTAAGGTGGAAATTCCGGGGATTGATGGTAAAAAAGTCACGGTTGATATTCCGGCCGGCACGCAAAACGATACGCTGATTAAGGTAAAAGGCGAAGGTATGTTGCTGTATGATATGGAAAAACGCGGCGATTTGTATGTTAACGTTAAAGTGATAATTCCGACCAAATTAAGCAAAAAACAAAAGGAAATTCTGGAACAATTCCGCGCCGAGAGCAAAGATGAATCCAGCCAGCCGGAAATCAAGGGATTTTTTGATAAAGTCGCCGATTTATTTAAATAAATACGCTCTCTGTTTTATGGTAAAACTTTGTTGACATTGTATCGACAAAATGATACAATGCCTTCAGTGTTGAAAAATCGGAGCAATCATCATGGCAGTGCTAAACGAGAATTTTGAATTTGTGCAAGACGACAAGACCTACAGTCTGTATGACTTGCCTGATGGATTTGTCATCAAAGGCGATGTAGATTTATCGGAAAAAGGTTTAACCGAACTGCCGGATTTATCAAAAGTTACGATTGAAGGTAATTTTTATTGCGGTGACAATAACTTAACCACCTTACGCGGCGCACCGCGAGAGGTCGGCGGATATTTTTGGTGTGAAAATAATCAACTAACCTCCTTAGAAGGCGCACCACAAAAAGTGGGCGGATATTTTAGTTGCCACAATAATGCTTTGACAACACTTAAAGGAGCACCACAAAAAGTGGGCGGAAATTTTTGGTGCGAACATAATCAACTGACTTCCTTAGTCGGAGCACCGCAAGAAATAGGCGGATATTTTCAGTGCTATGGTAATGATGACTTGTTGTCTTTGTTCGGGTTACCTAAGATGTCGGAGGATAATAAAATATATTGTGATGATAAGTTGAAAGAAAGATACGGTTGTCCGCAATTGAAAGGTGGTGGCATTAGATACGGGGACTTGATCTCCAGCGCAAAATATAAAAGCGAGTTATCGGCTCATATAATTCGGCAGAAAAAACATGAGGAAAATAAAACTGTTCAGGCCAAATTCAAAGCCGGATATGCCGCATTTAAGAAAAAACGGACCGAGGAACGAGAATAAGGAGCAACCACTATGGCAGTGCTAAACGAGAATTTTGAATTTGTGCAAGACGGAAAGACGTACAATTTGTATAACCTTCCGGACGGGTTTATGATTGAAGGCGATGTGGATTTGAGCAAAAAAGGTTTAACCGAACTGCCGGACTTATCCAAGGTAACGGTAAAAGGAAATTTTATTTGCTATGGTAATCAACTAACTTCTCTGACCGGAGCACCGCGAGAAGTCGGCGGAGTTTT
>CAKJXZ020000069.1:0-28675 GCA_918234285.1 Pseudomonadota bacterium | reverse complement strand
GTTATATTCGCAATTAAAATCTCCTTCAACGGTTACCTTAGATAAATCCGGCAACTCGGTCAAATCTCTTCGCGACAAATTTACATCGCCCTTAATCACAAACCCGTCCGGCAGGTTACACAGGCTGTAAGTCTTCCCGTCCTGTTCAAACTCAAATTTATCATTTATTTCTGCCATAGATTCTTCCTCTCTTTATTCTTCGCGCTCAGCCGGCTTAAATTTTTTCTTAAAGGCCTCGAATCCGGCGTTGCGCTTCGCCTTTTTTATATCTTCCGCAACGGTTCGTTCCTGATTTTTCTTCATACGAATATTGTAGGCTGATCGTTCACTTTTATAGAGTGTGGTGTCGGTCAAATCCTCATAAGTAATACCACTTTCCAGAGCATCTTCAAAACCATATTTTTCTCCCAATTCATTATCGCAGAAAATACCGTTATTTCCGGTCAATTTCGGTACTTCGACCAACGTTTTGAGTTCATTTCCTTCACACCTGAAATCACCACCGATTTTTGCCGGAGCCCCGCGCAACGAAGTCAAATTATTATATCCGCAATCATAAGTTCCGCCAACATATTCCGGCCCGCCCTCCAAAGAAATTAACTGATTACTGTCGCAGATAAAATCATCATACACGAATTGCGGCCCGCCTTTTAAGGTGGTTAAGTCATTTTCACAGCATCTGAATTTTCCGTTTACGGCTTGCGGCGCACCTTTAAGCGAGGTTAGATTATTTATGGAACAACCGAAATCGCCGCCGATATATTCCGGAGCACCATCCAAAGTCGTAAGTTGATTTTCGGAACACCAGAAGCTGCCGCGCACTTTCCGTGGAGCACCTGCTAAAGAGGTAATTTCATTATTATCACACTCAAAATCACCGTTAATTTCCTGCGGCATACCCTCCAGCGAAGTCAGTTTGTTACCGCAACACAGAAAACTGCCGCCGATTTTTTTCAGCCCTTGCAGCGAAGTTATTTCATTGAGGCAACAATCAAATTTTCCGCCCACTTCCAATGGCATACCTTCTAAATTTTTGAGCTTGTTTCTTCTGCAACAAAATGCACCGCCGACTTTTTGCGGCGCGCCTTTTAACGACGTTAATTTATTTTCATCACACCAAAAACTGCCGTTAACAACTACCTTGGATAAATCCGGCAATTCGGTCAAACCTCTATCGCTTAAATTCAAACTACCCTTAATCACGAAACCGTCCGGCAAATCATACAGATTATAGGTTTTGCCATCTTGTTCGAATTTTAAATATTTATCTGCCATAACAGTTACTCCTCGCGTTCAGTCGGCTTAAATTTTTTCTTAAATGCAGCATATCCGGCGTCGCGTCTGGCTTTAGCTTCGCTATCCCTCTTTACCCAATCCTCATGTTTTTTCTGCCTGATTTCTTCTATTTTAAGCTCATTTTGATAGGTGGAACTGGATTTCAACACCGATACCATAATTTCATTTTTCTCAAATCCGTATTTCTGCGCCAGTTCAATATCACAGTGAATTGACGCGCCATTCTTCATTTCCGGCAATTTAAATAAGGTTTTTAACTGATTGGCCAAACAATAAAAATCCCCGCCGATTTCTTGCGGTATACCGAGCAGAGAGGTTAATTCATTGGCCGTAACGGCAAAATCTCCGTTAATCTTTTGCGGAGCACCTTCTAACGATGTCAATTTATTATTACATATGCTAAAATTCCCACCGACTTTTTGCGGTGCGCCTTTCAGGTCGGTTAAGTCATTATGAAAGCACTCAAAATGGCCGCCGATTTCTTGCGGTCCGCCTTCCAAGGTGGTTAACTTATTATAATTTCCTCTGAAAGTACCGCTGACTATTTGTAAAGGGCCTTCCAATGATTTTAATCGATTCC
Source organism: Pseudomonadota bacterium (assembly GCA_918234285.1). Lineage (GTDB taxonomy): Bacteria > Pseudomonadota > Alphaproteobacteria > RF32 > CAG-239 > RUG410. Next base: position 26,799 of record CAKJXZ020000069.1, on the reverse strand, counting down.
ACTGGCACTCAAAATCGCCATACACTGCTTGTGGAGCACCTTCCAAGGTAGTCAGCTGATTATTATTACATAGAAAACTTCCGCTGACTTTTTGCGGCGCTCCCTTCAACGTGGTTAATTTATTCTCAAAGCAATCAAAATCTCCCCCGACCTTTTGCGGTCCGCCTTCTAAGGTAGTCAATTGATTATTGGTACATGAAAAATCCCCACCGATTTCTTGCGGCACACCTTTCAGAGTTGTTAATCTATTTTCCCAGCAATAAAATGCCCCGCCAACCTTCTGTGGTGCCCCTTCCAGCGATGTTAATTTATTATTATTGCAAGAAAACATTCCATTTACCTCTTGCGGAGCACCTTTCAAATCGGTAAGCTGGTTATGGTCACAGAAAAAACCATTACCGACCTTTTGCGGAGCTCCTTTAAGCGAGGTTAAAGAATTACTCTCACAGTTAAAAAGTCCCTCAACAATAACCTTTGATAAATCCGGCAGTTCGGTTAAATCTTTACCGGATAAATCCACATCGCCTTTAATCACAAACCCGTCCGGCAGGTTATACAGGCTGTAAGTCTTACCGTCTTGTTCGAATTCAAAGTTATCGTTTAATTTTATTTTCGCCATGGATTCTTCCTTTCTTTATTCTTCGCGCTCTTTTGCCGCAAATTGCTTTTTGAACGCAGTATAGCCGGCCTTAAAGCGAGCTTGAGCATTTTTTTTATCTTCCTTATTTTTCTGCCGAATCTTATAGGCGGACAGTTCACTTTTATACAGAGAACTTTCAATTAAATCTTTGTAACAAATCGTACCATGTTCCGCCACCGGACAACCGTATTTTTCTCTCAACTTGTAATCGCAAGATATTCCGTATTTTTCCGGCATATTAGGTAATCCGAATAAAGAAGATAAGTTATAATTATGTGTGCACCTGAAATTTCCGCCGATTTTTTGCGACGCTCCTTGTAAGGTTGTCAGTTGATTAGTGTGGCACATGAAACGTCCTCCGACTTCTCGTGGTGATCCATGTAAGGAGGTCAGTTGATTTTTGTCGCACAAAAAATCTCCGCCGACTTCTTGCGGTGAGCCTCTTAAGGATGTTAATTGATTACCGCTGCACCAAAAATCTCCTTCTACCGTAACTTTAGATAAATCCGGCAACTCGGTTAAATCTTTACTGGATAAATCCACATCGCCTTTAATCACAAAACCGTCCGGCAAATCATAAAGGCTGTAAGTCTTCCCGTCCTGTTCAAACTCGAATTTATCGTTTAATTCTGCCATGGTTGTAGCTCCTTTTGCTTTATTTATGTCTAACATAGCAGAATTTGTCACAAGGTGCAACAAAATTCTTTTGCAAAACCGTACATTTCTCTCAAAAAAACTATTGACAAGCGCTGTCAAATATGTATAATGCGCCTAAATGTTTTAATTTGTAACCTTTGAAAAGAGTAAAGAAAATGGCAAAAGCAGTAAAAATTAAAATTAAGTTGGAAAGCACGGCCGGTACAGGCTCTTTCTATTTGGCAGAAAAAAATCCGAGAACGCATCCGGAAAAGCTTACGGTTAAAAAGTTTGATAAAAAATCTCGTAAGCACGAAGAATTCGTTGAAAAGAAATTAAAGTAATTTTCTGTTGAGTTTTTTGAAAGAGAGGTCGCGGCAAAAGCAGACCTCTTTTTTTATTTCTGTTTTTCGAGCGGATGCGCTTTATGGTATTCTCGCATCAGGGTTTGAGTTTGAACATCGGTATAGCGCTGGGTCGTGATTAGGGATGAATGGCCCAATAATTCCTGAATGGAGCGCAGGTCAACTCCCTCTTGAAGCAGTTGAGTAGCAAAAGAATGGCGCAACGCATGCGGCGTTACCGTATCGGCAAGTCCCAATCTGGCGCGTAACTTTTGCATCTGACGCTGCACAATACGCGGATTCAAACGCTCGCCTCGAGCCCCCAAGAACAACGGTTCTCCTGCGTTGATCGAATACGGGCTTTTTGCAAGGTAAGCTTCGATATTTTGCCAGATTATCGGCAGAAGGGGCACTATTCGTTCTTTATTCCCCTTACCTTTTATGCGAAGGAACTCGCTCTCGGCAGAAATATCGCCGACATTTAACGACAGGGCTTCGGAAATACGCAACCCGCAGCCGTAAAGCAAAGTAAAAATCGCTTTATCCCGAAGTCCCTGCCACGCGTTAGAGGCTATTCCTGTAGCTTCATCAAGCAAGTTAAAAGCATCATCTGCATCTATCGCTTTAGGTAGAATCTTGGATTGTCGCGGCGTAGAAATTACGCTGATGGCCGGATTCTTGGCAATTTCATTAACATCAAGCCATTTATAAAAATTCTTGATTGCCGACAGTTCGCGACCGATTGAAGATTTATTGATATATTGCGCCGAACGTCCGCTTAAAAAACGCCGAAAATCACGTACTTCAAGCCCGGCCAAATCGGATAAAGACAGCGCCTTATCCGGACTTATTTTTTGCATAAAAATCGCTAAATCACGTGAATAAGCATCAAGCGTATGCTCGGAAAAAAGACGTTCTTTCAACAGCCAATTCTGCCAGCGCTCAATAAGAGAGTGCAGCTGTTCATCGGCATTGAATTTTATTTCTTCTTTCAAAGTTTATTTGATTACCTCATCGTCATAAACACCGAACAATACGTCGCGCGGCATCCAACCTTGTATGCTGTCAAATTTGATCAGACACATATCGCTTTCGGCCGGACATTTATCCACCTCGCCGACCACGCCGTCTTCAACGTGCGCCACCACCCGAGAGTCGGTTTCCGGCTTGGCATAAATATTGTTCTCACCCGGATTAATAACCTTCACAAAGCGTCTGCCGGAGAGCATGGCTTTATGTACCCAGGTTTCCGAACCTTCCCAGTCCTTAATCTGACGCCAAAGTTCAAATTCGGCAATAATTTCCACCGGGGCACCTTTTTGCTGATATACCCATTCTATCGGATATCTGCTGCCCGGGCCGGAACGTGCGTTTATACGGCTGGAGCGCAAAGAAACCATACGCGGTATAGCCAACCCCGTTTCGCTTTCTTCAACGTCAACCTCGGCTTGAGCGGCCGAACTCCATGTTAATCCCAAAGCTATCAATGTAACAAATAACGACTTCATGATTAAAATCCTTTTTTACTTATTTTAAAGCATTATGCCGTATAGATATAAAAAAAGAGTAAAAATTATTGCATAAGGACAGAAAAAAATGGATTTATTACAAACAATCGTCGATTTAATTCGTTTTCGCACCGAAACCGGTAACGCCGCTGAAATTGCCAAGGCGGCGGAATATATCAAACACAAGTTTGACGGTACGGCGGCTAAAGTTGAGATTTTTCAGACAACCGCCTCCCCGGTTATTTTTTTGCGTAACTGCGATACGCTCGATTTTGACGTGATTATCTTAGGGCATATTGATGTAGTGCCGGCGGCAGATGATATGTTTGAGCCGATAATCAAAGACGGTAAAATGTACGGTCGCGGTACTCTGGATATGAAGTCGTTTGCCGCAGTGGCAATGAACTCTATGGAATATGTGGCGCAACATAATCTGCCGCTCAAATTCGGGGTTATTTTCTCCACCGACGAGGAAAAAGGCAGTAAATCCACCGAATCGTTTATGGAAGCATATCCGCAAATCAGTGCCAAAATCGTGTTGGATAATGATGTCGGCGGCGATATTACCAAAATCGTCAGCAAGTGTAAAAATCCGGTGTTTGTTAAAATTATCGCCCGCGGCAAAGAAGCGCACGGCTCTACTCCGTGGGAGGGTATTGATGCCAACGAACTGTTGCTGCACACCTGGCAGAATATTCGTAAAATTTATCCTTATTATGCCGCCGATTTGCCGCAACCGATCGACAAATGGTTCGATACGGTGCACTTTGCAAAAATCGAGGGTGGACAAGTTTCCAACATTATTTCCAACTATGCCGAGGCTCTGCTTGATTTCCGCCTGACCGAAAATTCGAGCGTGGAAAATCTGGAGAAAAATTTGCAAAAATGTATGGTTGACGGCGTGGAATATAAGATTGTTTCTGCAAGTACGCCGGTGGTGATGGATGAAAACAATCCGGATATTTTGAATTATAAACGCTTTGCCGAAAATATTATGCAAAAACCGATTGAATTTGAACATATCGGCGGTGCCACCGATTCACGTGCGTTTGCCGTCAAAGGCTCAACCGTGATTATGCATTCCGGTAGCGGCGACGGCATGCATGCCTCCGGCGAATATGTCGAGATTGAGAGCGTGAAACAGATAGCCGATATTCAGATAAAATTCCTGAAACATCTGGCAAAAAAATAAAAAAGAGAGGCTCCTGCCTCCTTTTTTATGCGCTTCTGATAATATTTTTATTATTATAAATAAGAAAATACTTGATATTTAGTGACTTGTGTGCTACAAAAATTACCATAATGGATTCGTGAGTGAATTCATTATATAAGGTCGAACGTTGGTTTATATAAACCGCGTTCTTTTTTTATATCAACAACCGAGCGTCTTGCCGATGGTTTGTCAGGTGGAATGTATAGTTTTTTCAAGAATAAATATATGGATAATTCTTATACAAACAGACAAGACAGATTAAGGAATATGGCATATCAAGCCGGAGCAGGATATTTACATGATGCTGCAAACACTTTGCTAGATACAGATTCTGATATAGCAAGATATTATTACATTACAAAATTTGGAAATAAATTTGTAAAATAATAATGTTACAACTAACTTGACATCTGCCGAACATATTATAAGATATAAATGTTCGGCAGATGAGCTAGGAGAGTGAAATGAGTATATCTCAAATCAAATATATCATCACACATGAAATCATTGAACCGATAAGAGAAATTCTTTATGCAGTGATTTTCGGTTCAAAAAAAATTACTCCGATTTATTCGGTTGAAGGAATCCTGACCGGAATACAGTTTTTAGTAATTATGGTTATACTCGGCAGTATTTATTCTGTTTTTGAGTATTTTCAGAATCCTCTGTTGACTTACATAGTACAGTTATTTTTATTTTATGCTTATTTATTGATTACACAAAAGAGGTGTCGTGATTTCGGCAGTACGGGAACTTTGTGGATTTTGATTGTTTCATTGGCATTCATCGGTAATATGGCATTTCACTTTGCAGATACGCAAATGTTAGGTGGTTTTCTTAAAGAGATTTATCTTGCGGCCTTTGGTATTCAGATTGCTGCGTTTTTATTTTTGCTGATTACCCCAAGTAAACAAAAATCCGCTTTAACAGTGCGGAGTTACCTTTTAAAATATCCGTTTCTTTATCTTGCAATATGCTGGATATTAGCCGTTGTTGCCACCATCATAATTAATAATTATGTCGGTACACCGATAACATAAAGGGATAATAATTTTTCATTCTGAGCAATATTTTAAATATTGCCGTGCCAAATCAAACCGGCCAACCGAGTGGTAGCACTTCCTTGTTTGATAATCCGGATGCGATTAAGCAACAAAACGGACAACCGTCGCTCGCTATGCAGGAAATTACATAAAGTCAAAATTTAAAGCTTGTCGGCAATCAACAGCGACAACACTTGTTTATCGTGTTCCAAAAGCCCGGAAGCGTCAATCAATTCCGGCGAAAGCGGCTCGTTATTATCCAAATAAAACGTGCCGTCTTTAGCCATTTTGCCCATGGTCAGACGTTTCAGCATCGACTCTTGCGGGTTTTGCGGCGTATGGCGTTTCATTTTCTGTTCGATGGCGTAATAGCACTTTGCTTCTTCCTGATTAAACGAGGTGCAGCCGCCCAAACAAGCCAAAGCGTACGGGCACGAATTGCAATATCCCTTGAGATTGTTAATACGTGTCAGACGGTTATTCCACGAGCAATATGATTTTTTCGCCAAAATCTCGGCCAACGGCTGTTCGCGCAAATCCCCTTCTATATACTTATCGTCATACAGCGAAAGACAGCCCAAAACCTTGCCGTCGGAACGAATACCGACCACGCCTTTGCCGGCATAGCAACCGAGCCAAAAACGATTTTCCGTATGATACGGGATAACCTTGGAATAATAGCCCATACAATGCATGCCGCGTATATGCATCTGCTTTTCATACATCCGGCGGGTTTGCGCAATAAAAATACCCGACACGTAATATTCAAAATCATTCAGCGCCAGCTCTTGTTTCATCCGCCCGAACAGCGACGCGTGTTGCAACTGCCACAAAGAAAACTTATGCTCGAGCAATAACTGCCGCAGTTGCTTAAGCTCGGTGATATTCAACTTGTGGAGGGTAGTAACGGCCGCGATGCTAAGCCCCTTCTGAATCCCGTAATCCGCCATTTGGAAGGCCTTTTGAAAGCAATTTTCCACCTGGCGGATTTTATTGTGCGTCAAGGCATTTCCTCCGTCAATACTGAAACCGAGCCGCGCCAATCCGACATCTTTCAAAAAATCGACTTTTTCTTCATTAAGCAAAGCGCCGTTGGTTATAATCGTCACGTCCATACCGGTAGCACGCGCTTCCTGCAACAATTCGCGCCATTGCGGATACAGGAAATACTCGCCGCCGATTAAAGATAATACCTTACACCCCTGCTCTGCCAGCTGTTTTACCGCCGACACCGCTTCTTCATACGAAAGGTTGTTTTCCCGCGCCAAACCGGCGGTCGAGCCGCAATGAATACAGCGGGCATTGCATTTTAAGGTTAATTCAAAAACCGCCGTCACTATTTTTTTATGATTGCAAAACATCGCCGATTATCCTCAAGTATTATAGACCGTAGTCGGGGGTACGGCTAGAATATAAGGGATAAGTGTCGTCCGTAACATAACCAATCATTTTATGTACTATCATACACGCCACACCTGCTATTGACAAGGCTAAAAATACCACCACTGTAAACCCTTTTTTGCTTTTCTTATACAATTTATATAACAAAAACAAACCCAACAGAATAAGGATTATCGCATGAACGGCAACATAAATCATCCAGCCGGTTGAATGAGAATGGTTCATTAATTCACATATTGTACCAATGGCCAACAACAACGTAAATATTGCCAGAACCCAAAACCATTTTTTGTTCTTTTTATAGGTTTGATAAAGCAACCAGATAATTGCGACCGGTGGTATTGCCAAATACAATATTGTCATAATAAACGCCGATATTGTGGTATATAAATCGTATAATCTGCCGATATCGAAATTAAAACCAAAATAAACCGCCGCTCCCGCCAGCGCCCCGACCACAATACCGGCCGCAAATGTCAATATTTCATCTTTGTTTATGTTCATGGCGCTATTCCTTGTTGCTATTACTTTTTCGCACTATCTTCGGGATATTTTTTCAAAACCGCAAGCAAGCAAGCGCCCAAAAACAGCGCAAAACCGCAATATGCCAAAATAACTTCCGTTAATATGGTCTTATCGTCGGTGGTTAAGATAAAATATGCCACAACAAACAGAGCCAACGAATCAATGCCGACAAGCGTCATAATCCAATTTCTTTTAGCGTTTTCTTTCATATTTTTCCTTTCGTTCACCACTCGTTTTTATCTTTTTCCAATTCGGCAAATTTTTGCTTCATGGTCGGATTGTTGTGCGTCAGACGTTTAATCGTTAATTCCTGCGCCCGATTATTGGCCAATCGCAAATTATTATCCGAAGCCAGCAGAGCCTCTTTGGTTTTTTGCAAGTGGTCGATGGTTTTATCAATTTCTTCAATAGCTTTGTTGAAACGGTCGCTTGCCAATTGATAATTGCGCCCGAATTTCTCCTGAAAATCGCTCAACTTTTCCTCAAAATGCGTAATATCGACATTTTGATTACGCAGTTCGAGCGCTTGTCGCCGATATTGTACTGAATTTTGTGATGCGTTGCGCAACAGAGTTATCAACGGAATAAAAAACTGCGGCCGTATCACATACATCTTCGGATACCGATACGAAACATCGACAATACCGGCGTTGTATAAATCGCTGTCACTTTCCAAAAGCGACACCAATACTGCGTATTCACACCCCTTTTCGTTGCGATCTTTATCCAGTTCTTTGAAAAAATCCTCGTTTTTATGTTTAGTGGCGGTGGTATCCATCTCGTTTTTCATCTCGAACATAATTGAGATAAACTCAACCCCGTCTTCGGTTTTATCACGAAAAATATAGTCGCCCTTACTGCCGGTTTTGGCATCGTTATCTTTTTCAAAATAAGCGTTTGGGAAGGCTGTCATACGCAGTTTATTGAACTCAGTTTCGCAATGTTGTTCCAAAGTTTCGCCCACCATTTTGGTCGACATCTTGGTTTTAAGGTCTTTATAAAAGTCGATGGCGGCATCCTTAGCCTTGAGTTGAGCATTAAAGTTTTCTTTCAGGTTTTGCTCTTTCAACAAGCTGTCTTTTTCCGCTTCTTTGAGCTGATTTTGCAACTGCATAATCGCCTGCTCTTTTTGCATCAGTGCTTCTTTCTGGGCATCAACCGCTGCAATCACGGCAATTTGTTTATCCTTATCGTTGGCCGCAATTTGTGCTTTAAGTTGCTCTATTTGCTGCATATATTGCGCCGCCGACTGCGTTTTTTCAGCTTGCGCCTGCACTGCCGCTATCTTCAATGCGTCGTCTTTTTCCCGTGCCAATTGTGCCGCCCGTTCGTGCAGTTCTTTATGGAATTCGGCATCGCGCACCTGCGCCAAAATCGTGGCATAGCCAGATTCATCAACCTGAAAAACTTCGCCGCATTTCGGACATTTAATCTCGTGCATTATTTTTTCCTCTTAATACAAATAGTTACCAAGGCATCATTATTTGGTAAGCCGGATAAATTGGAATCGCGCTCGTCATCCGGCTCTGTTCTTATTTTCAAATCGTTGTTTTCTTCATTATCTTCATCTTCATTCATATTTATTTCTTTTTCATGCTTCTTTTCGGCTTCGGTTTTGTTTTCAACAATGACTTTCACCGGTCTGATATTGATTGTATTACCGAAACTTATTTTATTGCTTGCTCTATCCGGACCGTAGCCTTTACCATCGCGCGGTACATAATACGGAACAGAACCTTTGGCGGCAAACATCCGCACATAACCTCCGTTCACATCGTGAGCCTCTTCATTGCTCCAATAAAAAATATGACTGTCATTAACCCAAATACCGAGTTTTTTCATTTTTTCATCGTCACGCTCACCATGCAAGGTGGTGCCGTTCGGTTCAATATCGATATTTTCATAAACAGATTTTGCCAGCTCAAGTAATTCTTCACCGGTGGGTAAATTTTTAATACCGCCGCAGGCCTCGGCGGCTCCGGCCAAATAATCGCCGTCGCCCCAGCAGAATTTCAGACCGAGGCTCCTTCTTTTTGCTATACAGTCAGCAAAACTCATCGGATAATATTCCGTCATTCTGTATTTATGTGCCGATGCCGGCGCGGCGGTAAATAACATTAACGCCATAAGAAAGAATAACTTATGCATTTCACCTCCTCTGTTTTACGGCGGTTTTAATCTTCGAGCAAATATTCTACGGTAGACACCACCCGTACGCGTTTTTCGATTTGCAGAGCCTCATAAGCGTTGGCATCGTCACGCGATTGAATGGAAAATACTCCCTGATTGGCCTTATTGATTTTACCGACCTTACTGCCGCTGTTGCGGGCAAATTCTAGTGCCGCTTCTTTGGCGTTCTCGGTGGCCGATTTCAGCATTTCCGGCTTAATATCGTTGAGTTTGGTAAAGAAATAATTGGCCGATTGATTACTGAAAACAATGCCTTTGGCAATCAGTTCGTTGCTGAGCGACATGGCATTGGCAATCTGATATACCTGCGGCGAACGCACCGATATAGTCTGCGTCAAAATAAAGCGCGAAGTTTCGGCCGCGGCATTATCGCGATACGGATTGGCAAACAAATCGTTGGTTTCAATCCGTCCGACATGTATTTCCGCCTCGGAAAAGCCCTGTTTTTGCAAAAATTGCACAATCTCACGTGCTTGGGCGCCGATTTGTTTTTGTACCGCATTCAAATCATTGCCGTTGACCGTAAACTGGATATTCCACAACCCCATATCGGCCACCACATCTTTTTCGGCCAAGCCTTTTACCGTTACCGAACGAAAATCGGCATGAGTTTTATAGTAATAATACCCCGGAAAGAAACCGCCTACAGCTAAACCGCCGGCAATCAACAATGCTGCCAAAACTTTATTTGATTTTTCCATCTTACTCTCCTTAAAATTATCTGATACATTGACAATACGCAAGTTATCGATTAAAGTCAAACCAAATATATAATAAGGAATATAAAAAATGGAATCGCCTAAAACCGAACTGGAAATATTTTCGCCGCTGTTGATTTTTGAATATATCCGCCTGATGAGCGTAGCCGCTTATATCAGCGCCGAAGGCAAACTTGACGGGGCAAAGTTCAAAATCAGCGCGAGTGATTATGAACGTTTGTTGCAAGAGCCGTTGCAAACCGCGCTTATCGGTATTGACACGCATTACGAAAACGGCGTGTTGACGGCTGTTCCGACCGCCAAATGTTTGGAAAGATATGAGCATAAGGTGATGAAAGAAGGCGTTTTGCAATATCGCGAAAATTACGGCAAACGCTATGCTAAATATATTTCATTTGTTGAGTAGTTTAAAAAAACAAAACCGGCTTACTATTGTTCTGCATGCGAGAACGTAAGCCGGGTTTTAACCATCTTTAGAGGGGGCAACCAACCCGCATGGTTAAGATGTCTTGGTTTTCACACCGCGGTTGCTAATCTAGATCGCTTCAATCCGAAAAAAAACGGAAATTACGAAAAGCGGTATTGCTCTACTTCCGATAAACGACGGGGAACAGGCACCAAAAGCTATACCATAAAAAACCTGTTAAAAATTTCTAGGGAGGTGATTTATTCATTCGCGTTCAACATTTTTTGTTTTGTTATATTGATCGAGATGTAAAGAAGGCTATGAGATGCATCACTGCAGCAGGCCTTTGGGATGGGATACCCTCGCTAGGGCTTAATTATATGCATATGGATGATGTTAGAATAATTGATGTAATGACTTATATCTAACATTATTTTTTCTATTTGTCAATATATTTTTTCTAAAAAAATGAATTATTTTTGAAAACAACATATTTTCAAATACTTATAATATTAAAAAAGTTGTCAAAAAGTTTTATTTTGGGCGTAAGTAAAGAAAAGTGTTGTTTTTATGTGTTAGCCAACACATTGTTTTTATCGTCATACTGAGGGCTTTAGCCCGAAGTATCCATTCGTTCCGATGGAACGAACAACACCAATGGTGTTGCTGGATTCTTCCACTTCACTACGTTCAAGTGTCAGAATGACGTTCATTTTTTTAGCAACATTTCTTGCGCCTTATTTCAGCAAATATTCTCGGTCAAAACGCGTGTTTTTACCTAAGCGCGAAACAATTTCGTAGCTGATGGTTCCGGCATCGCGCGCAATATCATCGAGCGTGTATTCACTGAATATCAGCGCGCCGAAATCTCCGGTTTGCAAATCCGGCACGTCGGTAACATCGCAAATAATGTTGTCCATCGATACGCGGCCGATAATCCGTGCCTCGCACATTTTATCTTTCTTTTTGAAAAACACCTTACCCACATTGGAAAGCGAGCGCGGCATACCGTCGCCGTAACCGATTGAAACAATTGCAATTTTGCGTTTTTGGGCGGCGCGATATGTCGCCGAATATCCCACAAATTCGCCTTTAGCCAAATCGGCAATCTGCAACACCGGTGCTTCCACCGTAATCACATTTTTCATCTGGTTCAAGCGATACGGCGCCGTGTTGATACCGTACATTGCCGCCCCCAGACGTACCATATCGCAACAAAAATCCTCACCCAGAAATGCACCGTCGGAAGCCGACAATGTTGCCGGTAAATCCGGAAAATACTTAGAACGAATCGCCTTAAAATTCTCTAATTGATGTGCGTTCATAAAGTGATCTTTCTCATCGGCACAAGCCAGATGGCTCAACACCATACCGAAAGTTTGCAAATCTTTTTTACTCAGCTTTTTCAGTTCTTCCGGCCGAAACCCTAAGCGGTTTAAGCCAGTTTCCACCTGAATTACCGGCTTTATACCGTCAATCGGCTTTTGTTTCCAAAAAGCGAACATTGCCGGCGAGCCGATGACCGGAATCAGATGATATTCTTCAAATAAATCATAACTGTCCGCGCCGATTCCTTGCAATACATAAATATTGGCCTCCGGTACCGCTTCGGCAATACGGGCACCTTCCAAGGCGTGAGCCACCCAAAAGTTGCGGCAATCCGCACGTTCATACAACGCTTTGGCTACCTCAAACGCACCCAAACCGTAAGAATCGTCCTTAACTACCGCCGACGGAGTGGCCGGAGCGATAATTTCGCTTAAGGTCTTATAATTATCAATCAAATTGTTTAAATCAATTTTCAACCGCGGTTGTGTAAAAATTTGCGATTCGCCTCTTGTAAAAAACTTCATAGCTGTTATTATCTCCATTATGAAAGGTTAAATATGTACACAGATTCGCACATCCATTTACAGGACTATAAAACGCATAATATTAAAAATGTGGTAACAAATGCCATAAAAAACAGCGTTGTGCATTTTATCAATCCGTCGGCACATCCCTCCGATTGGGAGGCTGTTGCCGCACTGGCCGCGCAATATCCGGAAGTTACGCCGGCATTTGGGGTGCATCCGTGGTATACTGCCGATATATCGCCGGATTGGGAACAAAAACTCAAGTTTTATCTTGAGCAAAATCCTGCGGCCTATGTCGGCGAATGCGGAATTGATCGACTAAAAAATCCGGATACCGCAGCACAAATCGATATTTTTAAGCGTCATATCGAATTGGCGCAACAATATCAACGCCCGCTGATTATTCACGCGGTTAAGGCCGATTCCGAAATGAGCGAATTGTTCCCTGTTTTGCCGCAACGCACGGTCTTTCATTCGTTTACCGGCTCGGCCGAATGGGGAAAGAATATTCAGAAACACGGCTTTTATATCGGGCTTAATTTTTCGATTTTGCGCAAGAAAGATGCCGCAAAAATATTGAAAGCACTCGATTTGCACCGCATTCTGCTCGAAACCGACGGACCGTATCAAAATATTGAGCGCGGTGTTGAAACGTTGCCACAAAACCTGTCGATACTGGCACAAAAAATTGCCGAACTGACGGAGATTCCGTATAGCGAATTGGCGCAAATTATCGCCAACAATCAAACCGAGTTTTCAGGAGAGAAATAATGCAAAGCGCACCGAAATCATTACGTTTGCAAATAGCGATTGCCGGCCGGGTAAATGCCGGAAAATCGAGTTTTTTAAATCTAGTCAGCGGACAACAAGCCGCCATTGTTTCGGATATTGCCGGTACCACTACCGATGTGGTGGAAAAAGCACAGGAACTGCCGCCGCTCGGGCCGATTCTGTGGCTTGATACCGCCGGTTTTGCCGACGACAGCGCACTCGGCGACAAGCGTATGGAAAAAACCGTTGCCGCTTTTGATCGTGCCGACATTATTTTGCTGATTTGCCAAGGCGATAAAATCGAAGCGCCGGAGCAACAGATTATCGAGCTGACTGCCGCGCATAAAACTCCGCTGATAAAAATTTACAATCAGGCCGATCGTTTTCCGGTTACGGCCGTTGACGGCATTAAAGTAAATTCCGCCGATTTGTCTTCGCGCGACCGGGTTTTGAACGAGCTCAAGGCTGAGCTGATAAAAATTTGCCCTGAAGATTATTTGAATGCTCAGCCGCTGGTCGGTGATTTAGCACCGGAACATTCCACCGTAGTTATGCTGATTCCGCTTGATTACGAGGCCCCGAAAGGGCGCTTGATTATGCCTCAAGTACAGGCAATCCGCGATTGTCTTGACCATAATCAGAGTATCATCGCCGTCAAGGAAGAAGATTATACCGCGATTTTGCAAAATCTGAAAACGCCACCGGCACTGGTGGTCTGTGATTCACAGATTGTCGATACCATGGTAAAGCTGACTCCGCCTGCCGTGAAATGTACAACTTTTTCGATTTTGATGGCGCGTTTCAAAGGCGATTTACCTAAAATGATTAAAGGCGCAAAAATGATAGACGAACTGCAAGACGGTGACAAAGTACTGATTGCCGAATCCTGCACGCATCACGCCATGGAAGACGACATCGGTCGGGTTAAAATCCCGAACTGGCTCAAAAAGAAAACCGGCAAAGATTTAGTTATCGACCACGTCAGCGGCTGTGATTTTCCGCATAATCTGCATGAATATAAACTGGTAATTCAATGCGGCGGTTGCACCATCAATCGACGTGAGATTCTCTCGCGGATTTATAAATGTGAACAGGCCGGCGTTGCCATTACCAATTACGGAGTTTGCATTTCGGCGCTCAAAGGAGTTTTGGCGCGGGTAATCGAGCCGTTTGATTTGAATGATTAAATCGCTTGTTCCAAAAATTCTTTAATCGGCTTATAGCTTTTGCGATGTTCCGGCGTTACCCCATATTTTTGCAAGCCGGCGACGTGGTCTTTGGTACCGTAACCGGCATTTTTTTCAAAGCCGTAACCCGGATATTTTTGGGCCAGTTCTTTCATCAGATTATCACGATAAACTTTGGCCAAAATACTGGCTGCCGCGATTGAATAAGATTGAGCATCACCGCCGATGTAACACGAGGTCGGACACATAAATTCGGCCGGCAGACGGTTGCCGTCGATAATGGCGTGTTGCGGTACGGGATTCAGTTTTACAACCGCACGTTTCATCGCCAGAAAAGTCGCCTGCAAAATATTGAGTTCATCTATTTCCGCGGCCGTAGCGATACCTATACCGTAGGTCAAATGCCCTGCCCGCGCTTCTTTAAGCAACAAATCATAAATTTTTTCGCGCTTTTTGGCCGTAAGTTTTTTGGAATCATCAATCTGCGCTAAAATTTCCGGATTGATGTCGCGGCTCAAAAACATTACGGCGCCGGCAGCAACCGGCCCCACCCACGGCCCGCGTCCGGCTTCGTCAACTCCGCACACCGCACCGCCGATTTTATTCTCTATTTTCCAGGTAGGCATTCAAAAACTCCCGTTTTTATTTGATTAAATCTTTAACAATTTCTCCGGCCATAATCAGACCGACTACCGACGGCACAAACGATACGCTCCCCGGAGTTTGCCGTTTGCCGCTGCTTTCGTCGCTCGGCAGAGGCGTCAACGGCGGTTCTTCGGAATAAACAACCTTCAAATGATTTATACCGCGCTGCCGCAATTCTTTGCGCATAACCTTTGCCAACGGACAGACCGCAGTTTTGCCAATATCCGCCACTTTGAAAGCCGTTGCGTCAAGTTTATTCCCCGCCCCCATAGCGCTGATAATCGGCGTACCCGCGGCACTTGCCTGTTCCGCCAACGCAATTTTTCCGGCTACCGTATCAATGGCATCAGCCACATAATCATATTGCGTAAAGTCAAATTCAGTCTTATTTTCCGGTAAATAGAAACAATTATGGCAAACTATTTTTATCTCAGGATTTATATCAAGCGCCCGCTTTTTTGCCGCCTCAACTTTAGCTTGTCCGATTGTGGAATGAAGCGCGATAATCTGGCGGTTGATATTACTCAAACTTACCGTATCGTTATCAATCAAATCAAGCGCCCCTACTCCGGCACGCGCCAGTGCTTCGACCACATATCCGCCCACGCCGCCGATACCGAAGACGGCCACACGCGAATGCCGCAGTTTTTCAACCGCCGCTTCTCCGAGCAATAACTCTGTTCTGGCAAATTGCGTAATCATTTTCGGCTCGGCCTGTCCCCGTACATTCCGGCCTGTAGGCACAGCGGCTTAACAATCTCGTTAGCGTTACCCTGTACTTTTTCAATGCGATAAGCGCGCTCACATTCCCACGGTGTAACCGGAAATTGCTTGTTCCACACATTCAAAAGCGAGGCCATATTTTCACTGATACGATAACGCGGATAAGTATATTGCATATAAAGATACGTGCGGGCAATCAAGCCTTTGACCGCATTGCGCGGCTCGACCTTGTTTTTATAAATTACCATGCCGCCGCAAGAACCGAAAGTCGGCTTAATCGGCTTGGTAAATTGCGTAAAATTATAATTGGCGCGCAAATAATTAACCGCACCGATAGCCGGATACAAATTATACATATCGGTATACATATAGCGGAATTCTTCGCTTTCCTGCTCGGCACAGGCGCGCCCTTTGAATTTTTTACCCTTTTTGGAAACGCAAGCCTCTTTACCTGCAAACCATTCCGGAAAAGTCTTACCGAAGTTCTGCGCCGGTACAATGTGTTCCCACTCCATTCGCTCGGCCTTCTTTTGCAGTTCTTCCGGCGTAATATCGTAAACATCAAACTCCACCGAGCGCAAATCCGGCAACACAAAACCGCGCGGACGAATAATCTCTTTTTGTTTGGTAAAATCGGCGCCGCAATACAGCGTTTCGCGATGGTCATAATAAATTTTATTCAGCATTTCGCGTTTGACGGCATAAAAAGACTGGCTGTGCCGATTACCCCAAACCTTTACCTCAGGCTGTTCGGCATCTTCGTCATAATTCCAAAACCAAATGGCTTTGGCCGTCAGCGGCAAAATTGCCACGATTGCGGCTATTAACAAAAACTTTTTCATCTTTGCACTTTCTTTAATCATTACATTTATCCGTATGGTAAAAACAAATCGGCAAAAAGTCAACAACGGACGAAAATTTATTGCAAACTCATTTTTCTAAAATAAGATTTTTCATTTTATACACCATTTTATTTTATATTTTTCTTATTTTAAACTTGACAGAGATATAAAGTTGTGTTATTCATATACTGTCTCTGTTGTTGACATCATGTTTGTTTTCTTTCGATAAACCGCAATAGCTTTCGGGCTTATGCGGTTTGTTTTGATGTCGCGATAGAATAATAAATAAATTATTATATAAGAATTTAATTATAAAATTAAAGGAGTAATAAAAATGAAAATAGAAAACTTTTATAAAAGGAGGCAAATATGGATATTTGGGACGAAATAAAAACATTGGCGGGCTATCAATCCGGTCGCGGCGGGGTGGATAGCTATGGTGTTGACCACAGCGGATTTTCAACGCGTGATGAGTTGGAATATCAAAGTGCGCGGTTGGCAAGAGAAAATCAATTGGCAGAAGGTTTTGCCAAGCAAGGGATAGCCGAAGAAAACTATCCGCAGTTCGGCACAAACTTTTGGGGCGGAACGCCGGAAAATAACTACGGCTTCGGCACTTCAAACATTAAGCAAAATATCGAAAACGTAACAAATCGGCTTAATAATGGCGGTTTTAGTGGCGGCACAAATAACGGATTTAATAACAACACAAATAACGGTCAAGTTTTTGCAAATTCAAACTATACAGTCAACACCGAAAGCTTAATCGGCAAACCGAGCAGTTATTTCCAGAATAACAACTCTGCCGGCGTGGCGAATAACAGTACCGGCAGTTGGGAGAATAACGTTACAAGCGCTTTGAGTAGCAACACCAGCGGCATTAACAACCCGGTTCAATCCGGTAATTCATCCGAAATTCAAAATGCCGGCGGATATAATTCTGCAGAAGCACAAAAACAAGCGCAAATTTTGCAAGCGCAGCGTAATGCGGTAAATCAAATTTTAATGTACGGTATGGATGCTTTATACGGGATGAATCGGACGGTTAACGGTATGACCTTCGGTGGGTTAGATTACCTCGGCAATAAGCTCGGTTACGATACACAGATGAACGATTATTTGCAACTGAAAACCCCGCAAGAGCGTGAAGCGGCGCAGACAGCCGGACAGTTAGTCGGATATAGCAGAAGTGCTCTAACCGGCGGTGCATTGGCAAGTGCCGGATTGGATAGATATGTTGCAAAAAATGGCCGTAAAAATTTAATTAACCAACTAACAAATGGCAATAATTTTAGAGATATAAGATACAGAAATATATCGAATGAGTTCAAAGATACTTTAAATGATAACTGGCAGAATCTAAATCAACCTACCATGAAGAATAATCGTATGTATATTCCTGCAAATGTTGTCAAAAAATTATATGAAAAAAGGATTATAAGTGATGGAATGACACCAGAAGAATTGGCAGATTCGATTGATCGTGCTATTTATAGTCCAAATTCGGTGATTTTTCGCACAAAATACAACCAAAATCAAGCTGTTATAAATTCATCGGGGAATAAACTTGATATAGGATTTGTTAGTGTAAATCCATCCAAACCGAATCAAAATGTGATAAAAAGCGATTATCAAATAAAACTTGATGATTTATATAGAACATTATTTGGAAATAAATAGTCAGGAGGGACGCCCACCTCCCTCATCGATAAAGGTAAATATACCCGCTCCGCAGCGCTGGACGATTTACTGCCATCTGACATTGTTATACTAATTGAAATTGAAATGTATGTCAATAGGTCAAAACGTTTATTTGGCGCGGAGTAAAAACGGACCATTTAGAGTAGTAACCTCTCCTAAGAATGACGAAAATATTATTTCAACAATGTACTATATTGACCGGTAAAATAGAAAAGTGCCCTCAACGAGGGCTCTTACTCTTTCAATCCCTTGACAGAGCTGGTTCTCGACCAAGGATACAAGGTAGGCGATCAAATATTTCGTTCCTACAAGTGAAAGTACCTTAAGGTATTTTAAATATAACATATTTTAAGTAATTGTCAATATATAAATTGAAAAATATTTAGAATATATACTTTAAGTTTTGTTGCAAGGTGGAGACTAT
Organism: Pseudomonadota bacterium; assembly: GCA_918234285.1. Classification (GTDB taxonomy): domain Bacteria; phylum Pseudomonadota; class Alphaproteobacteria; order RF32; family CAG-239; genus RUG410. The sequence goes on along the minus strand of CAKJXZ020000069.1, from coordinate 8,025 downwards.
CCGCAGTTCGGCACAAACTTTTGGGGCGGCTCACCTGAAAATAACTACGGCTTCGGCACTTCAAACATTAAGCAAAATATCGAAAACGTAACAAATCGGCTTAATAACAACACAAATAACGGGCAAGTCACTGCAAATTCCGATTATACAGCCAACACCGAAAGTTTGGTCGGCAAACCGAGCAGTTATTTTCAGAATAACAACACTTCTGGCAGTGCTACGGGCAGAGCAATAGAAAACGTCGCCGGTGCGATTACCGCGCCGAATACGACATCGCTTGAAGTGCAAAGTGCATATACATCATCGCCGATATATGGTGCGTCAAAGGCGACGGGGTATCAGATACAAACCCCATCTGCTTTTGCCTCACAACCGACCAACCAAAGCGCAAACATCGCTCCAAACACGACATCTTCACCGATTATGGAGCCGATAAATCGTTATCTGGCATCGCTATTACCTCAATACATCGCCCCGACTTCACTCGGGCAAAATATGGTACATACTAATGTTTCAAGTTATCCAAATGTAGAAAAAACTACATACGATCAATTTGTTCAATCTGATGCATATAATCAACTCCGTAATTTTCATATTCTACAAGAGGGATATGAAAGAACCATTGATGATAATGGAATGGTATTTCCTTATCCTGATATCAATGGGGATATTACAGGTTGTATAGGTCATAATATGAAAAATGACTTCAATACACATCCTTGGATTGATGTAACGAGCGGACAATCACTAAGTAAATCGCAAATGTTGTCAGCAGAAAAAAAGTTAAAAAGTTTACCAACGAATTTTAAGCCAGAATTATATGCAACCGAAACAAATGCAAGATTGCCGCAAGAATATTGTAGCGATTTGTATAATGAGGATATTGAGTCTCGTTGGAATACTCTAAATAAAGTCATTACTAATTGGTTATATATGTCACCGGAGATGCAAGCCGCAACAATGGATGTACATTTTACCGGAAATATGGAACCGAAGGATAGTTGGATGCTAGCTAAAAGAGCAGCCGAAAAAATGAATAAAAGGGATTATTGCGACAACCTACACCGCCTTGATAAAAGGCGTGATGATATAAAGAGGCGTAACCAATGGGTTTCTGATATGTGTATGAAAGGAAAATTTTATAGATAAACTCGGAATCTTATTATGAATATTATTATGTTAATCATTTATTTTTCATTTGGTTTAAATTTCATTCCATTTAGAATACAACTGTCATTGGTGGTGTCTAAATAGCGATTGGGGCAGATTTTGTTGCATGAATCACTATTCCATCTGACATCAACGTATTGTTCGGTTTCGCATGAATAGCAAGTTCCATGAGCGTCCATTAGCGGTTTATCGAGCGGACAGTTAAGAATACTCGGAATGTTACCGCCTATTGCATAAAGGATGGTTCTGTTCGGGCATACATCACAATCAACATCAAAATTACACCATGTTTCAAGAGGAACAACCTTCTTTTCATCACACGAAAAACATTTTCCATCCCAACGTTTCAAAGGTTTATCGGGCGGACACGGTAAAACACACTCTCCACGATTCCATTGTTTAGAATAGATGTATTGACGATTTGAACATTTACGGCATTCAGTTTCTGAAATTGGAATGTTTTGGGTTTCATTACAAGAAAAACACTCATTTTCATAAAATAATGGCTCACTCGGCGAACATTGATTATTATCGCCCGCCAAAATATGTATCTGTCTTTCAATATTATCATCAGAAAACATATCATAAAAACCTTTGTACGCGTTATCCCATCTCGGAACGCGATTTTCATCTTCGTAACATGAGCCATCGCTGTGGCGATATGGTTTATCATCAGGGCATTGTTTCAAAAAACAGAACTTCCGAGAGTAATAACCGCTACCCTCATGCAAAACATCTCGGTTAGGACATACCGACGTGCAATTCACATCATATCCCACTTCAAAAGCATAAGGTGTGTTGCAAGAAATACATTTGTTATATATAATGAAATCACAATCCTTAAAACTATTATCTTCCGCCCGAGCATTTGCGCCAAAACTCAAACAAAGTCCTAAAATCAAAACCAACTTTTTCATTTTTATACTCCATAAAATTGTATTTATAATAAAATATATATTGAAAAAGTCAACAAAGGATTATCCTTAACAGGTATTGATTTATAGGGCAGTTCGCCGGAAAAGCTCTGCCCTTAATATCATCTATACACAAAACGCCCTGCACTTTTGAGGTGCAAGGCGCCTTATGAATTAATTTCAGCCGTTTTTAGGCGTCGGCCTCGTCGGTACGCGGCTCGCTGATTGCCTCGGCTGCGATTTCCGCATTCTCGGCCTCGGTATCAATCACGTTGTCGTTCTCCTCATCGATTTCCTCGTCGGTACCTTCATCGGCATCAAGTTTGGTTACCGAAACAACGTTCTCATTTTCGGCAGTACGGAACAAAATCACGCCCTGCGTCTTACGACCGGCAATACGAATGTCATCAACCGGCATTCTGATAAGCTTACCGCCGTCGGTTACCATCATAATATCCTTATCTTCGGTAATCGGGAACGAGCTGACAACTTCCTTATTGCGCGGCGACATTTCCATATTGGCAATACCCGAACCGCCACGACCGGTCACGCGATATTCATACGAAGAAGAACGCTTGCCGTAGCCGGTTACCGTCACGGTTAAGATGAATTCTTCCATCTTTTGCATTTCTTCAAACTTCTCCAAGCTGAGCAGGTTCAATAAGCCGGTCTGATCAGCCGTAATGCAGCTGGTTTCGCCACTTTCGGCATCAATGCGTTTCATGGCACCGGAGACTTTCAAATACTCATCGCGTTCTTCAATCGGCGCCTTAATATGCTTGAGCATGGTCATCGAGATAACTTCATCGCCCTTTGCCAACTTAATACCGCGCACGCCGGTGGAGTTACGGCCGACAAACACGCGGACATCGGTTACCGGGAAGCGAATGCACTTACCTTGACGCGTTGCCAACATAATATCGTTGTTTTCGTCACACATCGCCACGTTAATCAGCTTATCGCCTTCATCAAGCTTCATCGCAATCTTACCGTTGGATTGAACATTGACAAAGTCCATCAAACTGTTGCGACGAATGTTACCGCTGGCGGTTGCAAAAGCAATTGAAACGCCCTTGCACTCCTCCTCATTTTCCGGCAACTTCATAATGGCGGTAATATTTTCGCCATTTTCCAGAGGCAACAAGTTAATAAACGGCTTGCCCTTAGAGGTCGGCGAACCGAGCGGCAGTTTATAAACTTTCATCTTATAAACAATACCGCGGCTCGAGAAGAACAGTACCGGCGTGTGCGTGCTGGCCACAAACAGACGGGTAACAAAATCCTCATCTTTGGTAGTCATACCCGACTTACCCTTACCTCCGCGTTTTTGTGCTTTATAGGCATTCAGCGGTACGCGTTTGATATAACCTTCTTCGGTCACGGTAACCACCATTTCTTCACGCTGAATCAGCGATTCAATATCTTGGTTATATTCAATATCCTGAATTTCGGTCATACGCGGAGTGGCGTATTCGTCTTTAACCGCCACCAGTTCATCGCGCATAATTCCATAGAGCTTTTCCCGGCTCGAAAGAATAGACAGGAACTCCTTAATCGCCGCGCCCAAATCCACCAGTTCTTCGTGAATTTTGTCGCGTTCCAAACCGGTCAAGCGTTGCAGTTTCAAATCCAAAATAGCGCGAGCCTGGTCATCCGACATCATATAAATACCGTCAACCACCTTTCTGTCCGGCTCGTCAATCAGTTTAACCCAATCTTCAATCGCGGCAGCCGGCCATTTGCGGCTGACCAACTGTTCACGCGCGTCTTGCGGCGTCGGAGCATTTTTAATCAGCTCGATTACCGGGTCGAGATTTTCCACGGCAATCGCCAAACCGACCAAAACGTGAGCGCGGTTACGCGCCTTATTCAAGCGATACACGGTGCGGCGACGAATTACTTCTTCGCGGAATTCGATAAAGGTGGCAATAATGTCGCGCAAATTCATCATCATCGGCCGGCCGCCGTTAATCGCCAGCATATTCATACCGAAACTGGTTTGCAGTTCGGTGTATTTATAGAGTTGGTTCAAAATCACATCGGCCTGAAAATCGCGCTTGATTTCAATCACGATGCGTACGCCCTGACGGTCGGATTCATCACGAATATCGGAAATTCCCTCAATGCGCTTATCCTTAACCAGTTCGGCGATATGCGCCACCAAATTGGCCTTGTTGATTTGATACGGTACTTCGTGCACGATAATGGCTTCTTTATCTTTGCGGATTTCTTCAATCGAGCATTTAGCGCGCATCATTACCGAGCCGCGACCGGTCAAATATGCCTGTTTGGCACCGCCGTAGCCCAAAATCAGACCGCCGGTAGGAAAATCCGGCCCCGGAACAATATTAATCAGCTCTTCTACACTGATATCCGGATTATCTATATAGGCACAACAAGCGTCGATTACTTCGCCCAAATTATGTGGCGGAATGTTGGTAGCCATACCTACGGCAATACCGCTGCCGCCGTTAACCAATAAGTTCGGAAAACGTGCCGGCAATACGGTCGGCTCTTGTAAAGATTCATCATAGTTCGGCATAAAGTCGACGGTATCTTCATCCAAGTTATCGGTCAGGCAAGCGGAAACCTTAGCCAAACGCGCTTCGGTATAACGCATGGCCGCGGCGCCGTCGCCATCCATCGAGCCGAAGTTACCCTGGCCGTCAACCAGCGTAACCCGCATGGAGAAAGGCTGTGCCATACGCACCATTGCTTCATAAATCGAACTGTCACCGTGCGGGTGATATTTACCCATAACATCACCGACGATACGCGCCGATTTACGATAAGGTTTGCTCGAATCATAGCCGTTTTCATACATTCCGTAAATAATGCGGCGATGCACCGGTTTCATACCGTCACGCGCATCCGGCAACGCACGCGAAACGATTACGCTCATGGCATAATCCAAATAGCTGCGGCGCATTTCTTCCGAAATCATGGTCGGGGCGATATTATCGGTTTTAACCACACTAACTTCCTGTGTTTCTTGAATTTCTTCAGTCACTTCATACCTCTTCAATTTACTTATAAATAAAACTGATTAAATATAGCAAAACCGCTAGCGGATAAAAAGTATTTTTTGCTTTTTATCCACCTAAATCGGGTAAAATTTTTACTGATAAAAACCGCCCGTACCGACGGCTGTCGACACCTTATAAACAGCAATAAAAGCCTCTATTCCCGCTCCTCGGCCTTCATTTTTTTGAACGTAGCAAATCCCGACTTATGTTTTGCCTTCATCTCCGCCTCTTTTTGCATACGTTCCTCATGTTTTTTCTTAATATTATATGCGGCTAACTCGCTCTTATATTTTGCGCTGGCAGTTAAAACACTATAACTGATACATCCGTTTACCGGATCAGGAGAACCGTATTTTGTCATCACCCAGTAATCGCAATCTATTTTTTTATCTGCCAACATTTCGGATATTCCGAACAACGAAGATAAGTCCGGATTTTCGGCGCAATTAAAATCCCTCGTAATCTTCTGCGGCGCTCCCCTGAGCGTTGTCAACTCATTACCCTTGCAACTGAAACCTCCACCCACTTCTTTCGGTGCCCCCTCCAGCGTAGTCAGTTGATTGTTACTACACACAAAACTATCGCCGGTTTTTTGCGGCGCTCCCTTTAAGGTGGTCAATTTATTATCTTCACACCAAAAACCTCCACCAACTTTTTGCGGTGCCCCCTGCAAAGAGGTCAGTTGATTGGAGAAGCAACCAAAATCTCCGCCAACTTCTCGCGGCGCCCCTCGCAAAGAGGTAAGAGCATTATTGGAGCAATTAAAATATCCTGTTACCGTAACTTTCGATAAATCAGGCAGTTCGGTCAGGCCTTTACCTTCCAAATCCACATCGCCTTCAATCACAAACCCATCAGGCAAGTTATAAAGGCTGTAAGTTTTCCCGTCTTGTTCAAACTTAAAGTTTTCGATTAATTGCGCCATATCTCTGCTCCTTATTCCCGTTCTTCGTATTTTTGTTTCTTAAACGCGGCAAATCCGGCTTTATTCTTAGCCTTGGTCTCGGCATCTTTCTTTTCCCGTTCCTCGTGTTTTTTCTGCCGAATTTTATAGGCGGACAGCTCACTTTTATAAAGCGGACTCCGGGTAAGTTGGCAAAGCTGAACTCCGAAAGGAATTTCATCCAATCCGTATTTCTCTCCCACTTCAATATCACAATGAAAAACACACATATCCGGAATCTCCGGCACACCGAAAAGCGATTCCAACTTATTATGGCTGCAAACAAAGTTTCCGCCCGTTTTTTGCGGCGCTCCGGCCAAAGAAGTGAGCTCGTTATAGCTGCAATCCATACCTCCGCCCAACGTTTGCGGCGAACCTTCCAAATCCGTCAGCTTATTATCGCTGCACATAAGCCAGCCGCCGATTTCCTTAGGCAGCCACCGTAGCGAAGTAAGGTTATTGTTGCTGCAATCAAAATCGTCGCTGAGCGCTTGCGGCACCCCTTTGAGCGTAGTCAATTTATTATGGTGACAATGAAAACCCATACCGACTTCTATAGGCGCTCCTTCAAGCGTTGTAAGCTCATTATTGCTACACCTGAAATTTCCGCCGACTTTTCGCGATGCTCCCTGCAGAGAAGTCAGTTGATTACGCCGGCAATCAAAATGTCCCTCCACTTCCTTAGGTGCCCCTTTTAAAGAAGTCAATTTGTTTTCGCTGCAATCAAAAAACCCTTTAACAACAACCTTGGATAAATCGGGCAATTCGGTCAAACCCCTGTCGCGCAAATCCAGATTACCATTGATTACGAATCCGTCGGGTAAATCGTAAAGGTTATAGGTTTTTCCGTCCTGCACATATTCCAAGCGTCTTGCCATGGCTATTCCCCTATTCCCGTTCCTCGGCCTGTTTTTTCTTAAACGCCGCATATCCGGCCTTAAATTGAGTATGATTTTGCGTTTTTACATCTTCATGCTCTTTAGTATGTTTTTTACGGATAATATCATCAATAAGTACCTCGTTTTTATAAACCTGACTTTTAATTAAGTCTTCATAAACAAAACCCTTACTTTGCGAATCAGAAAATCCGTATTTTTCTCCCAATTCATCGTTACAATATATTTTTCCGCCGACCGGTATTGCCGATATTCCGTAAAGTGACTCCAACCAAGGATTATGGGAACAATTAAACTCTCCCCCGACTTTTTGCGGTGCGCCTTTTAATGAACTTAACTTATTGTAATCACAATTAAAATCCCCGCCTATTACTTGTGGAGCTCCCTCCATTGTTGCCAAATGATTCTGATAACAGTAGAAGTTTTCTCCCACTTCTTTAGGCGCTCCCTCCAATGATACAAGACTATTCTCATGGCAATCAAAGAATCCTGTTACTTTTTGCGGTGCGCCTTTCAAAGAAATAAGTCTGTTGCGCTGACACTCAAAACATCCTTCAACAATCACTTTCGATAAATCAGGTAATTCGGTAAGTCCTTTATCCCTTAAGTCCACATTACCCTTTATTACAAACCCATCGGGCATATCATAAAGATTATAGGTCTTGCCGTCTTGTTCATACGGAAGATATTTATCATTGTTTAATATTGCTTTAAGTTGTTTAAGTGACACGGATACCATATAATCCTCCCTATTCCCGTTCCTCAGCCTGTTTTTTCTTAAATGCGGCATAGCCGGCCTTAAACTTATCCTGAGCAACCTTATTTTCCTCGTGCTTTTTCTGCCGAATTTTATAGACGGATAACTCACTTTGATACTTTGCGCTCTCAATCAAGTCTTTATATTTTATATAATAATCGCCGTCTTCATTTTCCGCCTTCGGGCAATTATATCTTTCCATCAAATCATCATCGCAATATATACTTTTATCATCCGACATTTGAGGCAATCCGAATAAAGATAATAAGTCATTATTTTTACTGCAACTAAAATCTCCGCCGACTTCTTGCGGTGCTCC
>CAKJXZ020000068.1:0-37125 GCA_918234285.1 Pseudomonadota bacterium | reverse complement strand
GATTAACCCCATTTTCAGCAAATCTATTGATAAAATCGGGTAATGATACTTTTCAAGCAACTTCTGTGCCAAAAGCGTTTTCCCCGTGTGTGATGCACCTGTTACCAATATAATCATAGTCTGCTCTTTATTTCGGCTTTTACCTTTTTCAAATCGCTGCAAGTTAATATCGGTATCAATTTGTTGATTTCGTGGGTAGGTTTGTTCCACCATTGAAACTTGAGCAGCAAGTCAATCAATTCATTATCAAATCTTTTGCGAACTGGTTTGGCAGGATTACCAACCACAATGGTATATGGTTCAACATTGCTACCGACAACACTGTTGGCACCGATAATCGCACCATCTCCAATATGCACACCTGCCAAAATTGTTACATTCTGCCCAATCCAAACATCATTTCCGACTATCGTATCACCTTTCAGCGGCATCTCTGATTTCGGCGGCACATCTTGATTAAAGCCATCCATAATATAAAACGGAAATGTTGAAACCGCATTCATCTGATGATTTGCTCCGTTCATCACAAATTCAACACCTGCACCGATTTGGCAAAACTTACCGATAATCAACTTATCACCATTGAAATCATAGTGATGTGTAACGTGTTTTTCAAAATCAACATCCGCAAAATAGGTAAAATCTCCAACAATAATGTTCGGATTTTTAATTGTCGGTTTGATATATGTTACCGTTTTGACGTTCGGAACGGGAAATATTGTGTTCGGGTTTGGTTGAATGTCTTTTTTCATCATCACCTCGCTTGTTGCGGTAATGATAGAACTCATTTAGTTAAAAAAGGCATAAATCAGCCCCAAAATTTTATAGTTTTGAATTTCTAAACCCTTACATTCTCCACGGCGTTCATCAGCATTTTTTCGGAATAATTAAAATACCTTTGTGTTGTTACAATATTGCGATGATTCACTAATTTTTGCACCAAACAGATGTTGACTCCGGCGTTAACCAATTTTGAAACAAACAGATGCCGTCCGAGGTGACTTGCTCCCTTTATCCCGAATTTGCGGTAGATTCCGGCAAACAAGCGGCTGATGCTTACTCTGTTATACGGTTTGTTCATTTTCTGCGATGTAAACAAATATGTTTCCGGCGATAAGCGCTCGCCCCATTTGTGTTGCAAATACTTCAGATATTCCGCAAATTCCTTCTTCATCTGCGAGTTGAGGTAATAAACGCACTTGTGCTTGCCTTTGTTCTTATCTTCGCCGAGGCAAATCGCGTCCTTTGGTTTCAGCCCGTCGGTGTAGCAATCCTTAACTTGCAACATAGCAAAGTTGATGGAGCGCATACCATTCAACGAGCATAGAAACATCATACGAATCTGCGCGGCGTGTTTCATTGCGCTGATATAGGTTAAAATGTCTTTGATTTTCTTGTCATCAATAAATTCCGAGTTTGTCATCTTTTTCTCCTATAAGGCCGCAGGCGTTGAAACCTGCGGCACGTTTGGATTTTTACGAAAGAAACATAATAATTAACTTTTTGAAACTCTTCTTGAGCTGAATCTGATTATCACTTGGTAGAAAACCGCATATCTGTCCGGCAAAACCAGCGTCGCGATACCGCCACGCGGACGCCAACCTTCCTGTATTTTTTCGTTCACCAAGAGGCAAAGCTCCTTCAAATCAGGCGTTGATATAACATCGTATTCCATTTTAATACTCCTGTGCTAGCATTATGGTCAGAACCTTATTAGTCAGCTTCGGATTGGTGACATCGGGCGAAAGATAAAGGAACTCGCGGTCGTAGTTATCAATTTTGAAGAAGATTTGCCGGTTGCGATAATAAAAGGCACCGAAGTCATGCTCTCTGTACGGGTCATTATCTTCGTTGAAGTTGTTGAAATTGCGAACTATGTTGATGATTTCTCTAACGCAATCCTTACCCATAGCACGAATACCGGAAGTGAGGCAAAACGTACCTTTTGACGGGTGAAGGCGAAAGTCGTCATTTTGTTCGGCAATGCTCTGAAACTGGCTGTTTTCCATAAGATTCTCCATAAAATTGTCCTGTTCATACCACTATCAGGACAGATCATGCGAATCTTGTCAAGCTATTTTTTCAAAAAAATGAGCCAGAATCAATGAGTTATCCGGAATTCCTTTTAAATTCAAAGGCTTGAATCGTGAAAAAATTTTACTGCACTATATTAATTACAACGTGCATATTGGTATATACTTTCATATATTTATTGTCTTTTATGATATTTATATATACACTTACCATGTAGAATAGAAAAAGTTATGAAAGAAGAAAGATATTAACTTTGTCATTTAGGACGTAAAAATATGAGAATAACATCAACAGAACTTGAAAGTTGGGGCAATACAAGAGATGCTCAAGGAAAATTACCTTTATTATTGAGAAAACTAATCACTAATAGTGTAGATAAATATATTCCTCATATAGATATTCCGACAGAGGATAGTATTTGGAAGCCTGGAATGGACGGAGTGGTCCAAACAATCTCTACCAGTGTCTTGGGTAAAGCAGGAGTCTACCATATTGAATGTGGTGAAAGCAATAATTGTAATGAAAAGTTTTATGCGGATTTGAAAAAAAGATCTGAAGACTTACAAGAGAAAATTAATGTTATTTTCGTTTTTGTTACGACAAGAAAGATACAAGATAAGAATAAGTTGATAAATTCAGCACGACAAAAGGTAATAAAATCAAAATATTGGAAAGAAATAATAATTTTTGACGCAGATAACATAGAATACTGGCTTGAACAGGATTATGCCACTACGGCTTGGATGTGTGATGTATTAAGAAAACCAAGCGATGGTATATATGATTTTGAGAAAAAATGGAACGAATGGTGTAGCTCAACCAGAATTCCTTTAGATGAACAAATTATTTTGGCGAGGAAAAATATTCACGAAAAAGAAATAAATAATTGGCTCTTGTATGATAAGGGATTATTGGAAGTAAAATCTAATAGCAAAGTAGAAAGTTTACTGTTTCTTCTAGCATCGATTCAAAAAATTGATAATCCAGAAAGAAGAGAAGAAATAAAATCCAAAATATTAATTGTGGAAGATCAAAATCAATGGAATAGAATTGTTGAAGATAAACATTCTGAAAATTTAATTCTTATACCTATGTTTGGTATCCCTGATGGAATAGCAGTTTTAAAAGATAAAAATTATCAGATATATTTTCCTTTGAGCTCAACTGATGTATTTCAAATAAATAATCGGATAGAACTCAAAAATGTTAATAATTATCTATTAGAACCTATTTTGAACCAACAAATTAAAGATTACCGATTCCAGAATAAGTTACATCGAAGATTCAGCGATGGAAGCTTATTATTGCTACAACAATTATTAAGACGAGAAGATACACCACTACCGAAACCTGATTGGGTGTCAAAAGAAAATAGCGAATTACTCCTATTTTTAAGCATGTTTAGTTCTTGGGACAATTCTAATTCCAAAGATATAGAAGTCGTTGAAACGATATTAAATAAATCGTATAACGATATAAAAAAAATTATAATTTCTATGATTAGTGTTGAAGGTGCACCTATACAACAGATTAACAATAATATTCAGGTTACCAATTCTGAATTAATCTTGGAGTATATGTCTGTGTATCTATCTCCAGAATTCTTTGATACACTTCTTAGCAAAGCAAAGGATATTTTAAGTGAAATTGATAAAAATTACGATGAAGAAAATAAGAATTTTTTATATAACTTTAGTTTAGATATAGCAGAACCAAAATATTCGTCTCATATAAAAAGGTCAGTTTCACAAGGACTATCTTTATTCTCGAATTATACCGGTTATATGGATAATAATATATCTATCAAGTCAAGAATACCGCAGATGATTAGAAGTCTTTTGGAAGATGGTGATTATAAATTGTGGTTATCTTTGAATCATTATATGCAATCGCTTTTCGAAGCAGCCCCTGCCGAAATGCTAAGGCTAACAGATAAAATATTTGAGGATAATAATTTTATTTTGAATAAAATGATTACCCTTAGTAGTATTCATTTCGGATGCGATTGTTTTTATGTTGGTATACTAAATGGTTTAGAAAGTATAGCTTGGATACCAGAATACTTACGAAAAACAACTGATGTTTTATTAAGAATGGCCAAAAATTGGCAAAGTGGCAGTAATTACGCAAATTCACCTATGGATAGCTTAAAAAAGATATATTGTGTATGGTCACCACAAACAGCCGCAAATACAGAACAGCGAATAGAAATAATTTCTTCTGTTATCAACCAAGGTAAGTATATAGAGGTTTTAGAAACACTGTTAAACGAACTACAATTCCGTCCTAATGACACAATAATAATATCAAATCAACCAATTTACTTAAATATACCTCAAAGTTCGGTTACACAAAAAGCAATAAAGGAATTCTATAATTTTATCTTTGGCAAATTATTACAAATTGTAGAATTAACTCATCATTGGAATTTATTAATTGATAATTGTTTTAATCTACCACAGGTGCAACAGCATAATTTAATTGATAAGTTGAAATCTATTGATTACGAAACTTATAGCTACGAAGATAAACTTAATATTAAAAAGGCTATATTATCAAAGACAAAATGGTTTGATGAATATGGAAAAGATAAAGATGAAGATATAGACATTCATTTTATTGATGAACTAAGGAATATCGATAATTCTATACAATTTACTGAGAAATATCAGAATTATCTTTCTCTTTTTGATATATATTCTTTTAAGGATGATAATAAACCATATATAGACGCATTGGAGGATATTTTAAGCACTGATGGTATACAAGGAATATTAAAGTTAATACAGGGCGTAAAAGGGAATAAGTACAGACTTTATAACAATCTATCTAAAATATCTTTTTCTGAAGATCAAATTAAACAACTTTTTGATGCATTAGACCAAGATAAAAATGTAGACGAAGTTTTGTGTTATTTTATTGGATCTTATTTTTATACGAGGGAGGAATATTTTTTAAATGCTTTTTGGAAAGAAAACTGGTCAAAGGATTTACAAAAAAATATTCTTAAATATTTGAACGCTACTTTATCATTATGGCAATGGATAGAACAACATAAATTAGACAATTTATATTGGCCGGAAATACAAATACATATGTGTCAAAATCTTGATCAAGAAGAGTTCATTTACGCTAAAGAAAAATTATCCAATTATGGTTGCGACAAACTATTAGAATTTATTTTTTATAATATTCAAATAGCAACCGTGGACGATATTTTGAAAGCATTATTAACCTATCATAAGACAGAAAATAATTCTATGGATTGTCACTACATTGAACAACTATTTAAAAAATTATATGAAAATAGTGTTGATTCAGATATTTTAGTAAGACTTGAAATCAAATATTTAGATGTACTCACTTCTTATAACGATTCTTTTCCAGCACATTTGAAGAAAGAGTTGGCAAATCCGGATTCTTTATTGTTTTCAGAAATTATTGCAGAGTTTTATCCTGAAAATTCTTTATCTCAAGATGAAATTAAAGATATCAACGCTCAAAAAACTAAGGAACAAATTAATGCTCAAAAATTAGCATTAAAATTAATGATGAAAATAGAATCTTCATTTATTTTTGATGATTGCAGTGATAATATAATACCATGGTTTGAGAAAAATAAGAAAAGACTTCTTAATATAGATAGATTTAACTCAGGAATGTCGGTTATTGGCCAATTATTTGGTAGATCTCCTAAAGATGAAACCGACAATATATGGCCATTAAAAGCGATAAGAGATATTATCGAAAAAGAAGAAAATGACGATTTAGATAGAGCAATTTGTATAGGAAAATATAATTCCATAGGAGTTCGCTCGGTTACCCCTCAAGCTACGGATATGTGGAATACATATAATGAATATAAAAAATATGCAGATAAATTGAGATATAGTTACAACCGAACGGCTACTATACTGGATAATATTGCCGAAGATTATAAAAGAAATGCTCAAAATGATGAGGATTCATACAAAATGAGATATTTTTAATCTTTTATATAAGCATTCACACCCCGGTCTTAATGATTCCTTTGCCGAATTTGGCTTCCAACTCGTCCACCAAGTGCGAGAGTTTGTCATCGTGCGGCTTGATTTCCTCAAACAGCGACTGCTGAACTTCGCCATACGAGAGGTTTTTCAGCGTCACCCCAGTAGAACGATAGATTAAATTCGGTCGGTAAAGCGCTTTTAAGAGCCGTAGAGAGGTCATTCTGACTTCTTGGTCACCATTGGTCGGATTTTCCAATTTCGCCTCTATGGCGTGATATTTGAAGTCTTTCGTCCGTAACATTACCTCCACACCCTGACAGAAGCCATTCCAACGACGCAATTTCTGACACGCCTCGTGAACGTGCCTGCCAAGTTCGTGCTCCAAATACTCCAAATTCTGCGTAAAATCTTCAAAACTGCGGGTAACCTGAATGCTTTGCGGTGCCGACGGTTCGTTATTTACGAGCGATGTTACTTCACCTTTTAGTTCACTTTTCAAACTTAATCCATTGATTCCGAACGCTTTTCTTATCCATCCATTTTCTTTTTCTACGAAATCCTTAATCGTAAAAATGCCGCTAAACTTCATGTGTTCGCTGTTCCTGCGCCCGACTCCGCAAACGTCATCAATCGGCATTTCGCCAACGATATCCAAGATTTTATCGGGCGGAATAACAAAAATGCCGCCGTTGCTCTTCGCCTTATCCGAAGCCAGTTTTGCCAGTATTTTTGAGGTAGACAGCCCAATAGACACCGGAATCCCAACCTTATCCCAAACGGTCTGCCGAATCTTCTTGATAATATCGGTGTAAGTGGAGTTGTAGACCTTATTCAGACTGGTCAAATCAATGTATGCCTCATCAACCGAAGTAACCTCCACATCGGGGCTGAAACTCTTAATGGTGTTCATCACTTCGCGCGAAATCTCGGCGTAGCGGTGGTGACGAGCAGGCATATAATGGCAAGTAGGGTACAGACCTTTGATTTGGAACATCGGAGCGCCCATTTTGATACCAAGTGCCTTTGCTTCCTTTGACCGCGAGAGAACAATACCTTTGTTGGAAGTCGTTGTCACGGTGCACACAGGTTTGCCCTGCAAGTCAGGATTATCCTTCCGTTCGCAGGAAACATAAAAGCAATCACAATCCACCAATGCAATAACCCGTTGCCGCATTAAACTTCCTTATTTCATAACCTTTTCAAAGCGGAACATTTCATCAAGTCCGCCGTCCGTGCTATTTGGATCTTTATGATGTTCGTTGTAAAACTCCACAATCTTAAAACCGCACCGATTAACATAAAAATGTATATTGCGCTTTTCAAAATACGGCGTTACGGTTTCCCAAACTCGTATTTGCGGATACATCTTTTCTATGGCACACCAAGCGGCATATCCGATACCTTTGCTATGAGCCTGCGGTGAAACAAACAAAATATGCAAATCGCCTTTATCGCCTTCGGTTTTAACAATAACACCGCCGACCTTCTGACCGTTCAGCATAATCCGATACGCTTCGCCTTCGTCTATGGATTGTTCAATGGTCGCACGAGAGATAATCTCACCGTCTTCCTCAAAGTGTTCATCACGCACACCAAATTCCTCGGTTGCGCCATATTTGAACGCTTCCTGATTGTCCTTTATGAACTGCTCACGGTCATTTTCCTGCAATGGAACTAACTTAATATCTTGTTTCATTTTACCCTCAAATGTTCTAATTATGTTCTGATATTAACACGACGATTTGCGGAGTCAATAGGTTTGTTGAGGTTATGAAAATAACTTAAATAATTAAATTCATCACGGTAGTGGTTTAGATATATCTAGATAGGCAATAATACCCAATACTAAATACAACATATCATCTATATTATCATTTGTTTCGCTTTCTTTTGCCACACCTGGTGTCAACATATTACTATGTTTAAAACTACAATATTTGTTGTAATACCTTTGTATTTGTCCATCGTCATATTCCCTCATAAAGATGGATAATGCGTTAATATAGTTTGCTATCGGAATTACTTTGAAATTTCCATTAAATAATCCGATCTTTTCTTGATTAGGACCTTTTCTATAATTGATTTTTTTAATTACACTATCATAATCTTTGTTTTCTTTTAAAATTGCTCTTCCATAGGGATAAAACATTGTTAATAAATGGGAAAAGGCAAACCAAGCAATATCCTTTTCCAAATTGTCAGACAATTCTAAATTCGTTGTTATGCTATTTAAAATGTTACTTGCCATATACTTTTCATAATTTTTGCGATTTTCTTCTAGAGAATTGTTATCCTTCAAATAACTTAACGTAGCACAAGTTTCTAATGCATGACCTGCAATTATAAAAGCATCGCAAAAGCGCTGATTTTCATATAATACAACAAATGATTTTATTGATTCGCAAACTCTATCATATAAATTCCACACATTAAAACGATACGCATCCTCATTACCATCATTAAATTCAGGCATAGGCAATCGTTTATAGTTTTTTATAATTTTTATTCTGTCTTCAAACGACCAAATATTTTCCATTTATCTATTCCGATGGATTGTTTAATTCCGCAAACTTTTGAGCCATAGTTGGATTATTTTTAGTCAAACGTTTGACAGATAAATCTTGAGCTTTGTTATTTGCAAGTCTTAAATTATTCTCTGAAGACATTAATGCATCCTTTGTTTTTTGCAAATGCTCTATAGTCTTATCAATTTCATCAATCGCTTTTCTAAATTTATCGCTTGCTAGTTGATAGTTACGTCCGAATTTATCCTTAAAATCATTCATTTCCGCTTCAAAATTTGAAATATCAATATTCTGGTTTTTATATTCAGTCAATTGCTTACGATACTGAATAGAGTTCATTGCCGCATTTCTTAGCAACGTAATCATAGGTATAAAAAACTGTGGACGAATGATATACATCTTTTGATATTTATGAGAAACATCAACTATGCCTGTATTATACAACTCATTATCTGTTTCTAATAATGAAACTAATACGGCATATTCGCAACCCTTTTCGCAACGATCTTTATCCAGTTCCTTCAAGAAATCCTCATTTTTATGCTTAGTAGCAGTTGTATCCATCTCATTTTTCATTTCAAACATAATAGAAATGAATTCAATACCTTCTGGTGTTGTTTCTTTATATATGTAATCGCCCTTACTTCCTGTTTTTACATCGTTATCCTTCTCAAAATATGCGTTTTGAAAGCCGGTAGCACGTAATTTATTAAATTCTATTTCGCAGTGCTGTTCTAGTGTTTCTCCTACCATTTTTGTAGACATTTTGGTTTTCAAATCTTTGAAAAATTCAATTTGAGTATCTTTTTCTTTGAGTTTTAATTCATAAGTATCTTTGAGATTTTGCTCTTTAATCAATATATCTCTTTCTACTTCTTTCAATTTCGCAGTCAGCTCAGCAACCTGTCTTTCCCTGGTATTAATAACTGCATTTTTTGCTGTTTCAGCAGCATTTATAGCAATTTTCTTATCCTTTTCATTAGATAAAATTTCTGCTTTTAAGCGCTCTATTTCTTGCTGTAAATTAGAAATACTATTAGCCTTTTCTAGGTCTTTTTCTTTTGCTTGTGTTAGTAGTTGAGCCTTTAATACAGTAATTTCCTGTCTTAGAGAGGCAATAGATAGTTCTTTATCCATTTGAGCTTTGCTTTCTGCTAATTTTAGCTCATTTTGCTTTTCTTTTTCAATATGAGTTATTTGCTCATGAACGGCTTTATTAAATTCATCATCCCGTACCTGCGCTAAAATGGCAGCATACCCACTTTCATCAACTGTAAATACTTCTCCGCATTTAGGGCATTTAATTTCCGGCATTATCATCTCCTAATGTGTTTATTCAACAAACTTTATATCTTGAATTTTAGTCGTAATATCTGTAAGTAATTTTTCAAAAAATTCCAACACTTTGGGATCTTGTTCTGTCGTATTCTCGGATGCTACTGCATATGTATCTCCGATTGAATGATTTAATATTTGAAAAATTTTAATAGCCTCTATTTTTCTATCATTAGCATAAATAACATGCATTTCTTCTTCGTTTAAATATATATGGATATTTTTATTTCCATCCATTACTAGTTTAATTTTCTTTTCCATAGAACATTAACCTCTTTTCTATTGTTTCTTTACCACCATCCATAGTATCAGCTATAATTGATAAAATATCAACTCCATTTTCGTATTCTAAACATCCTCCTTCAACACTTAATGTTCCCTTGTTATTTTGTACATATATAACATTATCAACATCCATATTAACAACCAATAATGGATTATGGGTTACATAAATTATTTGCTTGCTTTCTCTAATATTTTGAAAATAACTTATCAATTCCTTTTTAATTTTATTGTTTGAAATATTATCTTCAGGCTGATCTATAATTAGCACCTGCCAATCATCATTTCCTCGCGTAAAAAATCTGTAATAAGAAAGTGACATTTCTCCAAGAGTATTTCCTATTTGTTGATCGCCTGCATCTAATATATAGCATTCTTCTTTCGTTGCTGTAGTAATAAATTTTTGGGTATTTGAATTCCATATTTCTTCAATAGATTGAACATTTGTACATCCTCTGACGGCCTTTTGTAAATCATGATATGAATTAATGTCTACAATTCTGCCTAAATCTTGGTAATTAGCGTTAAACATACTTTTTAAAAAAATATTTAACATATCTTTTTTATTGTATAAAGCCTCTTTATTAAACTTAAATCCCTTAAACGAATTACTACTCATTCCATTACATATTTTAGGGGAAACTGGCCATTCTACTTGTAACAAAGATTTCTTAATGGTGTCTATAATAGCATCAATAAATGTTTTTCTTTCCTGCTCATATGCTATCTGCTCTCTATCTTTTGCTGTGGAACTATTTTTTACTTCCTGAGCATAACTATTAACACAACTTTCAATTATATTAATCACCTCATTTGATGTATACGTAATAATATAGGATTTTTCTATACTACTAAAGATTTCTTCTGCTATTTTTAATAATTCTTCTAACTTATCTTGATATTGAATGTAGTATTTCTTATCTTTGATATCTTTTATTAAAACCAAAAGTTTCTTGATGTCACTATATGCTTGTGCATGCTCATTATTTATTTTTTCTAAATTTCCAATAATATCAACGTAGTAACTATTGTTTTTTTCTATTTTTTTATAAAGTAGCGTGCTTTTTAAATTTTTAATACATTCATTTTTATCAATATTATTTTTTATAGAATTTTTCATCTCACTCGAATATTTTTGATAACATGTAATGAAATCACTATGATCTATATCATTAAAATAAGTTATATCTCCTTGATTAAATAGTTTATTAGGGTCTTTAAATTTCTCAACAATAGAACCTTGTTCCACATATTTGATTTGACTTAAATCTGTCCCTTCTTCAACAATTATATCATTCTTTTCTTTTATTTGTTTTATATGAGATTTCTCAAATTTTTGATTAATTAACTCTAATATAGTACTTTTTCCTGATCCATTTTCACCAATAATAGCGTTCATACCAGAAGATAACTGTATTTCTTTCCCCTGAATTTTGATAATTTTAATAAACGGCTCCCTATTTTTTTCACTACAATTGAATCTGGTTTCTGGAGAAGATACAGCCATTAATAATCCCTTAAATGTGGGTAAAATTTTCGCCTTTGAATGGTAAAAATCTTTATTTTGCTGATTTTTATCATGATAAGGATAAACATTCCAATCATGGCAATCACTTCCTGAAAAAAGTGCAATTGATAGATTTAATTCATGTAGATTAGATTTTAATATTCCTTCCACTTTAGGTTTATGAAATTCAAGAGCATTTATATACCCTAATTTAATTATTTGTTCTACATTATCCACTGCATCACTTACAGAATTATCTTTTCCTCTACGATTATCCAATCCTTTTCTTTGACAAGCTATTAAAATAGTATCTAAGCCTATGTTTTTCAGTAATTCTTCAAAATTATCTTTTTCATAATATTCATCTTCTTTTAATATTTTCTTATTAATCTCTTGTTCAATTTTATCAAAATAATCTTCACTTTCAGCATCAAAAATCGCAATAATATGACATTTTTCTCCATGCTCTTCTAATTTTACATCAAATTCAACACCGGCTAATATATTTTTAACATTTAAATACTCACCCGCTTTAAGTATTTTTTTCGCTTCTTTATATAATTCGGCATCAAATCTATTGTGATCGGTTATAGAAAATAATGCCACTTCATTTTCATCTAATTTTGAAAATAAAATAGGTAAATTTTCTTTTGTAGAATTCTCAACAATCCCATCTGCTTCTTTGTATGAACTTGCATGAGAATGTATATGTAAATCAAATTTTATAAGACTATTAAGTGTTTCAACCATTTTGGAATTTCTCCATATATCATTATTCATCATCTATAAAAGTAATTACACCACTTTCTTATACAGATATTGTTGGAAGGTGCAGAACATTGAGCGGATTTCATCCGGTTTGCCAAGTTCCTGCAAAGCATTCATCGGGGAACCATATTTCAAGTTGACCAGCTTACCAATTCTCTCGTCATCAAGCTCGGATATACCTTCTCTGATATACTGCTGTAACACAAATTCAATAAAGGCAAACTGTCTTGCCGCATAGTTATCCATAACATAAACTTTGCATTGATCCGCTCGTTCGGTTCTTGTCTTCATGGTGTCGTTAAACTCTGACAAATAGCTCAAGACATCAAATACATCCTTATCCTCGGCATTCATTGCGCTTTGAACATATTTAAATGTTTCTCTATTGTATCCGAGTTCAGCAAAGCGTCTCAAAAGCGTTTTTCTCGTTATCGGATCAGACCACATTTGGCGCAGTTCTTCCTCAGACTTGAAGAAGTCCGGCATTTTTCCAATGAGTTTTTCAATAAATTCCCGGGCAGTAATCGGTTTGCCGGTATCCTTATCAAAAAATGTTGTTCCGTTATCTGTGATAGTAACTTCTCGGCCCTTACCAAGTTTGATTATGATAGGCGGTTTCGGCTCGGTTGGTCCTTCATCACCACCACCTGTATCGGTACCGTTACCGTTTTCTTCGCCGTTATCCGGTTTTCCACCTTTCGGTTTTGGTTTATAACTTCCTGTATATTCCGTTGGTCCGTCCCATTCCGGATCTTCAAAATTCTTTGATGCTCCGACAAAATCATATATTGTAAAATAAGCCTTATCTTCGCAAACACGCGTACCTCTGCCGATAATTTGCTTAAATTCAATCATAGAGTTTACCGGTCGGAGCAACACAATATTTTTAACTTGAATAGCATCAACACCGGTAGAAAGCTTTTGCGATGTGGTTAAAATTGTCGGAATTGTTTTTGATGTATCCTGAAATTTTCTTAAATATTCTTCACCCCGTTCGCCATCATCAGCCGTCACTCTGACGCAATAATTCGGGTTTGTACTAGCTGTTTTTACCTGATTAATCATATCTCTGATTAAGCCGGCGTGTATTTGTGTTGCACAAAAAACCAAAGTTTTATCATTTTGATTGATTTCATTCATAAAGGTTTCAACTCGCTTGAGCTCTTTATCCTTAATAAACACCTCATAATCTTTATAGGTCTTTTCTTTATCAATTTCGCCTTCAACATCATCGGACGGACTGTACGTATATTCCTGCCAGTTATCGGTCAATTTTCTTACCTTAAACGGCGTCAAAAAGCCGTCGTTTATACCTTGTTTTAATGAATAGGTGTAAACCGGTTCACCGAAATAGTTATAAGTATCAACGTTATCTTTGCGTTTTGGTGTTGCAGTCAAACCAATATGCACTGCGGTATCAAAATAATTCAAGATATCGCGCCAATTGCTTTCCGGATCGGCACCACCACGATGGCACTCATCGATAATCACCAAATCAAAAAAGTCTTTCGGATATTGTCCGAAATAAGGTTCTTCGCCACTCATAAAGGTTTGGAAGATAGTAAAGAATATACTTTGGGCGTCCGGAACTCTGCCATTTTTCTTAATATCGCCTGGAGTAATCCGAACCAATGAGTTTAACGGAAAGGCCTGAAATGCACCAAAAGCTTGGTCTGCCAATATGTTTCTATCCGCCAAAAACAATATTCTCGGTAATCTGGCTCCGACTTCTTTAACATTCCACCGGGCTTGCATCAACTTCCATACGATTTGGAATGCAATACAAGTTTTACCGGTTCCGGTAGCCAATGTCAGCAAAATTCTGTTCCTGCCTCTACTTAATGCATTTATAACGGCATTAATAGCATTTTCCTGATAATATCTCAGCTCAAATTGACCGTCTGTTTTTGATGGAATAGCCGACAACAAGTTAAACAACTCGTTATCTTGGCTGTATGTCATCTGCCAAAGCTCTTCCGGTGACGGATAAGCATTAACTTGCTGTTCTTTGCCGGTTTCCATATCTATTTGATAGATTTCTGTACCGTTGGTGGCATAGGTAAAGCGAATATTTAAGAGTTCGGCATATTGTTTGGCTTGAGCAACACCATCTGTATATGAACGAGAAGACTTTTTGGCTTCCACTACGGCTAACTTAACATTTTTATAAATCAAAACATAATCAGCACTTAGCTTTGGCGCACGAACATTTAAGCCGGTTATTCTTCCTTTTGAAATTGGATATTCACGTCTGACAATGACATCACCGCCGGTTTTCCATCCGCACTCTATTAACTTTGGGTTTATCAGTTCTTCTCTTGTATCAGCTTCAGAAACCATCATAGTTCTCCTCTAAATGCTTTTTGCAATATAGATTGTTTTAATTCATCACATTCTTTGATTTTTTGGGTATAAATTTGCTCCAATTTGAGATATTCCGCTTTTAAACCATTAAGAAGAGATGATATTTCATCTTGAAATTTTGGTGAAGGGATTGGTACAGTTGTTTCTCTTATTTTATTTAAGTGAAGATTTGGCACCCCTATACCAATCAAACTTTTATTAAATTTATCTTTTGTAATTGGGTTATTAATTGCTAACAACAAATATTGTACGTTAACCGTTTTCTTAGGTCTTAACATGCAAAGACTTACGTATATATCAAAGACACAATCTCTATCTACTATTGCAGCTACACCTGTTGTACCATTTTTTGCCAGTAATATATCGCCTTTTTGAGGAGATACGCGTTTTTTCAATTCATTATGTAAGCTATCAGGAATGTATTTTATATTTTCCCAATCAATAACTTCGCTTGTGACATTTTTAGCAGAAAGAAAAATGACACCTTTGTCAGCATATGTTGGTGTTTGATGTGTCCCATCAGTTATGATTTCACATAAATCATTTAACTTTATATGTTCAAATTGATATTTATTGCTGTTAAAGACCCTATTAAGTACCACTTTGTATAATTCTTGGGCATTATTAAGATTTTGCTCGGCGTTGGCTTTAACCTTATCTATCGCCTTAAAAGCTTTATCCAACTTCGCCACAATCCGCTCTTGCTCCGGTAATGGAGGTAACACAAGTTTTTCGCTTTTATAATCTCTATAATAGATATGAGGTATTGCAGCACCTTGATAATATTTAGCAAAATCTATTGATTGCAAATAATAATATGCAAATCTAATGTTTGTATTTGGTTTGGGATATAAATATTGTAAGGTTCCTAAAACAGAAGTTTTCGGTTGATAATGATATACCCTTCCAACGCCAGCTCCATCCTTTATTATTGCCAAATACTCTTTGTCTTGTTGGTAAAAATCCACTTTTGCAATAAGACCGCTTGCTCCATATACAGGATATATACCTACACAATCATTCAGTTTGTTTGCAGATAAATTAGATGAACCTTTATCTAAAATCTCGCCTAACGTTTTTTCTTCCCATTTTTCAAGAGTATTATTTATCATCTGATTTCTCCTGATGATTTTTTACAGTAAATGGGTGCCGCACTTTAATTTCATTTATTTTACTGCCAAAAGGGCAATCAATTTTTAGTCGAGAGCAAAAATCAATATAGAAATCAAAGATTTCGTTTATGAGCCATGTGGTACCTTTATAATTTATATAATCAGCCCAAAAATCTTTATTCGGCGAAATTTTTCGTTGAGGTTCAAATTTATTTTTCAGTAATTTAGTAATTTCATCTTCTGTATTATTTAACCAGGGAGCAAGCAATTCTATTTTATCATGCACTAAATAGTTTCTAACTTTTCTTATTGTTATAACATTACCAGTATTGTTGATGCGACCTAAACCCATAACTGACAAACAATCATTATATTTTTTCTCGATTGTATATTTCGAACCTAATTTCTTAAATCTTTCATGATATTTTTTTATTATTTCTGCTTTTTTAATATTATTCATTTCAGAGGAACCGCCGTGTTGAATATCGTATATAAATAGTTCAAATGCGGATTCTAAAAATGACATTGTAAGCAATATCGTGGGTATCGTATAAATGTGATCATCCATGTCATCTTGATTTTTTTGTGCATGATACATTAATATCCTAATTGAATTAAGGAATTCATTTGTAAAAAAATGAACTGTGCCAATTTGTATTCGTACTGGTTCATTAGTCATTTACATCAGCTCCTTTATCTTGCCTAAGATTTCGGCACTTTCAGCATCAAGTTTCTCTATTTCCGCAATAATCTCTGCTGGCTCACGATAAACAACTTCATCACTCTTATTCGGGTTTTTAACCGATAAATCTAATGTATCCGGATTAACATCTTTCAAATCAACAAACCAAGAATTCTCGGTTTCTTTTTGCCCTTTCAAACACTCCAAGAAGTCAGCCAAATCATTCTCATTTAACGGGTTAGTCTTACCCAAGTTTCTATCCAAATTGAGCTGATAGTACCAAATCTTTTTGGTTGGCTCGCCTTTTTTGAAAAACAGCACCACAGTTTTAACTCCGGCAGAAAATACCTTTGCCGGTAAATCCAAAATAGCATATAAACTACAGCTTTCCAACAATTCTCTTCGGACTTCCGTTGCATCACCATTACTCAAAAAGGTATTTTTGATAACAACACCGGCATTACCGCCTGCTTTCAGGTATTTGATAAAATGCTGAATGAACATATAAGCGGTTTCGCTGGTCTTAATCGGGAAGTTTTGAATATCCGTCTTACTTGTCGCGGCTCCAAACGGCGGATTAGCCAGAATAACATTAAACTGGTCTTTAGTCTGTACCGCCATAATATTTTCTGATAATGTATCTTTGCGGATAATGTTTGGGGCTTCAACGCCATGCAAAATCATGTTCATAATGGCGATAATATACGGCAACGGCTTAAATTCTTTACCGTAAAGTGTCTTCTTTTGCAGGGTTTCCATCTCATCAACGGTTAGTTGCTTGCTTTCTTTAAGATAATTAAAGGCTTCCACCAAGAATCCGGCAGAACCGCAGGCACCGTCATAAATCTTGTCGCCAAGTTTAGGTTTAACCACGTTAACAATCGCGCGAATAAGCGGTCTCGGCGTGTAATATTCACCACCATTACGGCCACTGTTGCCCATATTTTGAATTTTATCTTCATATAAACCAGAAAGTTCGTGCTTTTCTTCCGATGTTTGAAAGCGCATTTCCTGCATTATATTGATAACCGTGCGCAAAATATAGCCGTCATTGATTTTGTTTCTGATTTCACTAAAGATAACGCCGATTTTATATTCTAAAGTGTCGGCCGCTTGAGCTAATTCCTTAAAACGAGCCAAATGCGGGAAAAGCTTTTTATTAACGAACTCAACCAAATCATCACCGGTCATGGCTTTGTGATAGTCAAGCTTGCCGTCAGTTCCCTTTGGATATGCCCAACTGCTCCAAGTATAATCTCCATCAAGGATTGGCGTATATTTTTTGCCGTTTAGCTCAGCTTCCATCGCACGATTGGCCTCAAGGTCTTCCAGATATTTTAAGAACAACAGCCACGAGGTCTGTTCAATATAGTCCATTTCGGTTGAGCAACCGGCATCCTTATGCAACTCATTATCAATATTCTTAAAACTCTGTTCAAACATGTTATGGCCTTATTATGATAGTTTTTAACGCTAAATCCGCATTATTTTTGCAAATTTTATTTAATTTATAATAGCCATTGGGCGGATAAAAGCAACTATATTTTATGGGTTATACGGCGTTTAATCATAAATTATCAAAGATATTGTCACGTTTTGACACTTGTGTTAACTTTCTGCCAGTTCTATTACTTTGACGCCTTTGGCTCTGGCGGATTTGCAGAATTCGTAAGCTTTGCCTTCGTGTTTATTGTAAGCTATAATGAAGTCCGTATTTTCGATGATATAGCGGTTACGGTAGACGATTCCCAGTCTTTTGTAGCCGAGTTCGCATTTGGGCGGATAAATGAAGTCGTCAAAGCCGCGCCGCTCAGCAACATACGATGAATCGCCACCCATTTCGTGTAAATCGGTAATGTTTGAAATCACAAATATGATCCGGATATGCGGATATTCATTTTGAAGCTCCAAAACCACATCATAGGCATCAACCTCAAAGCCGCCTTTCTCCCCAACCAGAAAGGTATCAACGTCCTCATTTTCTATCAGATTAACGGCTTGTTCCCTAATTCGCGCTTTCAGCCCCGGTGGTGTGCGATGTCCGCACCTCATCCCCAGTATTTTATCGTAATCGTTACCTAAAAACGCACAGGTCTTACCCATCTTCAAATTCCTAAAAATTATTTTGAAATCATCTGAACACAAATGAACGATTGTGTTCATTTGGCTTTGGCACCGAGGAAGTCCGCTTATTTTACATCGGCAAACCCGTTGAAACTCCTTACGTTTCTTACATTACATCAATAATATAACCGTTATTTGCGGCAAAACAATTCGGTTCAAAAAGCGCAAAAAAGTGGTTGATTTTATCGTTGGTTAAAAAAGCACAGTTTTTTGAACGTAAATCTTTGATTTCTCCTGATAAATACTTAAAAAGGAGAAAATATGATTATCGCTTATATTCGTTGCAGCACACAAAAACAACAAACTTCGCATCAAAGGCACGAAATCCAAGAATACGCAAACAAAAACGGGCTTCTTATTGACCGCTGGGTGGAAGAAACAATTTCATCCCGAAAGTCCCTAAAAAAGCGCAAACTCGGGGCATTATTAGAGGAATTACAGGAAAATGATGTCTTGATTGCCACCGAGATTTCACGGCTCGGGCGCTCGTTGTTAGAGGTTATGGGGATTTTAGAGACCTGTTTATCCAAGAATTGCCAAGTGATTACGATTAAAGAAAACTACCATCTCGGTAACGATATTCAATCGCAAGTGTTGGCGTTTGCATTTGGCTTGTCGGCGCAGATTGAGCGCAATTTGATTTCGCAGCGCACAAAGTCCTCTTTGGATAACCGAAGGGCTGCCGGTGTTCGTCTTGGCCGCCCAATGGGCGCAGAAGCCAAAAAACTTAAATTAGCAAAGAATGCCAGAAGAATTGAGGCATTACTCTCTAAAGGGATTAAAAAGTCGCAAATTGCCCGAATTCTCGGTGTACAGCGTATGACTCTTAACCGTTTTCTAAAACGCTCTGGAATAGCGTAAAGGAGCGTAAATATTTCATCTACTATACCGCGATAGCCTGCGAGGCGATTTGATACAACCACGCAGGCATTTCGTTTTCTAAACGCCAAACGATATTCATTGGTTTTTCGCCTTGATTACTAACAAAGTGTGCTTTACCTAAGCAAACATAGGGCATTGCGCCATTTTTATCGCTCTTTTGCTCTCTTACAAATAAAATTACATTTTCGCCATTTTTATCCTGATTAATGTAGGACTGCCCCGTTTTTGATTGAATTGTAGTCGTGCTTTGTGATTGCCAATGAAATAAAGTCTCATTTATAGCATAGTCTTCATACATTGTGGTCGGCGAAAAGTCTTTTTCTGATTTATTTAGGTTAATAAAGAATAAATGAGTTTTTTTATCCTTTAGATACAGCACGCCTTCACGCATATCCACTCGTTTATCATAGTTCCAATGTCCAACGGCGGCTAATGCTTGATCTCTTGTATAGGTACAATGATTATAAAGCATATTATCAAAATCAAGAACCACCGGATCATCTAAGAAATCAATTTCATTATAACGCAGGTGTAAGAGTTCCAATAGTTCTTCTTTTACTATTGGCTCAGATTTTATGAAGTCTATAATTCCATCCTCAGATGAAAATCCCATATCTAATGGGGATTTCTGCCAAAAAGTATAATGCAGCATATTGAGCATACACTTTTCATCTGTATTATATTGCCATTTATCTCTTGTCAGTGCCTTAATTAGAAAAGAAATCCAAATACGACTATCTGCAGCACATAATTTAAGAAAAGCTTTTCTATACGTATCTTCATTTTTGATTTGTCTTAAAGGGATAAGATTGGCTTCCATCATCAAACTACTAAACAATGATTTATTATAAATATCCGTCAATTGATACTGATACTTATGTAAGAAACTGGCTATTGTTAACTTTTCACCTGTCTCACGCTCAAATGATTGGATGCGACTCAGTAAATTACGCTTATTCGGTATTGAAGATTTGATATTTTCCAAAACATATTCCATTGCAACCTTTTCCAGATGAATATTGCAACCAACAGGAAGATTAACAAATCCACGCTTTGCTTCTTCTTCAAGGGAATCCTTGCATTTATCAATCATACATCTGAGTTTACCCTCAAAGCTGTATTTTTTATTTTGTTGACCAATAAAATCCAATACTGTTAAAACATCTTTACCTTCACATAAACGCAATCCACGCCCCAACTGCTGAACATAAATTGTCATACTTTCTGTTGGGCGCAAAAATAAAACTGTATTAACTTCAGGAATATCAACGCCTTCATTATATAAATCTACTGTAAATATAAAATTTATTTCCTTTTTAACTAACTTTTTCTTGGCACTGATGCGTTCCTCTTCTGATGAGCCGCCATGCAGAGCAATAGACGGTATACCGGCATCATTAAAACGCCGAGCCATATATTTAGCGTGTTCAACACCAACGCAAAACCCCAAACCAATTACCTGTTTTAGATCGGTCACGTATTTGCGAACAGAAGCAATAATATTGCGTGTACGAGCGTCGTCGGTAATATAAACATTCTCTAATTCTGTTTTATCATAGTAACCGCGAATAAATTTAACCGAACTCAGATCAACTGTGTCAGTAATACCAAAATATTGAAACGGCACCAATAATTGACGATTTATTGCCTCTGGTAACCTAAAATCTACTGCGGTAAAACCACCAAAATATGTTGTACATACATCTAAACCGTCCATGCGTTCAGGTGTTGCCGTCAACCCCAATAAAATCTTTGGTTTGAAATAAGTTAGAAGTTTTTGATAACTTGGCGCAGCCGCATGATGAAATTCATCTACAACAATAAAATCGTAGTAATCGCTAGGAACTTTATTTTCAAATTCTTTAGCATTAAATGACTGTATTGACATAAATAAATGGTCAATTTGACTGACTTTCTTATTGCCGTATAAAACATCACCAAAGTTGTTATCCTTTAATATTCCACGATATGTTTTGAGGCTCTGATTCAGAATTTCTTGCCTATGAGCAATAAACAGTAATCTATTGCGACTATCTGGATTTTGCTTGCAGAATGCCTTATAATCAAAAGCTGAAACAACTGTTTTACCAGTGCCAGTTGCCATAACTACCAAGTTTTTATAGCGATTGTGAATTTCTCTTTCTGCCTTTAGTTTTTCTAAAATTTTTTTCTGAAAAGGATATGGTTCAATTTTGAACACAAAATCTTCATTATTATCATTTGAATACTCAATTTGGATGGCTTTTACAAATTTTTCCATGTCGGAAAGATGAAAATCTTCAAATTCGTTGCTATTCCAATAAGAATCAAAAGTAGCACTCATATTGCGTAAAACGTGCGCCATATCCTGATTCGTTGCTTTAACATTCCACTCTAAACCTTCACCGATAGCTGCAGAAGATAAATTAGAAGAACCAATATAAGCCGTAGAAAAGCCAGAATTACGGTAAAACATATACGCTTTAGCATGTAATCTGGTTCTTTTAGTGTTATAAGATATTTTAATTTCTGTATTTGGTAATTTAGATAACTCTTCAAGTGCCTTAGGATCTGTTGCTCCCATATAGGAAGTCGTTATGATCCGAAGTTTATGCTCTTTGGTAAAATCTTGCAAATCATCAAAAATTAGGCGTAGACCGCTCCATTTAATAAATGATACCAACATATCTATGCTATCTGCTGTTGCAATTTCCTTTTTCAGTTCGCTGACCATAGAAGGTTCAAGTTTAGACCCAGTAAATAAGGTACTTATAGCAAGAGAGGTTGTTGGACGTTTATCTTTCAGCTGTTGTTTCGTTTTATTAAGAATTGCAAGTAATTGCTGACCCTCAGCTCCTATTTGCCACTCCAATATATCTTCTGAATTTGAAAGCTGTGAGAGTTTAGCGATAATCTCGTTGCAGGCTTTGATTTGAGCATCTTTACTACCTTCTTTATATTCTTCACGAATACGTATCAAACCTTTTTCAATTACCTGAGCCAGGTATTCTGCCAAAATATGCTGGGCTTCAGCTGAATCAATTGGTGTTTTTTCAATAATATTTTCATTCAAATCAACTTCTTTTAGTTCATTATCAATGACTTGATTGATAACTTGCTCGTATATTCCTGTTAAAATCTGCATTGTGACCTCAGCATAAATTGACTTAATTGTTTTTCATGATATTCATCTTTTGATAGTAAAATCAAGTCTAATATTGTCGTTTTTAACTGTACAAACCCTTATGTTGTCAACTTTTGACATATATTCAATTTTTCTAGGTCGTTGCCCGCAAAAAATCTCCGGTAGTCGCAAAAACTGCCGGAGGGGTGTAAAAATTATCTGAGATACAAAGATGTATCAAACATATTTATCTCTCAAATAATCTGTTTTCGCGCGTTTTAAGGGGCGGAATAACGCTTTTTAAGGTTCGCCGCACCACCTTAACAATCGCCGAACATTTCTTTATAAACCTTTTGAGACAGTTCTATCAGCTTATCGCCATCAATACCCAATTGCGCCAAAATGTTCTTTAACACGGCAATCGCTTGGTTATCGCTCTTGATTTGGTTGTCTTTCTGCTCAATCTTGTTTTTTAACTGCTCAATTTCTATCTTCATCAGCTCAATTTGTTGCTCAGCATCCTCATATTCTTGCTTATAATGGGCGACTTGTTTACGCAAATATGCCTTATCGTAATTGCTTAAATCGCCGACAACCGACAGATATTTCTTGCCGGTATATTGCAAATAGCGCTTATTTCCTTCCATTGTTCGGGTTAAATACCCCAAACGCACAAGTCTGTTGACCATATTTTTAACCGAAGTTGTTTGCAGTCCAATGCTGTCCCCGAGATATTCGTTACTCCCGAAAAATTTGTGCTTCTCATTGCTTCTGAATTTAATAAAATCTAAAATTTGGCGCTCAGCCACGGTAATTTCACTTTTTTTTGACATCTTAATACCTCATAATTAATTTTTACAAAGGTATTTATTTTTAAAATGAGGCAAATTTTCATTTGAGCAAAAATGAGCCGGGAATCAAATAATGCCGGAATTCTGATTTCGGAATTAAATAATGCCGCTAATGCCAAAAATGAAATCAAATAATGTCGGTGCGGAATTAAATAATGCCTGTGTCGGAATCAAATAATGCCGCTTCGGGAACTAAATAATGTCGGGGTGATTTCCTGAAATCCTTATCCGGTCGGGCTTTCAAGGCAGTTTTTTCTTCCTATAATATAGTATAAAATATAATCTAAAGAAGAGCTATTATATAATACTTTTTTGTTTGAAATTATAGCCGGGTTTATATTGATCCCGGGGAAAATAGAGAAGCTAATATAAATCCAGACCAGAAAAAGAAAAAGTTGCGCTAAAAGAAAAAGAGGTAACTGGCATAGTGAATAAAAAACCGAGTGGTTAAACTCGGCTTGGTGATACATTCGGAGCAAAATAATTCCTGCAATTATATTTATCAGTCGGCAGTTCGTTTTATTTCCGGCAAAATTACACCTAATCCGGATAAATAATTATGATACAATTTTTAAGGAGCAAATTATGATTAAAAAGAAAATTAAATCTGCAAATACACGCAAAATAGATGAATTAAACACGGCGATTGTGTGCAACGACTTTAACGCATTGCACGAGATATTAATTACGGATATAGATGTGAATGTACCGGATTCACATGGCGTCTTTCCGGCAATGTATGCTGTGGAATACGGCAACGCTAACGCCTTGATTTCACTCATCAGACATGGAGCTAACGTTGACGTGATCTACAAACAAACCGGATATTCGCTTTTAATGAAAGCATTATCGCAAAAACCAATCCCAAACCGCTATCTGATAATAGTTTTGCTCGTCAAAAACGGTTGCGACGTAAACATAATCGGTCATGACAGCAAAACAGCCCTTTATTTGGCAAAGCTTTACCACCCTAAATACATAGATCTTTTGAAACGCTACGGCGCAGAGTATTAGGTACTCAATTTTATTAAAAATGGTACCCGATGGAGCAATTCATCGGGGTTTGCTTTATTATGGCTACTTTATTGAAATTATATAAAAATATTAACAAACGGTAAATTTTTGTTGCGGATAGCAAAATTGTCGGATAAGCTCAAACTAACGCTGTTTTTATGCCGTTTTTGTTGATAATTTTTATAAAGGATGACACCATGAAATATTCACGTTCCGCCATTACTCAATTAACCAAGTGGTACAAGCAAGTTTTAATCAAGTGCGCATTGTTAAATGCCGCTATTTTTGTTTCTATGGGAAGCATGGCTACTAATGCCGATGCGGCCGCGCCGACACCGACCAACGGTGAAAATGCGGCATACACTTGGAAAGAAAGCGGTGCAAATACCGGCATTTCTTACTCCGACGGCGAAACGACGTATTATGTGGATATTAAGAAGACAAAGTATAATAGTGATACCAATAATTTAACCTATGATTGGAACGACACCAATAAAGTATTAACAGTAACAAAAGACGGCGGTGCGGTTGATATCGCAAATGAGTATATCGGCAATCACCATAATTCCGGAGTATACAATCCGAACAGTGTTAACGGATGGTTTATCTCTAATTCAGCTTTTTACGGCGCTGCCGTTTTTATTCAAGAAAAGACAACGGATACGCCGATAAATGCGCATTTTATCGGCAATTTGGCAAATGATACCGATAGTGGTTATGCCGGCGCACTATATTCCGAACTCAGCACCATATCAAGTATAGTCGGTGATTTTATCGGCAACCGGGGGCAATATGGCGGTGCCATAGCTTCGCGGCTTGATAATACAATTACTTCAATTACCGGTGATTTTATAGGTAACTCTGTCTCGGCA
Source organism: Pseudomonadota bacterium (assembly GCA_918234285.1). Taxonomy (GTDB): domain Bacteria; phylum Pseudomonadota; class Alphaproteobacteria; order RF32; family CAG-239; genus RUG410. The sequence continues at coordinate 11,681 of CAKJXZ020000068.1, read as the reverse complement.
ATAAACGGACATCCTAACGGCGGTGCTATATTTTTACAAGATAATGCCTCGATTACAACCATTGAAGGTAATTTTGTCGGCAATACAGCAATAACAAATAGTGAGGGATATTATGCTCTCGGCGGGGCAATTGCTAATCGCGGCGGCAGTAACATTTCTACCATAAACGCTGATTTTGTCGGCAATTTAGCATCTGCACCGGGAAATTATGCCAATGGCGGTGCAATTTATAACGATGGTGAAAGCAGTATCAGTCTGATAAACGGAGAATTCCGTAATAATTCGGCTGATATGGGCGGTGCAATTTATAACGGTGTATCAAGCACCATTACCAAAATTACCGGTAAATTTGTAGGAAATTCTGTATCTGCCGGTCCAAATGACTATTCCGTAGGCGGTGCGATAGCAAACGCCAATAACGCTCACATCGGTGAAATCGAAGCTGACTTTACCAATAACTCGGCCAAAGATTCCAATTGTGACCAAGGCGGAGCAATTTTTGTAGGACTTTACAGTACAATCGATTCCATAACCGGCAATTTTGTAGGAAACACGGCTAAAAATAATAGTGGAGATGGGTACGGCGGCGCCATTTATACTCTTTCCAGCACAATTAACACTTTAACGGGTAATTTTGAAAATAACACGGCTGATTGGGGCGGTGCGATTTATAATGAGCAATATGTCGGAACCGAAACAAAAACCCTTATAGGTAATCTGATCGGTAATTTCACAAATAACTCGGCTTCATTCGGAGGAGCCATTCTCAATAATAGCGGTGTAATTCAACAGTTGACCGGCAATTTTGAAAATAACTCGGCAACGCGTGGCGGAGCTATCTTCAACCTAGGAACATTTAATGCCATAACCGGCGATTTTATCGGCAACAGCGCTACGCTTGATGAATTGAGCGGCGGAGCAATTTATAACACCGGTAGCGGAACAATCAATCTATATGATTCATCGTTTAGAAACAATAAAGGCATTGAAGGTGCGGCAATCTTTGTGAACAGTGGCGCAGTCAGCGTAACGGCTAAAACCAAAGATATTGAATTTACCAATAACAATACAACCGGAACAGCCGAAGGTACAGGCACCGGTATTCAAACAGCCGCAAGCGCAACATTGAATTTGGAAGCTAAAGGATTCAACAAAATCATCATTAACGATGCAATGACCCTAGCTGGTACAACAAACCTCAACGGCGGTACTATTGTCATGGGAACCGCTAAAGCGGCAACTTCTTTGGCCGATGCCTCAAATTTAAATATTTTCGGCGGCACACTTAATATTGCCAATAATAACATTGACACGCTGTCATTTGCAAACACGATTAACAATCTGGACGCATTTAATCTGGTAATTGACGTTGATGCCGGTGAAACAATAACGGCGGATAAAATTACAGCCGATTTGGATAATACTAATTATGTGTATTTGTCGGCGCTGAATTTTATGAATGACAGTGCCGAAAGCGGTGAAGTACAAATTGCCGATGGTTATCTGAAAGGATTAGTAAAGTTGGCAAATAACTTTGATTCGGGGATTTACACTACGGTAGGTTATAATAAAACAACCGGTATCTTGAGTTTTGCCGATCCGGTCAACTGGACAAAGAGAACAAACGGCGTGAACAGCATATATAAGTGGACAAAGACAAATACGGGGTTAATGCCGGTTTCCTATAATGATCAAACTTTTTATGTTGATATATTAAAGAAAAGTTATACCGATGACAGCCATTATGACCACCTTTTCAAATACACGTGGGATAATGAAAATCACATACTAACGGTAACCAATTCGGATGATTCGGCATTAGTAACCACAACTGGTACCAGAACCGGTGCGGGAACAAAGGAAGATCCGTATAATTTTGCGGGAGATTATATTGGCGGTTCCCGTGTTGATCTTTGGAAATACATAAAGGATATCAACGGTAATTATATCGGTCATACGAATAGCGGCGACGCCGGTGTATTTTATATTTCGTACGATGCTGACTTAATAACCACGATTAACGCTAATTTCATCGGCAATAAAACCATTAATGACGGCGATGGCGGTGCCATAAAGAACTGGGGGACCATTTCTCATTTGACCGGTGATTTTATCGGCAACAAGGCACACATATCAGGCGGTGCGATTTATAACGGTGGGCAAATTCAAGCTATAAAAGGCGATTATATCGGTAATACATCCAAAAAGGGTGGTGCAATTTATAATTATAGAGGCAGTACCATTAATTCAATTACCGGTAATTTTATTAACAACCATGCAACTTCCGGCGGCGGTGCGATTTATAACGGCGTAGGAAATTCTTCTTATGCTTCAGCCGCAACCATCGGTTCCATCAGCGGTAACTTTATTAACAACCAAACCGAAGGATACGGCGGCGGTGCGATTTACAGCATAAACAGTAATATCAGCTCTATCGCCGGCAATTTTATCGGCAATCGCGCAAATGACGGTGGTGCAATTTTTATCGGGGGAGATGAGTATAGTCAGATTGATCCGGTAATTGATTCAATAACCGGAAAGTTTGAAAATAACTACGCGAAATATTACGGCGGTGCTATTGATACCAATGTCTATGACGAAGCGGGTAAGAAAATGACAATTAACACGATTGCCGCTGATTTTATTGGTAATACGGCAGAAAATAGCTCCGGCGGTGCAGTCTATAATTACTATAACATAACCATTGGCTCTTTAACCGGAAAATTTGAAAATAATTCATCAAATGATTCTAGCGGTGGTGCGCTTTACAACAGTGGCACAATCAATACGTTGACGGCTGATTTTGAAAACAACTCGGCAGCATATTATGGTGGCGCCATTTATAACAGCGGCACATTAAATATTGTCGATTCATCATTTACCGGCAACAAAGCAACTCAGCACGGCGGTGCAATATATGGTTATGCGGGAACGACCAATATTATTGCCAAAGATAAAAATGTTGCATTCACTAATAATAATACTACCGGAACTCCGGAAGGTACAGATTACGGTATTTATGTTACCTCCGGAACATTAGGCTTGAACGCCAATACCGACAAAGCAATTACAATTAATGATGATATTTATCTGTCGTCTGAAAGTTATACGTCGGTGAATTTAAACATCAATACTGATGAGAATTATCACGGCGGGACGGTGGAATTTAACGGGGCATTAATCGTTGATACCACAAAATTGAACACAACACTCGGCGGCGGAACGGTAAAACTCGGCACTGATGCCGCAACCGTCAATTTAAGAAATATGACGGTTTCAGGCAACACAACGCTTGATTTGCAAAACAACAATGCCGGTGATATTTTGAGTGTCAGCAATTATAACGGCACAGCAAATTTATCACTTAATCTCGACTATAACGGAGAGGGTACAATAGACCGGATGTATATTGGTAATAGCAGCGCCAGCGGTAATATTGTATTGAACTCAATTAAAGTTTTGGCTGATGGTAACGCAACCTATACTCAGTTCTTAACCTCCCCTTCAGACGATATAATTGTTACAACGTCTAATCCGGAAGATAATACCAAACTGATAGTTGCCGATGATAATTACAAATATACATTTACTCTTAGCGATTATTTCGGATATTTAGAAGTATCGCGTACTGCGTTAGGTTCTAATTTGGCTACGGCAATAGCTGATGCAACGGTGAGTTCATATACCATGGGTTCAGATTTTACGTTTGATGAAGACGGTCAGGGAACATTGGCCGGAGATAGTCGTAATTTCACTATTTTCGGGCAAGACCACGTTATAGACGGCGGTGGTACATACAGCTATATAAGAACTTCTGCCGGTCAAACATTGAGTATTGAAAATGTAACATTCCAAAATATATCACCGGCAATCAGAAATCAAGGCAATTTGAATCTGAAAAATGTGTCGTTTGCCACACAAGATTATACCGATGTTATCAATGACGGTACCTTGAATTTGGACGGCACCAATACAGTCAATTATATAAGTTGGTATGACGATGGCACTAGAGTTGTTAACGTTAACGGCGGCACCACAACCGTTAGCGGAGCTATGTATTATCAAAACGAGCTAAATGTGGCCGAAGGTGCAACCTTAATCTTAGGTAACGGCTATTCCAGTATACAAACGGCTTTTGATAATAAAGGCACGGTGCAGATTAACGGACAACTGAATGTGTATAACGGAAATTTGACCAACAGCGGCACTATCAGCGGTGACGGCTTTATTGTTATCGGCGCAGGAGATAGTGAGGCCTATCTGGAAAACACCGGTACAATCCATAATCTTCTGGCGACGGATAAAGGTACGGTTAAAACAGCGGTAGAAAATGTTACCGGCACCATTAACAACAGAGGAACATTGCTTTTGAGCGGAACCTTAAATAAGAGCATTTATAAAGGCAATACCTCATCTTCGCCGCAAGGGGTTATTAAAATTGATGGCACCTTAAAAATTGATGCTTCCGGCGTTGGTGATAAAACAATTTATACCAGCAGTATGATTGATCCGAACGGTGGCACGCTTGATATGAAAAACAATCAGATAGATACGCTGTGGGTAAGCTCAAATAAAACCATTGGAACCGGCAATTTAACGCTTGATGTTGATTTGAGCGGTGCAACGGTTAAAAGCGATGTATTTTATGCAACCGGCACGGGTCCGGGAAGCAGCAATACCGATACGCTTACTGTTACCGATTTGAATATTATCGGCGAATTGAAACCGTTTGAAGCCCAAATTCTAAAGGGAGATGTTTATCATCGTTCACTGTTGCTTGATGACGCGGTAACGGCAAAATACAACAAAACCGAAATTTCTACCCGCTATGAAAGTGATGATTTGACTGCCACAGCATCGTGGGATGATACTTTCAATACCAGAAAGTATGAAACCGAAACGGTTAAAAAGTTAGAAACTTATGCGGCAGATTCTTATACGCTATACCATCAGGGATTGCGCTACACCGAAACAACCGGTCCGGAAACTCTGGTGGAAGAAACTACCGAGGGCGATACGTTGGCCTTATTGAACAAAACAACGCAATTTGGCGCAACCGAAAGAAAGTTTGTAACATCTGATGCCAATGCAACCCATAATGTATCGGAAGATTTAGGCACAACGGCGGCCGGCAAGTTGACGGTTCAAGGTGCAACCGATGGCGAAAATACTTCGACCATTGACCTCAAAGGCAAGAAAGGTTTTGAAGTGGGCGAAGGCGCCGAAGTAGTATTGGATACGGTTAAGATTACCGGTGCCAAAGCCGCGGACGGCGCGTTGATTAATAATGAATCCGGCACGGTTACCCTAAAAGATGTTGAGGTGGCGGAAAATTCAAAGGCAGCGATAAACAACGGCTCTACAATGAACTTGTCCGGTACTAACAACATTGAATCCGGTATCGGCGGCGACGGCACAACTAACATTACCGACGGCGAAACCAAGGTAGCGGCAAAATTGGCGCAAAAGAAACTCAACATCAAGAGCGGCGCGGCTTTAGAAACCAATGCCGATAATGTTGATGCTCCGATTTCCAACAACGGTACTTATGACGTAACCGGTGGAACTATCGGTAAAGACGTCACCGGAAACGGTGAAACGGTTATCAAAGGTAATGTTCAAAGCAAAGCCAAAGTGGCCAATGATATTACCATTAATACCGGCAAGAGTTTGACCGCAAATGCCGACAATATCAGCGGCGATGTTAACAACAGCGGCACCTATGCCGTAACCGGTGGCACAATTAACAACAAGGTAGCTGGTGGTGCACTTAAAGTTAAAGGCGATGTTACGGTCAGCGATAAGGCAGACGTGAAGACGGCTTCGGCGAATGTGGCCAAAGGTGCTTCACTTGATGTCGGTACAAACAGTGTTGATTTGGGCGACACCACGATTGACGGTACGGTTAAACTTGAAATTACCGATATTGCGGCAGGTTCCGACAAATACACCGGCGGTCAGATTAACGCAACAAGCTTGAATTTGGGCAAGGATTCCAAACTTTCGCTCACGGTTGCGCCGAATTTGATTGCGAAAAAGACTTCTACCGGTGCTTTGGATATTATCAATGTCAGCGGTGCCACAACCGGCGAATTTGCTGAGATGATGTCCAATAACCGCTACAAACTGGCAGCAGATAAAGACGGCAAGTTTGTGATTACCAACTTTGCTTCGGTGGCAGATATTATCAATGAAGCCGGCGGTTCGGGCAACAATATCGCAACCGGTGAAACTTGGGACGAAACAACGTTTGCCGCAGGTTCAAAAGCCGCAGAAGTGCAAGATGTGTTGAACGAATTGTCGCAACACGACGAAAAAGGTTATGTTAAGGCTTTGACCGACTTAGCACCAAGCGATTCAATGGCACACGTCGGCTTGACGCAAGACTTTAACAACCTTGTTAGTGAGCAAATTGAAGCCCGTCAGCAACAAAAAGGTTTGAGTTCCGGCGATATGTTTGCTAAGCGCGGTGCTTGGATTCAAATGCTTTACAACCACTCCAAGCAAGATAAGAACGATAAGAACCAAGGCTTTACCGGCAAGACAAAGGGCATTGCTTTAGGTTTGGATGGCGAAATCAGCGATAAGACAACGGTCGGTATCGGCTATGCTTACGGCAAAACCGATGTTGATTCGGCCGGACGTGATATGGACGTTAACGGCCATACCGTTTACATTTACGGCAAATATCAGCCGTCGGCATGGTATGTCAGAGGTTTGGCACACTATGGCTTTGCCGAATACGAAGAAAAAGCCAACATTGCCGGTGTTGCCAACAAAGCTGAATATGATGTCCATAACTACGGTGCGAGAGCATTTGTCGGCTATGATTTGCCGAATGGCTTTACGCCGGAAGCAGGCTTGCGTATAACCCGTATTGAACGCAGAAATTATACCGATAGCGTCGGACAACACGTTAAGACCGATGGTATTGATGTTCTTACCGCTTCAATGGGTATGAACTACTCCACAACGGTTACCGCAAAAGACCAAACATGGTCGCCGAAAGCGCACGTTGCTTTAACTTATGACATTTTGAGCGATGATTCAAATGCTACGGTTAATGTAGGTAACGGTGTTTATAATGTGGAAGGCAAGAAACTTAACCGCTTCGGTGTTGAAGGCGGTGTCGGTATTGAATACGGTATCGGCAACTGGGAATTCTCTGCCGAGTATGATTTAGGTGCTCGCAAAGATTACCTCAGCCACACCGGAATGCTGAAAGCAAAATATAACTTCTAATACATCTACTTGTTGTAACAAATCCCCGATAGAGCAATCTGTCGGGGATTTTTTTATGTTCTATCCAATATAAAACAAAATTACTCAAATCCGAATCGAAAATGCCGATTCGGATACCGATTCGCGCAGTTTGGTTCAAAATGCTATAAAACAAAACACAAGCAAATAAAACTTGATAAAACTCGGTAAAACTCAAAAAATTTTTATTTTCAATATTCTGGAAGTTATTGTTTTCCCATGCAAAAGTTAAATCAGAGAGCAATGGTGCTCTTGGATTTTTTTACGAAAGGAATACTAAAATGAAAAACTTTTTGAACAAATATAACGCAACCAAATTGGAAACCACCAAAGATGAAAGCCAACTTTCTTTAGACGGTTACAAACGCCGTATTTTGAACTTGTTGGATCAGAATATGATTCACTTCAAAAATCACTCGTGGAACCTCTCTAACCGCATGAACAAGCTGATTATTGACGGCGAAAGCAACTCTGTTTTCACGCTTCGTTTAGGCGGCAAGCGGATTGTACGCTACTCTTTGGAGTATCTGAACGACCAGCAGAAGCTTGAGTTCTTGTCTGACTTTTATGAAAGCGTTAAGCAAGGCGATTTTGATGAGGAAATCATCAACTTTATTGCCGGAGAAAAGGAAAAGGCATATCGCCGCAAGCAAGAAAGCAATGCCAAACGTCGTGAGAAAAAGCGTGCATCTTTCGCGGTGACGGAAAACAGACAGCCAAATCCGATGCAAGTCAGATTTGACGACACCATCGAAACAAAATCGGTTTATGTTCCGCGTTACGAAACACTTTAAGGAAAGGAGGCGACTATGCATTACTTAGTTGTGGCAAAAGTTAAGGACTATCCGAATGATAATAAACTCATCAGTGGTTTAACAAGGCAAACCGACATTATTGGTAAAATGGACTTGGGAAATGGCAAATGGGAAAACATAATCGGTGAATTTCCGTCTTTTTGGAAATATTCTTTTATGTTTCCCAAGCTCAGTATGACATTGTTTTATGAAATGCTTGGCAATTATGGTAAAGACGTGCCTTGTGAAAGTAAAAAATACACCAACGAGGAACTTAATCAAAAGCGGAAACAGTTCATTCTTGAGCACGGTTTTTGGGTAGATGATGAAAATGACGATGTTTATGCCAAGGTTTCCGGACACTTTGATTACATCATCCCTGGCGAAAAGTACGACATGGGAACAGAAGAACAAAAGGCAAAATACAAAGATGTTATCGCTAAATTCGGTAAAGTTGATGTTTTTGTTCTGCCGGACTACGAATGTCGTTTTACAAACCATCGTGATGTTGAGTGCCCATTTGAAGATGATGACGAAGTTTGGGTTCTTGACGGCTACACGTATTGTAATTGGTAACTTTTGAAAGGAGGAATGACATGCATTACTTAGTTATCGCAAGAGTTAAGGATTATCCTGATGTTGAAGAAGTTATGGAAGCTTTGACCTATGATTATCCTGCAAAAGATGATTACTCGGGAAAATGGGTAAAAACTTATGACACTCTCGAGGAGTTTATCGCTGATTACAAGGATGAAATCACAGAAAGCATAGACGGTGAAGATTTTAGTTTTGATGAAAAAGTATCGGAATATATGGATTCTAACGGATTTCGTCTTGGATTTGATGGTAAAGTATACCAAAAAGATTCCGCTCATTTTGATAACTGTGTTTTTGGGGGACGCTACATAAACAAGAATGTGTCGTGTGTAGTTCCTTATAAAACAGTGATTGACGAATATGCAGATGCAGCGGCATACGTTTTACCGGGGTATAAATTTTATTACACCGACGATAACAAATGTCCTTTTGCACCTGATGATTTGGTTTACATCATAGACGGACAAAACTGAAAACAACGCCAACAAAAGAAGGGAGCTTTAATGCTCCCTTTTTCTATGAACCCTGCCAGTTACCGGATATAAACGCCTGCAAGTCTTCCAAACGATATTTTACCGTACGACCGATTTTAACAAACGGTAAGCGGTGCGGATATTGGCTACGCCAGCGCTCCAATGTATTCGGCTTTAGTTTCAAATACGCGGCGGCTTCTTCCGTGGTTAAAAGTTCCGATGGTTGCTTATGTTTCGGCTCTTTTGGCTCAAAATCATCATCTTTGCGTTGCTTTTGCCTTATTTTTTCTTCCAAACGTTCAATGGCATAACTTTGCAGAGTGTAATTCTTACGCATTAAAGCATCTTTCAAGATACGGTAGCACATATCAATATTCTTAAACCCGTCACAATCAAACTTTACCTCTATATTGGTTTTAAGCCCGAAATCAACATTTGTGAACCAGAACTTATTCTTGAATACGGCGTCTTGAAAATCTGTATTTCCTAAAAACTGGCTACCAAGAAATGAAACTTCCGTTTCAAACATTGCGCCACGAAAATCAATATCGTGATGGTCGTAATCTTTATTAACGCGAACTTCTTCGCCCCGAAAGTAGAAATAACCATCTTTAGCCGGTTTGGTACGAATGCGATAAAAAGATAATCCTTTTTTATAAATCACATTGTCAAAATTTGTAACCCCGTTGAAAACCGAACGTATAAACGATGCTTCCTCTTGAAATATACACTTTTCAAAGCTTGTGTTACCCGAAAACTCGCATTCCGTAAATCTGATATCCGAAATGAATCTTGTTTCGCTTAAATCCAAATCCTTGAAAATGCACTGATAGAACTCAATTTCCGGAAAACCGCTGGTTGCAATTTGGCGAATCTCTTCATTGCTGACGTTGCTGAAATCGAGCATATCAAAATACGCTACACCTTTTGCACGGAAATAATCTGCATCAAAATGCTTTTCTTTGTTATATGTCTTTGCCATGTCGGTATTCCTTTATAAATCTGTGTCAAGTTTATTTTAATTGGCTAAATCGTAGTTATACTAATAAACAAATAATGAAAATAAACCTAATCTTTGCCGATTTTGATCATCTTTTCGACGGTATCGTTCAATTTATCACGCAGATGCTCAACACCCAAATTGACGTAAACTTGCGTACTTTGGATGGTTTTGTGGGTTAGGGCACGTTTTACCATAAAGGCGTCGGCGCCGTTGGCAATAAGATAGGTAGCTAAAGTATGGCGCATGTCATGCACCCTAAAATTGCTTATATTGGCTTTTTTCATCAAAACATACCAAGCCGTCTTGATATCAGTCAAATGTCCGGTTTTTGATGTTTCAGAAGGGAATACCCATACATCGTCCGCATATTTCTTGCGTTCTCTCAAAATATCCATAGCCGGTTCCGCAAGAGCTACCGTTACATTGTCGGCGGTTTTGGTTTGTGGTATTTTCCATACTTTTGCCGACATATCTATATCTTCCCATGCCATTGTCAGAACGTTTGACTTGCGTGCTCCCGTATATAACAGCATCAAAATGGCGTCGCGCGTTGTTATATTATCGTATTGAAGCAAAACATCCATAAATCTTTTCAGTTCCTCGTGGGTTAAGTATCTGACGCGTGCTTCTCGTTTGTTGAGTTTGACGGCAACCGCAGGATTTAAGTTCTTATACTTTCCTTCCTTGATGGCGTAATTTATCAAAGTCCGTACCAAAACAATAGCGTGGTTAGCAATATAACTCCCGTGTTCGGCCGTAATTTTTCTATGTAAAGCCTTCAATTCCTCCGAAGTTATATCTTTGACAGCCTTTTTAGCGACTTTCTGTAATTTGGTATTCCATAGGCTCTTATAATTATAAAGTGTTTGCGAGCGCAAAACTCCTTCTTTTTCGCTCATAAAATCCTTATAAATCTGTTCCAACGTCAGTTTATTCCCAAATTTGCGCGAATTAGGTTGTTCTCCTTCGTTGAGTTTCATTTTCAACTGAATGGCGGCTTCGCGTGCCATTTCCGGTGTGAGTAATTTTTCCAGATCACCTAAAAATATACGCATCGGCTCGCCATTGACACGCTTGTATAAGTAATAACTTTTCTTTCCGGCAGGGGTTACCTGTAAGATCAGACCATTTTCTACCGAATCGCGGTAAAAGGTCCGTTTCTTGGGAATCGGTAAACTTGCAATAAAAGTTTTTGTCAGCTTAACTGTATTCTGCGCCATTTTAAAACCCTCTGATTTTCGTGTACCGGTCACACGCTGGTCACACGTTTTTGATCAAATTTAATCCAACTCAGTAAAAGTTGTCAATATAAAAAAATTCGATTAATCTATTGACTTTTAACACTTTTTAACAGAAAATGACATCGTAATCCCGGTCGGTAAAACCCTCTGACTGTGGCTACGGATCAGAAGGTTGTGAGTTCGAGTCCCGCCGGGCGCGCCAATAAAAAAATCCTCCCCAAGCGGGAGGTTTTTTTATTGCGCAATCCGACGGGGCGAAGAAATCACAAGAGTGAGTTCGACGACGATTGAGAGGCACACGGGAGTGTGCCGG
>CAKJXZ020000067.1:0-25279 GCA_918234285.1 Pseudomonadota bacterium | reverse complement strand
CATACTGAGGCAAAGCCGAAGTATCCATTCGTTCCGCCGGAACGAACAACACCAAGGGTGTTGCTGGATCCTTCACATTCGTTCAGGATGACGTTGTTTTTATTGTCATCGCTCGACTTGGGCTGTGAAAAATATTGTCATACCTTGGTCTGCGCGGTGCGAAAAAATTATCGTCATCGCTCGACTTGGGCTGTGCCTCAAGTCGTCCAGCGATCTGACCTTTCAATGCGACAGCATTGCTTCCGATTCCATCATAATTTGCGCTTCGCAAAGATGAGTTCCCTTGACGAAGTGACGCACAGCGCACTTCGAGGGATGACATCTTATGTTTATCGTCATCGCTCGACTTGGGCTGTGAAAAATATTGTCATACCTCGCACGGCACTGCGAAAAAATATTATTGTCATACCTCGCACGGCACTGTGTGTCCGTGCGTCAAGGTATCTGACCTTTCAATGCGTCAGCATTGCTTCCGATTCACCCAGAATAATGCGCTTCGCAAAGATGAGTTCCCTTGACGAAGTGACGCACAGCGCACTTCGAGGGATGACAGGTTATTATCGCACACCGCAAGGGATGACATGTTGTTTTTATACTGCGAGAGGGATGACAGGTTATTATCGCACACCGCAAGGGATGACATGTTGTTTTTATACTGCGAGAGGGATGACAGGTTATTATCGCACACCGCAAGGGATGACGGTTTGTGTTTATTGTTATACCAGCGTATCGTACAAATCGTCATAATTCTTGTTTTTCGCCTCTATCAACTGGCGTTTAGTCTTTTTGTAGCACTTCTTCAGCGTCTTTTCACGTGCAATTGCCGTGAGTTCGTCATCATAAACCTCATAATACACCAGTTTGTTCAGATTATAGCGGGCAGTAAAGCCGTCATACAGCTTGTTTTTATGCTCCCACACCCGCCGCGGCAAATCACTGGTTACACCAACATAAAACGTGGAGTTACTCTTGCCGGTCAAAATGTAAACATACATTGCCTTCATTGTCTTAATCTTGCGTTAAGTCGGCAAATTGGGCACCGATGGCCGCCGCTAACGCCTCGGCGTTGAGCTCCAGAGTCAGCCCCACTTTGCCGCCGCTGATGAAAAACGTGTCAAACAAAATCGCTGTCTCGTCAATAAACACCGGAAACGCCTTTTTCAGCCCCACCGGCGAACAGCCGCCATGAATATACCCCGTCAGCGGCAACAGCTTTTTTAAGGGTAGCATCTCGACGCTTTTTACCCCCGCCGCTTGCGCCGCTTTTTTCATATCCAAATCTTTGTTGGCCGGCACCACAAAAACATAGTGTTCAAAGCCGTGCTGAGCCGTCGGCGATTCGGTTATCAACGTTTTAAAAACCTGCTCCGCCGGCTGCCCCAAATACGAGGCAACCACACTCGCCTCAAGCCCGTTAACCGGCTCCCACTCATAGGCGCGGTACGGTATTTTGGCGGTTTCGATTATGCGCATGGCATTGGTTTTCAGCATTTTTTATCCTTTTTGTACTTTATCGTCATACCTCGCACGGCACTGTGAAAAAATATTATTGTCATCGCTCGACTTAGGCTGCGCGAAAAATATTATTGTCATACTGAGGCAAAGCCGAAGTATCCATTCGTTCCGCCGGAACGAACAACACCAAGGGTGTAGCTGGATCCTTCACATTCGTTCAGGATGACAGGTTGTTTTTATTGTCATCGCTCGACTTGGGCTGTGCCTCAAGTCGTCCAGCGATCTGACCTTTCAATGCAATAGCATTGCTTCCGATTCACCCAGAATAATGCGCTTCGCAAAGATGAGTTCCCTTGACGAAGTGACACACAGCGCACTTCAAGGGATGACATCTTATTCACTATTTTATCAAAAAAATCTTGCTTTTGTGTAAAAAAAGTATAGATATGCGGAAGAAATTAATTTTGTGGGAGAAAAAATATGAAAATAGGAATTATCGGAGCCGGTGCCGTTGGAAGTGCGGCCGCATTTTCGCTGATGATGACCGGAGTGGCGCATAAGATAGTCTTAATCGACGCCAACGAGCAAAAAGCCCTGGCCGAAGCCAGCGATATCGGACATGCCGCGCCGTTTGCCAATGCCGGCAAAATCAAGGCCGGTACTTATGCCGACTTGAAGGATTGCAGCATCGTTATCGTTACCGCCGGAGCTAACCAAAAACCGGGCGAAACCAGAATCGATTTGCTCGGTCGCAACGTCAAAATTTTTGCCGATATCATTCCGCAAATCGTGAAATATGCGCCGGATTGTATTTTGCTGATTACCGCCAACCCGGCCGACATTATGACCGAGGTTGCGCTCAAACTTTCCGGATTCCCGAAAGAACGCGTCATCGGTAGCGGCACGGTGTTGGATACGGCGCGTTTCAGAACGCTCTTGGCCTTTTTCTTGGGCGTTTCCACCAAATCCGTACACGCTGACGTTTTGGGCGAACACGGCGACAGCGAAGTCTTGGTTTGGTCTAATGCCGAAGCCGGAACGCTGACGCTCGAAGAATATGCCGCCGACGTGGGCAAAACTCTCGACGAAGCCAAAAAGGCCGAAATCAACGACGGTGTTGTCAATGCCGCCTATCAAATCATCGCCGGCAAAGGCGCCACCTGCTACGGTATTGCCGGTGCATTGACGCAAATCTGCCGCGCCATCGGCAACAACGATTATTCGATTTTAACTTTGTCATCGCATCATGCCGAGGTTGAGGGGGTTAAGGAAGTATGCCTTTCGTTGCCGACCGTGATTACCCGTCGCGGCATTCATCATGTGATTACACCGAAGCTCAACGCCGAAGAACACGCCAAACTGCGTAAGAGCGCCGAAACCATGAAGGAATATACCGATAAAGCCTTGTCGATGATATAAAAACATCCTTCCGAGGAGGCACGGTGTGTTCGTGCGTCAGAAAATATTATTGTCATACCTCGCACGATGCGGTGCATTCGTGCGTCAAGGTATCTCGACTTCTGGCACGCAAGTGCCACTTCCGATTCACATAATATGCGCTTCGCAAAGACAAGATCCCTTGACGAGGTGACGCACCGCGCACCTCGAGGGATGACGGTTTATTTTTTACACCGCGCAGACCGAGGGATGACATTATTTTTTTCGCCTTATACATTGAACAAGAAGTTCATCAAATCGCCGTCACGCACCTGATATTCTTTGCCTTCGGAGCGAATTTTACCGGCATCGCGACACCCCTGTTCGCCGCCGAATTTAACGTAATCATCATACGAAATCGTTTCCGCCCGAATAAAGCCGCGCTCAAAATCGGAGTGAATTATACCGGCGCATTGCGGCGCTTTCATCCCCTTAACAAACGTCCAGGCCCGCACTTCTTTCGGTCCGGCGGTAAAATATGTTTGCAAACTGAGCAAATTATATCCGGCGTGAATAATCTTGGCCAAGCCGGTTTCTTCCAGCCCCAGAGCCGACAAAAACTCGGTCTTTTCTTCTTCGCTTTCCAGTTGTGCCACTTCGGACTCAATTTCGGCGGAAATTACCACGCTCTCGGCTCCTTCTTCTTTTGCCATTTTTTCTACGGCCTTGGAGAATTCGTTGCCGCTGGCCGCCGAACTTTCATCAACGTTACACACGTACAACACCGGCTTAGAGGTCAGCAGTTGCAACATTTTATAGCACTTATATGCCTCTTTGTCCGCCTCGTCCGGAGCCGCCGAACGCGCCGGTTTGCCTTGTTTTAAGGCCTCGATAATCGGCTCGATAACCCGCACGCTGACTGCAGATTCCTTGTCGCCGGCCTTGGCTTTTTTACGCAGATTTTCAATGCGTTTTTCCAGCGATTCCAAATCGGCAATCATCAGCTCGGTCTTCACGATATCGGCATCGCGCACCGGATCGACACTGCCCTCAACGTGGGTGATGTTATCGTCTTCAAAGCAGCGCAAAACATGGATAATCGCGTCGGTTTCGCGGATGTTTGCCAAAAACTGGTTGCCCAGCCCCTCGCCCTTCGACGCGCCCTTCACCAAACCGGCAATATCCACAAATTCCAGCTGTGTCGGCACAATGTTTTTCGGTTGCACCATCTCCACCAGCTTATCCAAACGCTTATCCGGCACCGCCACCCGACCGGTATTCGGCTCAATCGTGCAAAACGGAAAGTTTGCCGCCTGTGCCGCGATTGTTTGCGTTAACGCATTGAATAAAGTAGATTTTCCCACATTCGGCAAGCCGACAATTCCGCAATTAAAACCCATTTTTCTTACTCCGCAAATTATTAAATTGTACCTCTTATAAACAATTATCCCGCCGATTGCAAGCGCTATTTTTTACCTTGCGGATTACGTTATTTCCGTTGCAAAACGCAAACGAAAAAGCCGTCGGTACCGGTGGTCAGCGGCGAACATTTAAGCCAACGCGTTTCGTTAAACGGATACGGCATTTCCAGCTTGCGTTCCCACAATTTTTGCATATCCACCGTCATAAAATCGGGGTGAGCCGCCAAAAATTGCTCCATTTGCCCCTCATTTTCTTCCGGCAACACCGAACAGGTCATATACACAATCCGCCCCTTATCGCTCAGGTGTGCGGCGGCAATCTCCAAAATTTCTTCCTGTGCCTGCTCGATTGCCTTTAACTGCTTCGGAGTCAGCCGATATTTGGCATCAGGCGAACGCCGCCAGGTTCCGCTGCCCGAACAAGGCGCATCAACGATAAACCTATCGTACAAATCCGCCGGTTTAAGCGCATCGATTATCTTAATGTTTTTAATGCCGAGCCGCGCCGCCCGATCATGTAACCCGTCCATCCGCTTAACGTTTTTATCGTGGGCAAAAATCGTACCTTTATTGTTGAGCAATGCGCCGAGCATCATACTTTTACCTCCGCCGCCGCAACAATAATCGATGATTTTCAAATCGGCACGCACATCGCACAAAATCGCTCCCAGTTGCGACGCCTCATCCTGCACCTCGATTTCGCCGTTTTGATAAACAACGCAATTCTGCAAATTAATCCGCTCGTCCGAACGCAACCCGTACGGCGAATATGGCGTAAACGAAAAGAAAAACCCCTCTTTTTGCAACTTGTTTTTGGCATCTTCGCGCGAGATAAAATTGGCTCTGATATCGGCCGAAGCCGTGGTATTAAGCGCCGCCGCCAATGCCGGGTTGTTGATTTTTTCATACAGCCATTTCGGGCATTCGTTTTCGATATTTTCCGGATAAACTTCCGGATTTAAGTGCGCCAGTTTTTCTTTTTCGAGCTTATCGAGCGGTTTTAAGCCGTATTCCGAACCGTCGGCCACAATATCGAAATCCTCATCTTTGAGATAGGTCAACAGCAACATTCGCGCCTCGCAACAACCGCAATCAAATTCCAACCGGCTGCGATGACGAATGATATCCCACACCGTGTTGATGATAAACTTGCGATCTTTGGAGCCGATGTATTTACGCGCCCGCACGTATTCTTTGATGATGTTATCGGCCGGATACTGGTCTTGCAGTACTTTTTCCAAGATTTCCAACACTGCCTGATATTTCGCACTTATTTGCATAATTTTCTCCCCTTAACCGGCACTATAAATAAAAAATCCTCCAAAAACAACTCGTTTTTGAAGGATTTGTTATAATTTACAGCAATACTGTGTGGTGTCTGCGGTTTTCACCGATAAAACGACACGGATTTACCTCGCTTTTCGGAATCATCTCGTGTTCACAGGTAACATAATGGTCGAGATACTCCGAAGCGGTCAAATAGCCCCAAGACTTATCGAGCCACAAGTCGGTTGCAATTCCGAAAGCTTGGAGTTTCATCAACGCATCGTTGACAGCCTCACGCTCACGCCTCAGCTCGTCAAACATCTCCTTTTTGGGCAGCGAAATGCGCACCAAATCGTTAGACATTTTCTCGGCTGCGGCTTTAGCCTGATACCAGTTCTGCGGCTTTTCCTCGCGCAGACAGAAGTAGTTTTTGCCCGATTGGATACCCCACAACTGGTCTTTGCGTGACAAAATCAAATCATAAGAGATTTTGAAAATGCCCTCGTCAAAATAAACCAACGGGTAATGTACACCGGGAGTTTTGTCGGTAATACGGCGACTGACAAGACGGGTATAGCCGTTTTTGATTTTTTTATCAATCAGCTCAGCCCTGCCGGTGGCCATATCAACCACTGCCGCATTGTCGGCTTCTTCCTCAGTACTCCAATACCAACCATCGTTCCACGGCTCGGCGACAATCTTTTTGGACTTGAGGAATTCGACGATTTCGTTAAACCCCTCTTTATAGGCAAATGCCGTATCCAAATCATCGGTATTCGGCATATAGCCCTGACAAAGCTTGTCGACATAGCCCTTGGCCTTAAACCAATCGGCACCCGGCTCGTGCGTAAGCTTATAAACGCGCTCCTCGACTGACACTCCCCAGATTTTCATCTTCCACTGGAGGTCAACATAAGGAAGCAACGTCATAACTCCGGACAGCGGGTCACGGTAGGCAATCCTGAACGGTGCTTCTACCGGCCAAATGTACTTAGTATGATTTTCTTTCATAATGTATGGATTTTTGTGAATATCTATCTGAATAATCTCTTGAATATTTTAAGCATACCACATCAATCCGCATTGTCAATCATTTTTTGACAAAAATATTTTCACGAGTATCAAAGTTGTCATTTTAAGTAACGGTAAAATATCATTGTCATACCTCGCACGGCACTGAAAAAAAATATTGTCATACCTCGCACGGCACTGCGTGTCCGTGCGTCAAGGTATCTGACCTTTCAATGCGACAGCATTGCTTCCGATTCACATATATAATTTGCGCTTCGCAAAGATAAGATCCCTTGACGACCTGATGCACAGCACAGGTCGAGGGATGACGGTTTGTTTTTGTGCACTTCGAGGGATGACGGTTTGTTTTTGTGCACTTCGAGGGATGACTATTTTTATATTACATTCAGAATGACGGTTTGTTTTCACTGTCGCTTAAAATCGGAAATCTCTGCCCTGGCCCGAGCGTATCATCTCCAGCCACTTATTGGTCGTAACTTGCGTCTGCGGCGCCAAAGTCGCCACCTCACGAGCAATCAATTCTTCGCCGATTTTCTTAGTTTCCGGTGAAGCATAATCGGTCAAGTACTCTTGCAAAGTTAAAAGCGCATTCGGGTGGCAACAATTGTGAATCTGCTTATTTTTACACAATTCCATAAATCTGTCGCCGGTACGCCCCGCCCGATAGCACGCGGTGCAAAAACTCGGAATATAGCCCATCTCCAACAGCCAATAAATCACTTCATCGAGCGTACGATTATCAATCACATCAAATTGCGCCGAATTCGGCTCTTCTTTTTCCGGATGACTGTAGCCGCCGACCGACGTTTTGGAACCGCCGGAAAGTTGCGAAATACCCAGTTGCAACACTCTTTCCCGTGTCTTTTTACTCTCACGGGTAGAAATAATCATACCGGTATACGGCACGGCAATCCGCAAACAAGCCACAATCTTGGAGAAAATATCGTCGTTGATACAGTCCTTAAAATCGTTGGTATCAATATCATCAGCCGGACGTAAACGCGGTACGCTGATGGTGTGCGGCCCTACTCCGTGCACTGCTTCCAAATGCTCGGCATGCATTAACAGGCCGGCAAATTCGTAACGATAAGTAGAAAGTCCGAACAACACGCCGATACCAACATCGTCAATCCCGCCTTCCATTGCTCTGTCCATCGCCTCGGTATGCCATGCGTAGTTATGTTTTGGCCCCGCCGGATGCAATGTTTCATACGATTGGCGATTATACGTTTCCTGAAACAGAATATACGTGCCGATTCCGGCATCTTTGAGCTTTTTATAATTCTCGACCGTAGTGGCGGCAATATTGACGTTCACACGGCGAATTGCCCCGTTTTTATGCTTAATCGAATAAATGGTTTTCAAACTCTCCAACACATATTCAATCGGGTTATTGATCGGGTCTTCGCCCAGTTCGATGGCAAGCCGTTTATGTCCCATATCCTGCAGGGCAATCACCTCTTCTCTGATTTCGTCCTGCGTCATTTTTTTGCGGAAAATGTGCTTGTTTTTAATATGATACGGACAATAAACACAGCTGTTGACACAATAGTTCGAAAGATACAGCGGCGCAAACAGCACCATGCGGTTGCCGTAATAATTGAGTTTGATTTGCTTGGCCAGCGCAAAAATTTGCTCGTTGATTTCCGGTATATCGCATGCCAACAGCACTGAAGCCTCGCGATGTGTCAGACCTTTTTCAAGCCGCGCTTTTTGCATAATTTTTTCAATCACTTCGCGATTATTTTTGTTTTCGTCGGCATATTTCAAACTCTCCAAAATTTCGTCGTTACAGATAAATTCATCGGCCTTAAGCGATTTCGGATCATACATTGTCTGCGTCATTTCACCATCTTCTTTCTATTTATTTTTATCCATATCTTTCAATAACTTATCTACATCAACTTCATTATATTCTTTAAGATTTTCTTGCATAATTTCCAAGTCGGATATAGCGGCAAATTCGTCATCAAAATTACCGCTCGGCGCAACTTTTTCATCTGCCGCAACCGTCGATTCCGATACTGCTTTTTCCACGGCGGCAAAATTCGGCTCCGACTTTTCTTTAGCGGTTTCGCGCCGAATAAACTTTTCTTCCAGCTCATCCAGCCGCGAATTCAGATTCTCCATCGCCAAATTGAGTGTGGTGGTATTTTTGGCATTGGCCGCCACCAATTTTTCCAACACTGCCGCCACCTCGTCGGCATTTGTAAGCGGCGCCGAAGCTGTCATCTGCTGTACCAGTTCTTCCTCTTTATGCACATCTTCAATATAAGCATCGAGCGGCGATTTCTGTACCTTACGCGCCATATTCCAGCCCCATATATATACGAAAATACACATAAAAAACGCGGTCAGCAATAAACCGAGCGCCCAACCGGCAGCCACGGACGAACCGTTCATAAAGGCAAAATACAAATAATTTGCCAACAACCCGAACAGCAGCAGTGCCGCCAAAATTCTTATCCAAGCCAAAACAAATCTCATCGGCATATCCTCTCTTTATATGCTGATTACTATATGCCGATTTTTATAAAATGCAACTGTTGTCTTGCGTTATCCGCTTAAAAACTTTGTTCGCGGGTTTTGTGTAATACGATTTCCGGATAATCCTCGCCGACCTTGCCCAAATGCCAGGCATTGCGGGCCAAAAACACCTTAGCGCCGTCATAATCTTCAGCCAAATTCAACATATTGGTACGGTAGAATTTTTCGAGCACTTCCTTGTTATCGCAACTGACCCAACGCGCCGTAAAATATTGTGTCGGCTCAAACACCGCATCCACGTTAAACTCGGTACGAAGCCGATCGGCAATCACCTCAAATTGCAACACTCCGACTACGCCCACGATATATTCGGCGCCCGACATCGGCTTAAAAATACTGGCACCGCCCTCCTCGGCAATTTGTTGCAGAGCATTGGCCAAATGCTTTGATTTCAGCGGGTCTTTGGCGTGTACCGATTGCAGCAATTCCGGCGCAAAACTCGGAATACCGGTATAATGGATTTTTTCGCCCTCGGTCAAAGTGTCGCCGATTCTGAGCTGTCCGTGGTTCGGAATACCGATAATATCGCCGGCATACGCATCTTCAGTCAGTTCGCGCTCTTGTGCCAAAAACATCACCGGCGTCGCGATTTTCACCTCTTTACCGGTACGAATTTGCAACAGATTCATGCCGCGTTTGAAATGCCCCGAACAAATTCGCATAAACGCAATACGGTCGCGGTGTTTCGGGTCCATATTGGCCTGAATTTTAAAAATAAAGCCGGTAACTTTCGGCTCATCGGCGTTGACAATACGCTCGGCACTCGGTTGCGGCCGCGGTGTCGGCGCAAATTTGCATAAACCCTGCAACACTTCGCGCACCCCGAAATTATTGACTGCGCTGCCGAAAAACACCGGTGTCAGCGAGCCGGAAAGATAAGCATCCAAATCAAACGCCGGACAAAGTTCGCGCACCATTTCCACATCTTCGCGCAACTTGGCAACCGCATGCGCCGGCAACAGCTTATCGAGTTTTTCGTCGTCCAGCCCGTTACAGGTTTCGATGGTGTCGTTAATTTGCGACTTATTGCCGGTTTTATTCATCAAAATCAGGCGATCGTTAATCAAGTCATAACAGCCGAGAAAGTCTTTTCCGCTACCGATAGGCCAACTGGCCGGAGTAACTTCAAGCGCCAACGTGTTTTCAATATCGTCAAGCAGTTCAAACGGGTCCAAACCTTCGCGATCCAACTTGTTAATAAAGGTCATAATCGGAATGTTGCGCAAACGGCAAACCTCAAACAGTTTTTTGGTCTGACTTTCGATACCTTTGGCGGAATCAAGCACCATCACCGCCGAATCAACCGCGGTTAGAACCCGATATGTATCTTCCGAGAAATCCTCGTGTCCCGGTGTATCCAACAAATTGAAAGTGATGTTGTCATAATCAAAATTCATCACCGACGAAGCCACGGAAATACCGCGTTCTTGCTCCACCTTCATCCAGTCGGAACGCGCCTTGCGATTCTCGCCGCGCGCCTTTACCGCACCGGCCTGCTGAATGGCTCCGCCGAACAACAACAACTTTTCGGTCAATGTCGTTTTACCGGCATCCGGGTGGGAAATAATCGCAAAAGTCTTGCGCGGATTGATTTTCTCTGCCATTTTATCCTCGTATGGTTGATTAATATGCCTGTTTTATAGCCGTTTTTTTTGAATTTGCAACATATTTTTATGTGTAGAGCATACTTTTTTGCTTGATTTATCACAATAAATATGCTTTACTGCCCGCTGAAGCCAGAAATTCCGTGCGGATATGGTGGAATTGGCAGACACGCCAGACTTAGGATCTGGTGCCGCAAGGCGTAAGAGTTCAAGTCTCTTTATCCGCACCATTTCAATATGTTATAACTTATTTTTAGAGAAAAAAACATGAAAGCAAAAGAAGAAAAATCAACAGGATTAGTAAAGAAATATTCAATTACGATTGCCAGCGCCGATTTTGCCGCTGCCGTCGATAAAAAATTAGCCAAAGTGGCACAAGATATCAAAATGCCGGGTTTCAGAGCCGGCCATGCTCCGAAAGGCATGATTGAGCAAAAATACCGTCCGTCGGTTTTGGGTGAAGTTCTCGATGAAATGATTCGCGATGCCGCCAATCAGGTTATTGTTGAAAACAAACTGCGTCCGGCCGTTACTCCGGATATCAAAATCGAAAAATTTGAAGACGGTAAAGATATCGAATTCACCATGGAAGCGGAAGTTCTGCCTGAAATTAAGTTGGGCGACTTCTCCAAGATTACTTTGAAAAAATATGTTGCCAAAGTTCCGGCAGAAGAAATCGAAAAAGCCATTAATTATATGGCAGAATCTCGCCGCAACACCGCTAAAGTTGAAAAAGATCGTGCCGCGCAAAAAGGCGACATTGTGGTTATCGACTTTGTCGGCTCCATTGACGGTGTTGAGTTCAACGGCGGCAAAGGCAACAATTACCCGTTAGAGCTCGGTTCCAATTCCTTCATTCCGGGTTATGAAGACCAGCTCATCGGCCACAAAGCCGGCGAAACGGTTAATGTTAAGACCACTTTCCCGACAGAATATCATGCCAAAGAATTGGCCGGTAAGGAAGCTTTGTTCGTTACCACCATTAAAGAATTGCGTGAATTTGTTCCGACCGAAATCAATGATGATTTTGCCAAGGCTGTCGGTGCCAAAGATTTGAATGATTTGAAGGCGCAGATTTCCGCTCACATTTCCGGCAATTACGAAGCTACTTCGCGCATTAAGCTCAAACGCGACCTGCTCGATGTTTTGGATAAGGAATATAAGTTTGAAATTCCGCAGAAGCTGGTTGATGCCGAATATGAAATGATTGAAAGACAATATCAGGCAGCCAAAGCCAACAATCGTTTGGACGAAGCCGATAAAAAACGCGATGAAAAAGACATTTTGGCCGAATACAAAGATATTGCTTTGCGCCGTGTCAAATTAGGTCTGTTGCTTTCCGAAGTCGGCAACGTCAACAAAATTATGTTGTCGGCTGATGACATCAACAAAGCCATCATGAATGAAGCCAGAAAGTATCCGGGACAGGAAAAACAGGTCTTTGATTATTATGCCCGCAACAAAGAAGCCGTTGAAGCTCTGCGTGCTCCGGCATACGAAGATAAAATCATCGACTTTGTTTTGAGCCAGGCTAAATTGAACGATACGGAAATTTCGGTAGCTGAGCTTTATGACTTCAATCAGATTGCTTCGAAAACCGCCGCGAACACGGAAAAATCCGCTCCGAAGGCGAAAACCGAAAGCAAAACCGCGGCCAAATCAACCAAGACCACAGCTAAAAAAGCACCGGCTAAGAAAACTTCTAAGAAGTCCGCTGCTTAATTCGAATTGACTGCATAAAACAAAACCTCCGGCTATTCGGTCGGAGGTTTTATTTTTGCAATATCTGTTTTATATTTTCACCTGTCTATAACGCCACACACAGTTAGCCAGCGCCAAATAGCAAGTCAACTCGCAACATTCTTCCATAATTTCGTTATCTATGCTCGGAAATTCGGCCAGTGTTCCGCCTACGATCATCAGCCCGACAATTGCGATATCCCAAATAAAAATCGGTGCTTTCATAACATATTTGATTATCGGCTGCCAGATTTTGTAGCGCAGAAAATAATACACCGTATAGGCCACAAACACCCAACGCGCACCCTTAACCAAATATCCGTACTCAAACTCTTCCCAGCGACACAAATCCCCCGGATTAAGATAAGCCATGCAAAAATAGCCGCGAAACAGATTGGTTTCCCGTAAAATCATAAAAATCAAAATCAGTCCGGCAAAAACAAACAATCTGTGCTCGTTGCGCGTACCAAATGCGATTATTGCGGCAATTGCCAACACCGCCAGCTGAATATTTTCTACCCAGCCGTCCTCAACATAATATGCCGCATCCGGCCACTGCCAACGCATCAGCGGATATATTGCCAACAACATGGCTACCTCGATAAGCGTCAATAAATTAAACTTCCAATCAATCCGCCGCCATAAATTCAGGCAAAAGTTCCCTATTGTGCTCATTTTCTCTCTCCTTTAAGTTTTTTGTATGTTATTTTACCCGAAAAAAACAGAAATATTTTTACGCGATGTGCATAATTTGTGCAAAAGTTATAAGTGTATTGACTTCAATCTGCCGTTATTTGTATACTCTTGACAGAGGAGACTATGACCAAACCGAAGACACTTATTATCTGGGATTTTGACGGAGTTATCGCCGACAGCGAACACCTGTGGGTACAAAACTGGATTGATTGTCTGCGTTTGTTTTTCGGGTTGGAACTGACGGAAGAACAAGTCGAATATTATATCCGCGGCAAGTCTAACAAAACCAAAGTAGAACTGCTGTGTAAGGACTTTCCGCACTTAAAATTCGCCGATGCATTTTGGGATAAACTGCGCGCAAACACCGTCCGGCTGATTGCCGCCGAACTCACGTTAACACCGGGGGTTGAGCCGATTTTTGCAAACCGTCGCTTTGCCCATTGTATTGCCACCGGCGCCACCGAGCGTAAAAATGCGCTCAAAGTGGAAAAACTGCGGCTGGATAAGTATTTTTCCGCCGACAATATGTTTACCGCCTACGCGGTTGAAAAAGGCAAACCGGCTCCGGATTTGTTTTTATATGCCGCTCAAAAAATGGGTTACGCACCGGAAAATTGCGTGGTAATTGAAGATTCTCTGGCCGGTATAACTGCCGGAGTGGCTGCCAAAATGGCGGTAATCGCCTACATCGGAGCTACCGGCAACAACAGCGACGAATATGCCGAAAAATGCCGTTTGAACGGCGCCGCACATATTACTCGCTCCATGTCGGAAGTGGCTGACATTTTGCATCGTTTTTATGAATAATCTAAAACTTTCGGCCGATTGAAAAGTGCCGTACGCGGCATATTTTTTGTGTTATGAAATACACTGTCAAAGAAAAATTGGAAATCGCCGAAAGCATTGTTACCATCATTATGTTTGTGATGGCAATCTGGGGCACGATTATCGCCTATGAAGAACAATTCTGGCAAAAGCTCAACCATGTGGTTAATCATTATCATGAACAAATCAGCAAAGAAGAAAATGCAAATATGAACAAGCATTTAGCAGTAAAAATACCGAAGAAAGATTAATCTTCGGTATTTTTATCTTCAGGTCTTTTGCCCGTCAATCAATCGGCGCACAAAATCAACACATTTTTTTCGTTGGCGCGAATACGAGCCCTGAGTAAGTCGTTGCTGGTTTCATTACGGCAATAACGCGAGGTATATCTGCCGTTTTTATAGCGCATTTCGCCGACCAACGCACCGGCAAGGTCGTATTGTTTTACTTCACCGTTCAACACTCCGCGGCTGTAATTGGCCACGTAATGTACCCGACCGTTACCGAAGTAAACCTTTTCTTTGCCTTGTTTCAGACCTTTGGAATAATTGGTTGTTTGCAACAACGTTCCATCCGGCGTATAAACCGAGGTTTCGCCGTGCAAATAGCCATTTTTATAGGTTTCGTACGCCACGCTGTCCGTGTAGTTTTGTACCACTCTGCCGCTCAGCGCTTTGCCGATACCGTCAGTGCAATATTTCAACTCGTTTTTCTTGGTGCAATAATAGGAATTTGCCGAATAAATATGCGGATTGGCCTCATAAACAACCCCGCCGCCGGAAACCACATACGGCACCGACGAGGTAGTTACCACATAAGTCGAAGTACGCGCTGCCGGTTGAGGCTGCGGATGATGCGGCGCATGATGCGGCGCATGATGTTTATCATAATCCTTCTTGTCATGATGATTATTGTGTTCGTGCCGTTTGTTGTCATTATGGGCCTCATGATGTTTTTCCGGCTGTTTAGGCTGAATCACCGGCTGCTTCGGCTGAACCACAGGTTGCTTCGGTTGAACTACAGGTTTTTCCGGTTGCTTCGGTTGCACTGCCGGCTGTTTCGGTGCCGTTTTTACCGGGTTCGGCGAAAATGCTCCCCTTGTTACATTTTTGTTGGCTTCAAAATCTTCACGCAAGCGATTGGCATAATCTTCCATTGATTCGACTGCCGCTGCGCTGTCGGTTATCATAAATAACCCGATAAACAATATTATAAAACGCATTTTTTACCTCCCGAATTATTAACGAAGTTATTATAGCAATCGCTTACAAAAAAACAAGTAAATTAACCTTTTTATCCCTTTGGGATAATTTTTGAGCCCTCCAGCGCTTTATGCTTGCAACTTAAAACAAATCATTTATACTCAAAGCAAACAACGAAAGGGAGTAATATGTTTTGGAATTTGTTTCAACGTATGCCGAAGCCGTTTGACGAAGGTTATCTGCCGACTACCGACGGCCATCGGGTTTATTATTATCAATACGGCAATCCGGTCGGAATTCCGGTGTTGTCTTTCCACGGCGGTCCGGGCGGGTCTTCGCGCCCCAAATATGCCAAACTTTTTGATTTGAAACGCTATCGTTTTTTGCAGTTTGACCAACGCGGTTGCGGTTTATCCGAGGCCAACGATTTATTGTTCCGCAACGAAACATCATATTTGTTGCAAGATGCCATTCATCTTTTGGCTTATTTGCATATCAACGAACCGGTGGTGGTTAACGGCGGCTCGTGGGGTTCAACTCTGGCGCTGTTGTTTGCCGAGGCTTATCCGAAAATGGTGCGCCGCATTGTGGTTTCTTCCGTATTTTTGGCCCGCGAAGAAGATTATATGTGGGTAAAACGCGACAGCCTGCGCTTTTATCCGGATTTGTGGGCACAAATGCATAAAATCTTACCGGAGAAGAAATTTTTTGATGCCTACGAAAAACAGCTGTTTTCCGACAAAGCGGAAGACAACCTGTCGGCGCTTTCTTATTACGGCAGCTACGAGCACAAGCTCGGTCAGCTTAATCCGAAATTTGTGCAAAAAGAAGAGCTTGATGAAAAAGTTTTGAAGAGCGCCCGGATTTATCATCATTACGATAAAAATCGCTTTTTTATCAACGAAAACCAGATTCTGCGCAACATCGACAAAATCAGCCATATTCCGACTCTCATCGCTCACGATCGTATGGATTTTTGCTGTCCGCTCAAACAGGCATGGGATTTACATATGGCGTTGCCACAGGCCGAGTTCAGAATTGTTCCGATTTACGGGCACTCCAACCCCAAACTCCTGAAAGAAGTCAAGAAAATGATTCGAGAGGCCGATAAAAAATAAAAAGTACGGTATTTTTGCACAAAAAGACTGGACAAAACAGAAAAGACGTGTTATTATACAGAAAATGGTTTTTTAATATTTTTTATTAAACCTGACACCCGAGGAGATAAAGAAATGACTGATTTAACCGACAGACAAAAAGAAATGCTGGAAGCGATGAAAAAGCGCTTTGCCGATAACAATATGGAAGTACCGGATGCGAAGATTTCGCGCGAAACGTTCCAAATTTATTATGATAATTTGGAACGGATTATGGATAAACACAACAATCCGGATACTGCCAAAGGCGGCGACAGCAATGACCAGCCTAAGTTTACACTGACCAAAGCTCAACTGTGGGCGGCGGATAAGGCCGGTGTTGATTGGAAAAAATGCGCCAGTGCCGAAGAAGTAATGGGCAAAATCAACGATGCCGGATACATTGTCGACGGTGATAAGGTTCTGATTAAAGACGGCAGCGAAAACGGTAAACTGGTTGCCGAATATGATAAAGATAAAGACAAAATGGTTGAAAAAGAAGCCGACGAGAAGAAAAATAATAAAGAACTTAAAGTCGGCGTAATCAACGATACTCCGGCTCCGCAAGAAGAAAAGCAACCGGAAAAACCGGTTTATTGGGTGCAGAAAAAGATTGATGATTATACTGCCATGTCCGCGGCCGGTAAGATTACCGACTTCACTTACGATAAGGAAAACAAAACCGAATTTGTGGCTTCGTTTGACGGTGCCACCATTCACTATTCTTCTCCGGATAATGTCAATGTTTCGGAAAATGCCGGTATCAAGGTGTTTGAAACCATTTTGAACGAACCGGATAACCAAAACCGTACCATTAATTTTGCCGACAATATGCCGCACGATACGGCCATCCATCTCAAGGCAGCCTGCTTATTGAACGGTCGCGCCATGACCGGTGCTCAGCCTGAATTTACGGATGCCGATTTGCAAAAGCTCAGTCAGGAATTGGGGCCGGAACGCTTCAAACAACTTAACGAAGCCATTAATCCGCAGCCTGAAGGCGAAAAGCCGGCCAAAGAAGAAAAAGCCGCTGCCATATCCAACGTCGAAGAATTGAGCAAAGCGGTGGAAAGCATTCGTGACATCAAAGAAAAATTCAATAAGATGAAAGAAAACGGATTGATTGCCGTTACCACCAATTTGGAAACCAAAAAGCCGGAAATCGTTGCTGGTCCGGCCTTTAGCGGCAAAAGCGAAGAAGAACAGAAAAAAGCGGAAAAAGCCGTTACCGATGCCAAAGCGCTGATTGCCGAAGCGGCCGAAATTGTTATGTCCAGCAAAACCCTGAGCGGTAAATTGAACGAAGCTCAGCAAAAAGACAACAACACCTTCAATGAAGAACGGCTTGAACGTATTCGTAACGATATGGATCAGAAAAAGCTGGGTGAACACGATGCATTATCTCCGGAGGCGCGAGCCGAAAAGGTTAAAAAGTTGCGTGAAGACATTTCGATTAAACTCGGCATTACCGAAGATCCTAAGGGCGAAATACAGGCACTTGAAGGCCAAGAACTTGCAGATTTCATCTCCAAGAGCAAGATAACCACCAAAAACTATGCCGATTTGTGGCAAGAGGCTAATAAAGGCAAAAAGTTTGACGTAAAAGAGCTCGGCGATGCAGAAAAATCCGTCTTTACACAAATTCAAAAAGATCAGTTGGATCGTCGGAATTTATTGCTCGGTAAGACCAACTCAAACGAGCGATAATACATTATAAGGGAGGCAAACATGGATATTACAAGTCAATATATGGAGTTCTTGAGCAAAAACTATCCGGACATTGCCGGACGTTTGGGAACTCTGATGAGCGAAACTCCTACCGGTAACACCCCGGAAGAAATTGAAAAAGCCAAAGCTCAAATTGATGAAGAAATCAAAACTTTGGCCAATGATTCCGAGCGTGTACACAAATATGAAGTATGGGAGAAAGTTCCGTCCATTCTGCGTGATCGCTATGACGGTCGTGTGCCTCCGGAAATTATGGAAGCGGCCGAACGCGATGAAATTTATGTTTTACGCGAGATGGAATATCATCCGGAAAAGAGAAATGTTGATGAAGTCCGCGCCGAAGTTGAGGATAAATACCGCAATATTATTGCACCGGAAGACATTATTCAAGCATCTCTTATTGCCCAAGGTATCTTCTCCGGTGCCATTGTTGCCGGATATATGGCAGAAAATGCTGCAGATCTTGCCCGTTGCCGTATGCAAAGCGACGACCTTTCGTCTCAGTTGGAGAATCCTAATCTCACTGATGAAGAAAAAGCAGCCATTCATCGCCAATTCCTGGCCCTCCATCAGAGTGAATACAACATCATCAAAAAAGATTGGGGCGGCGACAAAGCCAAGGGTATCAAACCGAATCAGCCTGAAAAATTGCTCATCCACGTTTTGGGCAAATTTAATGCCGGCAAAATGGATCAGAAAGAATTGGTGGCAATTATGGCCGATTTGCAACCTCACCTTAAAGACCGACAATCCGAATTACTGTCGTATGTTCAACGTAAAAACATTCAGGCCAAAATCGGACACTTCAAAGACGAAACTCGTGACCTGTTGGCGCATTACGTACTTAAAGAACTTCCTGATATCAGCAACAGTGAGGTTATGGAAAAGAGTTTCCGTCGCAGTAAACTCGGTCAAGGCTTATCCGTTGCCCAGCAGGCTATTGCCGTAGCAAAGAATATATCTGCGGTACGCGATAATATTCTGCCGCAACAACACAACCTTTCCGTTCAGGAAAAGCGTGCAGCCATGCCGTCTTCACTCAACCACGGAAACGAACGCACCGTATAGAAAATATATGTTTTTCTCCTCAGCGCTGTCTTAACCGGCAGCGCTTTTTTTATTCTTCGTAATTGTCATAAGTTACCGACATACACAGCATTATACCGAAACTGGCCATAATCGAAAACATCACGGTTCCGCCGTACGAAATCAGCGGCAACGGCACTCCGACCACCGGTAAAACCCCCATAACCATGGCAATATTAATGAAAACATACAAGAAATAATTGGTATTCAATCCCACCATGGTAAGCCGTGCAAAATAATTACGGGTGCGAAAAGCAAACACATAACCCAGAGCCAACACCAGCATATTTAAAAGCAACACGCTCAGACTGCCGAACAGACCGAATTCTTCCGAAAACATGGTAAAGATAAAGTCCGTATGCTTTTCCGGCAAAAAGTTCAGATGCGTCTGTGTGCCGTGCAAAAAGCCCTTTCCCAGCAGTCCGCCGGAACCGAATGCAATTTTAGATTGAATAATATGATAACCGGTGCCGAGCGGATCGCGCTCCGGATCTAAAAACGTCAGCACCCGATTTTGCTGATATTCGTGCAAAAAGTTCCAGCCTATCGGCAACATGGCCGCCAAAGCCGCACCCACCGCCGCAAATTTCCACCACTGAACCCCCACCGCAAACAGCATTACCGAAGCGGTCAACAATACCATCAGCGCCGTTCCCAAATCCGGCTCGGTAGCAATCAGCGCCACCGGTGCCAAAGTCATAATTGCCGGAATAATAAGCCCGCGTATCGATTTAATCCCCTGCACCGTCATCGCGCTGTAATAACGTGCCAAAAACAGCACAATGCCGATTTTCATCAATTCCGACGGCTGTAGCTTAAAAATCCCGAAATTTATCCAACGCTGTGCCCCCATGCCGATATGTCCGGTCAATTCAACCGCCACCAACAACAGAAACGTCAGCAAATAAAAGGCATAAGCGCTTTTATAGTAATATTTTGCATCAATAACCGCCATCCCGAGCATCAGCGCAAATGCCGTCACAAACCGCATAATATGCCGGATTGCCCATGGTTGCCAATCACCGTTGGCGGCAGAATAAAGAGTTACGGTACCGATAATCGCCAGCAGGATAATCAGAAACATATACATAAAACTCATGGAAAAGAGTTTATCTTTCCAACTGCGTTCATACCCGTGAAAACCGTATTCCGCCATATTCCACCTACTTTATATCCAATTTGAGCGTTTCTTGCAAAATCTTTGAAGCAATCGGTGCCGCCACCCCGCTGCCCGATGAACCGTGTTCGACAATAACCGCCACCGCATAACGCGGATTATCCGCCGGTGCATACCCCATAAACCAGGCATGATTTCTTAAACGCCACGGTAACTGCGAATCATGACGTATACCGCTTCTGCGTTCTTTCATACTGATACGTCGCACTTGAGTAGTACCGGTTTTACCGCCCATCCGCGCTCCGTCCAAATTGAACTTGGCCTTTTTGGCAGTACCGCCGACCCCGTTTACCACCTCATACATTCCCAGCTTTACCAGCTCTATATTGCGTTTTGAAATGTTTAAATGCTTGATTTTACTTAACTGTTTTTCTGTTGGCTTAATAAAAGTCGGATTTACGGCATAGCCGCCGTTAACCACGCGCGCCAACATTGTTACCAATTGCATCGGCGTCACCAACACATACCCCTGCCCGATACCGGTATTGGCGCTGTCGCCCGGCGCCCACTGCGCGTCATATTTGGCCATTTTCCAACTCTTAGACGGTATCAGGCCGCTCTTTTCATTATCCAATCCCACATTCGATGCTTGTCCCAAGCCGAGTTTGAGCGCCATCTCCCTGATTTTATCGGCTCCCAAACGCAACGCCGTTTCATAAAAGAAAATATCGCACGAATATTTCAAGGCTTCCACCACATTCAAACTGCCGTGTCCGTAATGGTTCCAACAATGAAAACGCGTATTGCCGATTTCCATACCGCCGGCGCAATAATAGCGAGTTTCGCCGTTAATAATTCCGGCTTCCAGTGCCGCCAACGCTACTACGATTTTAAAGGTCGACCCCGGCGAATATTGTCCTGACACCGCTTTATCAATCAGCGGCATTCGCTCGTTGTTCAACAGCTCGTTCCAATGCTTGTAGCTGATACCGTTGGTAAATAAATTCGGATCAAATGACGGTGCCGAAACCATAGCCAGAATTTCGCCGGTATGCACATCCAAAACCACCGCCGCTCCGCTTTGTTTTCCAAACGCTTCATAAGCCGCTTTTTGCAACCGCGAGTCCACCGTGATGGTAATGTTATCCCCCTGCTTGCCGGCATCACGCTCGATTTCTTTCATCACACGCCCGTAAGCATTAACTTCCAGCTTTACCGTACCGCTTTTGCCCTGCAATTTATAATCAAAATATTTTTCCAAACCGGATTTACCGATTTTGAAACCCGGAACCATATACAACGGATTATCCTTACGGTCGGCTTCCGACACCGGCCCGACATAACCGAGCACATGAGCATACAGTTCGGCGTACGGATATCTGCGATTTAAGCCTTCGCTGATTTCCACCCCAGGCATATCCGGCGCATGCAACATAAGCCGCGAAACTTCATCCCAACTCAGATTTTCTTTGAGCTTAACCGGAATAAAGCGGTTTTTGCTTTTCAAATCATTTTTAATCCGCGTTTCTTCATCTTCGGTCAGGGTAATAATTGATTTGAAAACTTCTAGTGTTTTTTCAATATTCGGGGTTTGTTCGGCAATTATAACCGCCTGAAAATTCTGCTCGTTTTTGGCGATTATCTCGCCGTTGCGGTCATAAATCGTACCGCGCGGAGAAAGCAAAAAACGTGTAGAAATACGATTTTCGTCTGACAACATCCGATATTTTTCCGCTTCAAACACCTGCAAATACCAGAGCCGTGCCGCCAACACCGCAAAAGCCAACAGATTGATAAAGATAATAATCACCAACCGCCGGCTCAGGATATGATTTTTTTCGGTATTATAATCACTCATTAATTCTCTCTTGCGGCAAAAGTTTCTGGATTCCGGTATTAATCGCGGCAACCAGCGGATAAAACAACACGGTGGCCAAATAGTTAAACATTATCTCATTCGGCGATATCAGCAGCTTATAATAAACCGACAGCAACAGCCACTTGAGCACAAATATTCCCAATCCGACCACGGCAAAAATAAACCAAATCACCGAAAAAGAAGCGCTCTGAAAATACCGTGCCGGCCATTGTACCGCAAAAACCGTCAGCATCATCAGCAAAATATTAATCCCGAGCGGCGATGAACTCAACACATCCATAAAAAAACCAACAGTAAATGCCGAAATATACCCGAAAATATAGCCGCGTTTCAAACTCCAATAATAAACGCAAATCAAACCGACGGTCGGGCAAAAACGACTTATCCCGACCAAATCGGATGGAATAAGGCACAAAAACATCAATAAGAGCGTGGTCCACAACGGGATACCGTGTAGCCAGAACAATCTCCATTTTTCGTACAGACTATCTTTCATCTGCGCCGCTTTCGGAAGAATCATCAAAAATCTTTACCTGCTCGGCCGACAAACCGTAATCAACAATCCGCACATATTCAATGCGGCTGATATCCGCCAGAGTTTCCACCTTGATTTCGTTGCTTTGCAACAAGCTGACAAAGCCTATCGGCAGACCGGCCGGAAACATTCCGCCCACACCGGAAGTGACGATTACATCTCCTTCTTGAATATCCGCCGTCGAGCGTGTGAATATTAATGACGGCATTTCCGTATTGTCACCGCTCAAAATACCGCGTGCCCGTGTTCTTTCCACCACCACCGGAATTTTGGAATTTATATCGGTCACCAGAATAACCTTGGCATATTGGCCGCTAACCGTATCCACCCTGCCGATAACGCTTTCTTCGCCCAGCACAATCTGCCCCTTTTTAACGGCTTCGTCACCGATATAAACAAACAAAATATGGGTAAAATTATCACTGGATTCGGCAATGATCTTGGCGCTGATAAAATTGGCTTCAGGCGGCGGAGTATAATTCAACAGCCGGCTCAACAGCTGATTTTCCACTTCCAGACTGCGCACCTTGTTTTGCAAGATTAACATCTGCTTATTTTCTGCCCGCAATTCGCGATTGTCGATATAAATACGGCTGAAATCATATAAATAAGTATAGGCCCGATGCAAAATTCGCGCCGGATATTCCACCACCTGCATAATCGGGCCGGTTATCCGTAACGCTGCTTTATTAATCCCCGAAGTCAACGGGCTGTCCACCGTACTGAGCAAAATAAAAAAAATCGAACAGAAGAATAAAACGGCAATAAAAAGGCGTCGCAGTAATATCTTTAATTCACTTGTCTGAATCAACAACACACTGCGACGCACCATACTATTTTCCTTTTAACAACGATTTAAAGCGATTAGTCCATACTGGCCAACACGTCTTTCAAAACCGCGTATTCGTCCAGAACCATGCCCGAACCTTTAGCTACGCAGGAAAGCGGATCTTCGGCAACAATCACCGGCAAACCGGTTGCCTTGCGCAAAACTTGATCCAAATTCTTCAATAACGCACCGCCGCCGGTCAATACAATCCCCTTGTCCACAATATCGGCCGACAATTCCGGCGGAGTATTTTCCAACGCAACCTTGACTGCTTCCACGATTTCCGCCACCGTTTCCACCAAACTTTCAGAAACCTGACGTTCGCTGATGGTAATTTCCTTCGGCACGCCGTTGAGCAAATCACGACCTTTAACTTCTACCGTTTTGCCGTCACCGTCCTCCGGCAAACAAGCCGAACCGATTTCTTTTTTAATGCGCTCGGCGCTGCTTTCGCCGATTAACAGGTTCATATTGCGACGGATGTAATTGACAATCGCCGTATCCATTTTATCACCGCCGACACGTACCGAACGCGAATATACCACACCCTTGAGCGAAAGCACCGCCACTTCGGTAGTACCGCCGCCGATATCAACCACCATACTGCCGGTAGGTTCGGTTACCTGTAAACCGGCACCGATTGCCGCCGCCATCGGCTCCTCAATCAGCTGTACCTTATAAGCGCCGGCATGATTGGCCGAATCCTTAATGGCGCGACGTTCCACCTCGGTAGCTCCCGACGGCACGCAAATCACAATCAGCGGAGTAACGAACATCTGGCGATTATGCACTTTGCACACAAAATACTTAATCATCTCCTCGGCAATATCAAAATCGGCAATCACACCGTCTTTAAGCGGCCGAATCGCGCGGATATTACCCGGAGTGCGTCCGAGCATACGCTTGGCCTCGTTGCCGACGGCCAAAACCCGCTTACGTCCCTTATATTCTTCGATTGCCACCACCGACGGTTCGTTCAAAACCACACCGCGGCCGCGCACATAAACCAATGTATTCGCCGTACCCAAATCAATAGCCATATCGGCGGAAAACATTCTCATTAAGCGTGAAAACATTACTTATTATCTCCAAAATTTTAACGTTATTTTTACCTTTTATAACAACTCGCCACAATGTGCAAGCAATATTTTTGATTATGTGTAGATTGTTTTTTTGTGCCACCGTATCACACCAAATCTGCTATTTTTGCCGTAAATTCCGGCTGACCTGTGTAGACTTCGGTAAATTCAATATCCGCCTGCAACTTATTACGAAGCCAGGTGCGCTGACGTTTGGCATATTGTCTGGTGTGCAGTTTGGCCAGTTCCACCGCTTCGGAAAGCAGCATTTCACCTTTAACCGCCAAGCTCAGCTCCGGCACTCCGAGCGCCTTCATTGCCGGCAAAGTTTCATCAATTCCGCGCTCGAGCAAACCGGTAATTTCCTTTAACGCGCCGAGTGCAACCATCTTATCGAGCCGCGCCCGACAACGCTGTTCGATTACCTCGATTTCCGGCACGATTTTCGCTACCGTAAATTCGGCTTCCGGTAACTTTTTAATCAGCGGCGCCTTATACCACTCCGACACCTTTTTACCGGTAGTGGCGATAATTTCCAGCGCCCGCACAATCCGCGTTTTATCGTTCGGGCTGAGTTTGGCGGCAATTTCAGGGTCTTTCTCCTTCAGTTCGACATACAACCGCGTCAATCCTTCACTTTGCAAACGCTCCCGCAAATCAGCCCGCACCGCCGGTTCAACTTCCGGAATCGGCGTAATACCGTTAATCAGCGCATTGATATACAT
>CAKJXZ020000066.1:0-7040 GCA_918234285.1 Pseudomonadota bacterium | reverse complement strand
GTTATAGATGCGGCATTTAATAAAATCAGCGCCGAACTCAACAAGCCGGATGATAAACCGCAACCGAACAACAATAATGCATTTTTGGAAGTGCAGAAACAGAAAAACGCGCAAGATTACGCTATTAAAAAAGAACAAAACGAACTCAAGCGCGAAGAACTTAATTTGAAGAAGCTGGAGGCCTTGAAAGAGACCGCGGCCGAAGCAAACAAACGGTAAGATACGTCCCGTTAAAGCACGTATAATATAAAATTTAAGGAGGTAAATATGCCATACGATTCTCAGGGTAATTTTTACAGAATACACAATTGGGAACAGGACCGCTTGGACGATATTGAAATCGTCAGCGATCGTCATGATGAAGAAGATGATAATTTTGCAGAAGGTTTAAGTCAGTGTGTGTTGCGTGACGGTCGTGCCGCGCTGACGGATAATATGAATGCCGGTAATAATCGGATCCAGAATTTAAAAGCCGGTGCGGCCTCAACCGATGCCGTGAATAAATCGCAAATGGATAGTGCGATAAGTTCGGCAAATTCGACAATTACGACCGCTTATCAAAACTACGTTAAGACGGTGCTTAGCACAATATATCCGGTTGGCTCAATATATATCGGTACGCAAAACACTTGCCCGATGGCGAGCTTAATTACCGGCTCAACGTGGACACTTGTATCAAGCGGTAAAGCATTGTGGACAGGTAACGGCTCAAACGGCAACAGTACGATTAACGCGGGATTGCCGAACATTACCGGTACGTTTGGGCGTGCGTGTTTATTTAACTGGGGTGCGGATAAGCAGTCAGGCGCATTGTCGGTAAAAACACAGAGCGGCTATTCGGCACAAGATGCGGGCGGTTCGGATTCTTCTAGCAACAGATATATTGATTTTGATGCGTCAAAATCTAACAGCATTTATGGCAACAGCGCAACCGTTCAACCGCCGGCGTATGTGGTTAATGTATGGCGCAGAACGGCTTAAAAGGGAGGCAATTATGAGCGGAACAATACAAAACAATTTAATTACGGTGCGTCAAGGCGACAGCTTTACTATAGATCTTTTGATAAAAGAAGGAGGGCAGTCTCTGGATTTGAGCGGCGCGAGTGTTTTGATGCAAGTGCGGGAAAAAGACGGCGGTAATCAGGTGTTTGAAGTCAGCGGCACGCCGGTTGATGCGGCAAACGGCAAAATAGCGCTATTGATTACACCGACGGAAACCGCGGCGGCTGTCGGTGATTATGTGTGCGACATTCAGTTGACGACGGCGAGCGGCGATGTACATACGATTTGGCCGGCCAATGTTAATCAAATCGGCACTTTCAGAATTACAGAGCAGGTGACACAATGATAGAGATTGAAGAAAAAAAAGTGCCGGTTATTGTTGATATAGGGGGCGATGAAATAACGGCCAATATCAGTAACGGCAATACAATAGAAGTATCGCTGGGGAGCCTCGTTCGAATGGATATTCCGGCGGCAGTGCATTATATAAAATCCGGGAGCGCGGAAATCGCGGCGGCAGTTCGGGAGGAAACTGCCGCTTTTGATTTGAACGCGCAAAATAAGGTGGCATTGTATGACCAGAACGCAAGCGATAAAATAAGGGATTTTGATAGCAATGCGACAGATAAAACGGCAGTGATTGAAACTGCGGTAAATGCAGCGCGCGATTGGGCAACAAAAATCGGCGGTACGGTTGATGGCGTTGAATACTCGGCTAAATATTACGCCGAGCAGGCTGCGGCAATAACAGCCGATGTTGCCGATAAGGATTTAAGCAACTTAACCGCAACCGGAGAGGCAAAATTTGACGCGAAACAGGATGTTATCAGCGACTTAGCAAATATTCGGAGCGGAGCGGCATTGGGAGCAACAGCAGTGCAACCGACAGGCTTATCCGGTTATGCTTTAGATAACACGGTTGTGCATTTAAGTAACAGCGAAACGATAGGCGGCACAAAAACATTCACTGATAGTATTACTATTCGTCTTGGTGTTCCGAAATTTAACGCAGAAAGCACTTTGGCTACCAAAGGTACAGCTCCCAGTTCGACAATCCACGAAGATGTTAATTTTAATGATAAAGACGGCAATCAATTAACAGGTATAGTTGGTTATTATAAAACCGATAAATCAACTGAACTTGAAATGCGAGCATATAAATCAAATGCAAGTACTGATAGTGAATATGCTACAATATCTATCACTTATCCGGCGAGCGGTAATCCGTATACGGAAGCTCCAATGCCAACAGCCACAACTCAAACATCTGGTGATGGCTCTGCACAAATAGCAACGACCGGTTGGGTAAATTCTACAAATAATAACGTTGTACATAAAACTGGTACAGAAACAGTTGGTGGCTTAAAGACGTTTACCGATAGTCTGACAATCAAGAAAAACAGACCATTATTATTTATGAATGATAATTGGTGCACGAAAGGAACTACTCCGTCAAGTTATCAATATCAGGCGGTGTGGTTTGGAGATAAATCAGGTTTAACACTTGGCGGAATAATAACTGGTTATAATACAAACGGTGCAATTGATACAGCAATAAGAGCTTATAGAGCTACATCAAGTGATGCTTATACCGAAGCAAGATTATTTTATGCGGCTAATGGTAATCAGTGGTTTAAAACACCGGAAGTAGTACCAGATACCGATAATACACGAAATTTAGGTTGGAGTAGCAATCGTTGGAAACAACTTTATGCAGGAACGGCTACAATCAATACTTCTGATGAACGAGTAAAGCAGAGTATTGAAAGCGTGCCTGATACTGTTTTAGATGCGTGGGGCGAAGTAGAGTTTTATCGCTATAAATTCAATGATGCGGTAGCAGAAAAGGGCTTTGATAAGGCGCGGTATCATACGGGATTAGTGGCGCAAAGGATAAGAGATGTGTTTATAGCGCACGGACTCGATGCGACAAAGTACGGCTTGCTTTGCTATGACGAATGGGAAGCCGAAGCGGCGGAATACGACGAAAACGGTAATATGATAAGACCGGCACAAGAAGCTGGTAATCGCTATTCGTTACGCTACGAAGAATGTTTGTGTATGGAAGCGGCGTATCAACGACACAGAGCCGAGCGGATTGAAGCGCGATTGGCGGCTTTGGAAGCGAGGGTGTGATGGATATTTTATATTACATAGGGCGCGGTTCGCATCATCAAAATCGCGAGTTGCGCTATAGTCTGCGGGCATTGGAAATGCATTGTGAAGATATTGATAATGTATGGGTTGTCGGCAACAAGCCGCCGTTTTTGAACAACAATGTTAAGTATTTATGGGTTGAGGACAGCGGTGCATGGTGGCAAAACGCATATTATAAAACCATGGCGGCGATTGATGCCGGTATCAGCGAAGATTTTCTGCTGATGAATGACGACTTCTATATGCTTAAGGATTTTACGGCGGCCAAATATCCGTATTATCACAAAGGGGATATAGCGGATAAAGCCAAAAATAAATATCAGGAGGTTATTGTCAACACGCGGCGGATTTTGGAAAAAATCGGTAAAACTTTCAGACACTACGGAGTGCATTGTCCGATGCGAATTAATGCCGAGAAATATAAGCAGTTGGTACGATTTTACGGCAATGAATTTTATAATCAACCGGTTTCGGCACGCTGCTTGTACGGCAATTTATTTTGTCGCGGTCGTCAGGTAAAGGATTGTAAAAGCGCAACAATTATCAGTAGCGTGACCGGATGTTGGTCGTCGCAAGATTGGGCAGGCTCCGCATTGAATGAGTTGCAAAAATTATATCCGAACCCGAGCCGATGGGAGATTGCCGATGAATAAACGTATTAATGGGAGGCTGAAATGGATTGGTTGCAATTTTTACAAATAATCTGTGTGCCGGCCTTTGGCTGGCTTTTTTATAAGCTGGGAGAAACTCGTAAGGAGCTGAACGATTTTAAGGTGGAAATGGCAAAGGAGGCAAAAAATTATGCCACCAACGAAGCTATTTTGCGGGTGGAGAACAAACTCGACGATTTGCGCAGTCTGATTATCGAAGAAATCAAAAAAACAACCAAGAGGAGGATGTAATGTCGGATTTGGATATTTTGGCGCGGACGATTTACGGCGAGGCGCGCGGCGAAGGACGCGAAGGTATGGAGGCGGTGGCATGCGTTGTGATGAACCGCTATCGCTCACATAAATGGTATTGCGGGTATACCTGGATGAACGGGATGAAGGTGCCGAGTGTGGCTCAGACCTGTCTCAAGCACTATCAATTCAGTTGTTGGAACAAAAATGATCCCAACTTGGAAAAAGTTTTGAAGGTAACGGCAAAAAATAAGCAGTTCCAGGAATGTTTGTTGGTGGCACAAAAGGCATTATCGGGCGAATTGCAGGATTTTACGGGCGGGGCAACGCATTATCACACCAAGGATATAAAACCGTATTGGGCCAAGGATAAGATACCGTGCTTTGCGCTCGGCAATCACATTTTTTATAAGGAGAACTGAGATGGGAAAGCAGAAGCGTTATCAATTTTGGCGTTGGCTGATTTTGAGCATTGTGCGTATAAAAAAACTCTATGCTCTGACTTGGGGGATAGTAATTTTGCTGATAATCGTTTGTTTGAAAACCGATTTGGTGCATTTGCTCGGGAGTTTGCTGCCATGAAAATGATCTTGCTGGCATGCGGTGCCGTGGCGTTATCGGCATACGGCGGCTATTTGTACGGCAAAAGTCAGGCTAAAACGCAGATAATCGAAAAACAGGTGGAGGTAATAAAATATGTGGCGCAAAAACGGGCGAAAATTCAGGCTCAGCCCAATGCTTCTCGCACTGAGTTGCTTAAACTCATGCGCAAGGGTGAATTGTGAGCCGATAAATTTACCGCAATTTCCGCATGCCGGCGTTAAGGTGGCGACCGAAGCGGAAAATTTGAGTGCGGAAGAATTTCCCAATATGTGGGAGTGGTTCGCACGCCTCAATAAACTGCGGCAGGAATTGGAAAACTGAAACAACAGAGGAGGCAAAATGGCAAAAAAGAAAACGGCGGCGGCGTATTCGTTTGCCGAAAGCTTTACAATGTTAAACAAGCTGCAGCAAATGGCAATTGACGAAGGCAATATCAGTTTGGCGCTCAAGGCCGAGGAACTGAAGTGCAAAATCGCCGCGTTGCAAGCAGACAAGGAAAATAACTTAACAAACGAAAACTTAACCGGTATTTTAGTGGATTTTATCAATGAAGAACAGAGTAATAGTAAAGATTCCGCAGATATTTGCGCCGCTGATACGGCAAAAGAAAAGGTATAAACTTTATTACGGCGGCAGAGCCGGCGGCAAGAGTTATGCTTTTGCCGACAGTCTGTTGCTTTTGGGGCGGATGAAAAAGTTACGGATTGCGTGTATGCGCGAAATTCAGGACAGTATTAAGGACTCGGTGCACAAACTTTTGAGTGACCGTATCTGTTTTTATAACCTTACCGATTATAAGGTTACGGAAACGCAGATTGTCAATAAAATCACGGGTACGAGCTTTATTTTCAAGGGCTTGCAAGAGCACAATGCCGGCAATATCAAATCGCTGGAGGGAGTGGATATCGTCTGGTTGGAAGAGGCGCAAAAAATCAGCAAAAAGAGCTGGGAGATTCTGGATCCGACCATTCGTAAAGCCGGCTCGGAAATTTGGATTTCGATGAATCGCGAAGAAGAAAACGACCCGGTATGGAAGGCGGTGGCGGCTAATCCGGATGAGCATACGTTGGTGGTTAAAGTTAATTATACCGACAATCCGTTTTGCCCGGAAGAAATGAAATATCTGGCGGAAAAATGTCGGTGCGAGAGCCCCGATGACTACGCGCATATCTGGCTCGGAGCACCGGTTGCCGCGGGTAGCCATAAGCTCATCGGTTATAACATGGTACATAGAGCAACGCAGACGCAACTGATGAGTTCATCATCGCCGCTGATTATCGGGTTGGATGTGGCGCGTTTCGGTGACGATAAAACCGTATTTTGTTTCAGAAAAGGGCGGCTGTGTATGGAATTTAAAAGCTTTGCCGGCATGGATAATGTGGCGGTGGCTAATCAAGCCACCCACTATATCCGTGATTATAAGCCGGCGCGGGTGTTTGTGGATGCCGGCGGTGTCGGCGGCGGGGTGATTGATATTTTGCACGACCGCGGTTTTAGAAAAATCGTGCGGGCGGTGATGTTCGGCTCCAAAGCTTTGAATGACGAGCGCTATCACAATCGCCGCGCGGAAATGTGGGACGAGCTGCGGCAGTGGCTGAATTCTGAGCCGGCGGTTAAGATTCCGGATAACGAAAATTTGTGCGCCGAACTGTGTGCCGTCAATAAAAAATACGACAGCCGCGGTCGTTTGCAACTCGAGGAAAAAGATGAGATTAAGAAGCGGCTGGGGCGCTCGCCAGATACAGCCGACGCGTTGGCGCTGACGTTTGCCGAGCCGGTTTATGACAACGGCTCCGAGGAATATGCCGGTTTTAAGGAAAACAGCATCGAGAGCCTGTTTCGGGCCAATGTAAAGAAAAACAATTCGTGGTAAGGAGGAAATATGTATTATCAAGATAATTATAACACTTTCGGACAACAAACGGAAGATGAAGAAGAACAAAAAAAACGACAATATTCACGCTATGGC
Organism: Pseudomonadota bacterium; assembly: GCA_918234285.1. Classification (GTDB taxonomy): domain Bacteria; phylum Pseudomonadota; class Alphaproteobacteria; order RF32; family CAG-239; genus RUG410. The sequence continues at coordinate 407 of CAKJXZ020000066.1, read as the reverse complement.
ACCGGTTGGTGGGATAGAACGGCGGAGTTTTTGGCTACCAATCCGTTGGCGCGAGGAGCTGGTTTTGTTATGCAGGGTATAGCCAATTCCGGTCTGAACCCTGCCGGATATATAGCGCGTGCAGCCGGTATGGATACGCAGCCGTTGCAAGCTCAAAATGCAACCGAGCGGATGTTGGGAAAAGGGGCACAATACGGCTATGACGGAGCCGCATTATTAGCAACCGGAAATTTGGCCAATGGTGTCGGTTATTTCGGTCAGGGAAGTAATTTGGCCGGAAATGTGGCAAAGGCGGCTTTTACCGGTAATGTGGCAACGGGAGCAGGCACGGCTGTCGGAGGCGGAATGGCAGAGGGGTTGTTTAATCCGCAAAGTGATTGGGGAAAACTTGCCGCCAATACCGTAGG
>CAKJXZ020000065.1:0-38747 GCA_918234285.1 Pseudomonadota bacterium | reverse complement strand
GTGCACTTCGAGGGATGACGACAAAACCCTGCCCCGTCATACTGAGGCGGAGCCGAAGTATCCATTCGTTCCGCCGGAACGAACAACACTAAGGGTGTTGATGGATCCTTCACATTCGTTCAGGATGACGATAAAACAGAGGGATGACGGTTTGTTTTATGCCCTACCTTTTGATACTGTTCAGCAATTCTTCTCTGGTCAGGTTAAAGCCGCTGTCCGTCCACATTTGTTCCAACCGGTTGAGTTCTTGCCCGATTTGCCGATCGCCGGTAATGCCGCTGTTGACAATATCTCGGCCGCGAATCGGGAAAATCGGCACCACCGCATTTTCTATTTCCGTCAGCAGACGATTGAGCGACGGCGCATCAAAATCATATATCGCCGCCCCCATCAAAACTTTATCAATGCAAAACTGCTTGCCGTAGCGATATATCAGCTTAAGACGCGGTTGCAACGGCATAATCTGCTCCGGTCGCAAATCAATTTTAGCCCAACGTAAGAACACCTCTTTTTGTTTTTTGGTAAAGCGCAAAGTATTGGCCATATTTTCGGCCGCCGCCGCTTTCGGTTGATACAACACAAACAGCCGACGCAAAAAATTACCCTCATACTTGATATCCGCTACCAGCTTTGCCAGCCGGTCAAGCGCGTCCAAATGCTTGGATTTAGGCAAAAAATAAGCCAAAATATCGTTATCGTAAATTATTTTCATTGATACGGCGGCATTCGGAGTTACCAAAATTTTAAACAACTCGTCGCGTACCCTCTCAATGGCAATATTGCGCAAACAACCCTTATATTTTATACAAGCGTCAAGCGCTTCTTTATCCGGCGAAGTTTTGCCGAACTTGGCATAAAAACGGAAAAAACGCAAAATACGCAGGCCGTCTTCTTCAATGCGGTCTTCCGGACTGCCGATAAAACGCACTACTCCGTTTTTCAAATCGGTAATGCCGTCATAATAGTCGAAAACGTTGCCGCGCAAATCGGCATATACCGCGTTGATGGTCAAGTCGCGTCGTGCCGCGTCGGCGCTCCAATCATCGGTAAATTCAACCTCATATTTGCCCGATTCGTTTTTAACGCTGCGTCTGAGCGATGCAACTTCCAAAATCTGATTATCTATCACCACACCGACCGTGGCCTGTTTTAAGCCTACCGGTACGGTTTTGAGCCCGTTGTTCTGACAAGCCTCAATTAACTCGTCCGGCGATAAATCGGTAGCCAAGTCCAAGTCGAATCCGCTTAATCCGGCCAAAGTATCACGTACCGCACCACCGACAAAACGAATGGTGCCGCCGTGCTCTTCCACCGCCTGAAACAAATTATCGATTTTGGCTGTGTTGGCGATTTTTGACATATCCAAATATTCAGGTATGAACATAGCGTAAAAAACCCCTTGTTATTTTTAGGAAATTTTAATAGTTTATATACACTTTTTTTATATAATCCAAGCAAATTTTAATAAAAAAGGATAAATAGATGTTAAAATATTTCTTAGTACTCGGCGGTTTATTGATTTCGACGGCAGCTCAGGCAGCCAATCAACCGCTGCTTTTGGGCGAATACGGCGATTGGACGGCATGGACATACAGCGACCGCGGTAATGTGATTTGCTATATGGCTTCCAGCCCGAAGAAAGATGAAGGAAAATACACCAAGCGCGGCGATATTTATACGGTAGTGACTCATCGTCCGTCCGAAAAATCGTTTGACGAAGTAAGCTTTGTGGCCGGATATGTATATAATCCGAAAGCACCGCTCGTTATTAAAATCGGCAACGAAACATTCCGCAACACCTTTACCGAAGGCGATAAAGGCTGGATGATTAACCATGCTGAAGATCAAAAGCTGGTTACGGCCATGAAACGCGGCGAGCGCATGATTGTCGACGGCCAATCGAGCCGCGGCACCGCCACCAAAGACACCTACTCACTCAAAGGATTTACCAGCGCTTATCAGGCAATTTCCGCTAAGTGCAAGAAAAAATAATCATGGCTAAAACAGAACTCATCGGATTGAGTAAAGACGAATTGCAAAAGGCTTTGACCGATATCGGGGAAAAGCCTTTTCGTGCAAAACAGTTATGGCAATGGCTGTATTACTTCGGCGAAACCGATTTTGAAAAAATGAGCAACCTCTCGAAGGTTTTGCGCGCAAAGCTGGCCGAAAATTTTACGATTACGCGTCCGAAAATAGTGGCAGAGCAACTTTCCTCCGATAAAACCCGCAAATGGCTGTTGGAATTTGCCGACGGACAGCGGGTAGAGATGGTCTATATTCCGGAAGAAGACCGCGGTGCCGTATGTATTTCTACCCAAGTCGGGTGTGCGGTCGGTTGCCGTTTTTGCCATACCGGGAGCCAAAAATTGACCCGTAATTTAACCGCCGGCGAGATTGTCAGTCAGTTTATGGTAGCGCGCGATACATACGGCGAATGGCCGAGTCCGACCAACGAAACCCGCTATCTTTCCAATATTGTGGTGATGGGTATGGGCGAGCCGCTGCACAACATCGAAAATACCATTAAAGCCCTGAACATTTTGACCGACGGCGACGGTATTGCCATTTCGCGACGCCGCGTTACCATGTCAACCTCGGGAATCGCTCCGAACATTGTACGGGCGCTCAAAGAAACCGGCGTGCGTTTGGCTGTTTCGCTACATGCGCCGAATAACACTCTGCGTTCGCAAATTATGCCGATTAACAATCGTTATCCGTTGGAAGAAGTGCTTTCCGCCTGCCGCGAATATCAGGGAAACGACGGCAGCCGCTACATTACGTTCGAATATCTGATGCTTGATGGCATCAACGATTCGTTTGAGTGCGCACATGAGCTGATTGCCCTGATGAAAAAATATAATTTGCGCGCCAGTTTTAATTTGATTCCGTTCAATCCGTGGCCGGGATGCGCATTTAAGCCGAGTTCCAACAACAAAGTTCACGCTTTTGCGCGTGAACTGGAAAAAGCCGGATTTGCCGCACCGATTCGGGTAGCACGCGGGCAAGATATTTTGGCGGCCTGCGGACAATTAAAATCCAAAAAAGACCAGGAAACCGCTAAATAAGCCCTATTTTCTGCGCCGTAATCACGGCCTGGGTGCGGTTGCTGACATGAAGCGAGCGCAACAGCGCGTTGATGTGCAACTTAACCGTGGATTCCGATACTCCCATATCATAAGCAATCTGCTTATTTGATTTGCCCTGCGCTATCAGATCAAGAACCTGCGATTGGCGAGTCGTCAGCGTTTTTATGCCGATATTGCGACCGCTCAGAGCATTAAGCGGAGTATTATCCAGCAAGTTAGGCGGGACATAGCTGCCGCCCTCGATTATAAGTTTAAGCGCGTTGTTAAACACCTTGATTTCCGAACGTTTGGGAATATAGCCTTTGACGCCGGTGGCCAGAATGGTGCGGATGGTGCGGCTGTCTTCCGAGGCCGACACCACGATTATTTTTGTCTTCGGCGACATGGAGTGAATCTTTTTGAGGCTTTCGAGCCACGGCATATCTTGCATTTCAACATCCAAAACCAGCACATCAACCGCCGGTTCGGTATTAAGAATTTTAAAAACTTGCGAATAACTCGAGGCCTGCAAAATCACGGCTTCGGGCGCGATTTCTTCCAAACGCAGAGCCAGTCCGTCGCGAAACAACGCGTGATCGTCCGCAATCAGAATTTTCATAAACAATCTCCTTACAGTTTTATCAACATAATCGGTACTTTATATATTGCCGATTAAGCATATTTAAAGACGTGCGAGAGGATAGTCCGAAATTTATTTTTTAGGCAGTTCGATGTATTTTACGCCGGCTTCGGCAAACATTTCCGCCGAATAACGAAGTTTGTCGCGCCAGGTATTTTTCGGGTCGTTCACATCGGATTTATATTCGTAAGTAACCACTTCTTTGATACCGGCCTGAATAATGGCACGGGCACAATCGGTGCACGGAGTTAAGGTGCAAAAAATGGTGCAGCCTTTTAAGCAAGTTCCGGTCAAACAAGCATTATAAACCGCATTGCGTTCGGCGTGTTCAAAAAAATCGTATTTGGTCGGACGTTCCAAACGTTCCGGCACACCGTCAACCACACCGCGCACAAATCCGTTGTAGCCGGTGGCGCGAATCTCTTTATCCGGCCCCACTACAACCGCACCGGTTTTGGTAGACGGATCTTTTGACCAAGTTGCAATCAGTTCGGCCAGTTCCAAAAAGCGATAATTCCATTTATCCGAAAACATTTTATGATTCCTTTTTTTTCTTAAACCCGAGCGAATTTTAACAATAAATTTTTCAGTTTCAAACATTTATATTTAAGTTGTTGACAACATTAAAGTTTCGGGTTATACCGCAGACAAATATCAATTTTTATACCTACAATTATGACCTATTTTTTAACTTTTGCAGAACTCTGCACCGTGATTGCTTTTATGGTTTTCGGCACTGCCTTGCGCAACAACGACTATGAAAGTTTACCTTTCAAAGTTTGTGATCGTCTGATTTGCTACGCGATGATTCTGTACGTTGCCGCCGGTTTTATGACGGCGTTGCCTCTTGCCGGTGTGGTCTGGACCTATCAGAATGCCGCGATTATTGCCGCGCATACCGCGTATCACTTTGTGAGTGCAGTATTTTTGCTGTTTGCGCTCGTAAAGTTTGCCGACGTTCCGTTCAGCTATGCCAAACAGTATCTTCTCGCCCGCGGCTCGCTCTACTTTGCCTTTGTGTTTGAGGCATTGGCGCTATGCGCATTTATGATTTGTTGCGTGCTGTACTATTAAGCAAAAAAGGTTTCGGTTAATGTGCCGAAACCTTTTTTATTTTTGCAATAAAAAAACTCAAAATTCCGTTTATAACTTGCATTTTGTCCTTTGTAATTTTCAGGCCTTGCGCTATACTTACGGCATTGTGAAATATGTTTTTTAATGAGGAAAAAATGACAGACTTAACGGAAGAAGAATATCTTAAAGGTGAAGAAGAATATAATGCCGATTCCATCAAGGTTTTGCGCGGTTTGGATGCCGTGCGCAAAAGACCGGGAATGTACATCGGCGATACCGATGACGGTTCGGGTTTGCACCACATGATTTACGAAGTGCTCGACAATGCCATTGATGAGGCATTGGCCGGCTATTGTGATAAGACTGTGGTAATCTTAAATCCGGACGGCTCGGCCACCGTTCGTGACAACGGACGCGGTATGCCGGTAGATACCCACAAAGAAGAAGGTGTTTCGGCAGCCGAGGTTATTATGACCGAACTTCACTCCGGCGGTAAGTTTGACAACAATTCCTACAAAGTTTCCGGCGGTTTGCACGGTGTAGGCGTTTCGGTGGTAAACGCCCTTTCCACTTGGCTCAAGCTGAAAATCTGGCGCAACGATAAAGAATATGCGGCCGAATTTGCCGACGGCAACGTGGTTGAGCACGTACACGTCGTGGCTGATGCGCCGAATCGCCACGGTACCGAAGTTACGTTTTTACCGTCGCCGAAAACTTTTACCAATACCGAATTTAATTTTGACACTTTGGAGCGCGCCATCAGAGAAAAAGCGTTCCTCAATTCCGGCGTTTATCTCAAATTGATTGATAATCGCGGCGCTGAACCGCGCGAAGTTGACTTCCATTATGAGGGCGGCTTGCAGGCGTTTGTCGGACACCTCAATAAATCCAAAGCACCGTTGCACGAAAATGTGATTCGAATTAACGGCGAAAATAATGGCATTACAGTTGATGTTGCCCTGCAATGGACCAATTCGTACAACGAATCGATGTTGTGCTTTACCAACAATATTCCGCAAAAAGACGGCGGTACGCACCTGGCCGGTTTCCGCGGCGCATTAACGCGTACGTTTAATAACTACATTCAAGAAAACGGCCTTTTGAAGAAGGATAAAGACATCATTACCGGCGAAGATATGCGCGAAGGTTTGACCTGCGTGTTGTCGGTTAAGGCGCCGGACCCTAAATTTTCATCGCAAACAAAGGATAAGCTGGTTTCTTCCGAAGTACGCCCGGTAGTAGAAAACATTGTCGGGGACAAGCTTAAAGAATGGTTGGAAGAACATCCGGCCGAAGCCAAAATCATTGTCGGCAAAATCGTGGAAGCCGCATCGGCACGCGAAGCTGCGCGCAAGGCTCGCGAATTAACCCGCCGCAAGGGAGTACTCGACATTGCCTCGTTGCCGGGTAAATTGGCGGATTGTTCCGAAAAAGATCCGGCACTCTCCGAAGTGTTTATCGTTGAGGGTGATTCCGCCGGCGGCTCAGCCAAGCAGGGACGCGATCGTAAATATCAGGCCATTATGCCGCTCAGAGGTAAGATTCTGAATGTGGAGCGCGCGCGTTTCGACCGCATGCTTTCTTCGGCCGAAATCGGGATGATGATTACAGCATTCGGCACCGGAATCGGCCGCGATGACTTTAATGCCGACAAGTGCCGCTATCATAAAATCATCATCATGACCGATGCAGATGTCGACGGTGCCCATATCAGAACTTTGCTTTTAACTTTCTTCTATCGTCAGATGCCGGAGCTGATTCGTCGCGGTTACGTATACATTGCTCAGCCGCCGCTTTATAAAGCCAAGCGCGGCAATTCCGTGATTTATATTAAAGATGACCGCGAGATGGAAGATTACCTCATTCACGGCGGGTGCGAAGACGGCTATCTGCAAACCGCCAACGGCGAACGTTTGATCGGACAGGATTTGATTTCGTTTGTGGAAAGCACCAAAAAAGCCAATGCCATGATTAAGGCGCTGACTTTGAAAGCTCCGGAAAAAATCATTGAGCAAATGGCTATCTGCGGCCTGTTTGATGTTAACGTTTTGAATGACAAAGCTAAATTAACCGCCGAAATCGAGAAAATGGCGGCACGTTTGGATACTTTGGAAGCCGAATATGACCGCGGTTGGAAAGCCGAAATCAATGACGAAGGCAGCGTGGTATTCTATCGTGTGTTGCGCGGTGTAAAAGAAGAACACATCATCGGCGCCAATATTTTGGAAAGTCCGGAGGGTAAGATTTTGAACGAAATGCATGATTTCTTAACCGAAAACTTTGCCAAGTCGCTGGTGTTATCAACCAAATCTTTGGGCGAGAAGCGAGTTGACGGTCCGGTAACACTGATGAATGCGGTAACCGCCGCCGGTAAGAAAGGTATTTCCATTCAACGCTATAAAGGATTGGGAGAAATGAACCCGGAACAGTTGTGGGAAACCACTCTCGACCCGGAGGCACGCTCTTTGTTGCAAGTTAAAATCGACAGTGTGGAAGAAGCCGATGAGGCATTCTCTACCCTGATGGGCGACGTGGTTGAGCCGCGCAAAGAGTTCATTCAGGAAAACGCGCTGAAGGTTCAAAACCTCGATATTTAATCGCTTCAAGTCAAACCATATTAAAGTACGCCGGTAAAACGGCGTACTTTTTTTATACACGCATATTAAAAACGACAAAATAACAAAACATATTGACAAATAATTAAATACGTGCTATTGTGCACGTCAGATATCAATTATTTACATATAAAGTTAACGTCGGGCGCAATAATTCCGGCAAGTTTCTCGTTACACCGAAGGCAAGTGTAACATTCACGAGATTAACGCCTAAAATTGTTGACCTCAATGGAAAACATTTTTTCCGTTTCCACCGACGGCAAATGGTGGAAGGGGGTGATCAGCATGCGCTACAATCTCTTGACGCTCGTCAAGATTATCGGTGCGCTGTTGCTCCTTGCGGCAATCGGCTTTGGCCTTTATTGGTTCGGAGTCGCAGTGTTAACAATATTACAGGCCATATGGTACGGCATCTGCTGGATTGCTACCGGTATTTGGAGCGGCCTCTGCTGGCTGGCTTCCGGTCTCTGGAGCATTCTTTGCTGGATTGCCTCCCAGTGGATGTGGCTGTTAGGTCTGCTCTTGGCAGCGCTTATCGGCTGGCTCTTAACCAAGGTTGACTGGAAGTCATCCAAGGCAAAGTCAGACAGCAAGCGTTCTTGGGGGTGGATCTGGTGGCTGCTCGGTGCAATTTTGCTGCTCTTGCTGGCTCTGATGCTGGTAAAGGGTTGCAATAATTCAACCGACGAATCCGCTGCAGAGCCCGTACAGTTGTCCGCACCGGTCATGATTACGGAAGAGGACTTCGACGAAGCTTTCGACAAGGTGGTTATCGCCCGTGCCTACCTGGACGGTGTTCAGGATGGTGGCGCTCTTGTCGGATTCAAGTTCGTTGACGGACGACCCGTAACCGAAAAAACTTTCAAAGGCCGCACTTATGATGAGGCCAAGAAGGTTATCGCCGATGACTGGCGTCCGCTGATTGCGAAGAACGTCCACGTTCAGCTGACGGAGCAAGAGTTGGTAACAATCACATTGTTCGCCATGCGTAACGGTCGTTACGGTTTTGAGAAGTCTGACTTCCTAAAAGCCGTCAATGCCGGAGAACGCAACGCCCCAATGAGTTTGCACTTTGCCAACGGCGCCAAGCGTCAGCTTCTTGTGGAGGGTAGACAGTATCTCTGGATGCTGCATAACCTTTGGCATAACAACGTCTCAATCGATGATCTTATCGATATGCCTATGTTCTCTTATAAGGGAATTGCGGTGTGGAAGATGTATGATGCCAGCGGTAACCCAATCTTCAACAGTAAGCTCAATGAGCGTCTGCACAAGTGCTCTAACAGCACTCCGCGTGAGGCCCTCAAGCTTTAAAAGTACCCCCGCCGATTATATTCGGCCGGGGTACTTTTTTTGCGCCGTATCATATCGTATGTTTTTAAGATTGAAATTTTCCGCCAAATGCGCTATAATATGACTTAGACAATTTGGAGAACGGCTTATGACAGATAATACGGAACAGCAATATACCTCTGCTCAGCAGCAAGAGGAAGAAGAAAAAAAACTGAAGGAAGAAGAAAGACGTAGGCGGCAAGAAGAAGAAATGAAGCTGAAAAATAATTCTTTGCCTTCGGACACTTTCGATTTTGAAAATTCTTTTTTTAACGGAGACGGTCTTAAGATTATCTGCCATTCGAATCCCGACGGCTCATATACTGCCATAACCACCAAAGGTCAACGTCTGCGCGGTAAAAACTTTGAAGAGATAAGCGATCAATCTTGCAAACTTTTGAAAGAATCCGCACTGGCTGAAGGAAAAGAACCGAAAATCGCATATAACAACAATCCTCCGAATGAGCATAAATCCATGATTTTCTGCCGCAATGCCATTTTGAAGTTTGACGTTACCATCAGTCCACAATCTGATATTCCGCAAGATAAAAATTTTTGGAAAGAATTACATTCAACTTATATGAATAATGGCGGCACACAGGAAAATTGGGAAAAAATGACACGCTTTGTTCCGGATGATATTATCGGGCGTTCTCCGGAAGAAATAATAAAAAATAAAAATTTAATTGCTAAATTTGAAGCGGAAAAGAATAACAATATCGCCCGTGATAACAAAAAAGCGCTTAACGTGTCGATACAAAACAGTTCAGTGGATGTGCAAAGTCTTGTAACCGCTCAAAAGAGACGTTTGCACACCTGAAGATATTTACACAAAACAGAAACCCCTTTGCATATCAGACAAAGGGGTTTCTTTTTTTGTTTTTAACAAAACCATAAGTTCCACCAACGCCGGCCGAACCAGTGATATTTGGGGTTGCGCCACTCATCGAGATAGCATTCCACCCAAAGTTCATCACCCGGACGAAGTCGCTTGGCCTGCCAAAACTGCCTCTTGGCGTTCTCATCATCAGATAACCAAATGACGTTCATCTCTTTGCTTCGCCCGCGCTCCCGCCATGGTCTCCGCCTTTTGGCGCGAAACTGCAATCTCACATAATTCGAGTGAACTTCTTTCTTTTCGACAATTGCCTCAAAGAAAATTGCACCATCTTGCATTTCCATAATTTTTTTGTTTTTTGGGGTTCTACATTTCACTAACCGATATAGGCATCTCCGTCATACGGGCAAACATGAACTATGTCCCCCTCTTTGAGTTGCATCGCTTCATCCTGATTAGAGTAGAAGCGGGCGATCGTTTGCCTATTCCTTTGGGTATAAGCAACTTTTGCAATAGCCGTGCCGTCAATTCTGCGAACCGGCTTACTGATAATTTTGGCCTCATAATAAGGCGCGCCTGAATCTTGTTCCATAATAAAGATAAATAGTAATGTTCTGTATGACAAAATAGCATTAAACAAAATTTCTGTCAATATCTTTTTGGGAAAACAAATTAAAAAAGGCCGGACAAATGTCCGACCCTTTTATTTGAAAGATAATTTTTTATTTTTGCATAACGGAATATATCTCGTGAGCATTTTTTGCCGAGCGAATCGCGTTGCAAATTTCGGCATTTTTTAACACTCGCGAAAAAATTGCCAAGGTGCGTAAATGATCATCACCGCTGTTTTCCGGAGATATCATAAATGCCACCATATCCACCGGATTACCGTCAAGCGCATCATAGTCTATCGGGTTTTTCAATCTGGCAAACACAGCCACAACATTTTTCAAGCCCTCGAGTCTGGCGTGCGGAAAAGCAACCCCGTTACCGTAGCCGGTAGAACCGAGATTTTCGCGTTCCAAAACCGCTTCAAACACGGAACTCTTATCCAAGCCCTTACGCTCGGCAACAAATTCCGATATCTGCTCCAACAAATGGCGCTTTCCGTCAGCCGCGACTTCCGTTAAAATCATATCTTCCGATAAAACATCAGAAATACTCATTGAAACAACCTTTTTACAGTTAAAACCAATTATTCTGCCGGTTCAACCCAACCGATGTTGCCGTCTTTGCGGCGATATACCATGCTGATGCGATTGTTGGCGCTGTTGCGGAACATCAATGCGCATTCGTCGGCCAAATCCATATACATCACGGCTTCGCTTACGGTGCATACTTTGATGTTGGCATCGGTTTCGGCAATCGTCAACGGTGCATTTTCATCAATACTCATCTCGTCTTCGGTTTCGGTTACCGGAAATACGGCGGCATGTGCCATTTCTACAATACCGGTTTTACCCTTATGGTCATTCAGCTTATTCTTTTGACGACGCAGACGGGTAGCAATATGGGTATTAGCGTTATCAAAAGCGGAATACGGATCGGCGGCGATACCTGTACCTTTAAGCACGATATTTTTAGCCGGATGTACGGTAACTTCGGCACGGAACTCTTCACCGTCCATAGAAAAATACACATTGCTGCCAATCGGCGCATTAAAGTATTTGTTAACGGCTCCCTCCAATGCTTCTTCAACGTGCTTACGCAGTCTGTCGCTGATGTCAACCTGTTTTCCTGATAATGTAATATTCATAATATACCTCTTTTGTTAATTTATTATGGCAAAATCGCCGTGGTTAATCTTTTGTGTTATAGTATAACAACTTTTAAGCAAAAGTAAATAGATAAAAAAAGTATCAATAGTTAAATTGCCGTTTCCTTGACATCCTAACCTCTCTTATCTGCTGATTTCCGGTTTCCGGATTTCTGATTATATGAGATGTATCTGGTTTTTGCTGCTTATTTTTCTTTTCCATATCAACCTTAAGTTTTTCGGCCGATTGCTTGGTTAAGAATTGACGATTGGCCAGAAAGATTTCTTTGAGAGGCCTGCCGTCAAGTACCTGTTCGGCCACTTTGTTCAACTTTATTTGGGCATTTTCGCGATCATATCCCATTTCCATCAGTGTTTCAATATTCATATACTCATGATAATCGGAAGTATAACTTTTGCCGCTTTCATAATCACGCATAGCAGTCATTACAATTTCTGAAACATCTTTACTTTGCTTAGCACACTGAAAAGAAATACCATAGGATTCCGTTGTCCGAGTTTCCATATCCCCAGATAAATCTCGGTTATTTTGGAAGAGGCTTACTGTAGGCACTCCCTTATATTTACCCTGCATATACGGATCGAAGTCGTTGGAAGGCGCATCAAAAACACATATTCCATAGCGATCGCTTTCTTTTAACTTTAATACTCGATTGCGTATCTCATCGTTAATTACTTGTTGTTCTTCTTCCTGTCGCGCAATTTCCGGTGGATAAGGTGACCGTTGATATTTTTTGAAATCTTGCATAAGTTCAGCAATCGAAGCACCGCTCTCCAACTGTCCAGCCAATGCCCACATGACACTACCGGCCTCATCTACCGATACGTTATCATGATTCATTAAGGTTGTCGTATTAATTATGTATATATCAGTTTTACCGCCATTTGGAATCTGCATCCTTATTTCATAAGGTTCTTTGGTAATATCATTGCAGCAAACAACCGCTTTATTACCCTTATCATCCTCATAAAAATAAGCATCATCCCATGCGCGACGACCGAATTCTCCACCTAAAACGTCTATTGTAGCCGTTCTCTTGGTTCCGTCTAAATGTTCATTGCCTATTATTTGGCTTATTTTACTACTAAATTTTCTTCTTTGCAGATTTTCTTTATTTCTATGCCTTTTTAACACATTTAAGGCTTTTATATGATAATAATCGGAACATTCCACTGCATTGTTGGTATCATTCCGCATTATATCTTCCAATTGTCTTTTTTTCATTGTCCTACTCCTATAAGTTTTAAACTTACGATACCATTTTTATGAGTGTAACATTAATATAGGAGAAAGTAAATACTTTTATAAGGAGAAATTATCTCCCAGATATACTTTTCTGACCTCTTCGTTTTTCACAATCTCGTCCGGTGTACCTTCCATCAAAACCGAGCCGCTGTGCAAAATATAAGCCCTGTCGATAATATCCAAAGTTTCACGCACGTTGTGGTCGGTAATCAGCACGCCCAAGCCGCGATTTTTCAGTTGCGACACCAAACCGCGGATATCATTTACGGCAATCGGATCAATACCGGCCAACGGCTCATCCAGCAAAATAAAGCGCGGGCGGCTGGCCAAAGCACGGGCAATTTCCAAACGCCGACGTTCGCCGCCGGAAAGCGCCAAAGCCGGAGATTTGCGCAAGTGCGCTATCGAAAACTCGTTGAGCAGCTCGTCAAGCGTGGTTTCGCGTTTGCTTTCGTCTTCTTCCACCACCTGCAAAATTGCCTTGATATTATCTTCAACACTCAGAGTTCTGAAAATAGAAGCCTCTTGCGGCAGATAACCGATACCCATTTTGGCGCGCTTATACATCGGCATATTGGTAATATCTTCACCACCGATATATATATCGCCGTAATCAGGAGTTATCAAGCCGGTAACGCAATAAAAACAAGTGGTTTTACCGGCACCGTTGGGCCCGAGCAAACCGACGGCCTCGCCCTTGCGCACATGCAACGAAACATTACGCAAAACCGAGCGTTTCTTATATTTTTTACCGATGTTGAAAATTTCCAAAACATCTTGATCGTTTTTTTGTTTTACCGCCATATTTTTACTTCCTTTTCTTATAAAAAGTGCCGCGAATCCTACCGTTTGTGGTTTCATCTCCCTTGATACGGCTGACTGAAGTAGCCAAATCGGTCACGGCATAAGCTCCGGTAATAAAGTTGCCGTTTTGTTCCAAACGTACGTTTTCAAACAGTTCCACCTTTTGTTCCACGGGGTTATATACACCGCGATCACCCCAAGCAGAACCTTTGGGAGTAACAACTTCCACATCTCCGAAGGCCTCGGCATATTTTAAGTTGCGCTTTTTATCCAAATAGGCAACAACTTTTTGCGCCCGCAAAACCTTGTCTTCTTTGTTGATAACCACCGGCTGCCGGCCTCCGAACACGGTAATTTTGCCGATATTCGGTTCGTATATTCCTTTTTCGCCCGACATCTTTTCGGCGGCAGTCTGTACCGTTACATTACCCTCGGCCGTAACTTTTTGCAATTCCTTACGCTCGGTGCCGCTGACATAAGCCGTGACATGGCAGGCACTCAAGTTATTTTCGCCCTGTTGCACCTTAACCAAACTTTCATTACGACACTGATTGCGGGTATATCCGTACACATCGATTTTCCCCTGCAGTGCGTCATAATATGCTTCATTTCCCGTCACCACTTCTTTTGGTGTTTCCAGGCGCACTTTGCGATATGCCTCGGTCCGTTCCAATTCTTTTTTGGAGCTGGAGGCAAACCAACCGATGATTTCTTCGGCATAAAGTTTGTTGTCGTTTTGCGTAATAACCGCATCGCCGACCGCAACACTCTTATTCTCCTGCTGATAGATACGAGTTTCTTTTTTAGCTGTCAAAATACCTTTAGAGGTGGTAATACGATTATTTCCTTTCAATATAAGAAGCTGAGATATTTTATCATAATCGAAGGCTTCCGCCTGCATATCTCCCCAACTGCCCTTAGCAAAAACCGGATCTTTACCCCAACCTTTTTCCTGCTTAAAGTCATAGTTGGCTTTAAGAGTGGTTATGACCGTATCATTTTCAACCACCGCTTTAACATTTTTCTCCAGTTCCAAAACATTATTATTCTGGTTAAAGTAGCCGACGTCAGCGGTAATATCGGTATGACCGTTGTCAGTCGGAATAATCGCTTTCGGATTAACAATCTTATAAACCTGAGAACCGGCATCGATTTCATCAACACTGTCCGCTACTATCTTGTTGACACGATTTTTGCTGTCGATGGTATTGAACACGGTTTGTTCCATATGCAATTTTTCCATCTCTCCTTTTTTGGGCATTGTAATATTTTCGCTCAAATCAACACTTTTTTTGATGTTCGGCATCACTATCATCACACCGAGCAACGCGGCGGCAATACACGGCAAAACAATTTTGAACAATCGACGCCAATCAACTTTCCGCCTTTGAGCGCCGGAATAATCAAGATCAAGCGAGCGACTGCTGTCAAAAAAAGAATCTAATTTGCCGGAATCAATCATAAATCAGCTTACTCCGGCTCGCAAACAATCGTGAATATGCACAATGCCTATCGGCTTTTTGCCCTCAACCACAAACATATTGGTGATACCCCGACCGGTATTGTTCATAATATTTACCGCTTCGGCAATCAATATGTCGGCGCTGCAAGTGCGCGGGTTTTTAGTCATAACTTTGGAAACTTTTTCTTCAATCAAATTCGGGGCCATCCAACGACGTAAATCACCGTCGGTAATAACTCCGATTAAATCGCCGTCCTTATTCAAAATACCGACACAACCGAGCATTTTTTCCGACATTTTTATCAGCGCATCCTGCATAATCGCATCTTCGCCGATAAGCGGCATTTCGTCGCCGGTGTGCATAATATCGGAAACGTGGCGCAAAATGGCGCCGAGCTTACCGCCCGGATGGCGCAGACGGAAGTCTTGTTCCGTAAATCCTTTGCGCACCATCAATGCGGCCGCCAAAATATCGCCCATAACCAAAGTTGCGGTCGTCGACGACATCGGCGCCAACCCCAACGGGCAAGCTTCGCGATTATCCGGCAGGCGCAGGATAATGTCGCTGTTTTTACCGAGAGAACTTTCCGGATTTTTGGTAATGGCAATCAGCGGAATCGAAAAACGGCGGCAATAGGTCAAAATATCCAACAGTTCTTTGGATTCACCGCTGTTGGATATTGCTATCACCGTATCATCGGACGTAATCATTCCCAAATCGCCGTGACTGGCTTCGCTCGGGTGCAAAAAGAATGACGGGGTGCCGGTAGAGGCCATGGTTGCGGCAATTTTACTGCCGATATGGCCGGATTTTCCCATACCGGTAACAATTACCCGACCTTTGGTTTTTTGCAACACATCAAGCGCCTGACCGAGCGTATCATCCAAATTATTTTCCATTGTCTTCAGGGCTTCGATTTCTCTGTCTATCGTCTGCCTTGCCACATGCAAATCCGAAATTTCAGTCACGTTATTTTCTCCTTAAACTTACCTTTATTTGAATCATACTTTTTTTTAGCAAATACGCAAGAATAATTTATTTTTATGCCCTTTGTTTCAGGCTTTTTGTTCCCATTTGCCGTTTTCGTTCTGTTGCCAATAGCAGACCTCCCAGCCGGCATCTTTATATATTTTCCACAAGTTGCGAGCTTGCGCCAGCGCCGTTTCGTCGTTACCGTCAAATATATTGAACACCCGTTCAAAAGCTTTGGCCTGCTCGTAATCGTATTCACTACCGTTTACCAAAAACAAAAACTCGGCAGAATTGGCATTTTCATCACCAGGTGTAATAAAAATCGGCTGTTCGGCGGCAAAACCGTCTTTTTGCGAACCGTGCGGCAAAAAACTTTCATCATTGTATGTCCACAACCAGGCATTCAATGTTTCAACCGTATCCGGTGTGGTTTTGATTAAAGCGTGTTTGCCCGAAGCATAAGTTTTTTGCAACAAAAGCGGTAGAGTTTCTTCCAAACTCCGGCGTTTCAGATGATAGAAATCAATTCTGCTCATTTTGTTCCTTTAATTTCAGTGTAATAACATCAAGCATATCTTCGCCGATAAATTGCAACGATATTTGCCCCCGCGGCATGGCTTCTTTGATTTTTACGCGCAAATCTTCCACTCCGAAAATCTTACGACCGTCAACGGTTTTAAACTTGTCACCGACATCAATACCTTTGACGGCGGCGTCGGAGTTTTCCGCCACATTTACAACCAAAAACTCTTGATTGATCTCGTCATAAACCGCCTTAATTCCCAGTTCTGGAAATTCCTCGGCGGCAGTCGCTTCCAAGGCATCGGTTGAAGATATTTTTCCGGCATCTTCGGTATCTTGTTTGTTTTCCGTCGGCATCGGCGCGACTTTGACTTCCAAATCGAGCAATTTGTCATCACGTTTAACAATCAGCGGCAACACCGTATCAACCGCAGTTTGAGCCACATCACGCGAAAAATGCCGCGGTGATTGCAGCGAAAGTCCGCCGGCGTCTTCCAAAATATCGCCGACCTGTATACCGGCACTTGCCGCCGGAGAATCCTCCGTCATTGAAGCCACAACCAACTTATTTTTCTGCTCTGTGTCGGTGCTTCTGATTCTTTGTACACCGATACCGAGCCAACCGCGTGTAACCTTACCGTTTTTCTGCAGTTGCCCGGCCACCCATTGTACCATATTCGAAGGCACGGCAAAACCGACCCCGGTATCAATTCCGTCGGTAGAGAAAATGGCCGTACTCATACCGATTACCTCACCTTCCATATTGAAAAGCGGACCGCCGGAATTGCCGCGATTAATAGCTGCATCGGTCTGAATAAAATTATCGTACGGGCCTTTTTCAATATCGCGTTCTTTGGCCGAAATAATGCCGGACGAAACACTGTTGCCGAGTCCGAACGGATTACCGATGGCAAAAACCGGATTACCGACGCGAATCTCGTCGGAATCGGCAAAATGAGCCGCATTAAGTCCGAGCGGCTGCACTGCTTTTAGCAAAGCAATATCGGTTTTTTCGTCGCTGCCGATAACCTCGGCTTCAAAAGTTTCATCTTCAAATGTTATCAAGGTAATTTTTTGCGCATCGGTCGTTACGTGCGCGTTGGTAACAACATAACCGTCGGCGCTTATCACAATACCGGCACCAAGCGCTTGCGAATCCGCACTTTCGGCCACAATGCTGACCACCGACTGATTAACCTCGTCAATTACATCTTCGAGCTTTTGCTCATCTGCCGCCGCAACGTTGTAAACACCGCATAGGCACAGTATAAACCCGCAAAGTTTTTTCATCAGTCGTTCCGTTTATTCATACTTTTGTTGAAAAATTTAAAGAAATCCGAATCCGGTGACAGCACCAGAGAGGTTTCGTTATCCGACAACGATTTGCGATAGGCATCGAGCGAACGATAAAAATCATAAAACTCGACATCTTGTCCCACCGTACGGTTCCACAGCCGCACCGCCTCCTGATCGCCCTCACCGCGTGTTATCTGCGCGTTTTTCTCGGCTTCGGCAATAATGATGGTGGCTTCCTTATCGGCGGTTGCCCGAATATTTTGCGCCTGTTGCTGACCTTTGGCACGGAATTCCTTGGCATCGCGTTGACGTTCGGTTTTCATCCGATCGTTAATTGCCTGCATAACTTCGCGCGGCAAATCGGCACGACGAATTCTGACATCAGCCACACTGACACCGATGGCTTCCGCATCCTTTTTCACCGTATTACTGATGTCGCTCATAATTTGCGTACGTTGTTCCGACAACAGTTCAGTCAGAGTAATGCGTCCGAGCACCTTACGTAGCGACGAATTGACGATTTCCGCCAGTTTGCTGCGTGCCTGATTTTCGGTACGCACGGTTTGATAAAACTTGAGCGGATCAATGATTTTATAGCGGGTAAAACTATCAACATCCAAGCGCTTTTTATCGTTCAACACCACCTCTTGCGCCGGCGGATCCAAATTAAGCAGGCGAGCATCATAAAACACCACATTCTGCACAAACGGCACTTTGAATTTAAGCCCCGGCTCACGCACCACGCGAATCGGTTCACCGAACTGCAAAACAATTGCCTGCTCGGACTGATAAACAATATAGGTGGCGCTCAAAACCAAAATCAGAATTGCCACGCAAAACACCCCCAAAATATGCCAAATACCTATTCTGTTCATCGTCTTACTCCTTTTTTCCGTTTAAAGACAACACCGGCAAAAGATTTCCTTTCTGCGACGGATCAATAATCACTTTATGCGCTTTGGAAAGTACATCTTCAAGTGCATCCAAATACATCTTTTTAATTGTGACTTCCTTACCGTCTTTATATGCGGCATACACCGACGCAAAACGTTTTGCTTCACCTTCAGCCTTATTGATAACCGCCGCTTTATAAGCCTCGGCATCTTGGGTAATCTGTGCCGCCCGACCGCGCGCTTTCGGCAAGACTTCGTTACGATAGGCCTCGGCTTCGTTTTTAAAACGCTCCATATCGGCCTTGGCACGTTGCACCTCGTTAAAAGCGTCAACCACCTCTCTTGGCGGATCGGCTTTTTGCAACTTTACACGCACAATGGATATTCCCGACTCAAATTCATCCAACACCCGTTGCAATTCTTCTTTGGTATCATCTTCCACCTTGCCGCGGTCGCCGGTAATAATCGGCTGCATCTCGGATTGTCCGACAATTTCGCGCAACACGGATTGTGCCGCCACGCTTACCGTTTCGTCCGGATCGCGAATACTGAACAAATAATCCTTGGCGTCTTTGATTTTCCACACCACGGTCAGATTAATATCAACAATATTTTCGTCACCTGTCAACATATGGCTTTCGGTAAAGGCATTGTTACGATAATCGCGGGCGTCACCGGTACCGAGGTTGATACTGCGCTCTTGCGTTACATTAACCTTTATTACGGTCTCAATCGGCGCCGGCAAATGATAGTGTAAACCGGCTTCGGTGGTGTCTATATATTTACCGAAACGCAGTACCACACCGGCCTCGCTCGGCTGTACCTGATAAAAACCGCTGCAAATCCACAAAACAATCAACAGCAAAATGCCGTATTTGGCATAGCCGCCCCAATTATCCTGCGAGTTATTTGTTAAGACTTTAAATTTACGAGTTACGCGACCGCCGGAGGTATTTTCCCATGCATCATCGCCATTATCGTTATCCCAAGGATTCGTGTTTTTAACCATTTTCTTTCCTTTATGTAAATTTTTTGTTGTTTTAAGATAATCCATCTGTTAAATAAATACAATCAACTATCCGAAATATCCACATGGGAGTTAATTTGATGACGGAAGCGGAAATTTATGAAATTGCGGCAAAATACTATCCGCAAAGCAATATTGCCAACATAAAAATCATCGGCAAACGGATTATTATCGAATATGGAAATCTGGCGGAAAATCCGCAAATAACCGCAGCATTAAAGCAGGAAATCGCCGCGCGGTTGCCGGAATATAAAATTTCCGTTTTGTTTGTGGAAGAAAAAAACAATAACCTCGGTGTTAAAGCCATCGAAAAATGGCAAATACCCGGAGTTAAGCATATTATCGGCGTGGCCTCGGGTAAAGGAGGTGTCGGCAAATCTACCACCGCGGTAAATCTGGCTTTGGCTCTGGCAAATTGCGGTAAAAAAGTGGCGTTGGTCGATGCCGATATTTACGGGCCGTCGGTGCCGACAATGCTCGGCTATGAGGGTTCGCCGCTGGTTTCGAACGACGGTAAAAACTTTCAACCGTTTGCCGAGTGCGGCATAAAATCGATTTCGGTCGGTTCTCTGATTGACCGCAACACTCCGCTGATATGGCGCGGAGCCAAAGCCTGCGGTGCGATTGAGCAGCTGATGACACAAACCGCTTGGGGTGAAATTGATATTATGGTGGTGGATATGCCGCCGGGGACGGGCGATATTTTGATTACGTTGTCGCAACGTGTTGATTTTGCCGGTATCGTGATTGTTTCCACCCCGCAGGATATTGCCCTGATTGACGCGATTAAAGGGGTAAATATGTTCAAAAAAACCGGCACTCCGGTATTGGGAATTATTGAAAATATGAGCTATTTTATCTGCCCGCATTGTGGCGAACGCTCCGATATTTTCGGACATAACGGTGCCAAACAAACAGCGGAAAATATGGGAGAAACATTTTTGGGAGCCATTCCGTTGGAGCCGGAAATTCGCCGCACTTCCGATGCCGGTACCCCGATTGTGGCGGAAAATCCCGACAGTCCGCATACCAAAGCTTATGAAGAAATCGCTCGCAAAATCATTCAAAGAATCGGTTAAGACGGGATAATTACTTGACAATTTATCGTGTTTATTCTATTTTCGGGCTCAGAATAAACATAATTTAGCTATTATTAACTACGAGGAACGGGAACAAATTGAGCCTCATTAAAAATCCCGAATATTATGAAGAGAGAAATTATTGGCAAAGTTTTGGTCGTGATGGCGATGGCCTTTCTAACCTTTACTTTTGCGGCGCTTTCCGTGCACTACGACACGTTTGCCGTCGGCTTCCGAGAAACACCGATGGAATGGTCGGAAATGTTGCTGGGGTTCGGCGTTATCATCTTTGTCAGCACTGTTGCCATCGGACTGGGCTGTCTTTTTATCCCGCAAATGGCGATGATTTTGCTGTTGCCGTTTGAAGTATGGGATAATATCTCGAAAAAATACAGCAAATGGCAGCATTTAATCAACGTGTTTTTGCTGGCGCTGTGCATTGCATTTGTTGCTTACTCTGTCAATTTGGTGACGATTTTGGAGTACCTTTCCGGCGAACACTTCAAGCAAATGCCGACATTCGGCGGCTTTTTAGCGGGGATGTATGTGTTGGTTATTTTATTTGGCACGACGATTATTTACGGCTGGCTCAGCGGTTTGACCGACGCCTTGATTGTGTTTTTCAAAAAGTGCGCGGAGGCGGAAAGAAAGTATGCCGAAAACCAAAAAAAGCAAGCCGAGCGACAGGAAAAACGCGCGACGCAAAAAAAGAAAATTCACTACACAAAGTTATAGTGTTTATTCAAACGCCCGATTTATGTTTCGGGCGTTTGCTTTTATTTATCAGCCTTGCCCTTTTTAATTTATTTTAACCGTTATTACATGTACTAGCCGCCAGAGGTGAAAGAGATGCGTTTTTTAATGTTTATTTTGCCTCTTTTTCAGGTTCTTCCAGCGGCCATTCCTGCTTTTTGAAAAACTGCTTGCGCTCACGCCGGCTCATCGACCAGATATTGCCGAGCCCGTTAATCGGCTGCACCGTATACAGCGACGCAAAATCAAAATCGCGGGAAAAGAAAATCGAAGTGGCCTTGGTATAGTTATTCATCGGGCAAAAACCGTAAAAATCAACCTGCAGCAGATTGGCCTCGCGCAGATTCTTGACGGCACCGGCATATTCCAAGCTGGTGTTGATGCGGTCGCTGTCGTCCAAAATTATCATCCCGCCCGCGGCCAAAGCCTTAACCGCAGAAGCCGCACATTCGGCACGACGTTTGCCGTCAATCACAATCACATCATACTTTTCGTTGTCGGCAAAAATAGTGTCTTCATAACCCTGTTTTTCGTCGCAATAACGCATTTGCCAGTTGGGTGCGGAAAATTCCTTTTGAAACTTTGCAAACCACTCCGGCTTATCTTCAATACTGATAACTTTTTGCGCACGCTTGGCCCAATACATCGACGAATATCCGGTACCGTATTCAAACACCTTCTTATCGCTGTAATCAAACTGCGAAATATATTCGATTGCCGGATATGTATACCACGGAATCGGATTGCCGTCGCGGTCGACGCAGACTTTTTCGTTCATACTGCGTTCAATGGCAAAATCTTTGCGCCACATTTCGATAAACTGCTGAAACCGCTCGCTATACATATTTTTGTTCCTCCCAACCCGATTTTGCGTTGATTATAATCGGCAAATCTTAAAAGTTATATAACTTCGGCAAAATAGATTTTGCTTGCCTTTTGCCGCGAATTTTGCTAATTGTGATAATAACAAAATAAATAGGAGATATTTTTATGATTAAAAAATTACTTATTGCGGCGGTTATTGTTTTTATAGCTTATGCGGCGCAAAATGCGTATAAAAACAGTTTCATCGCTAACAAATCAGATGAAGTCGTCGGCTATGTTGATGAAAGCGGCGCAGTGCATAATATGTGCAACGACAATAATCATCCGCTGCTGACGGATGAGGATAATGATGTAATTAAGAAGCAAGATGATATTGATAATATTATCGATGACAAAGGTCATTTTATTGCCCCTCAAGAAATCACAGCATACAGCAAAGAACACTCCGATTGTTATATCAGTTATACCGACGTAGCCGGCGAAACGGCTTATATGTGTAACGGTTCTCAAGTAGTCGGGCCGAATGAAAGTTCGAAATCTTGCAAAAATGATTGTATTCTTTCCTATTGTTTCAACCCGGATGTTTGTTACGATAAAGAAAAACATTACAATTATGACTGTTTATTACAACAAACCGAACAACATCAATTATCAACCGTTAAAAGTTGCCTCTTGAAAAATCGCAAATGGTATGAAAATTGGCGCAAACAAGTAGCCGAAGGCAAGGCCTACGAATCTGTTATTACCAAACAAGATGACGGAATTAAGCAATGTCTGTATTTCTACGATACCCCGTTTGCCGAAGAAGATTTTGTTTATGATGCGGACGGATATGTCGTCGGCTATGTAGAAAAAAATTGGAATAACAAAACCGTTATTCACAAAATCAAATGGACTGATGAGGAAATGTTGATAGGCGAGATTATCGGCAACAGAATCAACGGATGCGCTCATTTTGATTCCGCCGGACGGGTGATTATAAATGAAGATTTTAAATGCGATTGGGAATTTGAAACGCCCGTCGAATACGTCGGTCAGATTGTTGATACACCAAAAAACAATATTCGAAATTGTTATAACAAAAAACGCTCTAAATTTATACGGACCGACAAAAACAACGGGGTTATTGACTTAAGCGGTAAGGTAATCGTACCCAGAAAAACAACCGCTGATTTTCCTGCAACGGCAAGTAGTGAGTGTGATCTTTGCGGTATTATTACCGGTACCCATACCGACGCCGGTGTTGAAGCATTCGTTTTTGCGGATTGGAATGTTAGGGTCGGTACCGCCGACGGCGATGGTACGGTTTATGATGAGGACCACAGTGCCATCGGCAAACTTAACGATGAAGGTATGGCCGTTGATAAAGACGGAAATATTATCGGTGTGATTTCACATAATATATTTTGCGATAATCTGGAGAAAAAACCGCGGTGTAATGCCGATAATAAGTGGTGCCAAGATTATTACAAAAAGAATTGTGCGAAGCAATAAATACCAAATAAAAGAGCGCCCGATTGCGAGCGCTCTGCATAAACTTGTTAAAAAACTTAGAAGTTATACGATACACCGAAGGCAAATGCCTGAATCGAGTTATGATATTCGGCCTTGACGTTATAACCGTCATTTCCGGTTAAGCTTGTATCAAGCTGAGCCTTGCGAGCATTAATATAGGTATATGCCAAATTAAAGCTTAAGTGTTCGTTATACTGGTATCCCAAACCGGCGGTCATCCAAAAACGATCGGAATCCGGAATACGCGGGGTACGATGTTCCAGCTTAACCGCGCTTTGGTCATAAGCCAAGCCCAAACGCAACTTCCATTGTTCATCGAGTTTAATGCTGGTACCGATGGCATAAAAGTTGGTATCACGCCAATTTTCATTAACTCTGGCAATATAATCATACCCCGGCTTATTGTTGCCGCTTCTGCTTCTGAAAGTCAAATCTTTAAACGAGCTCCAGAACACGCGCTGATACTCTGCCATAATTGCCCAGCGCTCGTTAATATCGTGATATGCACCGAATGAAAGCATAGCAGGCGTATCCAAATCAACCTTAATACTCTGATTAAGCAAATTATCAACAAATGCGCCTTGACCTGCCACATCCGGATTTTCGGAAGAAGAAAATTCACTGCCGGAAGACTTCATCTTGCCCTTGATTTTGTGTTTAATCTCGCTGCGATATCCCATGCCGACACGAGTGTTTTGATTAAACTCATACAATGCGCCGAGTTGATAACCGGCAGCCCAGCTGTGTCCATCTTCGGAAACAATACCGGTTCTGCTGGCGGAATGGCTGCTGGTTAAGTGCGCCCAAAGATATTGGAATTGTACACCGGCACCGAGCGATAAACCGTCCGTTACTTTATAAGCCGTCATCGGTGTAAAGGTGGCTGTTTTAACATCGGAAGTGATACCGTGATCACCGCCAACCCAATCGTGGTCATATTTTGTAATCATACCGAACGGGCTGTTGCCGGCAAAACCGATAAACCACTTATCATTTATTTGGTGTGAAATCGTAAAATTCGGAGAAACTGCCGCGTGTACAACGTTTTCCACATCAGCGTCGCGTTCACCATTTTGGCCCTGCACTCTTTTGGCAGTGGCTTTCGGAGCAATATAAGTGGCGCCCATTGTAAACTGCGTACCCTTGTGACGGGTTAATCCGGCCACGTTATAGTATGTGTACGAGTTATCTTCCGCACCGGCTGTTGCGCCGGCAAATGCATTACCTTGAGCCGCAGCAGACTGCTCTCTCAAGTGAAAACCGGCGGCCATGGCATTTGCAGAAAACAAAATTGCGCTCAATGCCGTCGTTAAAGTCAAAACTTTTTTCATTATAGTCCTATTATGTTGTTGAAACGACGGAAACTTTTTATGTAGTTTCTTCAAGGAAACCATAAACCATACTTTTTTTGTTTTGGCAAGTTTTTTTTGTAATCTTATAAACAGGAAACGGCTTTTGCCGATAACTTTTTGAAAAATCCGTACTTATTTATATATTGATGAGCTGTTGATTATTGCAGTCTTTTGCTTTACAAAAACGCGGACTGTGCTATAAACATAGTATCTTTGAAGTAACTACGGAAAGGGACTACCCGTGAAAGAATTTGTAAGATTATGCCTGAAGTTTATGTTAAAGTTGATGAAGACCAAGTGTATTTTCAACTTTGATGTGCGCAAATTGCCGACTAAGGGCGTTTATGTGGTTAATCACGTTTCTTATTTAGACCCTATTATGTTATTCGCATTTTTACCGGGGAATCCGGTGTTTGCACTCAACGGGCATTTATATCGCCGTCACTGGATCCGCTTTTTGATGGGCAAGGCCGATATTATTCCGTTTAATCCGATTGAGCCGAGCGATATCAAAAAATTAATTGCCAAGGTTGACGAAGGTCGTCTGGTGGTGATTTTTGCCGAGGGACGCATCACCGAAGACGGCGGTTTGATGAAGATTTACGAAGCGCCTGGCCTGGTGGCGGATAAATCAAAGGCGCCGCTGATACCGGTATGGATTGACGGCCCGCAATACGGTTATTTTTCCAAAACGAAGGGGCATTTGCCGCATCGACCGCTGCCGAAAATGCGGATTTACGTCGGTAAGCCGCGCAGCTTCAAACTTAAAGACGAATTGCGCCGTCAACGCGACCACATCAGCAACGAAGTTTATATGATTTTGCGTGAAATGTGCTTTGAAATTAATTACAATAAAGATATTTCCCTGTTTGCACAGCTGATGAAAACCGCCAAAGTCTATTCCAAAACCGGTTGGTTTTCCAAGCGTCCGCGCATTATTGAAGACATCAATCGCAAACAAAAATCGTTTAAAGATATTATCGTAGCATCGTTTGCGCTCGGTCGTACCTTCAGAAAATTCACCGGACATGATGAAAATGTCGGTGTATTGCTGCCGAATGCCATCGCCACGGTATGCACCTTCTTCGGTTTGTCGGCATTTGAACGCACCCCGGTAATGATTAACTTCTCGGTCGGTGCCAAAAATATGGTTTCGATGTGCAAAACCGCACTGGTTAAATCGGTTATTACATCCAAAACCTTTATTATAAAAGGTAAGTTGGAGCCGGCGATTGAAGAATTGGAAAAGGCCGGAGTTAAAATCGTTTATCTTGAAGATTTGGCCAAGAAAATGTCACTTCTGACCAAAATCAGCGCCTTTTTAAGCTATAAAATCAAACGCGTTCCGCACAAAAAAGGCGGCAACAAAAAGGCGGTTATCGTGTTTACTTCCGGCTCGGAAGGCGCACCGAAGGCGGTTATTTTGAGCCATGCCAATTTGATTGCCAACGTTAATCAGTTGGCGGCTATTCAGACCGTGACTTATAAAGATTTGTTGTTCAACGCGTTGCCGATGTTCCACAGCTTCGGTTTGATGGTGGGTATGCTGTTCCCGCTGTTCAACGGTGCCAAATTGTTCCTTTATCCGTCGCCTCTGCACTATCGTGTTGTGGCTGAGTTGGTGTATGAACTCGGAGCAACATTGATGATCGGTACGGATACGTTCTTGCGCGGCTATGCTAAAATTGCACACCCGTATGATTTCCACACCGTACGCTTGATGTATTCGGGCGGCGAAGCAGCCAAGCCGGATACACGCAGTATGTGGATGGAGCACTCCGGTATTCGGATGATGGAGGCTTACGGCTCAACCGAATGCTCGCCGGTTATGACTGCTAATAACGGTATTTTCAACAAATTCGGCTCCATCGGCAAGTTGTTGCCGGGCATGCAATATAAAATTGAGCCGGTTGATGGTATTGCCACCGGCGGCGAGTTGTGCGTAAAAGGCCCGAACGTGATGCTCGGTTATTATATGCCGAGTGAACCGGGGGTGTTGGTGCCGCCGCAAAATGGTTGGTATCACACCGGCGATGTGGTGGATATTGATGAAATCGGCTTCTTTACCATTAAGGATCGTATTAAACGCTTTGCTAAAATCGGTGGCGAAATGGTATCTTTGAACGCGGTTCAGGACATGGTAATCGACGCCACCAAAGAAATGCTCGGCGAATATAATTACGGCGTAGTTGCCATTCCGCACGAGAGCAAGGGCGAGCAAATCGTATTGGTTACCAACAACAAGTCGGTGACTTCGGCAATGTTGCATGAATACGTCAAGGCTAACGGAATGTCTGAACTGTATTTGCCACGGGTAATTTTGTATCACGAAAAACTGCCGGTGTTTGCAACCGGAAAGTCGGATAATGTTACCTTGAAGAAAGAAGTTATGGAGGAGCTGTGTTCGCCGACGGCAAATGCCGCATAAAAAATGTGGAGCATACTTTTTTGATGTTGCACTTTTGCAAAAACACGCTATTTTGAGATAAGTTTTGATATTAGAGGAAAAAAACAATGGCTATGAGCATAAATAAAGTAATTTTGGTCGGTAATTTGGGCGCTGATCCGACAGTGAGCACCATGACTTCCGGCGATAAAGTGGTAAATTTGCGCGTTGCAACTTCCGATACCTGGAACGATAAAGCAACCGGCGAACGCAAGGAGCGCACCGAATGGCATCGCGTGGTTATTTTTAATAAGCAGTTGGCGGATACGGCCGAAAGATATCTGCGCAAAGGTTCCAAAGTTTATCTGGAAGGACAGTTGCAAACCAGAACATGGAAGGATAATAACGGTCAAGACAGATACACTACCGAAGTTGTTTTGCAGCGTTTCGGCGGCACCATGATTATGTTGGACGGCCGCGGTAGCGGTGACGGAATGCCGATGGGTGATGCCGGCGATGTGTTTGCGGCTCCGGCCGGAAATTCCGGTTGGGATAACAGCAGTGCCACCACTCCGTCGGATTTGGATGACGATATTCCGTTTTAGGGGGAAAAAGTCGTATAAAGAAAGCACCGCAGACAAAATACGGTGCTTTTTTTATTTATAATGACGTCGAATTTTATATATTTTGCGTCTCTTTCATCTTGTCGATAAGCTCCTGTACGGTCCAATCCTCTTTAATTTCGTTGGGAGCTCCCGACAACGATACAAGACTATTGTTCTCCATCTTAAATCCGTCAGCATGCGCCGGGTCATCAGGTCTGCCCGATAATGACTGGAGGTTGTTTTCCATAGGTTTGAAATCGGCATTACCGCCTTTGATTCTGTTTCTCAGTCGGTCCATTGCGGTACCGGCGCTTTCTTCCTGCGGCTCTTTACCGCCTTTAAGTAACACATTGCTCATTTTACTTCTCCCTAATTTTATTATATGGATTTAGTATAGCACTTTATGTCAATAGGTCAAGAATTTTCAGCCCGGCGCTAAATCGCCTCTTGCATATTGAGCAAACTTCGGTTAAACTGACCAAAGTTTTTTAATTTAAGGGATAAACAATGCGTATATTAATCGGAATGAGCGGCGGGGTAGATTCTTCAACCGTGGCCCGTATGCTTAAAGAACAAGGGCACGAAATTATCGGCGCCACCATGTCGATATGGGATAAAAACACCAAATTCAACGGCGATATTAAAGCAGATTCCTGCTTTTCGCCGCACGAGGCTGAAGATGTGGAAACCGCGCGCAAAATCTGTGCCGAACTCGATATTCCGTATTATGTCATTGATTGCTCTGCCCGCTATAAACAGATGGTACTCGATAATTTCAAACAGGAATATAAAGCTGGTCGCACTCCGAATCCTTGCGTAATGTGCAATTCGTATATCAAATTCAGCGCGTTACCGGAAGAAGCACGGGCACAAGGTATAGAATTTGATAAATTTGCCACCGGACACTATGCGCAAATCGTTTTCAATCAAACAAGCGGCCGTTATGAAATCCGGCGCGGCGCCGACCATACAAAAGACCAATCGTATTTTCTGTACCGACTTAATCAGGAGCAACTGGCGCGCGTTATTATGCCGCTCGGTGCCTACACCAAAAAACAAGTGCGCGAAATGGCGCTCAATTACGGATTGGCGGTTGCCGATAAACCGGACAGTCAGGATTTTTATTCCGGTGACATTAACGATATTTTGCAAAACGAGCCGCAAATCGGCAACTTTGTGACCACCGACGGTCGTATTTTGGGGCAACATACCGGTATTTGGAATTATACCATCGGGCAACGCCGCGGAATGGGAATTGCTGCCGAGCGTCCGCTGTATGTTTTGGGCTTTAATAAAGATAAAAACGAGGTAATCGTTGGGTTTGAAGAGGAATGTGAGCGCTCCGGTCTGATTGCCGAAAACTGGTGTTGGTCGGCACTCGACGGGTTGAGTGAACCGCTGGAATGTGAAGCCAAAATCCGTTCATCGCAACAACCGACGGCGGTTAAGGTTACTCCGCTTGTCGACGGCAAAATAGAAGTTAAATTTTATAATCGGCAAAAGGCCATCGCCCCGGGGCAATCGGTGGTATTGTATCGCGATGATACGGTGCTCGGCGGCGGAATTATCAGCAGCTCAATTTAGAATCGACAAACATTATTCAAACACCACCCGCATTTTTTTGCCGTAAAATTCGGTTAAACGGCGGAAAGCGGTGTATTGTATGAATTTGCCGTTTTCCATACCCTCAATAATTCGTTCGGGTAAATTTGTTTGATGAGCCACGGTGCGCAAATACATTCTGCGTTCTTGGCGCAATTTCCACAATTCTTGCCCGACCTCGCGTATTGTTTGCTTATCCATATAACATGATTTCAAATGCAACATTTTCAGAACTCCCTTTTGCTTATGTTAAAACAAAAAACCACCCTAAATTCCTTTAAGGTGGGGAGCTCACAACTGCATCTATTCAGTCCGGTCTATTCAATATATTCAACCGACTCCCCATAGAGGAGTTTACATTATAGATGAGGAGATGTGAGTCTCCGTCAGCAATCTCTCGCCAACAAAGACTATATTAAAGCCTTTATGCCGAAATGCAAGTAAAAAATATTAAGCCGCATCATCAAGATACGGCCTTTTTTCAAAACTAAAATCGCCTACTCGGCTTTTACCGGTTCCGCAAACGGAGTTTCATTTTTTTGCTGATGCGGCATTCCGTGATGTTTATGGTGCGGTTTCATTCCGTTATGGTGCTTGTGGCAATCACATTTGTCACCGTGCCGAACATCGGTACTGCCGTCGGCATTGATAATAATGACCGTTCCGGCACCATCGGTGAAGTGCGGCATTTTATGATGAGCTGCCGCCATCATCGGAGCCGGTTGCATTCTCTTTGCCGGGCAACGGCCGAAACAGCCGTGCAAAAGTTCGTTAAAGCCCATACCGGCTAAAAATATAATCAGCAAGCCGATTAATTTGGCACCGCAACTTTTGCAGCGACAGCCTTTATCACAGTGACAGCCGCAACCGCAGCCGCAACGGCATTCTTTTCCTTCGTTGCAACCGCAATCACATTCCGGACCGCAAGCGCAAGTTTTCTTCATTTCCGGTTTTGCTTCCGGCTTTTCATGTGGTTTCATTGATTTCCCTTTCATATATTGATACGCTATAAAAATAGGCGTTGTTTTTGCAAAAGTAAAGAGAAAACATTATTTATTAAGCAAAATCAATGCGACAATCGACAAGAGCAACAATAGGGCTTTGCCATGTTTCAGTCCGGTTTGCGGGCATTTTAGGCCGATACGATTCAAGAGCGGTGTAAAAATCATAATCCAAATAATATACATATACAGTACAGCCGCAACATACGACGGATTGGAGGTATTAAACATAGCAAAGTTTTTGAACAGCATTGAGCCCATCAACAACAGCATAATCGGGGAAATTTTCAGGCTGTGAGCCAAAAACAGCGGCGTTACCGTCTTATTTTGGCGATAAAACAGCAACAAATTAAACGCCGCCACCACCGCGCCGGTAATCATAATATAAAAATAACTGCCGTAAACCAGCATTTCGGCCGACACATATCCCATACACACTTTATTGAGAACATCGCAGGCCGCCGCACCGAAAAGATACGGAACGGTATAATAAAATGCTTGCCGACTGCGACGGGTGTTGCGATAAGATGAAGCGGCATAAATCACTCCGCACAGCGCTGCCACGGTTCCGCCCAGCCAATACATATTTTGCGCCGAAGTCAGCAAATATTGCGGATGAAGTGTAAACCACAGCAAAAATACTATGCCGATACTGAGCGGATGCAACGAAGAAATAATCTCCGCACCCCAAACCCGCATGGCGCGATAGTTACGATAATCAATAAAAACAATAATGCAGCCCTGTATTATGCAAAAAACATAAAACTGCCAAGCCGGAATAAACGGCACCATACCGATAAACGGCAATAAAAGCGCAAACGGAACAAATCCGCGATAAAACATAAACGCGTGCGGATTGACTTTAACGCCCTGATTACCGAAATAATAAGCGGCGCTGAACAAACTTGCTATAATTGTGTATATTGCCCACATAATCCGCTCTTTAGCAAAAATTTCCCAAAAAGTCAAGAAGTACAAAAACCACGCGTTTTTTTACGCGTGGCTCTTCTTTAGGACTGTGCGGAGTAGATAATCTTCAAACTTTTAAGGCAACATCGAAAAGAAGTAATTTCCATCAAAGATCAACTCCGCTACGTTAAGGAAAGATTAGCAGCCTAGATCGTTTTTGTTATGAATATTTATGAAAGTAAGATATATGAAAGAAGATTATTTTTCTAAAGCACCAATGCCACGAAGAATGCCAATCATACCCTCGGCGGCAATATCGTTGATAACCTTACCTTCATCATTGAAATAGTAAAAGTTCATAACCGAAGTAGAGAAATGCTTACCGGTGGCAGGCATTCCTATAAACTCGCCTTCGTGAGTGCCGCTTAATGTCCAACGGACGGCGACAACATTACCCTCGGCAACCATTTCTTCTAATTTCCATTGCACATCAGGGAAACTTTGACGCATCCAATGAACAACCGAAAGATAACCTTCGCCGCCGTAAAGAGGGGTCGGCGATGCAGGCGTATAAAACCTAGCATCTTCGGCAATCAACTCTTTGGCAATGTTTGAATCTGCCGTGTTAATCATCGTTTCAAAGCGTTTCATCGCTAACTTATGAGCCTCTGAAATTTTCATTTTGCTTCTCCTGGTATTTTCTATGAAGATATTTTGTATCGGAATAAAAAGCAATAAAATTTGCAAATCTGCACAGAGACATTTATATTGGCCGTAAAGAGGTATAAAATGCACGATGTATGAAGGAATAAAACAATGTCGGATTCAGAATTATACGAGAAAAATAACTACATACACCATTATCAATCACCGTTGGGTGGTATAACCATAGCAAGTAATGGATCATGCTTAATCGGTTTGTGGTTTGACGGACAGAAGTATTTTGCAGATACGATAGAAG
Organism: Pseudomonadota bacterium; assembly: GCA_918234285.1. GTDB lineage: Bacteria > Pseudomonadota > Alphaproteobacteria > RF32 > CAG-239 > RUG410. Next base: position 6,192 of record CAKJXZ020000065.1, on the reverse strand, counting down.
ACAATGCAATCCAAAGAGATTTGCCGATTTTTGAACAAACTGATAAATGGCTAGATATTTATTTCAGTGGTAGAGCACCTAATTTTACCCCACCATTATTGATGAAGACGACACCGTTTAGAAAGAAAGTATGGGAAATTATGCTCGCTATTCCGTTTGGGAAAACTATGACTTATGGTGAAATAGCAACCAAAATTGCCAGAGAAAAAGGAATAAAACAAATGTCGGCTCAAGCGGTTGGTGGAGCTGTCGGGCATAATTCAATCTCTCTGATTATACCCTGTCATCGGATAGTAGGAACAAACAGCAGTTTAACAGGCTATGCAGGCGGAATAGCTAAAAAAGTAAAGTTGCTTGAATTGGAAAAGGTTGATTTGAAAAAATTTTTTATTCCCGCCAAAGGAACAGCTTTGTAGGTTTTGCATTTTTTATTAAAAAAGTTCGAAGATTGTCCCGTTTTATGCTTTTTTCATACCTAACATTACACTCGTTACACTCGCGGATCTCCGCCGTTACACATATACTACGTGTAACGATATCTATTTCGAACTCGCTGAAATCCCTGCAAATAAAAGAAAAAGTCGTCATTTCTGACGACTTGCACACTGTGGCTGCTTCACCTGGACTCGAACCAAGATTGACGGAGTCAGAATCCGCTGTCCTACCATTAGACGATGAAGCAATTTGCTCGTACTCGGCGACGCTTCAAACCTTGGTATTTGTCGGGCAGTTCCGAGTACTTATGTAAAAGAGAGGAAACACATTCCTCTCTCATATTTCGTTATTGGAGCGGGCAATGGGATTCGGACCCACGACATCAACCTTGGCAAGGTTGCGCTCTACCCCTGAGCTATACCCGCATCATCTGCGAACGAATTATTTAATATCACATAAAAAATAAATTGCAAGAACTTTTTTTATATTTTTACATTTTTTGTGAATGAAGATATAAACCTATCGACCTTTTCCTGTTATTAAAGGCAAACTTTACTTGTATTAAAGCACAATACCCGATATAATTCATCATGAATTCAAACAAGGAAAAACGAATGGCCAATCAAAAATCACAACAGCAAATACGTTTTGAAAAAGAGGCAAAGGCCTTGCAAAAAAATATTGCCAAGCGCAAAAAACAGCAACAAGAACTCGAAAAAAAGAAAGCATTGAAGGAGAAACAACGTGGACAAGATTAAGATTATCGGCGGCAAACCGCTGTTTGGAAAAGTGTATATCAGCGGCGCCAAAAATACCGCATTACCGATTATCTGCGCCAGTTTATTGACTGATGAACCGGTGACGATTCAAAACATCCCGTTTCTTTCCGATATTAAGTCGCTCAATGCCCTACTGTTGCAAATCGGTACACAAATCGAAGAAAAAGCCGAGGAACGCAACGGACACCTGACGCAGACAATTACATACCATACGCCGCAACCGACCAGCTTGGTAGCGCCTTATGATTATGTCCGTAAAATGCGCGCTTCCTACTATGTTTTGGGCCCGCTTTTAACCAAATACGGCCACGTTGAGCTCTCGTTACCGGGAGGTTGCGCCATCGGAGCGCGTCCGATGGATATTCACTTATCCTCATTGGAGCAGATGGGTGCCAAAATCGAAATTAAAAACGGTTATGTGGTGGCTGATATTGACGGTCGCTTAAAGGGCGCACATGTGGCATTCCACTCGGCTTCGGTCGGCGCCACTTGCAATATTTTGATGGCCGCCGCTTTGGCTGAAGGTACAACCGTTATTGAAAATGCCGCTAAAGAACCGGAAATTGCCGACTTGATTGATGTTTTGAACAAGATGGGCGCGCAAATTGAAGGCGCCAACACTTCCACTTTAACTATTCACGGAGTGGAAAAACTGCACGGTGTTACCCACGAAATCATCAATGACCGCATTGAGGCCGGCTCGTATGCAGTGGCCGCCGCCATTACGCACGGACGGGTAGAGTTGGTTAACGCGCCGGCGCAATATTTGCAAACACCGCTCGATATTTTGCGCAAAACCGGGGCCAAAGTTGAAATGACCGACACCGGATTTATTGTTGATGCGCAGAACGTCAAATTGGTGGGGCAAGATGTGTTTACCGATTATTATCCGGGTTTTCCGACCGATTTACAGGCGCAATTTATGGCACTGATGTGTGTTGCCGAAGGTGCGGCAATGATTACCGAAAGTATTTGGGAGAATCGCTTTATGCACGTGCCGGAACTGATGCGTATGGGCGCCAACATCAACGTTCACGGCCATGCCTCGGCGATTGTGCGCGGGGTGGAAAAACTCTCGGCGGCGCCGGTGATGTCTACCGATTTACGTGCCTCGTTTGCCCTGATTTTGGCCGGTTTGGTGGCAGAAGGAGAAACCATCGTCAACCGCGTTTATCACTTAGACCGCGGTTATGAACATTTGGAAGAAAAATTTAAAGCAATAGGAGCTGACATTGAACGCATTAAAATACCTGATTAGTCTGGCAATTACGGCCGGTGCGGCTTATCTGTCGAACCCGGCGAACGCGCAGATACTTGCCATTGATGTTTATGTTGATAAACTGGTGTTGCCGAAAGGTTTTACCGAAAGCTTGGAAAAGTGCGAACCGTACCATGCCGAGCGACCTTTGCGACGCAAAGACGTTGCCGTCAACAATATTTACACGATTGACGGCATAAAAGACGATATGTGCGGCTTGCACATCACCGGTATTACCAATTCTTCGGTGGAAATCCATCAGGATTGCAGTCTGCCGGCCGACGTGGCCAAAACTTATGCTCACGTGTTGCACCGTTTTGAAAACAAAAAATATTCGCAGCGCTGGGATGAATATTATATTGAAAAAGATGAGGATTACCAAGCCGCAGTGAAAATCATGTCCGACCCGAAATATTGCAGTTTTTATCGCGAAGAAATCGATAATACACAGAATATTCGCCGCAATCTGGCGGCTTGCACTCCGACGGAGCAAAAAGAAACCGCCTCGGGGCTGGAATTTTCCCGTAAAATCGTCGGTCTCCAAAAAGACTCCTGCGTATATAAATTTACGGTGCAGAAAACCGATAAAATAGATCACATTTTGCTCAAAAACGTGCCGCCGGCGGATTCCAGTTATTTCACCGACACCATGTTTTTGGAATACACTTGCTCTTTTTCGGAAAAACAGGCAGAACAATATCTGCATATTCTGGAATCGGAGGTAATACCGGCGGAAGAAGATTTTGATTATGCCGCAATTTGGCACGTTTCGCCGGTGGAAGAACTGGAGTTTCTGCGCTACAACTGCTCGGCGGAAATTCGAAAATAAAACTTTATAAAAATTTTGTTTTGCCTCTTGCGAACGCAAAAAAATACTCCCATATAAATAACAGTTGATATATGGGAGATTTTTTATGAGCAAACAAAAATTCAAAACCGAAGTAACCAAACTTCTCGATATTGTTATTAATTCGCTGTATTCGGAAAAATACATTTTTTTGCGCGAGCTTATTTCCAATGCCAGTGATGCTTGTGATAAGTTGCGCTATTATTCCCTCACCAATCCGGGAATCGTAAAGAATAACGGCGAATTCAAGATTGTCATTACACCTAATGCCGAAGAAAACACACTGACGGTCAGTGATAACGGTATCGGTATGAATAAAGACGATTTGGTACATCATCTGGGTACAATCGCCAAATCCGGTACCGCGGAATTTGTGAACAATGCCAAAGATAACGGCTCGATTGTCGACTTAATCGGCAAGTTTGGCGTCGGTTTTTATTCGGCATTTATGGTTGCCGCCAAAGTTGAAGTAACCACGCGCCGTGCCGGCGAAGAACAGGCTTGGCTGTGGACTTCAAACGGTGTCGACGGCTTTGAAATTACCGAAGCAAAGCGCGATAAAGTCGGTACCGACATTAAACTGTATTTGAAAGACGATGCCAAAGATTATGTTGATACGATTTATTTGCGCCACATTATCCGCACGTATTCCGATCACATTAACTACCCGATTGTTTTGGATTTAGGTAAAGCCGGCGAAGAAACCGTGAATACCGGCTCGGCTTTGTGGACCAAAAACAAGGCGGAAATCACCGAAGAACAATATAACGAATTTTATCATCATATTTCGCGCAATTTCGATACTCCTTGGCTCAGATTACATTTCAAAGCCGAGGGTAATATCGAATATACCGGACTGTTATACATTCCGTCGGAGGCGCCGTATGACCTGTTCCAACCGGACCGCCAGCAGAGTTTGAAACTCTACGTAAATCGCGTGTTTATTTCCGATAAGGTAGAAGGGTTAATGCCGGCATATTTACGCTTTGTCAAAGGTATTATCGACAGTGCCGATTTGCCGCTCAATATTTCGCGTGAGATGTTGCAGCAAAATGCACTGATTGCCAAGATTAAAAACGGCACGGTCGGCCGTATTTTGAAAGAGCTGAAAACCCGCTCCGAAGATTATGATGATTATATGAAATTTTGGAAAGTTTTCGGTATTGCCTTTAAAGAAGGTATTTACGAAGATGTGGCAAATCGCGATATTGTTGCCTCGCTGTCGCGCTTTTATTCCACCAATGACAACGAGCGTCTGACCTCGCTTGATGAATATATTTCGCGCGTAAACGAAGGACAGACCAACATTTATTACATCACCGGCGATGATGTACCGACGCTCCGCAACAATCCGCAACTTGAGGCTTTCAAAGCCAAGGGAGTTGAGGTATTGCTGTTGACCGACCCGATTGACGAGTTTTGGGTTCAGGTGCTGACAAACTACAAGGGATATCCGATTAAGCACGTTTCGCAAGCCGATATGGATTTGAAGATGGAACGCGATACGCCGCGTGCCGACGAAGGAAGTTTGAAAAAATTGACCGATTTTATGAGCAAATTGTTTAAAGATGAAGTAGGCAAAGTCGTGGCTACCGAAAAACTGACTTCAAGTCCGGTCAGTCTGACGGTGGAAAACGGCCAGATGAGTATTCACCTCGAGCGTTTGATGCGTAATCATCAGCAACAGACGGCTTTCGCCAGCTCGCGAATTTTGGAAGTTAATCCGTACCATCCGCTGATTATTAAACTGGCGGACAGTATGTTTGACAAGAGCCAAAAGCAAACGGTGGAAGAAGTATCACGCTTGCTTCTGGATCAGGCTAAAATCGCCGAAGGCGAAGCCATCAGCGACAGTTCGTTCTTCAGCGAAAAGCTGAGCGATTATATTTTGCGCGGATGGCAGAAAAGCGCTTAATTATTAGTGTTTTCCTTTCAATTAAAAACAAATTACCCTGAAACGATTAGGTTTCAGGGTAATTTGTTTAGCGTTTGCGCATTGCTTCGTGGAGAGCACCGATGGTCTTGCCGACGTCGTTCTGGCCGACGAGAATCAAGTTAGGTGCATTCAGGCGGCTCAGATATTTTTTCGAGCAACCGGCGTCGAGTATGACGTTGATAAAGTTGCTCCAATCATCGCCTGCCTTCTCTGCTTCCTTAAGGTTACCGGCCGTAAGTACCAAGAGTTTCTTGTGCATGTCGACCTGTGAGCGGGGAACCGTAGTCATCTCCTCGATGCAAATGTCATCATTCTCATTGATGACAGAATACCAGATACCATCGGCATCCAATACCCTTTTGATTTGATTGATATTCATAATATATAAATTGTAAAACGTTATTACTGTTTTACACTATACGGAATATTTTGTCAATATTTATTATAAAAAACTTTTACCGCAGATTAATCCGATATTTATCTCACACCTTTATCGAGTGGGTCAAAGTAAAGGCGCAACGTGTTCCAAACGTCGTATTTATCGGCATATTTCTGGCCAAATACCTGCTTAAAGGCATTACCGGTCATAATGATGGCGCGGCGTGCGCTTTCCGCCACCGAACGATAGTTCGGATCGGTATTATAGCGAGCCTTATCCACAAATTCTATTTCTTTAATTGAGCCGTCACGCTCCAGGAACACGCGGATTTCCACCATCATACCGTCAATCCCCATTGCTCCCGGATCAAGGTTCCAGTTCTGGCGCAACAAGCTGGCGATGGCATCGGTCTCGGAAATCGTCAAATCGCTGAAGTATGATCCCTTGCTGTTGCCGCCCTCAATACCCATATTATTGACCGGCGTACCTTCTTTAATCATGGCCTTTTGATTTTTGGCGCCGATGTCGATATTGCGATCGTTATCAATCTCCTGCATC
>CAKJXZ020000064.1:0-2511 GCA_918234285.1 Pseudomonadota bacterium | reverse complement strand
GTTTGACAGTAAATTGACGGTTTATGAGGCACTATCGCGCGTGGCAAAAGTCGGTCGCGCGGTGGCGTTTATTCAGGGCGGCATTGTGCGGTTTGTGCGTGATGAACCGAAAACAATTCCGGTGGCACTTTTCGGGCCGAGAAATATCGTCAAAAATACGCTTTCAATCCAATACATCATGCCGTCAGAAGATACCGCCGACAGCGTATGCGTGGAATATTTTTCGGAAAACACTTGGAAAACAAGCGAAGTAACCGGAACGTTCAGCGGTTCAACCTCGGATAAAACTGCCACGGTGGAACTGTTCGGATGCACGAATAAAGCGCAAGCCTTGCGTGAAGCGGTGTATATGGCACTTGCCAACCGCTATCGGCGGCGCATTGTTACCTTTACCACCGAGCTTGAGGGGTTAATCCCGACATACGGTGATTTAATCGCTATTACGCACGATATGGCGCACTGGGGTAGCGGTGGCGAAATTATCGCACAAGACGGCTTAAAACTCACGTTGTCCGAGCCGGTTGAATTTACATCTGGCGTTAAGAATGTGCTGGCGTTACGAGAGAAAAACGGCTCGCTTTCGGGGCCTTATGAGGTGACGGCAACCGAACTTAACACCGAAGTTATGCTGAAAACTCAGCCGAGTATTGAAATTTTGACGGCTTCCGGCATGGAACGCACGCATTATGCTTTCGGCACGCAGGACAAATGGAGCGTTTATGCGCGTGTTACCGGCATTCGACCACGCTCAAATCAAGTGGAAATCACGGCAGTCATAGAAGATGACCGTGTGCATCAAAATTAAGGAGAAAATCATGGATTGGCTACAATTTTTACAAGCAATTTGCGTTCCGGCGTTTGCGTGGCTTGTTCACAAATACGGCGAAATGCGCAAGGACTTAAACGACTTCAAAGTTCAAGTCGCCAAAGAATATGCCACGCAAGTGCATATAAACCGGCTTGAACTCAAAATTGACGACTTACGACAACTTATTTGGGAGATGCATAATGAATCTAAGACCACCACGCGGAATAAGAAACAATAACCCTGGCAACATTCGCCACGGGCAGAATTGGCAAGGCTTAAATCCGGACGGCAGGAACATTGATCCTGCTTTTTGTGTATTTAAATCGCCGGTGTTCGGCATTCGTGCGCTTGCCAAAGTTTTAATGAATTACAAGAAAATCCACGGCTTAAATACAGTTCGGCAAATAATCAGCCGTTACGCGCCGCCGAATGAAAACCAAACAAAGGCCTATATTAAGACGGTGGCAGAGCAAATCGGCGTTTATCCGGACACGGTAATAGATATTGAGGAACGCGGCATTTTAACCGTGTTTATCAAAGCCGTTATTCGTATGGAAAACGGCGTTCAACCATATTCGGACGAAATTATCCAACAAGGAATTGACCTATGCGAAAATTAAACAACCGGAGTTGGATTCCGCTAATCGGGTGGATACTCTGTTACGGATTTTTTCATAACTGCGTCATCGCGCCGTATTTCAAGACCGATATTATCGACTGGGAGCAGTTGTTGACCTCTCTCGGTATAATGCTCGGCATAAGCGGCGTGCGCGACATCGGAATGTTCAGAAAGGAAATCAAAAATGATAAATATGACAAGCCTGATAAATTTGATAAAGAAGTTTAGAGCGGTGGTATTCGGGGCTATCGCTCTTTTTTTATATTTATTCGGTTATAAAAATGCCCGCGAATCGGCAGAAAATCAGAAGAACAAGGAGGAAAACAATGCAATTAAAAAAGCTCAAGAGGCTCGTCGCAGTCTTACTAATCCTAACCGGACTGAACGCTTGCACAACAAATACAAGCGGTAATTATTGTCTGCTGTATGAGCCGATTTACGCCGACTACGACAATGACACCGCCGAAACAATCCGCCAAATCGACCGCAACAACGTGGTTTACGAGGCAATTTGCGAGAAATGAATAACGCCCTGATGGAGTAATCCGTCAGGGCTTATTTTTTGTTTTAAATATTATCTTTCGATTTCGGCTTTTGCCGTTTTTAATTTGAGGGGAGCGTTATCTCTCGGCAAGAGCTTCGGATATTCCAAATGCGCCTTAAAATAACTTTCTAAAGTTTCGCCGGCCTCTAAAAACACCATTGGTTTGCCGGTTGCTTGCCATTGCGGTAAACGCTTATCATAACCTTCTTTGGAACTGACGCGGTTAACGTATTCTTCTGAATTTCCGCGATTGATAAAACGCTGACGATATTCATCTAAAGCATCACGTGTCGGGAGGAAAATTTCGTAATCAATACCGGCTTTATCTAAATTCGGTAAAGACTGCTCCGGATGACACCATACCAGAATATAATCGTATTTACCGATATTTTCTTGAACGGCGGCAACGTAATTATTCGGAAAATCCGGATTAAGTTCTTTTTTAGCAATACCTTGACCTTTAACCGCCTCGGCATCGTAACTGCCGTAATTTTCAATTAAATACTTATACGGCGTAGATTCCAAATCCAAAACGTTCTT
>CAKJXZ020000063.1:0-42724 GCA_918234285.1 Pseudomonadota bacterium | reverse complement strand
CAAGCCGGCACCGCAAGCAAAGGCCGTTAAACCGGCTGATGATATAGCTGCGGCATTCGGTATGGAAACCAAGTCGGCACCGCAAACAAAGGCCGCCAAACCGGCTGATGATATAGCTGCGGCATTCGGTATGGAAACCAAGCCGGCACCGCAAGCAAAGGCCACCAAACCGGTTGATGATTTGAGCGCGGCATTCGGTATGGACGCCAAACCGGCGCCGCAAGCAAAGGTAAGTAATCCGGGTTATGACAGTGCCATGCAAAGAATTAAAGAGGCCATCAACTCAACCGATTCGGTTTCGCTTGATGACTTGGACGTGACACCGGTGTCTTTGGCCGCCGGCAACGATAAAGCGCCGGTCAGTTTGGAAGCTGCCTTCGGTGACCTGGAAGATGCCTTTGCAACGGATAACAACGGTGAAACCGCAACAACCGATGACGAGTGGGAGTATGTCGATGAAAACGGCAATCCGGTTACGGCATCGGATGACGATGAGTGGGAATATGTCGATGAAAACGGTAATCCGGTTACGGCATCAGATGATGATGAATGGGAATATGTTGATGAAAACGGCAATCCGGTTACGGCATCGGGTGATGATGAATGGGAATATGTTGATGAAAACGGCAATCCGGTTACGGCATCGAATGATGATGAATGGGAATATGTTGATGAAAACGGCAATCCGATTGAGCCGTCGGATAGCGACGAGTGGGAATATGTTGATGAAAACGGCAATCCGATTGCTTCATAAAAACACTCGCGACAAGTTGCTCAAAAATATTTACAAACCATATATTCTTTAGTAGAATGATGGAAAAATGAAAGGAACAAATAACATGGCAGAAGTTGCACATAGCGCCGTTTCAAAAGAATCTTTATGGTATGTCGATAATTATATCGTTTTGATTGATTATTATGACCGCACCATTTCGCGTATTGCAGCGCGTTGCATACGTATGGGCAATATTGCCATGGAAGAATATCCTTTCTATCCGTATATTCTTGATATATTGGAAGAAATCTGTGATACCGGAAATTATGTTTTAGAACATCAGGAATTATATCCGTACGTAGAAAAGAGAATTGCCGGCGGAGTTGAAGCGTTGCGCAAAAATTTATCGCTGTATCAGCAGGAATTAACCAATAACCAAACACCTGAAATGTTGCGTACCGATCCGAACGAAGCAAAAAAATTAAACGAGGTTATGAGCAACTTTGATAAGGCAACCGACCCGACAGTAGGTGCCGGCATGAATATTGATGATTTAATGAATAAACTTATGGCGGAGAACGCTGCGGAAACAGGTAATGAAGCCGCTGACACTCAAAAATAAGAGGATACCGACAATGAAAAAATTGCTTAATTCTGGACTATATATCTTATCAGCTTTTTTGTTGTTTGCACTAACCGGATGTCTTGAAAACAGCGAAGTCGTCAAGCAAGCAGAAGCGGAGCAGATCGCTGCTCGAAATGAATATGAACACGCAATGCAAATGATGGAAGCCGGGCCTACACATAAAGAACCGCAGGATCCGTTTATGATAAGAACTACCGAGGGGGCTAATGCTTTGGATTTGGAAACCCCTTTGCGTTGTAACGTCAACTGGGGAACCCAGCAAATGATTTTGACGTTACCTTATGTTCGTTCGGCTTTCAAACTCGAGCGTAACGGACAGAATGATGCTTTGCCGCGTTTTGAAGTTACCGGATTTTCGTTTGATATGATGCCGGCCGAACAGGCTCTGGTGCGCTTAACCAAAGAAGCAGGTATTCGCGTTTCTTCTGCCGACGGGCCTTATACCAGCATTTCGGCACAAGATTTGAAAGGCGAATTTTCGGAAGTTATCAAAATGATTGCCGAATCGGCCGATATTTATTATTCCTACAATGCCAAAGATAAAATTCTGACATTAAGCCGTCGGGCCAATATGACCTTGTATACGCCGCATTCACGCCCGATTATTCTCGGATTGCTTGATGTTATCCGCGGTGCCGGGATTACCAATATCACTACCAACTGGGCCGATTATTCCATCACTTTTGATGCCGATATCGAAATGCAGAAAAAGATGACCGAGCTGATTAAAATTTTTGAAAACAGCCCGACTTTAGTGGCTTATGATGTCAGCGTATTCCGTTTATATCCTAATGATCCGATGCGTGATATCGAGTGGAAAGAATTGCTTAAAGCCTTTGATTTCGGCTCGATTACCACAGCACAAACCGGTGTTATCGGCAGAGTTTTAACCACCACTAATGATATTTCGATTGAAAAATTGCAACAATTCTTAGGCAGTCAGGCGCGTATAGAAACTGTTTCGGAAGGTAAATTCGTGGTACCTAATCTGTGGTTAGCGCGCTTTGATATCGGCAAATGCAGCCAGCCGGGGGCAGATCCTTACGGTATGTCCGTTTTGGCCAAAGCATCGGTTGAAAAGAATAACGAAATATTTACCGACGTTACGGTTGAAGTTACGGACGGACAGGTTACAAAATTCAATATTCGTAATAAGCTCGGCGAAAACTTCCTGATTATAGGTATGCCGAACGAGTTATTCGGAGTAAACTCTCCGAAATCCGAAACCATTATCTTTATGGTACCGCGTTTGATTCGGACCTTAAAGACCAGTGAAGCAATTAAGAATAAGATAAAATAAGGGGGTATTATGGAACAAAATCAAAATGCGCCTAAAATTCGCAAACTGCGCAAAATTAAGAGATCCAGACCGCAAAATCAACCGATGTCATTCGGTGCGCCGACAAAGGTAAATTATTCTCAGCCCAGTTCGTTTTTGGAAGATGCTTTCAACGAAACCGCCAATAATAATACCGTGTATGACAATAATGGTGATGCGGAGAATATCCATTTTATTACCGAAGAAGAATTGGTGCCGCAAACGCAAGATTCCATCGCGGTATTGTTACGCAACAAAACCGTATTTATGTTGCTCATTATTGCCGGTTTAATCGGGGCAATCACCGGATATATTCTGGCACCGACGTCATCCTCCTCTACTTCGCGCGGGCTTGATGGAGTTATACTCAATCCGGAGTTACCGCAGGGCCGTAGCCGTTGCGGTGTTGCCGAACCGCACCAGGGTTGCGTATTGTATATGATGAATCCGAAAAATCAGGAAATTCTGGCCAAAGACTTTTATAAAACGGCGGCAAACTGGACCGGGCGTGAGCTGTATATGATTGATACCAGCAATATGAAGTACAGTTCGGTTAGAATCAAGCCGGGTTATATTGCGCAAATCAATATTCCGCCGAAAAATTGATTTAGGATGTTGATACAATTAAAAAAAGACCGAAAATTATCGGTCTTTTTTTAATATTAACGCGAGTAAAAACTTCAAGCTTCAGCCATGGCATTGGCTCCGGAAATAACATCAATCAGCTCGCCGGTGATTTCTTCCTGACGTTGCTGCTGAAATTCCAAATTGAGTTCTTCCAGACTCTCATCGATATTTTTCTCGGCATTTTGCATATTTGTCATACGAATATAATGTTCGGCCGCCAGCGAAGCATTGATTTGTTTAGATAAGGCAATCATCAAAATTTCTCCGACCAAGGCCGCAAACATTTTATCTTTATTTACGGGTAACATCGGGATATTGTTTGTTTCCCATCTTTTTTTCTTAAGCTTCAACAACCCTTCTTTATCCACCGGCAAAATTCTTTGCAAATTAATGCTTACGCTGTTACCGTTGCGCCGGTGAAAGCAAGTATAAACATTGGTTACGCGCTGACGACGCATAGCCTGCTCCAGGCGCATAATTATTGTTTCGGCCAACGACACCACCGCCTTTACCGAATTTGACGTAGCATATCCGGTTAAAACGTTGAAATCAGCCTGTTCGCTCAAAGCAGATAACCTTTTACCGATGGTAATAAAATAGGCATCGGCGGCAGCGATTTTTTCCGCTTTTATAAACTTTTGCACCTGCTCGGTCAAATCGCGATTGAAACGACCGACCATGCCGTTATCCGAACCGATGATAATAAACAAATAGCGCGGGTGTGCCGGCTGCTCGGAGGCCGATAGCGGAATGCCGTTATGCAGTGCCAACACATGAATTGCATCCTGTAAATTGCGCTGATATTTTTCCAAAACCGTATTAGCCTGATCATATTGCAAGATACTCACCGATGACAGCGTTTTCATATTGCTGACAATTTCCCGCAATTCTTGGGTGGTTTTTATCTTTCGTTGCAATTTCTCAATCGGCATAATGTTTATTCCTCGCCCTGCAAAACAGATTTGAAAGTTTGTATCATATTATTTAAATCGGCATCTGAAATTTTATGGCGTTTATCCACGGCGTGCATCAGCTTTTTGAAGCGACTGTGCAACACCTGCAAGATAACTTCCTGAACATGGTTGGTTTGCTCAACATTCAATCCGTCAAATATACCGTCGTTGGTTGCGGCAAAAATTGCTATTTGCTCGGCCGCCGTCAACAAAGCATATCGCCGTTGTTGCAATACCGCACGCACCGCCTGACCGCGGGCAATTCTTTGTTGAGTTTCTTTATCCAACTGAGTGCCGAATTTGGTAAACGACTCCAATTCCTCAAATTGCGCATAAAACAGTTTGAGCGGTCCGACCACCGACTTATAGGCCGGCAACTGCGCATCGCCACCCACGCGTGAAACCGACTTTCCGGTATCTATCGCCGGCATCAATCCCTTCTGAAACATTTGCGCCGACAAATAAATCTGCCCGTCGGTAATCGAAATAATGTTGGTCGGAATATAAGCCGAAATATTGCCGGCTTCGGTCGAAACAATCGGCAAAGCGGTCAAAGAACCGCCGCCTGCTTCCGGCCGCAAATGAGTTGCTCTTTCCAATAAACGGGAGTGAATGTAGAAAATGTCACCCGGGAAAGCCTCACGCCCCGGCGGACGGCGCAACAACAGCGACATTTGCCGATAGGCTCGGGCGTGGTTGGTCAAGTCATCATACACCACCAAAACATCATAGCCGCGCTGCATAAAATATTCACCGATAGTGGTAGCTGCATACGGAGCAATATATTGCATTCCGGCTTCATCGTCGGCAGAGGCCGAAACGACGATTGTTTTATCCATCACGTCGTATTTTTGCAAATCGGCAATTACCGAAGCCACCGCCGCATTACGCTGTCCTATGGCACAATAAATGCTGATTACGCCGCTGTTTTTCTGATTGATAATCGTATCCAAAGCAATGGCTGTTTTACCGGTTTGCCGGTCACCCAAAATCAGTTCGCGTTGCCCGCGCCCGATGGGTGTAAAAGCATCAACGGCTTTAATTCCGGTCTGCAGAGGAGTATCGACCGGCGCTCTATCCATAATCGGAACTGCTTCAACCTCGAGCGGGCGACGTTCTTCATAGCTGTAAGCCCCCTTACCGTCCAACGGCTCTCCCAACGGATTAATCACCCGTCCCAACAGATTTTCGCTGACCGGGACATCGGAAACGCGACCGGTACGTACCACGCGGTCGCCGGCTTTTATTTTTTGCGGATCATCCAAAAACACCACACCGACCGATTGTCGATTAAGCGTCTGCACCATTCCCGAAACGTTGTGAGGAAATTGCAGCAACTCGTCCATCTGTGCGTTTTCCAAACCGCTGACAATCGCCGTGCCGGCCGAAACCGACTGCACGGTGCTTACTTCTTCTTTTTTCAGCTCCATATCGGTTTTTTCGATACTTTGCTGAATAGCCTGCAACATATTTTTTGCTTCAATCATTTTTACCTCTGTTTAAAAATTGTGTTGCTTCCTGTTTCAGATTATGCCCGAACTGACGCATATACTCTTCTAAATTCCATGAAATCAACTGTTCTTCGGCCATCAGGCTCAAACCGCAAATCAGCTCATCGTTAACCGTAAAAACAATTTGGGTTTGCGGCAAAAGCTGCCATTTTTCGCGCAAATATTTTTCTAATTTTTTTTGATTTTTTTCACTCAATACCGCCGCAGATTGAATCTCTATACGCTTTTTGGAGTGAAAATCCGCGGCATATTCGGCCTGCTGTTCCGGTGACAGATTATCCAGTTGTTTTAATAAACAATCAACCGCCAAATCATTGATATCAACGTTGGCAATTTGTTTTAGGGCTTTTTGGGCAAAGTGATTAAACTGTAAGGTAACTGCCTTCTGCATTGTATGCACAAAACTGTCTTGTTCCGCAACCATTCTGCGTTGCCATTGTTTTTGCGCAACCGCATATTCTTTCTGAGCTTGTACAAGCAATTCCGCCGACAAATCATCGGCCTCCTGATGTGCTTTTTGCAAAATTTCCTGTTTTTGCGCCTCAAGTTTCTGAGTTTGTTTTTCACACGCTTTTATGGTAATTTGCGCATGCTTTTGCGCGTCTTCCGCCGCCTGCAACTCATCGGCAACGGCTTTTTGCCTTGCCTCCACCGCCTTCAAAACCGGAAGATATAAAAACTTTCTGAGCAAAAACAACAAAATCAGTAAGTTGATGATTTGTGCAATTAATGTAACCAGGTCAATTTCCATTGGTCCTCACGTATTTTTATTGGTTGATGGCATAATTCCAAAACGGATTGGCATACAGCGTTAAAAATGCAATCAACAACGCATACAGCGCAGTTGTTTCAAGCATTGCCAACGTAACGAACATGGTGGAACGAATCCGTCCGGCCTCATCCGGTTGTTGTGCCATTGCGGTTAAGGCCGCAGCTGCCGCTTGCCCTTCGCCGAGTGCCGAGCCGATACTGCCGATACCCATACACAAACAGGCTCCCAAAACCGAAACCGCACCGATAATTGCATAAGAATCCATTGTTTTCTCCTTTAAGTTAAGTTATTGATAATTCTTCTTCCTTTTTAACACTTGAGGTATATACAAGTGCCAACAAAGCAAAAATGTATGCTTGAATTGAACCGGTCAACAAGCCGAGCGTTTGCATGGTCAGCGGCGCGATAAACGGTATAAACGCGCTCAGAATGCCGGCAAACATTACACCGCTCAGCATATTGCCGAACAAACGCAAGCCCATGGCAAAAACCGAAAACACTTCGCTGAATATGTTCATCGGTAACAACAGCGGCACCGGTTCAATAAATTTTTTCAAGTAGCCTCTAATCCCCGCATTCTTGATTGAAAAATACGGTATGGCCATAAACACAATCAGAGCCAGAGCCATGGTTGTGCTCAAAGACGCAGTCGGCGGCCGAAACCACGGAATAAAGGTCAGTAAGTTGGCTGTAATGATAAAGCAAAACAGCCCCAGCGCCATAGAAAAATACTTCCGGCTGCCGGAACCGCTGGTCTCTTTGGCTTCTTTTTGCATCCATAACACTAATGTTTCCAAAACAATCTGCATTTTTGATACGTTTTTACCGGTGCCGATACGGCGCGTAACCAACCACGAAACCAACGTAATCAACGCTATTACCAGCCAAGAATTGAAAATCGTGACATTAATGCCGAAACTACCGCAATCGATTAACTTAATCGAATCAAAATTCTCCAGGCCGATGGCCTTGTCCTGCCACGGCAAATCAAACCACTGCGAAAAATCAGCTCGGCACTCCATTACTTTTTCACCTCGTCTTTGTTATCCACGGCAACGTATCTGCGTTTTTCCAACCAAATTATCACCACTTTAGTCAGGAAAAATGCCAAGATATATAACAGGATAACGGCAATGTTGCGGTGTCCGATTAAAATCAAAACTCCGAAAAACAGTGCAATCCGGCACAATGCCGTCAGGGCATAAATCTTAAATTTATGCTCAAGCTCGCCATAGTGATTTATACTCCAGCGCAAACTGTAAAAATATACCAATCCGACCGCAATGCCGCAGATAAATGCGATAATCAACCGCCATTCTTCCGCTTGTTGCCACATCAGTTCAAAATATCCGCTATTCATTTTTCTCTCCTTTTTTCAGCGCGTCCATTTTGGCGTCCAACTCGGCAATTTTACGATTTTCCATCGCCACCCACATATAAGCATTGAATGCTCCCCACACAAAGCCTACAAACAACAGCGACAAACGCCACGAGAAGCGTTGCGGCCAGGATTCATCCAAATATCCTCCCAGCCATATTCCCAAAAGAATCGGAATAATAATCACTCCGCCGAGAGAAGCTATCATTCCGAAATTGGAATGCCAATGCCGCTCCGGGCGTTGCTTCATCAGTGTGGCTTTATAAACCAGCTCATCCCGCACTTTGCTGCTCTGCACTTTTTCAAATTCCGCCATTGAAGTCTCCTTTGCTCAGCTGCCCGAAACCGCGGATTATTCCCAATTCCAAACGAGCCATAGCACTATTGAATTCTTTGCGTTGCTCATCGGTTTGCTTAAAGTCGCGATTGATTATCTCGGTCAGTTCGTCAAGAGTGTCGCCGACAACCGCGTTTTGCACGGTTATGGTAACGGCATCACCCTTCTTCACCACAATTCCCCGATGGCAAGCCATATATTTTTGTTGTTTTTCTTCGGTGGTATAAGTAACGATGTTTTCGCTCATTGCCGCCACAAAATCAACGTGTTTCGGCAATAATGTGTAGTGCCCGTTTAAGGTTTCAACGGTGATTTTTTTGATTTTGCACTTTAGCAATTCACCCAAAGGCGTGAACACCGTTAATTTCATCAGGCACTCTCTTTCAGCGATTGTTCATAAGCCGCTTTCTTATCTTTAGTTTTAGCCAGCACTTCATCAATATCACCAACCATAAAGAAATCGTTTTCGGAAAGATAATTAAATTCTCCCGACAATATGCGCTCGCAGCCCTCGATTGTTTTTTCCAAATCAACCGAGCGCCCTTTCATACCCGTAAATTGGAAGGTAGTGTGGAAAGGTTGAGTTAAAAAACGCTCCAATTTGCGTGCGGTCAAAACCGTTTGTTGATCGTGTTCCGGCAATTCATCAAAACCGAGCATGGCGATAATATCCTTCAGTTCCTCATATTCAGCCAAACACTTACGCACGGCGATTGCCACCCGATAATGCCGTTCACCGACAATTTGCGGCACCAGCATATTGGAAGCAGAAGCGAGCGGATCAACCGCCGGATACAACCCCTGTGCCGCCCGCGCTCTTGAAAGCACAATGCTGGAAGACAAATGCGCAAACGTATGCACTGCCGACGGATCGGTAAAATCATCGGCCGGAACATATACCGCCTGAATGGAAGTAATCGCAGCATTCTCGGTGGAAGCGATACGCTCCTCCAAATCGGCAATATCGGTACCGAGCGACGGCTGATAGCCCACGCGCGACGGAATTTGTCCCAATAATACCGAAACCTCGGAACCGGCTTGTACAAAGCGGAAAATATTATCCACTAGCAACAACACATCTTTTTTCTCTTTGTCGCGGAAATATTCGGCCATGGTAAGACCGGTCAGCGGCACCCGGAAACGAATCCCCGGAGCCTCGTTCATCTGTCCGAACACCATCACGGTTTTATCCAGAACACCCGCATCTTTCATTTCGCGATACAGTTGTTCGCCCTCACGCGAACGCTCGCCGACGCCGCAAAAAATACTGGCACCTTCATAGCGTCCGACCATGTTGTTAATCAGTTCGGTAATCAAAACGGTTTTACCCACGCCGGCGCCGCCGAATAAACCGGCTTTGCCGCCGCGTTCCATCGGTGCCAACAAATCAATGGCCTTAATGCCGGAAATAAATATTTCGGACGAGGCCTTACGCTCGCTGAGCGGCAAAGCTTTGGCATGTATCGATTGTTTGTGTCTGGATTTAAGCTCACCCGCGTGATCAATCGGCTGTCCGAACATATTGAACATTCTCCCCAACACCGCATCTCCGACCGGAACTTCAATCGGATGACCGCTGTCAACAACTTCGGCATGGCGTGCCAACCCCTGAGTAGGTCCCATTACCAGTGCGCGTACATTTTGCTGATTGATATAGCCTTGAACTTCCGCCACCAATTTACCGATTTTCAGTTCATTGTAAAGCGCCGGCAATTTTTCCGGAAACGTTACCTCAATAACTCCGCCGTTGATAGCTGCAATATAACCGATATTTTTTTTCTCTGCCATTTTTCACCGCTCTGCCTAAAATAATCCTTTTAAGATATAATCTTAACCTTACCGAAAAGAATATATTAATTCGGTTAACTTAGTCTTAAAAACAAAGCGATTTTATGCGTTTTTACACTTGGCGCAACAGGGCAGCGATAATCGGCTTATCCGCCGGTGCAAAATCGTATTGCGGCAATTCCTCAATCGTAACCCATTTATATTGCTCGTGTTCGTTGACTACCGCAATATCCCGACTGTTGCAAGTGGCCCAATATGCGTGCAAAATTATGGTACCGAAATCGTAATCATAAGCAGAATCGATAAAGTGCTCGCCGACGGTGATTTCCAATTGCATTTCTTCCATCATTTCACGTGCCAGACACTCTTGCAAGGTTTCACCCTCTTCCAATTTGCCGCCCGGAAATTCCCATTTATATTCCAAACTTTTGCCGTGTTTGCGTTGGGCAATCAGGATTAAGCCGTTACACATTATCAATCCGGCGGCAACATCGCGCACCGATTTAATTTTTTCCGCAGTATTCATTTTTTCCTCCGTATTTTACTATGCTTTATAGCATATTGTTATGCGGCTGACAATGCATATATTCGTACTGTTAACAAATTCAAAGGAGAAAAAAATGAGAAAAATTTTTGCACTTTTAACGGTTGCCTTAATCGGTATTTCGGCTGCAGATTGTATGGCCGGTGATCACTCTTATAAAGACTCGGAGGAATATAAAAAGATGGATAAGGATATGCGCGCCGATTTGCAAAGCTGTTTGAGCAATACCCAAATGAGCACCCGCGATTGCATCAAACAGACCAAGGATAAGTATAAAGAACAGAAAAAAATGATTAAAAAAGAATATAAGTAAAAGATGAAAGATGTCTCAATAACTCATTGAATATAGATAATTTTATTTTATAATCAAATGTGGATGGCGTACGAAAATCCGGAGAATGGTTCTGATAGAAAAAGAGCGTTTTTCGCGGTGTACAAAAAAGGTACATAAGAAAAACGCTCTTTGATTAGCAGACCATTATACGGATTTTTCCTACCAAGAGTAGGTGGTGCGGCGGATATACTTACTCAACCTCCTATAAGGGCAAAGTAATGAGTACCCTCAAGCCTCCCAATTCACTGTCGGATAATTCAATCGAACCACCGTGAGAAACAATCACATCTTTGGCAATGGCCAAACCGAGGCCCACGCCGCCGGTATCTTTGTTGCGCGAACCTTCAACCCGATAAAACGCTTTGAACACATCGTCACGCTTGTCGGCCGGAATGCCCGGACCGTCATCATCAATACTGAGTTGAACATGCTTATTGTCACTGTCCAGTTTAACCGCAATAGTTTCGCCGTAATGGAACGCATTTTCGATTATGTTGGTAATGGCGCGACGCAAAGCCTGCTCGCGTCCTTGCACGGCGCTGACATCGTAGTTGGTGGCAAAACGCACCATCGCGTTGGAATTTTTGCGATATTTATTGATAATCCCCGAAATCATTTCATTCAAATCAACAAAAGTAGATTTTTCGCCGCCCTCGCCGCTGACAAAAGCCAGATAGCCGTCGAGCATTTTTTCCATCTCGTTGATATCTTGCACAAATTCTTGATTTTCTTTACTGTCCGGAAGCATTGCCATTTGCAGTTTCATCCGTGTCAACGGCGTGCGCAAATCGTGCGAAACACCGGCTAACATCTGGGTTCTTTCCGAAATTTGGCGCATAATGCGCTCTTTCATTTTAGTAAAGGCCAAACCGGCACGGCGTACTTCAATCGAGCCGTACGGCTTAAACTTGGTGTTGATACCTTTACCAAAATCTTCAGCAGCTTCGGCCAACTGCGAAATCGAGCGCGCCTGCACTCTGAGAAACAGCGCCGCCACCACAAACAACAACAAACCGCAAACAATCATCCAGATTACGAATCCGAAAATCGATGAACTGAAAATATTTTTCGCCGGTGTATTGAAAACATACAAACCTTGATCCGTATCCACCAAAACATTTAAGTTTGAATGGTGCTGCGTCAGGAAAATCTCGGTATTTGCCAGTGGAAATTGCTTTTTCAGGGCATCTTCCAAATATTTGGTGGCAAAGTGGTGATTCTTTTTATTTTCGCGCCATACGGAGTGTTTGTTATCATTATCATAAAAGGCGACATCAAGGTTATACAGAGTTGAAGCCAATTGTTGTATCCGCTCAAAATCAACGCCGTCGTTTTTCATCTGAATGGTATACGCCATATTTGCCGTCAAATTCTCGGATAAATGGCGGCCGACACGCTTCCAGTTACCATCCAAAAAGGCATAGATTGAAACCACTTGCACCACAATCAGCGGAATAAAAATCAGCAACATTGTCCGGAAAAACATAGTCTTCGGCAACAACTTACGCTTCATCAGCGTCAAAAAATTATCTACTTTTTTAGGAAATCTGATATGCATTTTTTGCTCCTATTCTGTTAGTAACATATAACCTTTACCGCGCACGGTTTGCAAATAACGCGGATTTTTACTGTCCGTCTCGATTTTTTTGCGCAACCGCGTAATTTGTACATCAATAGAACGCGGATTTTGCCCGCTTCCCAACATTTCCGCCAACCGTTCGCGCGTAAAAATTTGCCCGCTTTTTTGCCCCAATATACTCAAAATCATCTGCTCCACCGGCGTAATATGAATAATTCCCTCTTGTTTGTGACGGAACTCTTTTTTATTCATATCGTATACACAATCGCCCATTTTCAAGACAGAGGCATTGTCAGCTTTTGCTTCCGGCACTCGGCGCAGAATATTATTTATGCGCAACACCAACTCTTTAGGCTCAAACGGCTTAGGTAAATAATCATCGGCCCCAGCCTCCAAACCGCAGATTCTGTCTTCGGTGGTGCCCATCGCCGTCAGAACAATGGCCGGCACATCGCTGTCGCGGCGTAATTTCTGTAAAAACTCGATACCGCTTTCGTTCGGCATCATCACATCAACAATCAAAAGATTAAACTGATATTGTTGCAAAAACATCCGTGCATTTTCGGCATCGCAAGCACCGGTCACAATAAAACCGTTTTCCTGCAAATAGCGTTGCAACAAACCGCGCAAACGCAAGTCATCATCAACCACCAAAATATGCGCACGTTCTTTTTGCATATCTTTTGCCTGTTATTTTGCAGCTTTCACCTTTGACGCAGCTGTTTTTTTGTAGTTTTGCCGGCAGTACTCTTGCGTACCGGAGCCTTCTTGGCAGGTTTCTTCGGGGCTTTGGCCGGAGCCTTAGCCGGAACTTCTGCCGCTTCGACTTCCGTAACCTTTTCCTTTTTGACCGCGGCAATTTTCTTGGCTGCTGTTTTCTTGCCGGCGGCAACCACGGCTTTAGAGGTATTTACCACTTTTGCCGCCACCGCCTTCAGAGCCGCCATAACTTTTTGCGCTTCTTCGGCTTTTACATAATCCAAGCTTTTCTGGAAATATTGATAGCCGGTTATAAAGGTCAGCACGGCAGCTACCCATAATAAAAATTCGCCCAAATAGCCCCAAAACAGCGATAATTCGCAGAACATCATCATCGAAAGCGCCGTCATCTGGAAGGCGGTTTTCCACTTTGCCAACTTGGTTACCGGCAACCCGGCATTGACTTCGCGCAAAAACTCACGCAAGCCGGAAACCAAAATTTCGCGACACAAAATCACAAATGCGGCAATAATGGTACCGTTCCATATATAATAGTGTTGCAACACCCCGTTATCGTCATAATAGGTTTTGGTAAGAATCACCACCAGTGCCGTTGCCACCAGCAATTTATCGGCAATCGGGTCCAACAGGCGACCGAAAGATGACGTTTCGTTACGGGCACGAGCCAAATAGCCGTCGAGATAATCGGTTATGGATGCGGCAATAAACAAGACGCCGGCAAACATGGCCCATAAAAACGAATGAATATAAATAGAAACAAAAATCAGCGGAATAACCGCAATCCGCGATAAGGTTAAAATATTCGGTAAGTTATACACGAGAGTACCCCCATTAAAATATAAATATTAGCGTTAATATAATGCTTAACTATAAACATTTTTTTTAATTATGGAAGTATTTATATATGTTTTCCGCCGTTTTTTTACTGATTCCGTCGACTTTTTGCAAATCAGAAACAGATGCGGCTTTAATTTGCTCAACCGAACCGAAAAAATTGAGCAAATCGCGCTTGCGTTTAGCCCCTATTCCCTCAATCTCGTCTATTGCCGACTTAAACATTGATTTGGCGCGTTTTTTACGATGCGTTCCGATGGCAAAACGGTGCGCCTCATCCCGGATATTTTGCATATAAAACGCTATCGACGATTGAAAAGGTAAATCAAAACTTTCTCGTCCCAAAATATGATAAAATTCCTTACCGGCATTACGCTCCGGCCCTTTGGAAATAGCTATAATCGTAATTCCCGACAAATCATAACCGCTCAAAGCTTCGTGTACTGCGTGCAACTGCCCCAAACCACCGTCGAGCAATATAACGTCCGGGCGATTTTCCGTACTCATCCTTTCAAAGCGGCGCAATAAAACTTCCTTCATCATGGCAAAGTCGTCATGGGTGTTATCGGTATATTTTATGTTAAAAGTGCGATATGATTTTTTATCGAATCCTTCCGGAGTTGCCACAATCATTGCCCCCACCGCATAGCTGCCCTGATTGTGCGAGTTGTCGTATACTTCTATACGTTGCGGAATCCGCGGCAAATCAAAATACTTTTGCATCTCCGTCAAATTAGCCTCAACCGTTGCACTCTCCGCCAACTTGCGTTCGATTGCCGCCACCGCATTTTCTTTGGCTCGCTCAATCAACTTGGCTTTATTGCCTTTCTGATAACGATTGATTCTGGTGCCGATAGCCTCCTCTAAAAACTCCTTATTTTCCAAATCGTGCGACACATAAATTTCTTTCGGCGGCAAATGTTCGGCATAAAAAGTGCTCAAAAAACCTTCCAAAATTTCTTCCTCGCTCATCTCGCGCGCCTGTTTCGGAAAATACGGGATATTGCCGCAATTTTGCCCCGAACGGATAAAGAACACCTGAATGCAAACCATATTTTTATGCTTGACCGCCGCCACCGCATCCGCCGACATAATATCGGCATATTCAACGTTATATCCGCCCTGAATGCTGCTGAGAGTGCGAATCCGGTCGCGCAAAATCAGCGCGGTTTCAAAGTCCTCGGCAGCGCTCGCCGCCTGCATTTGCGCCGACCATTTTTCTTTTAATTCACTGTTGCGACCTTCCAAAAACGCCACCACTTCATCAACCGTTTTATGATATTCTTCGCGGCTGATTTTGCCGACGCAGGGAGCACTGCAGCGCTTGATTTGATACAGCATACACGGACGTTCGCGATTGTTAAAAACGCTGTCGCGGCACGAGCGCAAACGAAACGTTTTTTGGATTATATCCATCACATTATTGACCGCGGTTGCGCTGGCAAACGGCCCGAAATATTTACACTTGTCGCGACGGGTACCGCGGCTCTTACGCAAAGCAGGAAAATCTTCTGCCAGATTTATCATCAGGTGCGGAAAAGTTTTATCATCTTTAAGTAAAATATTATATTTAGGCTCCAAACGCTTGATTAAGTCGTTTTCCATCAACAAAGCCTTGGCTTCGTTTTCGACGATGATAAACTCCATTTTTTCAACTTCCGCCACCATGCGTTTAATGTGGTCGGGAAGCCGCTCGAAATGCGTGTATGCCGTAATGCGCTTTTTAATATTTTTAGCCTTGCCGACATACAGAACCTTATTATCGGCATCGAGCATACGATAAACTCCGGGATTGACCGGAGCAATTTTGACATAGTTTTTGATAACTTCGGTGCCGTGTTTGATTCCCGCCATTTATGCCCCTATCAAAACTTTGGCCGCAGCTCTGGCTTCGTCACTGATTACTTCGCCGGAAAGCATACGGGCGATTTCTTCGCGCTTTTCGGTGGCCGAAAGTAAGCGAACGTTTGTTAAAGTTATTCCGTCAACACTTGTTTTTTCCACCTTAAAGTGGTTGCTGCCGAATGCGGCTACCTGCGGCGAATGGGTTACAACCATCACCTGTTTGTTTTGACCGAGCGCAGCTAACTTTTCGCCGACCGCCTGTGCCGTTGCCCCACCGATGCCGGTATCAACCTCATCAAAAATCATGGTTTCGACCGCTCCGACTTGCCCCAAGTTAACTTTAAGTGCCAACATAAAACGTGCCAATTCTCCGCCGGAAGCTATCTTACTCAAATTACCGAGCGGTGTCCCCGCATTAGTGGAAACCAGAAAACACACTTCATCACCGCCGCTTTCGTTCCAGCGATTTTCTTCTTTGACCATAATCTGGGTTTTGAACTGTGCTTTTTCCATTTTAAGCGCCGGCAACTCTGCCATAACTCCGGCATCGAGCTTTTGTGCCGCCGCCAACCGCAGTTCGTGCAATTCACGCGCAATTTTCACATACGCACTCCAAGCCGCCGTTTCGTTTTTGCGTAAAACTTCCAAATCATCGCGACCATGTTCCAAGTGTGCGATTTTATCTTCCATCTGCTGCCACACTTGCGGCAACTCATCAACCGTAACATGGTGTTTGCGTGCTAAATCCTTAAGCATAAACAGGCGCTCTTCCAACGCATCGGCATCATTTTGATTGACGTCGATTTCGTTTAAAGCCCCGTCAATTTCCGTATCGACCTCCTCAACATTGACCAATGCCGTATCCAGCATCTCATAGATACCGGCATATTTTTCGTCGGTAACGGCATTGACACGTGCGATTGCCGCCTGTGCCTGTCGCAAAGACTCGCGCACTCCGGCGCTTTGCTGGTGCAACGAATTATGTGCTGCTTGCAAACCGTCGGCGATCTTTTCGGCATTCATCATATAGCGCCGCTTTTGTTCCAACTCCGCCAACTCACCGATTTGCGGCTTTACTTGGGCAAATTCCTTAATCCAGTGGGTTAAGTTTTCCTCCTCTGTCTGCACTGCCGCCAGTTCATCTTCTGCCTGTTGTCGCAGATGTTGCGCGGTTTTGTAGGTATTGTATGCTTGACGCACATCATCAAGTGTTTCGGTATAATTTCCGTACGCATCCAACACACTCAGATGAGTTTCCGCATTAAGTAAGCCCTGATTATCAAATTGCCCGTGCACTTCAACCAGACAATTACCTATTTCTTTGAGCAGACGTTGCGTTATCGGATAATCATTGAAAAATATTTTACCGCGTCCGTCTGCGGAAAGCGTGCGGCTGATGATTATTTCGCTATCGTATTCCAAATCGTGTTCTTCACATAATTTTTGCAAAGCTTCGTTGGGATTATGACATTCGAACACGGCGCTGACACTGAGTTTATCGCAACCGTGGCGTATCATCGAAGCTTCGGCGCGACGCCCCAGAACCAGCCCCAGAGAATCCAGCAAAATTGACTTACCGGCACCGGTTTCACCGCTCAAAACCGTAAAACCGGAAGATAAGTCCAAGTCTAACTTATCAATCAAAACAACATTTCTAATTGATAAGGACTTCAGCATTATTCGGCACCTTCCCCGCTGTCTACCAAAGTTCCGCCGCTGAACAATCCGCTAAACCAGCCTTTTTTCTCCTCTGCCTTTTCCTCGGTTTCCACAGCAACCGCTTTGGCCTCTTCTTTGGCCGCGGCTACTTCTTCCGGCTCGGCAGATTTTTTATCGGAGCCGAACCAACCGCTGAACCAGCCTTTCTTTTCTTCCGTTTTTTCTTCGGTTTCGGCAACCGCTTCTTTAGCCTCGGTTACTTCTTCCGGCTCGGCAGATTTTTTATCGGAGCCGAACCAACCGCTGAACCAGCCTTTCTTTTCTTCCGCTTTTTCTTCGGTCTTTTCAACCGCTTTTTCGGTCTTGATATCCGTTGCCAAAGAGGTTACCCCCGATTGCTTATCCTTACCGATTTTATCCATAATTTTAGCTGCTTTGGCCGTCCATTTTCCATCCGGATAATTCTTTTGCAAAATTTTATAATATCCGTCGGCATAACTGTTAAGTCCCAAAATTGCATAAATTTCAACTTCGCGATACAGTGCTTCTTCAATTTGAATAGTGGTCTGATATTCTTCAAGAATTACATTAAAACGACTGAGTGCCGACAAATAGTTACCTTCGTTCAGATAATAACGGGCAATAATCATTTCCTGTCCGGCCTTATAATCCTCGGTCAGGTTCATTTTACCCATGGCATCTTGGGCATATTTGCTGTCCGGATACAGTGCGATTAAACGCCCGAAAGTATCGGCAGCCATAGCGGTATCACCCTGATCTTTATCTGCCGATGAAATCTGGTCATAATAGCACATACCCTTCAAATACAGTGCATACGGAACATCCTTGTTGCCCGGATGATATTTGATAAAACGATCGATTGACATAATCGCGTCATCGTATTTTCCATCTTTATAGTGAGCAAATGCACCCATTAACTTAGACTTCACCGCCCAGCCTGAATACGGGTGATCCGTTTCAACCTTTTCGAATATTTCCGCAGCTTTGTCATATTTGGTCTTGCCTAAATTTTCATAAGCCAGATTATATAAATCTTCGGCCGACATCGAATCCATATCAATATCCGAAGCACAACCGCTCAACATTAATATTCCGAGTAATATTCCGTATTTTTTCTGCATTTTAATCCTCAACTATTTCATAATTTTCCGCATTCGCAAATAATTTTTTCAAAACTTCGTTATTGTGAAAGTGTCCGCTGTGAAATGCTTCGACTTCCGCCGTAATTGCATAACCCGAAGTCAGCATATCGCCGATACAATCCAGAGTTTTATGGTTGACACACTCATTATCAACTCTGAAACCGCCCTCATTTAAAATCGTTTCGCCGTCTAAAACCACGGCATTTTCTAAACTACCGCCTTTAATCAAACCGATTGACTGCAGATAGTCCACCTGATATTTTTCGCAGAATGTCCGTGACGGAGCAATCTTTTGCGCAAAAACATCTTCGGTTATTCGACTGTCAAACTCCTGATGCCCGACAATTTTTGACGGAAAATCAATGGTAAAATGCACTTTCAGCGCATCGGACGGGTGCAAAACGACATAATTGCCTTTATCGTCTTTAAACTCTACCGTTTTTTTAATCCGCAAATATTTCTTTGGCGCATTTTGTTCCAGCAGCGGCACTTTTTGTAATGTTTCATAAAACACTTTCGCACTGCCGTCCATAATCGGCACTTCCGGACCACTCACCTCAATTTCGGTGTTATCGATTTGCAAAATTGCCAACGTTGCCATAATATGCTCGATGGTGCTGACAATCTGCCCCGAGGCATTACCCAAACAAGTGCAATTGCGCGTATCGACCACCCCCGAATACAGTGCCGGAAAACGATTATTATCGGCCAAATCGGAACGTACAAAAACAATCCCCGTATCAGCCGAAGCCGGTTTAAATTTAAGCTTACTTTCACAACCGCTGTGCAACCCGATTCCGGTTATTTCAACTTCACGCGATAATGTTTTTTGCGGCATTTTCCTCTCCCAATAAATTTTTTTGAAGGCAATCTGTAAGCCGAGTTCTGTACACAATTTGCTTTGTCGTAAACGGCAAAGATTTCGTGCGATAGCTATTCATCTACACCAAACGTCTCCGCTTGGTTGGTGCGACCTACCTCTGGAGCGGGGCGGAAACTCCCCGTGTGATTCAATGCAAAAACATCAAACCCTCCTAATTTGGTCTTACATCAGATAGGGCTTGCCTTGCCGTACGCATTACTGCATACGCGGTGAGCTCTTACCTCGCCTTTTCAACCTTACCGCGATGTACGCGGCGGTAATTTTCTGCGGCGCTTTCCCGTGGATTGCTCCAGCCGGACGTTATCCGGTATCTTGTTTCCGTGAAGCCCGGACTTTCCTCATCTTCGGATTTTCCTTTCCGAGACGCAGCTATCCGATTGCCTTCCTAAAAGAGATAACCCGATTTTATCTTAAAATCAATGTTTTTTAAGCCTTTTCACAACTTTTAATTAAATCTTAAGCATTATCGGTTAGATTTATGCACAGAATAACTGTATGAAAGGAGCTTTACTGATGAAAAAATTGTTATTGGCAACTTCAGCTTTGGTTTTGGGGATTTTTGCCGCCCAAGAAGCAATGGCTGACTGCAACGGCTTATATGTCGGCATTCGTGCCGGCGGTGTTAAGCACACTTATTCCAAAAAGAGCCACATGGATATGAATGGTTTGGATTCATGGTTGTATACTATGAGCGGTGCTTTGGGTTACCGTTATAACTATTATCGTACCGAACTCGAATATGTTTGGCGTGATAAAGACGAATGGTCAATTAATGACGGCGGAGTAACTTCCGAAGCTGATTTCCAAACTTATTCGGTTATGTGGAACCATTTCGTTGACTTCCTGCCGTATAACTGGTGGTCTCCGTATGTAGGCGCCGGTATCGGCTTTACCAAAATGAAGTATCACGACAAGATGATTTCGACTTACGGCGGACAAACGACCGTTGATAATTTGACCGACGGTTATAATAACACTCCGACGAAGTTTACCTGGTCTGTCGGCGGCGGTTTGACTTTGAAGGTTACCAACAAATTCAATATTGATGCCGGCTACCGTTATTATGATATGGGCTCCATCCACAAAATGGATGTTAAAGCACACGAAATTTATGGCGGCTTACGTTACGTATTCTAATATCATTAAGTCTTAAGAGAGCCGCCCGCAAAGCGGCTCTTTTTGACTCAAAAAAAACAACAGGAGAGAATAATATGGCTAATAAACTTTTCGGGACGGACGGCATGCGCGGAGTAGCCAACACTTATCCGCTGACGGTTGATTTTTGTTTAAAGTTGGGTAATGTGTTGGGACGGCATTTTTGTAATACTCGCCATCGCGTGGCTGTTGCTCGCGATACCCGTGTTTCGAGCCCGATGATTTTCAGCGCGCTTGCCGCCGGTTTTGCGGCACAAGGTGTTGACGTCCTCGATTTGGGAGTTATTCCGACACCTTTGTGTACTACTCTGACGCCGGAATTTGAAGTTGATATGAGCATTATGATTACGGCTTCACATAATCCGTATAAAGATAACGGTATCAAGCTCATCAACTGCGACGGCGATAAGTTTTCCGATGTTGATACGGCAAAAGTGGAAGCACTGATGCAGGAAACGGCAACACCGGATTACGACCCGCAGAAAATCGGCAATATTATTCCGGCAGAATGCGGAATCGATGATTATTTTGATGCGGTTAACTCCCTGGCCGGTGCCGATGCCCTGCACGGAATGAAAATCGCACTTGATTCGGCCAACGGTGCCTTTTCCGATATTTTACCGTATGTGTTCAAATACCTCGGCGCCGATGTTATCAGCTTATCCGATACTCCGGACGGCTACAACATCAACGAAAATTGCGGCTCACAGCATACCGAGAATCTGGCAAAAACCGTAACAGAAAACGGCTGTATGCTCGGTGTGGCGGTTGACGGCGACGGCGACAGAATCATTATCTGCGACGAAAACGGACAACGCTTGAACGGTGATCAAATTATTGCCTATTTAGCCAAATATCTTAAAGAACACAATCTATTGAAAGGTAATGCGGTTGTTTCCACCCTTTATTCCAACATGGGACTCGGTAAATATATCCGCTCGCTGGGTTTGGAACATTATGCTTCGGCCGTCGGTGAACGCTATGTTATCGAAAAAATGCGCGAAGTCGGCAGTAATCTCGGCGGTGAAGAATCCGGCCACATGGTGTTGAGTGATTATTCTCGCACCGGTGATGCCATGTTGGCGGCAATCGTAGTTTGTTTGGGTATTAAAGAAAGCGGTAAAAAAGTCAGCGAAATCTTTCCGGTATTTCAACCATTCCCGACTCAGGCCCATAACCTGCGCTTTGAAAACAAAGAAATTATCGGCAAAATTTTAGATAATGCCGAAGTCAAAAAATGTATTGATGAAGTCAATGCCAATTTAAACGGACACGGCTCGCTGATTATTCGCAAATCGGGCACGGAACCGGTGCTGCGACTTAAAATCGAAGATGAAAATGCCGAAATTGCCGCGGAACAAGCAAAAATTATGCTTGATTGTATCAATAAATGTGCTTAACATATAGGTATAAATATTTAACGGAGAAATCAGATGGGATCTTTTATTAAACTTATATTTAGTATATTGCTGAATCCGGTTGTACTCATCGGTTTGGGTATCAGCGGGTATATTATCTTTTATTACGGGTTGCACAACTATCGGCAACTGATTGCCATTCCTTATATCTATGTTGCGCTGTGGGGAATCTGTTTGATTTACGCGCTGTTATTAAAGCACGTATATATTCCTAACAGCAATAAGATTGATTGGTGGGCAACTTTCAAGAGTTCGTTCGGACATTTGATTGTTTTGATGATGACTATTGTCGTTGCTTGCGGTATTTTCTACGTTTCGCAAGACAATTGGAGCGAAAAACTCGATCGCTATGCCCGTAACCAAAAGGTGCAGGATACTCTGCCGATTAATCAACAAAGAACGATAAATCAGCAAAGATATTAATTTGCAAATACTACAAAAAAGGAACCCGCCGGCTAGGCCGGCGGGTTCCTTTTTTCATGCAGTAATTTTATTTTGGCGCAAGTAAAGAAAAGTATTTTATATTGTTAACACATTGTCTTATCGTCATCCTGAACAGACACATCTGTGTCGTTGTGAAGGATCCAGTGATGCAAAGCATCACATCGTTTCTTGAGAAACGATATGGTTTCTTCGTTTCGTTAGCACTTCACTCAGAATGACGCATATCCGTTTCTAATAACGCTTTTCTTACTTAATTTTTATTTTTTATCCGCGTACGGGTTATCCGCCTTGCGTACGGTAATGCGAATCGGAATTCCACCCATATTGAAAGTCTGGCGCAAACTGTTGAGTAAATAGCGGAAATACGACTCCGGTAAACCTTCCGGATTGCTCGAAAAAATATAAAACGACGGCGGACGTATTTTCGCCTGTGTGATGTATTTCAGTTTTATGCGACGCTTATTTTTGCCGAGCGGCGCCGGATTTTGCTCCTGCACATCGGCAAACCATTTATTGAGCGGCGCAGTCGGAATGCGCATGTTCCACCGCTCATAAACCTTTATAAGCGCGCGCATCAGTTTATCCAACCCCTCTTTTTTGAGAGCCGAAATCGTAACGGTCGGCACACCGGCAGCCTGCGTCAACGAAGTTTCCAATTTATAATTGAGTTTTTCCAGAGCCTCTTTGCGCTTGGCAATATCCCACTTATTGACGGCGATAACCAGTGCCCTGCCCTCGTCCAACACATTGCGGGCAATAGTCAAATCCTGCTTATCCAAAACCGCATCGGCATCTAAAACCAACACCACTACCTGCGCCATATTGGCCGCATATTTGGTGCTTTCTACCGACATTTTTTCCAAACTGTTGACTACTTTGGATTGGCGACGCAAACCGGCGGTATCCACCAGATTAAATTTATGTCCCTGCCAAGTCCATTCGGTGGTAATGGCATCACGGGTCATACCGGCTTCCGGACCGGTCAGCATGCGATTTTCTCCAAGCAACGCATTGACCAGAGTCGATTTACCGACATTCGGACGACCGACAAACGCCACTTGAATCGGGCGGTTATCCTTTATCGGCTCGAAATCTTCGGGAATCGTACCGATGGTTGCCACGGTCGGAGTTGCCGCCGCTTTTTCCTTTTTAGCCTCATCAATTTGCATCAGCTCCACATAAAGAGAATCAAAACCGATGCCGTGCTCCGCCGAAAAAATAATCGGATCGCCGAGACCGAGTTTATAAGCTTCACCGATACCGTTTTCCTGCTGTTTGCCTTCACATTTATTAGCCAGCAGAATTACCGGTTTATGCGTGCGTCGTACCAAATCGGCAAACTGTTCGTCGTATGGTTGCACACCGGCACGGGCATCAAATAAAAACAAACATACATCCGCTTCGGCAATAGCCATTTGCGTTTGCAGCCACATTCTGCTTTCCATATTGTCGGTGGTAGAATACTCATAACCGGCGGTATCTATTACCTCCAAATCCAAATCTTTGAACTTGGCCGGTGCCATTTTGCGGTCACGCGTTACCCCTGGCATATCATGCACAATCGCCAGTTTTTTACCGACTAAACGGTTAAACAGCGTTGACTTTCCGACATTCGGGCGACCGATGACTGCAACTTTAAGCACGTTTTTCTCCTATTTATAGGCTACAATTTTAGCGTTTGAGGTCGTAAAGATAATATAACCGCCGGCCGCAATCGGTGCCGAGTTCAAATCTTCATCCGTGTCAAACTTATCTATTTGTTTGCCGGTTTGCGGGCTGAAAATCAACACATTACCGTCGGACAGCGCAACTACCAACTGATTATTTAACATAACCGGTGCATGAACCGTGATTTTGGCGGCTTTTTTACCCAAATCAAGCGGTGTGGCCCACAATACGTTGCCTTTTTCTTTATCAACGGCAATCAGCTCATTGTTATTGGTAACCACAAACAAAGTATTGCCCGACAGCACCGGCGTTAAAGTACCGCCGATTTTTTTCTGCCACTTCGGCGCGCCGCTGCGCATATCAATCGCCGTAAATACATCGGCACTGCCCAACAGGTAGACTATGTTATCGTCAATAATCGGTGATGCCTTGATGGTGTGCAAATAAGTCGATGAATAAGCATAGCTGTTTTCCACCAAATCGGTTGACCATAAAGGCGTACCGATGTTGGCGCCGAATGCCTGTGCTTCGCCGTTGGAAAATCCGGCGATAACCATATCGTTGGTTTTGCTGTATGCGGCCATGGCACCACCCATCAAAGTAGTATTTTCCATGGCAATATCATAATCCCACAACACACTGCCGTCGACGGCACTCAAAGCAAAGAAATGATTGTCGGCACTTTGTACAAATACCTTGCCGTCAGCCACAGTCGGGGCGATTCTGAGCGGCATTCCCAAATTCCTTTCCCAAACCTTGCTGCCATCCTCGGTTTTGGCGGCAACAACTACTCCGAATCCGGTGGTGATGTAAATTGTGTTCTTTTCAATGGCAAGACCTACGCCTTTAAGCGCCATATCGCCGACATTACCGTTCTCGGCAATCAATTCCACCTGCCATAAATTCTTGCCGTCGGCCAGATTGAAGGCGCTTAAGCGGCCCTCGGCATCCAGAGTGTAAACCGTATTATTCTTGACGAGCGGACGTGCCATCAATACCTCACGTTTGGAGCTTCCGGTACCGAAATCCGACTTCCATTGTTTAGCAAAATCGGTACTGACCGAAGCATTTGGCATTACGTGGCGCGCGTTGGCCTCTTTCTGCAGCCAATCTCCCGAAGACGTGGCACCGATTTTGATTTGCGCCGAACCATTGGCCACATCAGGTTTAATTGCGGTTGACTCGGTCAATACCGAAATACGTGTACCGACCGGTAATTCCTTTTTGGTGCATGCCCCCAAAGCCAATACGGAAAGCAAACATCCGCATCCCAACAAAACACGTCTATTTAACATATTTACCTCTGAAAATTACATATCGCTGATTGATGATAACATATCTTGTATACGATTGCGGAAACCCTCCGGCAAATCTTTTATTTTTAAAATCTTGTTATATATGTCTTTGGCATCTTCAACGTTGCCGTTTCTGATGGCGGACATAGCCAACAAATCCTGAGCTGCCGGAGTCCACGAATTTTTCGCTTCAACCAGAGGCTGCACCAACTTGGCAAATTCTTCATATCCGAGCGAATCCACTTTATAAGTGGCTAACTTAATCAGCGCGATATTCTTGACTTCTTCATTAATTTGTTGGTCTTCCTGCAGTTTTTCCAAAGCGGCAAATGCTTCTTCCTGCTTATTTTCGGCGAGCAAAACGTTGGCTATTTGCAACTTGGCAAAATCGCTGAATATACCCTGGTTATCCATTGAAATTTTCTGTAGCGCGGCAATAGTTTCATTACTGTCTTCCTGCAACTGCGCCGCCGCCATATATTCCTGAGTGCGATTTTGATTACGCAACATTCTCCAAGCCTGTATCTTGTCAAACGAAATCGCGGCGGAAACGGCCAGCACCACAAAGGCAATAATCAGCAGACCGTATTTATTCCACAGTTCTTTCAAATTATCGTTTTTGACATCCTCGTCAACTTCCTGAATAAATGCGTCGGTCAATTCCGGATTAACGTCCGACAAATCGCGACGCCCACGTACCGGTGCTTTGGCCGCCGGCTTGGTAACAACATTGTTTTTAACGGTCGATTCTTTTTTGGTTTTTACTGTTTTAGCCATTTTTCTTTCCTTTTTTTCAGATAACTGTTTTAATTTTTTCCATTCATAACAAAAAACAAAACATAAAGCAAATCATTTTTTACTTTACTATTTCCCTGATGACGCAACCGCGTATCCAGCGTAAATCCTCTATCGGCATATTTTTACCGAAAACTATGCTGTTGTCGTGCGAAATCACGGAGAGATAATAACGTTCGGTAAGCGGATTGTATCCGATATCAACGGATTCAATATCTTCTTTAGGCAAAAATTCGGCGTCCATACGCAAAATCGAAAGGTTGTGTCCGAGCACCACCTCCGAACGCGTGATAATCAACACATCTTTGCTTAAAATACATGTTGCAATAAACATAATCGTTGCCATACACAGCAACAACACGGCAGCGAATCCCCAAAATCCGATAATCGGCAACAAAACGGCATAATATCTGATTGCCACCGCAATAAATATACCTAAAGCCAATGCGCTCGCAATGCACAAAATTGAATATACATCAAAGAACAACCGACGCTCACGGAAGATAACCTTATCCTTTTTGCGCTTATATTGAATACTCATCGGTGCTTGTTCTTCCTCACGCAACAATGCCGCCAAATTCCAACGTTTTGCCATGGTTATCAAAGTCTTGCTCAGCTCGTTGTGATTGCGTGAAACCAAACCGTGGTCGGTCATAAACAAGGCCGGCATTTTCAGCTTTGCGGCGTAATATTCCCACTTTTTGCGAACATCGTTGCCATCGGTGGAAATGTAGAGCGGCACCCGCTTTTGCGAATCTTGATGATAAAGTTCAATAATATAGCGATTGCGATTCATCAACCCGAATTGAAAATATTCCACCGTCAGCAAAACTCCCGTATAGCCGTAAAGTTTTTCGGTCAGAACCTGCGTAGCTCCCCACAACGGATGATATATCACTTTAACGTTTTCGCCGTCAAAATACACTTCTTTGCGCCGACGCATGGCAATAACGGCCAGAAAAATTATCAACAGGCCGAACAACACTATAAACGTATCGAACGAATAGCGAATAACAAACAGTTGATGCGCCGTAAAATTTATATCGGTACCGAAATCATAACTTTCATCGCTGTTCTGTAAAAAATATGCGATAATTTCAAAGGCTCCCAACAAAACAAACATTAATCCGCAGCCGAAACCCCACCATGATATTTTACGGGCAATCCTGTCAGTTTGCGTAACCGGCAGTTTTTCTATATTCAATTCAAAATCGTGACTGTAATGCTTGGGAGCTGTGTAGGTCATTTTCTTCTCCTTAAATTTAAGAACAGCTATACTTTACACCCATAAAAAATTTTTTTCATCATTTTTTTTAAATAATGTTTGTTTTTATGATATTTAAGTGTACTATCTGCATATAAACGTTTTTAAAATGGTGCAATTATGTTAAGTACAAATATATTTTATTCCGGCTACAATATGCTATTCAGCATTCTGTCGCTTTTTATCGGTATAAGTTCGGTGTTTTTGGTGCGCGATTCCAAAGATTTTCGCGGACTTTTGTTGTTCCAGCTCGGCGGGTTAATGATGATTTTGCTCACCTATATAACAACGCAGGATCATATATTGTATAAAATGGGCCTGAATGATAATTTTGTGAGATTTGTACTTACGCTGCTGTCTGCTCTGATTTCCATCTTATGGATAAACTCCGCGACGGAATTGTATAATAACCGGCTGGCCAACCGCGAGGCTCTGGCTATTTATACCACCTTGGCGGCAACTCTGTGCGTATATTATTCGTTCATTGATTATAACTCCGAATTTGCATTGTATTTGCGACCGATGTTTCTGATTTTGAGCATATCTTTATTGTTCTTGAGCAGCCTGGTGTGTTTATATCGGCAAACCAATATCGGCTATTTTCTGCTCAGCCTTTCTTTATTTATGCTGATGAGCAAAATTAATGTTTCGGCTTTCTTTTATCAATATAACTGGTTGAATCTTAATATTTTTAACTGGCTCTGGGTTTATGTTTTTGCTGTGGCCGTTATTTTTATGCGTTTCGGCATGTATCACGATGACTTAACGCATTCGTGGAACACTATTGATAAACTGAATTTGCAAATATCAAATATGATTAATACTTCGCCGTTTCCGATTATAATAACCCGGGCGGACGACAACAAACTTCTGACCATCAACAACAAGGCTTCGGCTCTGTTCGGCCTTACCCATAAAGATGTGGCATACCACAATCTGAACGAAATTCTGGTTGATGAACATAACCGCCGTAAATTTTTTGAAAATTTGCTGTTGCACGGAGGTGTCGACGATTATGAAGTCATGGTATGCAACTTATTGAATGCCGCACCGTTTTGGATGTCGGCCTCGGCCAAAAATATGGAATACAACAATACTGAGGCCAATTACATTACCTTTCAAGATATCGCTTTGCGCAAAGAACAGGAAAATAATCTGCAAAATCAGGCGCATAAAGACCCGCTGACCATGGCCTGGAATCGCCAATATTTCGAAAAATTCGTGCCGGAGAGAATTAAAGAATGTATCCATAACGCCCAAAACTTCAGTTTATTGCTGATTGATGCCGATAAATTCAAAAAAATCAACGATAAATACGGGCACAAATTCGGCGACAGAGTACTGATTGAGGTGGCAAAAATCTGCCAAAAATCGTTGCGCGATGATGATATTGTTGCCCGTTTCGGCGGTGAGGAATTTATTATTTTCCTTAATGATGCCGAGCTGCGTTCTGCCATGCGCGTGGCCGAGCGTCTGCGACAAAGTATTGAAAACCACATGTTCAAAGACGAAGATGACGAAGAAATCAAGATTACGGTCAGTATCGGTGTTGTTTCCTCAGAGAAAACCAACAGTTTGGAAGTCTTGCTGCGACAGGTTGATGATGCCATGTATTTAGCCAAACACAACGGTCGCAATCAGGTTGCCGCCTACGATGAGCAACAGTTGCGCTCGGTTCAAAACAAAAAATCCAAATCGGGCAAACGCAATGTTCATCCGGTTTTCCAAAATGAAGAAAGTGAGGAAATTTCGTTGCTTGACAGTTACGGAAGTCAACCTTTGTAAGAGAAGAAAATGAATTGTACATATCAAAATATATGTGGCGGATGCCCGTTACGAAAGCTTAATTCCGAAGAATATCGGCGGCGCAAAATCGAGCGCTTTCAAAAAATTATCGGCAATATAAAACAAGAAAATATTGCTGTTGGCGAGCCGGTTTTTATTGCCGACGGACAGCGGCGCCGTGCCGAATTTACCTTCCAATATCGCAAGGGTACGATAAGTCTGGGCTTTAATGCCGCGCAAAGCCATCAGTTGATTGATATTGCCGAGTGTGCGGCACTTACGCCGAATCTCAACAACGTGTTACCGCAAGTGCGAGATTTTTTACAAAAATTATGTGCGATAAAAAACTCGCAAAAAATCAAAACGAAATTTGTTACTTCCAATATCAATCAAGGCGAGATTTGGCTGACGGAAGCCGCCAACGGTATTGATGTTTTACTGGAAACCGACGAAAAAATAACGCTGGAACACCGCATGGAAATATGCGATTTTGCCACCGCCAATCCGGAGATTATTCGCGTATCCGTCGGCAAAAAGAACACCCGTCCGGAAACCGTAATTGAAAAAAGCAAACCGCATATAATAATTGCCGGACACGAGGTGTTTATTCCGGCCGGCACTTTTTTACAGGCTTCGACCGCCGGCGAAAAAGCTCTAACCTCGTTGGTGATGAAATACATCGGCGACACCACCGGCAATATTGCCGATTTATTCTGTGGCGTCGGCACTTTTTCGTATCCGTTGGCACAAAATATCAAAAACAAAATCACCGCGGCGGATTCATCGGAAGAATTGCTGGATTGCTTCCAAAAAACCGTGAATTTTTTAACCATACCGAACATTAAAATCTGCAAAAAGAACTTATTTAAGTATCCGTTTGATGCGACGGAGCTTAAGAATTTTGTTGCCGTCGTGTTTGACCCGCCGCGAGCCGGTGCAAGCGCGCAAGTGCAACAAATCGCTCTGACAAATCAGGCGGATAAGCCGCAAAAAATCGTTGCGGTTTCCTGTAATCCGCATACATTTATAAATGATGCCAATCAACTGCTCGAGAACGGGTACGTCTTGAGCGAAATAACCATGGTGGACCAATTTGTGTATGCCGAGCATTTTGAATTGGTCGCTTTATTTGAGAAAAAATAAAAGGAGCATAACATGAGTTTAAACAATATCAAACTGCAACAAATGGCGACCGCGTTGCGCATTTTGAGCGCCGAAGCCATTAATAAAGCCAATTCCGGACATCCGGGAATGCCGCTTGGTATGGCCGATGTGGCAACTGTTTTGTTTGCCAAATATCTGCACGTCAATCCTTCAGATCCGCGATGGTTCAACCGCGATCGCTTTGTGCTTTCGGCCGGTCACGGCTCGATGCTCTTATATTCGCTGTTTTATTTTCTGGGATATCCGGATGTTACCATCGAAGATATAAAAAACTTTCGCCAACTCGGTTCCAATACTGCCGGACACCCGGAATACGGACATTTAAGCGGTATTGATATGACGACGGGTCCCCTCGGACAAGGTATTTCATCGGCCGTGGGTATGGCTCTGGCCGAGCGCGTGCTCAATGCCCGTTTCGGTAATGATTTGTGCAATCACTTCACTTATGTTATTTGTGGCGACGGTTGTCTGATGGAAGGTATTTCGGAAGAAGCAATTTCGTTGGCCGGACTATGGAAATTAAACAAGCTGATTGTTTTCTGGGATAATAACAACATTACCATCGACGGTACGGTGGATAAATCCAATGCTACCGACCAAATTGCGCGGTTTAAGGCGGTCGGTTGGAACACCATCAGCATAAACGGCCATAACTATGAACAAATTGCCGAAGCAATTGAAGAAGCTCAGCGCTCCGAAAAGCCGACTTTGATTGCCTGCAAAACCGTCATCGGTCACGGCGCTCCGAATAAATGCGGTACTCCGAAAGTGCACGGCTCTCCGCTCGGCGAAGAAGAATTGGACGCCATGAAAAAACAATTGGGTTGGACGTATGCCCCGTTCGAAATGCCGGCGGAAATTATTGCCGCCTGGCGCGCTGCTGCCCAAAAATCAGCAGTATTGTATGACCAATGGCAAAAAGCCGCGGATAAAAATTACGACTTTATCAATTACATCAGCAACGTTTTACCGCACAATTGGGATAAGGCACTGAATGAGTTGAAAAACAAGGTCATCGCGGAGCAGACCAAGGTTGCTACCCGCAAGGCCTCACAGATGTGTTTGGAAAACATAGTTAAATATATTCCGCAAATTATCGGCGGTTCGGCGGATTTGGCCGCGTCGAATCTGACCTTTGTTGACGGGATGAAAACCATTACCGCTGCTGACTATAACGGCAATAACATTATGTATGGCATCCGCGAACATGTCATGGGGGCAATTATGAACGGTTTGACGTTACACGGCGGGGTTATTCCGTATGGCGGTACCTTCTTCGTGTTCTCCGATTATATGCGGCCGGCGATGCGTTTAGCGGCGCTGATGGGGCTGCGGGTAATCTATGTTTTAACTCACGACTCTATCGGAGTGGGTGAAGACGGGCCTACGCATCAACCGATTGAACATCTGGCCGCTTATCGCGCCATGCCGAACATCAACGTATTCCGTCCGTGTGATGTGGTAGAAACAGCCGAAGCTTGGCAGTTGGCACTTAAAGACGAACATACGCCGAGTATATTGGCACTCTCGCGGCAAGCGGTTCCGACCGTGCGCCATTCCGGCGAAGAAAACCTGTCATCCAAGGGCGCTTATGTAATTTCGCCGAGCATTCATAAGCCGGTAGCCACGATCATTGCCACCGGCACCGAAGTTTCTTTGGCAATTGAAGCGCAAAAGCAGTTGGCGGCGGAAAATATCGGAGTTAATGTCGTATCTATGCCGTGTCAGGAATTGTTTGACGCACAACCGCTCGAATATAAGCGCGCGGTGTTGGGTAATTTGCCGCGAATCGCGGTCGAAGCCGGCACTTCTTACGGTTGGGAACGTTATGTCGGCGACAACGGCACCATTATCGGCATTGACCGCTTCGGTGCTTCCGGCAAAGGCAACGAAGTTTATAAATATTTAGGTATAACCGTAGAAAATATTATCGCCAGCGTCAAAAAATACCTGTAATTCGGTAATAAAATCTTATAAATCGGTCGAAAATCAACATTTCGACCGATTTTTTTTACGAAAACGCTTGACAAAATACCTAAAAAATGCTAAAAGATACGTTGCAATCAATATTAGTTATATATAGAAATCCCAAAAAATCTTGAATATGAACAAGAAGTTTATTACCGGTTCTGTCGTTACGCTTGTGACGATTCCGGAATTTCTGCCGGTTCTGAATACTCCCCAGATAGGTGAGTACACGAGCCCGTGGATCTTAAAATTACAACCGTGCATCAAAAAAGACGGTAAGTATGTTGATCTTCGCTCCGGTTGCGAGGTCAAGAAAGCAAAAGCCACTCTTGAGTGGTTAAATCTCTCGGGAACAGTGTTCCGTTATACAGATGGGCACAATGTTCTCATCTCGAAGATGCTCGACGGCTCCAATGCATTGATTGCAAAGGAGATTGTCGAGAACGACATCAACAACATGATGATGCCGCGGAAGATTTTCGATCGCTCAAAGGAAAAAAGTGACGCATAGATTAACCCCGATGACTTAATCGTCGTCGGGTGTTATCTTTTTTAAAACCTTGCGTTATCACAAAAAGCAAACCCCGCCGCATTGCCGCGACGGGGTTATTTTTTTCAAATGCAGATTTTATTTACCTCTGCCACTCTCATTCATACGAGCATGGCTTACCATCGTTGTTTTGGACGGATCGCGTGCCTGCTTGTTTTCGGACGAGCGTTGCAGATATCCGACGGCATGTTGGATAAATCCTTTGAACGTCCACTTGCCCGGTTCGCCAACCTTGCTTTCGTGGAAGTTCTGGCGTGCCGCCGCCGTTACCGGATGCGTAACCGGATTTTTCATAAAGTCAATACGTACTTTGTTGGTATCCGGTATTTGGCCGTTAACGCTCAGCACTTCCTTTTGTGCCTTCTGCGCTTCCGCACTGCTCAGATATGCCGACAAATTATCGCTTACGGCTGTTTTATAGTCATTGCGGCGCTGGCTCAGGAACTCTTCCAAAGTCTTACCCTTGCCGGTTTCTTCGTATTCTGCCAGTACACGCTTTTCGTAATCCTTGTACTGTGCGTTCTTCTCCGGATCGGCTGCGACTTTTTTATCACGCTTGCCATCAAACTCAAACTTAGAGCGCGGATCATCACCATAGATAATTTGATACTCATCCATAATCATATCTTTGGTAATATCCACTTTTTCCGGTTGCGGTTTCGGATCAGGTATCGGCTCCGGTTTCGGATCAGGAATCGGATCGGGAATCGGATCAGGAATCGGCTCCGGTTTCGGTTTAGGGTCCGGATCAGGAACCGGAACAGGAATCGGCTTTTTCTTGAATACACCGACAATCTTATCTGCCAACGCACTCCCCATCTTGAAAGTACGCTTGGTCAGCGGTTTAAAGAATGTGCCGAATGTCGCCATGATATTGCCATAGTAGTGTGTTGTTGTCGTTACTGTACGATCAA
Organism: Pseudomonadota bacterium; assembly: GCA_918234285.1. GTDB lineage: Bacteria > Pseudomonadota > Alphaproteobacteria > RF32 > CAG-239 > RUG410. The sequence continues at coordinate 8,698 of CAKJXZ020000063.1, read as the reverse complement.
TTGCCGGAGTATGTTGCCATTCGCCGACACCACCATGATTAATGTAAGTACCAAACTCTTTACCGCCGCTCAAATCCTCTATCGGAATATTAGCTCCGTCTCTTGAGGCATTAAACGGAATACCCGAGCCGTAAGTTTCGGTGTTCGGTACATAACCGATGCCATTATGGGCACTGACGAACGGATTTACTTTCATAATCGCATTATGCGCATCCATATTCATCATCAGGTGACCATCAGGACCTCTCGGAATGTTCAAAGCATCAACAATCGAATGATTCAGCCCTTTGGTATCAGCCCAATCGTGTGTCATCACCAAATTGTTACCGTGTGTATGAACATTGCCGTGCGGCGTATAGTTAACGGTATTGGTGTTGGTATTGGTACCGCCGTCAGCCAGCATTACCAACGCACGTTCTTCCGGAAAATCAATGCCGTGTGCTTTATAAAACTCTCTAATGTCAGCCAAATCGGATTTAAGCTGGGCTTCATTACCTTTATAGAAGTTATCAAGAGTATTTTGCGAACCTTTCACCACTGCTTCTTTATCATTGAAAACAAACTCATCTTTAGCTTCCTGAATACGGGTTTTGGTGGTATGTTGGTCTTGGAAAACACGATTATCCGGCATCAGCTTGTTAAAGGCATCAATTGCCAAATGCGAAGCTTCGCGTCCCAAGAAGCCGCCGCCGATAGTAGCACCGCCGACGAGCAACCCGCCGGCAATGGCATCAAAATTGTTGCCGCCGGCTTTTTTGATTTGTGCATAGTTGGTGGTTGTTCCGTTAATTGCGCCCATGGCAATTGCGCCGTAACCGGCCAATTGTGCCATCGCCGGGTTACCGGTCAGCAAAGCACCGGTAGCAAAACCGCCCAAAGCAGAAGTAGCAACCGACATCAGGTTCTGCGGATTTTTGAGAAATGCCTTCAAGCCGGCCGGTTTGCCTTGTTTCTTTTGCGATTTGCGCCAATTCTTAACATGCAGAGCCATAGCGCCGATACCGAGACCGGTACCCAAAATGGCGCCGGCAAATTTGTTCATACCCATGGTCGAAGCTGTCAGGCTGGCATCTGCCGCCAGGGCCGCCGCACCGGTAGAAAGCGCAAACGAGGTAGCAAAAGCAATACCGCCGCCTAATAAAGCGCGTTTACCGATGTTCTTCCAAATTTCTTTGCGGCTGACTTTGCCGTTGGCATTTCTGTCGTTGGCGCGTTTATCGAAATCTTTTACCGAATCCATTACTTTGAATAAAATCGGATTATCCTGACTATCGATTTTTTGAGCCAAACGTTGCGTAAAGGCACGATTTTTCTCAACCATATTGTCGCGAGCAACTTCATAAACACCGTTGTCGCAGACTTTCGGTGACTGACGCAACTCATTTAAGAACTTAAGATAATGGTCAGAGTTGGTAAACTCGTCTTTAGCCATTATCGGAGCATCTTGTTTTAAGCGATTTGCCAAATCCAAGCCCTTGGTTTCGGCATCGATTTCAAACAGCTTAAACGGCAGACGCTCGTTAACTTCACGCTTTAAGTTTTCATCGGTTAACGCATTTTCGTCAGCTCCCAAACTCTCGAGCAAAATATCCTGTTTTGCCATCTTAACCATGGAATCGAGCTTACTGCCCTCAATAATTTTGGCGCCCTGCGCATAAGTATCGCTGCGCGTACCGTCCGGCAGTTCGAATTGCGGCTCGATTTGACCTTGTTCGTCTCTGAATTTATAATGAGAGACTAACTTCAAAGTTTCCGGATCAAGTTCCACTCCGTCAATCCGCGGCTTAACCGAGTCGAAACGCTTATTCAAATCATCGGCACTGTCTTTATCAACACCGGATAAATTCATCCGCTCGTCATATTTGGCGACTTCTTCATTCAACAGTTTCATACCGTCGCGCATAATACCTACACGTTGGTCGGCCGATTGATTGCCTTCTTTAGCCAATTCAATCAAATCTTTTTCGCGGGCGGCAAACATTTTTTCGTAGCCGTAATGAATATCGGCAATATTGGTATAATCGTTGAACCACAAATCGCGGTCGATTTTTTTGGTAAGCAGTTGCGAGGCCAGGCTATCGATTCTGTCACCTACTTTATTCAGTTTTTCCAAGGCCTCATCATGCTCCGGACCGTCATTGGTTTTGTTGACAACCGCGCTCAGTTCTTCATATTTTTCGGCCAAAACCAGCGGCGGCACCATACCTAAAAGTTCGGATTGCTTGGTTTGCGGATCGGCTTCCAGGATTTTATCGGTAACCTTGCTCTCCATTTCTTTCAGTTCTTTATTGGAGAGCTTCGGCAAGGTATCATGCAGAATCTCGATTGCCTCCTGTTCACTCAGTTTTTTCAAATCAACATTTTCAACTTTGTTCATATTCTGCAAAACACCGATGCGCAACAAATCCATCATGGCATCATTTTTATCACCGTTGAGACTCAGCTTACGATATTCTTCCGTCACGATTTCATACTCCGTTGCTACCGGTTGCAGATGAGGCTCAGGTTGCGGTTGAGGTTTTGGAGTAATATTCACGTTATCGTTTTCTTTATCCTTATCCGGAATCGCGCCGACGGTAATCGGTTTTGGCTGTTTATCGTCGTTGACCGGTGCCGGTTGCGGCTTCGTATCCGGCTGAGGAGCAGGCTGCGGTTTAACATCGTCGACATTATCAAAAATATGCTCCAGGTCAAATCCTTCCGGCGATGGGTGATCTTTGCCCATCAACAGATCGGCATAATCAAGCTCTGCTTGCTGATAGGTTTTGCGGAAACCATCGTCCACGGTATACAATTCGTTGCCGTAGAACATTTTTTCCTGGTCTTGGTTATTCAGGAATTTACCGAGCTGGCCGTTAACTTCTTCTTTTTCTTCAGGATGTTTTTCAAGATAGCTTTCTTTTTTAGCGATAAAGTCAGAGATTTCATGAGGCTTTACCTGACCGGCGCCGTCACCGATACCGCCGTTTTGCACTTCGGTTGCCAGTTGATGAAACGCATCATACACCGCATCTTTATCGTTGAACTCAGTGGCTGCTTGTTCTTTTTCTATATTTTCGAGGCCTCTTTTTATCAGGTTATCTCTGATTTGATCGATGGTAACGCCTTTATCTTTTGCATCATAATTTTTGACGGAGATATAAATCTGTTCGTCAATTGTCAGTTGATCAAAATCTCTTACCGAACCCAATTCGACATCAGTAAGTTCTTCCATATCGTCCTTATTGTTGGCTTGTCTGATTTCCTCCAAGAAATCAATATCCGCGTCACTTAAGTCGTTGGTATGACTTTTAAAGGACATTAATAAGGCCGTCTGTTCTACATCCGCAATTTGTGAAACATCGGTAATTCCGAATTTATCACGGATAAAATCCTTAAAATCCGCTCTATCGGCGACATCGGAAAAATTATTATAAATAGCCATGGTCGTTCTCCTGAATATATCAATATATGTTCAGTTTAGCATATTTTTATGTTTTGTCAAATATTTTCGCTAATTTTAATGTTAAATTTTTGTTACAATACAAAAAGCGGCGATTGATAGCTCGCCGCCGTAAATATCGCTATATTGTCAGATTGTTTGTCGCCGTTTGCGACTGTAACAAGCAGCCCAAGCCGCGGCATTTGGCCTCGTCAAGCGCCAGAAGTTTATCGGTTACCCGTAGAGTTTCATCAATATTTCGCTCAATTTCCTTATCATATACCGCCTGATAGCGTATGGTATAATTCCGATCAATCAAAAACGTGGCACGCTGCGCCATACCGTCGGCACGCAAAACTCCGTATCCCTTGCTGATTTGTTTATTTATATCCGATACCAGCGGAAATTTAACCTGCCCGATACCGCCGTCGGCGAGTGACATTTTACGCCATGCCGTATGCGCCGCCACCGAATCGACACTGACCGCCACCAATTTAACTCCGCGACCGGCGAATGTTTCGTAAGCCTGATTAAATGCGGTGATTTCAAGCGGACATACTGCGGTAAAATCAGCCCAATAAAATACCAACAAGGCATAACTGTTGCTGATATAGTCAAAAAAATTAAAACTGTCGCTGACCGTATTGTCGGCAAAAACCGCCGGAGCACTGAAATTTAGGGCCTGACTTTCCACACCGACCTGAGCACAGGTTTCGGTTATAAGGTTCTCCGCAACATAACTCCGAGCCATATTGCCGGGCGAAGTACAACCGCAATTATCATCATCGGAACAATCGCACCTGCTGGCATAATCATATTTCCAAACTTTTGGCATAATACCCTCCTTTTCAAAGCGGATATATGCGCAAAATCTCCGATTTCAATAAATCAAAACGACACAAAAAAAACAACCGATACTTATCAGGTATCGGTTGTTTTTTTATTTAGAAAGTAATTCTGTATCCCAAGCCCGCATCGAGTTCGAAGCCATCCAGATTATCATACGACGTATCATCGAATCCTTCCATATCAATGGCTTTACCGAGGTGACCGCCCAAGCGACAAGTAGCAAACACTTCGTTACACTCACCGATTTTCAGACCACCACTCAACTGCAAAGCTCCCTTAGCACAAAGCTTTTTAATGGAGTTGGTAATTTCGCTGTAGTCCATTTTACCGACGAGAGTTACGGCATAATCGCCGACACCGGCATAAAGTTTTGCACCCCAGAACCATCGCTGATTCGGTTGTCTGACCCTGAAGCCGGTGGAGAGTAATACACTGCTGTATCGCTTGTGAGCCTTCTCATAATCAAACATCTGCTCCACAGCCAGGCCGTAGTTAAGCGAAGTACTCGGACTAACTTGCGTAAAGCGTCCGAATTCACCCGCAACAATCAGGCCTTTCTGCTTACCCACCAGCTGATAGGCGGTATTAAGGGTAATCTGCAAACGCTTATTACAAGACGGCAATGATAGTTCTCCGAACTTATAACCGACGGCCAAACCAACGGTCCAGCCGGACGGATTAAAGTTCTCCAAAACCACATCCCAGTCTTCAGGAAGTTCGCCTACCGAAGAAGTCGGTTGAACCGAAGTGATGTAGCGAGCATACACGGCGGTGTAAGTATCTCTGGTAAAATTCAGAGAACCCCACGCCTGCAGGCCATACTTAAAGCAAAACGCCGACTTATTCAACACGCTGTGGTATAAACCATTGGTGTAGAACGTGTTGTACGGCGTAATACCGCAGCCGATTAAGGCATCAACCCCCAGAGCAATGTCTTTTCCGATTTGGAAACCGAACTTGCCCATGGTATTGACGTATGAACCCATATCTTGCTCATAGCTATAGGACAGCATACCACCCCACGATAAGGCAAAACATGTCGGGTTTGGCACCCACTTACCATTAACCTCCCGGCCCCTCATATATACATGAGAGAACGTGACGCCGGCACCGAACTTGTTCTCAACCGAAGTGTCATCGCCGTAGTCATCAACACTGATCCTGCTGGCGATATTGTCATCGACTTCAGAGATGTTCTTACCAAATGAACCGTCAAGCATGATGACGTTATAGGTACGCCACCTTATTTTCGGCTTTCTCAGTTCATAACGCGGGACAAAGGTTGTATCCTTCGTAAAGCGTAATCCCGAGAACATTTGGGTCAGAATGTCGGCAGCCTCAACCACATCGGAATCGACATACTCCTTGGCTACGGCCTTGAACACATCCTTTTCGCTCTGCGGATGATCATTAGCATGTTCGCGGTTAAACTCGGCATATTCCGGACTGAGTTCTTCAGCCAGAGAATTAGCCAGCGCGCCCACTAATGTCTGCCCTGAGACGGAGTAGTTCTGTTTAAGCGAATCAACCTCGATTGTATCGGCCTCCTGCACCATATCCGTTTCAAAAGACGGAGCGGAGACAGAATCGGCATCTTCGACGGTTATCGGTTCCGAACTCGTAACCTGTTGCGTAGTCGGTTGCGGCATTTTGAAAACGACGCTGTCGTTTATCACTACCACCTCAGACGGAACAATACCCTCACAAGAGATTTCAATCGTTTGGCCGTTAGCGGTCTTGATTGTCATCTTCTGTGCCGACACTCCCATTGTCACCGACAACAAGAGCATCAAAATCAGATACTTTTTCATAACTTACTGATTTTTGGTTTTGTCTTGTTCTTTTGCTTTCTCTTCCTGTTCCTTAATCCACTTATCAACCTCTTCATCGGTAGCAAATACACCAAAAGGAAGTTTGTGGATTTTCACGGGAAGAGAGCCGACGCAGAGTCTGAAAACGATGTTTCCGGATTGCATGAAGAGCGGTTCTTCTTCCCTCTTCAGCTCTTCTATGTCGACAACTAATTTCAACCCGCCGTCAGGCCTAAGCTCCGCTTCGATTCCGAGGTAGTTATAGGTGACCTTTAGCTTATCATAGGTCAACAGAAGCTCCTCGTAATTCGTAGGAATACTCGACAGCGCATCTTTGACCATATAGGTTACGTACCCGTCGTTGTCATCATCATCCAGCAGTTGCAGAGGACGACTGCCTCTAAACTCTACGTGGTATCGGGTGATGATTTTCCAATCGGTCTTCTCTATCTCATCGAAGACCAAATCACCGATGCCCTTGATAAGGAGAATTTTAGCTTCTTCGCCGAGAACCTCCGGAGTCTTAGCCTCATACATAATGGGCATAAAGTTCTTTTCCTCATCCATGGTGAAGCTGTCTTCACAGGATATAGGCAACAACACCAGCCCGATAAGGCTGATAATAAATACCATTTTTTTCATACGCTATTTGATTTTTTTGTAAATACTAAAAAACAAATGATGCTATGGCGAAGTCCTATTCCGCTTGAGAAACATTACCTTCAGCTAATTATAGTCATCATAATAAATTGATAGGAACAGTATATGTTATTTTTGACAAAAGTCAACAAAAAAACTCAAATATTGAATGCTTTTTGATTATATCGGCGCACGCAAAACAATCCGGCAGCATAAAATCCGGAGAATGAAGTAAATACGAAGGGGGATTTTTCTTGCTACGCCTTTGGCTCGCTTCGGTCACTCATCCACTAAATTCGCCGTCGCTACCGTTCCGTCTCATTAAGTGGTCTTCGCCCGTCGTCCAAAAACAACATTTTGAGGTTGTTTTTGTTCCTCCGGCGACATGTACGACAAGAGGTACACTCCATAAAAATCCGGAGAATGAGTCTGATAGAAAAAGGCTTTTTCCCGTAGTGTACAAAGTAGTACATAAGGGAAAAAGCCTTTGATTAGCAGACCATTATACGGGTTTTATTTTACTTCTTCGAAGTCGGCATCAACAACCCCCCCATCATCCTTGTTGTCGGATGAAGCGGCACCGGCATCGGCACCCTGTTGGGCGCCTGTTGCACCTTGAGCTTGTTGTGATTTATACATCGCTTCGCCGAGTTTCATTGAAGCCTGCATTAAGGCATCGGTCTTAGACTTCAAGTCTTCGAGATTTTCCTTTTCCATCGCTGCTTTGGTGTCTTCCAAAGCTTTGCTGATAGCATCTCTTTCGGCCGAAGACACCTTGTCGCCATATTCTTTCAGGTTCTTTTCAACTTCGTGAACCAAACCTTCCGCGTGGTTTTTGGCTTCCACCAATTCCTTGCGCTGTTTATCGGCTTCGGCGTTGGCTTCAGCATCTTTAACCATCTTATTGATTTCGTCGTCGCTCAAACCGCCGGAAGCCTGAATACGAATGGCTTGTTCTTTGTTGGTGGCCTTATCTTTGGCGGAAACGTTCACAATACCGTTGGCATCAATATCGAAAGTAACTTCAATTTGCGGCATACCGCGCGGTGCCGGCGGAATTCCCACCAAATCGAACTGGCCCAAAAGTTTATTGTGTGCGGCAATTTCACGTTCGCCTTGGAATACACGAATGGTAACCGCGGTCTGACCGTCTTCAGCCGTTGAGAATACCTGCGATTTACGGGTCGGAATGGTGGTATTGCGGTCAATCAAACGCGTAAACACACCGCCCAACGTTTCAATACCGAGCGACAGCGGAGTAACATCCAAAAGCAACACATCTTTAACGTCGCCCATCAACACACCGCCCTGAATAGCGGCACCGACGGCCACAACTTCATCAGGGTTAACGCCCTTATGCGGCTCTTTGCCGAAGATTTCCTTAACTTTTTCCTGAACTTTCGGCATACGCGTCATACCGCCGACCAGAATAACTTCACTGATATCGCTCGGTTTCAGCCCGGCATCGGCCAGAGCCTTTTTGCACGGTTCGGCCGTTTTTTCAATCAAATCCTCAACCAAAGATTCCAGTTTGGCGCGGGTTAACTTAATGTTCAAGTGTTTGGCGCCGGAACTGTCAGCGGTAATAAACGGCAAGTTAACATCGGTTTGTGTGGTAGAAGAAAGCTCGATTTTAGCTTTTTCCGCCGCTTCTTTCAAACGTTGCAAAGCAAGTCTGTCCGTGCGCAAATCGATACCCTGTTCTTTTTTGAACTCATCGGCCAAATAATTTACGATACGTTGGTCGAAATCTTCACCGCCCAAGAAGGTATCGCCGTTGGTGGCCTTAACTTCAAACACACCATCACCGATTTCCAAAATGGAAACATCGAACGTACCACCGCCCAGGTCATATACCACAATGGTGCCGGACGCTTTTTTATCCATACCGTAAGCAAGTGCGGCCGCGGTCGGCTCGTTGATGATACGCAAAACTTCCAAACCGGCAATTTTACCGGCATCTTTAGTGGCCTGGCGT
>CAKJXZ020000062.1:0-8715 GCA_918234285.1 Pseudomonadota bacterium | reverse complement strand
TTATCAATCTCCTGCATCAGGCTCTTTAAGGCATTGCTGCGAACCTTGCTCTGTTCTTCCGGCTTTTTCTTATCGGCCGGTTTTTCCGGTTTAGGCTGCGGCTTCGGTTTAGGTTTAGCCGTCGGTACCGGCGGGCGTTTCGGTTGTTTTTTCGGCTCCGGTTTTTTATCCGGCACCGGTTTCTTTTCCGGTTCCGGCGGCGCCACATAATCTTCCTTCGGCTCCTCTATCGGTTCTTCCGCCGGTTTGTTATCTTCCGCCTGATTATCGGTCTTTTGCGGTTCCGGCTCCGGCGCGGTATCTTGCGTATATTGCTCTTTATGCTCGGTCACGGTAGCTTTTTGGTCTTCCGGTCCGAATTCCGCCTTGGTCGGCAAATTGGTAAATTCATCGATTTTTACTTGCGATAAATCAACAATAATCGGGTTTTGCCCGAGTGTCATGTCATGATGCCAAAAACTCGGCATATCAATCCACATTGCGAGAAACACCGCAACGTGCAAAATGATTGATTGTTTCAAGTATTTGTTCATCAGCCTGCGCTTTTCTTAAAAAGTTATTTTTTGCCCAAAGGTTTGGATTCCGTTTTGAGCCCGACTTTCTCATATCCGGCTTCTTTCAAAATCGCCATCAAGCCGATAACGCGGCCGTAATGAGCATCGGTATCGCCGGAAATCGTAACCGTTAATTCATCGTTTTCGCCCTTAATGGCTTGCAATTTGGCGAGGATTTTATCATCTTCCACCACACTTTTACCGATGTAATAATAGCCGTCTTGGTCAACACTGATGTTTACCGATGTATTATCGCCGGTCATCGCCTTACCCCCGACTTTCGGCAAGTTCAGCGGAATACCGGAAGTCATCAACGGCGCGGCCACCATAAACACCACCAGAAGCACCATCATTACGTCCATCAGATTGGTAATGTTAATGTCGGCTTTGCGGCGCAGTTGGCGGCGACGATATGAATTGTTGTACATAAATGCCATATTTATTCTCCGGCCATATCGGCTTTCAGGGTTGTTGCATCAATTTCACGCGATAAAATCGTCGAAAATTCGGTAATAAAGTTATCGAGCGAGCGGGAATAACGGTCAATGTTAGAAGAAATCGCGTTGTAGGCCACCACCGCCGGAATTGCGGCAATCAAGCCGAATGCCGTGGTAAACAGCGCTTCGGCAATACCTGGAGCCATGGCGGAAAGCGAGTTGCTTTGGGTTACGGCAATCGCGTTAAAGCTGTTGATGATACCCCAAACCGTACCGAACAAACCAACGAGCGGCGCCACCGAAGCGGTTGTCGCCAAAAAGCCGAGATGCGTATCCAGGCTGTCCATTTCTTTTTCCATCGAAACCGACATCGCTTTTTCAATACGTTGTTGCAGCGATACACCGCGCAGGCTGCGGTCGGTTTTACCAATCATCAGCGTATTGCGTTTCCATTCGCGCATAGCCGCAACAAAAATTGCACTCATCGGGTCACGCGGACGATTACCGATAGCTTCAAAAAGTCTATCCAAAGAACCGCCGGACCAAAAAGCTTCTTCAAACTTTTTGGATTGACGACGCACCTGACGCAATAAGGCAAATTTTTCCAAAATAATCGCCCACGACCATACCGACGCGGCGATTAAACCAATCATAACGAGTTTGGTAATGGTGTCCGAAGACCAAACCATATCCCATAAAGACATTTGTTGTGTTGCGACTTCCGCAACCTCAGAAAGAGCTTGTGATTCCATTTTTGTAACCTTTATAAATTGCAATTCATATTAAGTTGGCCTCAACTTAGCACAAATTGTTTAACAGGCAATTAAAATTATGATTTTTCACAAGTTTTTTTGTTGCTTTTATGCGTTTTTTTATCTTTTCAGCGGCGGATTTTCAACCAAACTTTCACGCCAATCTTTGCCGTTGATAAGCAACTGTTTTGCCAACGGTTCGCTACCTTTGTGATAGGAATAAACCACTTCAAAAACCATATCCGTATCGTTGCGTCGCCAAAACATTCTATCCAGTTCTTGCGCATTTTTTTCAGGAATATAAAAACGACATTGTCTGCCCCAATGATGCTCTTTGCAAAATTCCTTTTCCGGACATTTCCCGTCGGCAAACTGGTTGCAATCGGTCTTTTCCCAATCAATGGTATATTGGATATAGTGCCCCGACAATAAATCGCGCGGATCATAACCGGTAACCGCCACCCTGACTTCTTGTCCGGTGGCCTGTTGAACATACAGCCACATGGTCCAAGCCGCCAATGCCGCAAACGGAATAAAAAATAGCAATGCCAAAAGTTTTTTATCCATGGAATACCTCCATTGTTTTGATATATTTCGATGTTTTTCTAAGTGAATAGATGAGAGCCAAAACCGCAAGACCGGCTACAATAAAGCCAAAACCTGACAGCAGTAAATTTTCAAAGCGACTGACGAAAATCAAGAATATATAAACTTCGACGGCAATCGCGTTGCGCTTGAATGAAAGCATATCCTGTGCTTTGACTGCCATAAACATTCGCGCCCCGAAAAACAAAAAGGCAATAATGTATGCCAACACCGAGATAATACCGGTATTGTACCACACACAGGTACTAAACACCAACATGTATGCGGTAAACATGGAAAAACTCTGAAATGCCTTCGGTAACAGTGTATATTTGTTAGTACTTTCATCTAATTTTTTACCGGCATAGCTCAATAAAGATAGAACCGCAATCGCCAATATCAGGCCGTCTAAGTGTTGATTTATGTAGTTAAACACCCTTTCGATAAAATTGAAATCAAATGAGGTAAAGAACAAAATATTCCAGCAAAAATTAAACGACAGCAAACGGCTGAAAAACACATAAGGTAACCCCAATAAAGACCAAGCCATGGCAAAAGATTGCCATCCGCCGCTTAAATTAAAAATCTGCCCGATTAACCCTATGGTTGCTCCGACAAACAAAAACGACACAACCAGTAATATTTCGCTGATTTTGCTTTTTTTGTTAATCACACTTTGGCAGGTATGGTATAAAACGGCCGCCCATATCGCAAAATTTCCGAACAATTTCAGCCAAGCCGGAATATAATCCCAATTTGCGCTGATTATCAAAATTATGCCCAAACCTATAAAAAGGCCGGCAATTCCATACATCCATTTCCAAACCATATTAGAGTGATTGGACTGTTCGGAACGTAAAATTTCTTCAGCCTGACTTGGTGAAATCAACCCTTGTTTCACCCAATTTTGCAGTTTATTGGCAAGTTTCATCAAAATTTCCTTTTAGTTAAGACACACCTTTGTTTTTATATTAATTATCGACGTTAGTCAACCCCCTTTAGAGTACGCGGGAGAAAGATTGATTATCACTCAAGAGATAAACAACTCTAAAAAAAAATCCGGTTAACGCGCGTAAATACGAAGGGGTTTTTGACGACGTACATTTGAAAAACTCAGAGAATGATCCTGATATAAAAAGGGTTTTCCGCGTAGTGTATAAACTCTAAAAAAAATACGGTTAACGCGCGTAAATACGAAGGGGTTTTTAACGACGTACATCTGAAAAACTCAGAGAATGAGCCTGATAGAAAAAGGGTTTTCCACAGTGTATTCCCCCAAAAAATCCGTAGAATGAGTCAGATACGAAGTTACCCTTTGCGCGCGGTGTACAACAAAAGGTACACAACTTCCTAAAAACTCAGAGAATGTGCCTGATAGAAAAAGGGTTTTCCGCGTAGTGTACAAAGTAGTACATGAGAGGAAAACCCTTTGATTAGCAGGCCATTATATGAGTTTTTACACGGCAACTTGGGCGCGAATCGTATCATAACTTTGGTAATTAACGAGTTCAAAATCCTCATACTTAAAGTCGTCGATATTTTTCACATTCGGATTTATCTTCATTTGTGGCAACGGGTACGGGGTATGCGAAAGTTGCTCGCGCACCTGTTCAAAATGGTTGTGATAAATGTGCGTATCGCCGAGCGTATGGATAAATTCTCCCGGTTCAAGGCCGCAAACCTGGGCCACCATCATCGTCAGCAGAGCATACGAAGCGATATTGAACGGCACACCCAAAAACATATCGCAACTGCGCTGATAAAGCATACAGCTCAGCTTGTTATTTGCCACATAAAACTGAAACATCATATGGCACGGCGGCAGATGCATTTCCGGAATTTTACCGACATTCCATGCCGAAACAATCATCCGGCGGTCATTCGGTTTTTTCTTTAAGGTTTCGATAACTTCGGCAATCTGGTCAATTCCCTCGCCGTTCCAGTTGCGCCATTGCGAACCGTAAACCGGTCCCAATTCGCCGTTTTCGTCGGCCCACTCGTTCCAAATCCGCACACCGTTTTCCTGCAAATATTTGACGTTTGTTTCGCCTTTTAAGAACCACAAAAGTTCGTGAATAATGCTTTTTAAGTGAACCTTTTTGGTGGTTACGAGCGGAAATCCCTTGCTCAAATCAAAGCGCATCTGCCGTCCGAAAACCGAACGGGTACCGACACCGGTTCTATCCATTTTATCCACGCCGTTTTCCATAATATCGCGTAACAAGTCCAAATATTGTTGCATTTTATTTTCCTTCCGTTTCTAAATATTGCATAATTTTTTTAACCAAAGATTGCTCCACAAAGTCGCCTTTTTTCAGCCATACGGTGGTGACAACGCCGTCGAGTTCATACGTTTGCGGTAGGGCAAAATATTTTTGCTTCAACACTACAACGCTGCGATTAACATCAATTAAATCGGTCGCGCCTTCGTTTATCGGGCCGGCATACACGCAATCCACCACAATATCCGGCATAATGCCCGGAGTGGTGAAAAATATGGCATAAATCGTAGCACCGCCGGAAATATACAAATCTTCCGGATAATCTTTAAGCTTTTTCGCATCATCAACCACAATGTGATTATCTTTATCAAACACCTCGGTTTTACCGCTCATATCAAGCACGATTACTTTACGGCCGAGCAAAACTTTTTGCGGCATACCGCCGTAGGTGCGGCCACCCATTACCATAATCTGCCCCTCGGTTAAATTGCGAAAACGCCGTGTATCCGACGGAATTTTCCACGGCAGACCGACACCGGCGCCGATGATATTATCGCCTTTATGCCTACACCATATTGCTACAATCGTCATTTTTTTCTCCTCATTCTGATTATAAAACACACTTATTTTTGAATAAAGCGATATGTTTAAAGACTCACAGCTTTTGTGTTTGACATAAAAAAATATCTTTGTTATAAGAGGGCAAAGTTACATTATTTATTTTTTATATTTCTGCCTATGATTTTAGAAAATGAGAGTTTTCGTATCAAGAAAATTACGAAAACTGACGGAGTGTGGAATTTATATCCGAAAGGAAAAAAAGTTCCGATTAAGTTGCCGGTTGATACGGTTTACGGTAATCTGCCGCCGGTGCGTAAATTGCCGTGGCAATGTCATGATTTGACCATCAAACGGGTTGCCGGCGAGTACATCGTTTATGCCGAAATGGACGGGCGAGTGCTGTTTAACATTCCGAAGGATAAATACCCCGAGGAAGTTAAAAATGCCGTGCGTCGCATCGAAAAAATCGAATCCGATTATGCGGCTTATCAGAAACAGTATGCCGATTCCATCAGGGAACAATTGCAAAAACTGTTGCCGCTTCTGCCTAAAATCGACGAGTTGGAAGACGAAATCAACAAGTTGCCCGTATGTTGGCGTGCTTACCTCAAGATACGCCTGCCCTTGCAGTACGAATCAAAAGAGGCTCGGCAACGTTTGGTACTGATTTTGCTTCTGGCGCAGATTGCCAACAGAATCTACGCTCGACACGTTGAGGTGGATGTGCCGTTGGCGGTTGCTTTCAGTTCGTTGGAATTTTCGGTGTGCGACCAATTATCTGATTTGCTGGAATACGGACTTGCCGATGAATTCGACAATAATCCGGAACAACACAACAAGCAGGTATTTATGCTCTACAACGAGGCCAAACAAGAGTTAGAGCGTGTTTTGCCACCGTTGGAGCGTACCCTATGCTTGTATCTTGTTCAGCAGATACACCGGATGTTATCGTCCTATTCTGCCGATTATGCCACGTTGATACTCCATCGTCCGCGCGATTTGTGGGGAGATACCGTCAACACCGACAACCAGGCCTACCGCTATCTTTGCGCAAAGATGAAGTTGCCGCTGTTGTCGTCGCTGATTATCGAAAAGCAATTCAGCACCGACGATGTTGAGCATTTCAACTTTGTGTTTTAGTTTGTTAAACCCGTTCCTTAACCGGAGCGGGTTTAATGTTTAATTTTCCTTCTGCGGGCGGGTTTTCTGCCATCTTTGAAAATCATTACAGATAACAAAAACGGTAATAATCACCGCCAGCAAAGCGAAAAAGACTATCAGTTCATCAATGTAATAATCCTTAAAATCCTGATATTCTGTTTCATTTTCATTATAAATAAAAGCCCTGAAACGATTGAGAGTTTCCCGCGCTTCATCATAGTTATTTTGCGCAATCGGATAATTGTAATAATCATTATAATCGTCGTATATCCGAATCTCGTAATAAGTTTTATAGTACGAAAATGGCAATCGGCGGCTATGTTGTTTTTTCTTGTAGGTCTTTAACTTGACCGACTTTATTTCAGATATCGGGAACGTGTCTCGTTCTTTGAATTCGTTATCGCCGTAATTGGCCTCGCTGTATGTGCAAGTATCGATCGCTTTATCGCAAAGCAAACGTTCTTTATTGGTCTGAAAACTGCCATCGAGATAAAGTAAATACAAAATACCGCAAACCAAAGCCACTCCGAGGCATATCTTAACGCAATAACCGATTGCACTGCGATCCCAAAAACCGCACACCTTTGTAATCAGAAAAGGTATCAGATAACTGCACCCTACCAAAGCGGCAGATATGGCAATTATAAGAAGATAGACCAACATTATCAGGCTTCCTTTATAAGTTTTACGACTTTGCGTTATGATAAACAAAAATCCGCAAAAATGCAAATGTTAGCGGATTTCATTAAAGGTTTTTGCTTTTGCCTTGGCGAGCCGACAAGACAGTCCGTTCTTCCTGCGCTTTTATGGCTGACATGAGCTCTGCATAGTATTTCGGATCTTGCCGAATACTCTCCACAGCCCGATTACATCTGTCGGTTATTATGTCAGCGTTGCGGTGCAATGCGATATCCAAAAACGGACTATGACCTTTAAGTCCGCCTTCTTCAAGCTTTTGCGCAAAAGTTTGAAATTGCTTTGCTCTATGGGGAACTCCGCAATACATTGCTTGTGTCTTTAAATCATATATGTATCCGGCAAGGGTATCGGTGTATGCTTGATAAATGTTAGGCAAAGGAGAACCGATACGCAAGCTCTTACCGATTTCGTAATACATCGGATTTTGGGTTGAGCGTATATATTTGCAAATTTCAGCGGTATCTTTATTTTCCAGAATTTCGGCCAATCCGAGCAATTCACATCCCACGTTTTCCAATTTGTATTCTAGCGAATAAAAATGCCCTTTATTATTGCTGCTGCCTTTTATTCCGGCATTTTCGGCAACCTCGCAAACCTTAGCCGAAACCTCATCTTCATGCCCCCTAACTTGGCGATAACCCATTTCTCCGAGAGTTATTTTTACAACAGCATCACGCAGCAACATTCGCAAAATTGCATATTTATCTTCTTCGACAATACCGCGCATAAAAGCTTTTTTATCTTTTGAGTCGTTATATAATTTAATCAATTTTTCATCATGCCCTAAAAAAGATTCTACCTCATATTGTGGAAAATCACCGCTTAAATATTTCTCATATTTGCTTCGGTCCCAATCGTTGAGAAATAGAATTTCTTCTTCCTCTTCTTTGGTGAAATTGTCGGTTTTGTAGGTTGCCACGTTTTTACCGATAGTGAAGAGCTTATCGTTATTTTCAGCCGGCATAACAATGTAAGTGCTCGGCGGTAACACCAAACCGGTATCCGGATTGGGGATAAAGAAGGTATCTTCGGTAGCAATCTGTTGCGGGTTGCAGTTTTTGCTGACAACATCATTGTATGATGCCAATACCACTATGGGTTTTCCGCTCCAATCACCGCCGGAATTAGGCACTACAACATGATTTAAGACACCATGCACGGATGTGCGCGCAACTTCAAATTGTGTAGCCATGAGCGTTGATTCAATATACCTCTCACCGTCTTTATTGATTTTCGGCATATAATCCGTAGCGTGAACCCAAACCCAGTTAGCCGGATCAGCCATATAATCAACATCAGAAATTTTGCGCTGATTTATTTTCTCTTGCAAACGTTTTATTTTATTCTGCAAATCGCCCATAGTTCTACCCTAAACAGTCCTTTTGCTTTAGATTTATTCTGCCTTTTTTATAGACAAAAGTCAAGCGTTTTTTAGGCTTAAGTCGTCGTTTGCCGGCACACTCCCGTGGGTTCTTATCCGGCTCAGTACATTTAAAACAGAAAAAGCACCGTTTCCGGTGCCTTTTCTGTTTTAATGGCGGAGAGAGTAGGATTGGCTTGATTTTTTATAAAAAATCTGCGCCGCTGCGTCGGCTGTGCCTTAAGGCACCGGCACACCCCCGTGTGCCTCAGCCTCCTTGTCGAACCACGGTCCCGTGGGTTCTTATCCGGCTCAGTACATTTAAAACAGAAAAAGCACCGTTTCCGGTGCCTTTTCTGTTTTAATGGCGGAGAGAGTAGGATT
>CAKJXZ020000061.1:0-5572 GCA_918234285.1 Pseudomonadota bacterium | reverse complement strand
GTTCGCGGGCGATGACTCTTTCGCGCCGTCCGTTTATTTCGGTTAAGGAAATGGATGCCGCGCTGGTCTTAAACTGGAACAATGAGGTGGCTTCCGATGACGTAGTATATCATTTGGGCGATTTCGGCGACTTGAATGTCCGTCCGTATTTGCACGGTAAAATTCACTTGATTTTGGGCAATTACGAAACCGATGCCTTGAAAGAAAACGCCAATTTGGAGCAACAACTAAAAAAATGCTTTGCCGACGTTTTGCCGCACAATACCTTGACTTTGAAAAACGGCGAACCGGTGTATTTAACCCATAAGCCGAGCGAATGCAAACGAGACATGTTCAACTTGTTCGGACATATCCACGGCTTAAGAAAGGTAAGTACTAACGGCTTAAATGTCGGCGTTGATGCCAACCATTTCCGCCCGATTAGCGAAGACGACGTGCTGTTTTTCAAAAATGCCATATTAAACCATTATGACTATGAGGTGTTTTTATAAATCAAAAGGGTACAGCGATTTTACTCATTATTTGTAGATTTAAGAAATAAATTGATTAGCAAGAAAGGACTTATTTATGCTTAAAACACTTATAACGGCACTTCGTTTACTTTGGATTTCGGCGACAACGCGTGAAACCAAGCTACGTTTGATTTTTAGTTATATTTTTGGCGTTATTTTCGGTCTTATCACATTTTTTACGCCGTTGGCTCTTTCGGAAATGATTAAGCAAATTTCTCAGCACAATATAGAAAAAACGCTGTTTTATTTTTATTTAATGGTTGCATTGGCTGTGGCATTTGTTGTATCCCGCTTTATTTGGCGTTTCTGCTGCGAACAGATTTCGCGTATTTTACCGATTAACCTCCGACAGATTTATTATGCTAAGATTTTCAATAAATCGTATGATTGGCACTTGCAGAACAGCGTCGGTTATTTTGCCACGGCCTTAACCAATGTTTGTAAAATGTTGGAAACATGGTTGTGGAAAATGCCGATTGATTACATTGGCAGTCTAGTCATGGCTCTTTGCTTTCTGATATACACGTGGTTATTATCTTTTTACCTTTTCTTATATTTCAGTATTTCTCTTTGTCTGATGGTGATCATCATTCGTTTCTTATACAATCGCCGAATCAAATATATTGAAAATTATAGCAGAAGTTTTGTGGCATACGGCAAGGCTTTTATCGATTTTTTATATAATATTCGTTCAGTTAAGAAAATGAATCTACTGGGTTTTGTTAATAAAAAACTTGATGAGAAGGGAATCAAAGTCTTTGCTTCCGGTATTAAAATGATGCATTACAATTCCATGCAATACGGTTTTACCGAAACATTCATTAACGCATTGTTTTTATTGCCTATCGGATATTATGTGTACCAATTTATCAAAACAGGACAAGGGGTCGAAGTTATTGTGATGATTGCCTCAATTCAAGGCAAAATCGCAGAACTTGGGCGACAGCTGATGGGGTTGATGAGTGAATTGGCCCGTACAGGTGCCGATTATAAAATTTTAGCCGAGCATTTGGGGGAAGATAAGCCAAAAACAACCTCTCAAAAGAACATCAAAAAGTGGCATAAAATCAAGTTCGACAATACTTATTTTGAATATACCAAAGACGGCAATCTGTTCTCGCATAAAGTGGCTGATTTTACCATTCATCAAGGCGACCATATCGCCGTTACCGGTAAATCGGGCGAAGGTAAAACCACGTTTTTAAATCTCTTTACCAATCAATTTGCGGTGGCAAAAGGCAAAGTTACGGTAGATGGCGTTGATTATAAAGATTTACCGACAGCCTTTTTTGATGACCACATCACCTATATTTCACAAGATGTTGAGCTGTTTGATATGACTTTATACGATAATATCGTCATGGGAAAACGCATACCGACAGAGAAACTGCAAAAAGTAATAGATGGTTGTTGCCTAAATGAATTGATTGCCAGAATGAATGGTAATCTGCATACGGATATCGGCGAAAAAGGCGTGAAAGTTTCAGCCGGTGAAAAACAGCGCATCGCTTTGGCTCGCGGACTTTTACTCGATAGAGATATTTTAGTTTTAGATGAGATAACGGCTAATTTAGATCCGACGACCACGCAAAATATTTGGAATTACATTTTCTCGGCTTATGGCGACAAAACCATTATTGCGGTTTCGCACGAAAAGGATTTGCTAAACCACGTCAGCCGGAAACTGGAATTTAAAAAAGGTATTGGCAAAGAAAGTAAATAGGAGATTATAATGATAACCGATGAAAGATTAACTCACATTATTAAAGTTGCACGCACTGCACAACGCTTGGCCGAGCGTTTACGTCCGAATGATAAAGAATTCCATGAAGATATGTTTTTGCTTGGCTTTGTTCATGATGTCGGTTATGAGTTCAGCGATGGCGGCAAGTTTCATTCTAAAATCGGCGGTGAAATTTTGCGCCGTAATGCGTATCGATATGCCGATGCCGTTACCAAGCACAGTTATTTAACGGACGGTGAATTGCCGGACGAATTGTATTTGCTTTATTGTGCCGATATGATGGTTGACACAAAAGGCATTGAATGCACGTTGGAAGAACGTGTAGAAGACATTAAAAAAAGGTACGGAGCTGACTCCATACCTTATAAAGATTCTCTTGTAAAAATTGAGACTTTAAAGTCTGATGTGCGCTATCCTGTTATCAGCACGGCTCAGGCAGAATAGGAATATCCTGAATATCTAATTCCGGATAGCCTTCGGATTTCAGTAGTTCGCACATTTGACTTGTCGTGTAATACGACGGCTCAGTTTGCTTGTAGTGCGGCTTGCGGAAGTTGTTGGCGACATTCGTGCCGTTGATAATCTGCAGGCCACCCATGCCGTCAATACACATCATACGGTAGTGATACGGCACAAGGCGGTGGTTGCCGCAATCCATCACGTTTTTACCCTCGGTCGAGAAATAAGCCAAGCCCATGGAATTCGAGATAAACAGCGAATCATTGGTCTGAAACTCATCTTCGCCGATGTGGGCGAGTTTACGCATCTTCGGAATTGAGAACGCTACGTCGTCATACATAGGATTGTTGCTGTCCGCAATATCCTTGAGCTTACCGACAAAGTCTGCAGGCATACCGTCATCGTTATCAATGCGGAAAGTCATAATGCGCTGTCTTTGGAACTCTTCCGGCAATATCAGTTTTGCGCCGTCAATAAAGATGTTCTTCATAAACGGGTATTGCTTTTCGAGCTCGGCAAAAATCGCTTTCTTATCTTCCGGCATTGCTGACGAATGATACACGAGCAAGACAAAATCTTTACAAGTCTGTCCGGCAAAGCTTTTGAGCGTGATGCCCTTAAACATTGCTAAACGCTGAGAGAAATACGGGTCTTCAAACACTTTGTGCTTGACATCAGGCCTATCGGGAAAAGCAAATGATGCCGCCACCGAATAACGAACCATACCAATAACTGAAACCATTTCTTGTGCTCCGTTAATTGTTAATTTTTTCTGTATCATAGGCATTAAAAAATAAATTTTAGTTAAAAACTCCCCATCTTTCGTTTTCGATAGAGGGGAGTTTCATGTGACATGTTCTAACATTCGATAATTTGCGCATCTTTACCGAGATTACCAACCGGAATCCAGCGGTTCGTGCGAGTATGGAAGACCTGTGAGGCCTTATCCTCAGTCATGCGCTCCAAGATTACCTCTTTGCCGTTGTAATCCATGGCCTTGACCTGATCACGGGTAAGCAACTTGCCGAACACAACGTTCTTAACTCGCTTAGATTCCTTGTCATAGAAGCGTTTACCATCATTGACAATATACTCTCTCTGGTTCACGTAGTACCCAAAGCAGTATTTGTCCTCTTTGGCCGCCTTATCAGCCGCTTCAATACTTGAAACTACTTGTTCTTCACCCTTGTCCTCGCCAAACAATCCGTAATGACGCTTAACCAAACTAAACTCAATCTGTTTCATAACACTAATTTTACTCACGCCTTTCCGTGAGGATTTCTAAATAATTGACTAATATAATTCTAACTCTGAAAACGATATTAGACGAAAATTATCGAAAAAGCAAGAGGAAAATTTCATTTTATAAAAAATTAAGAGCTGTCAGCATTTCTGCCAACAGCTCTTGAGTTTAATCTTGATTTTCGTATTTTCCGTCTTTATAGATGTAGGTGCTATCTTGAATATCACAACAGCAAACCTCCGAGTTGCAAACAACTGTGCCGGTAGTTTCATCAATCTCGAAGCTATCCTTAAAATCGGACATTCCCAAGTTCTGAATATTTTGACCGAGGTAATCAAGACAATACTGCTTGTCAATTTCTGTTTCAAGTAGATTGCTGACAGCCGTCTGTATGAACTTCTTGAAACGACCGAAGTAGCGGATATATAATTCTCCGTCTTCAAAACACGCTTCGAATAAATCTCTGTCCCCACCCCAAAAAATCATGCTGGAAGACGACTCAAAAATCGGTACGAAATCAATAATCATGAAGGTTTGCTCTTTTGCAACCATCAAAACACCGCCGACAATCAAAACCTTGTAGCTGTCGATGCCGCAGAAATTCTGTTCCGGAAGCTCTTTGTAGGTATTTTTAGACTTGATAAACACCTTATTTATATCCGAAGAGTAGTTGCTTTCCGCAACAAAAGCAAACCTTTTCCGTTTTGGGTGCAGAACACCGAAAATCGAACGAATTTTGTCTCCGGCTGGGCTGGAAGCGTAAATTTTCTTGCGCATTTCCGCCACATCTTCAGGAAGTTCTGTCCTACCGAGAACGATGGGATAAGCTTTTGAATTTTTTGCCAGCAAGTGCATTGTCTTGCCGTATGCGGCATAAATGCCACCGTCTTCGCCCTTGAAAACGTTGTAAAACAACGGCTCAAATTTTTCGGGCACTCCAAACTGTTTGAGACTTTCTCTGTCGAGTGTATAAGCCATAGCTCTAAAATTACTCACGCCTTGTCGTGAGGTTCTTAAATAAATACATTATAATTTCAATTCTGAAAACGATATTAGACGAAAATTTTCGCAAATGCAAGAGAAAAAATTCATTTTATAAAAAATTAAGAGCTGTCAGCATTTCTGCCAACAGCTCTCAAAGTTAAGCTCTTTCGTAGACACCGTTCTTGAAGATGTAGACATCGGAGGTGTCTTGAATGCCATCACAGCAAACAGCAGAGCGGCACCGAATTGCACCGGTATCCTCCTTAATTCTGAAACCATTCTCAAAGAGCGAGTACGCCACAAACCTCATGGTTTTACCGAGATGATACAGGGCATACTTGCCTTCATCTTTCTTGACTTCAAGCAGATTGCTGACAGCCGTCTGCCTGAACTTCTCAATACGTCCGAAGTAGCGGAATTTCAGCTTTCCGGCCTCAAAACAGGCTTCAAGAAGTTCCTGTTCACCGGCCCAGAAAATCGTGCTACCTTCGGATGCTCCGAAAAACGGAACAAAATCGACAATCTCGTAGCAATCCTTGCCCTTGATCATCAAAACACCTCCGGCAATCAGAGCCTTTGCGGCACCGCCGATACTGATGACATCCCATTCCGGCAGTTCTCCGTAGTCTG
>CAKJXZ020000060.1:0-6191 GCA_918234285.1 Pseudomonadota bacterium | reverse complement strand
GGCGGCAACGTAATTATTCGGAAAATCCGGATTAAGTTCTTTTTTAGCAATACCTTGACCTTTAACCGCCTCGGCATCGTAACTGCCGTAATTTTCAATTAAATACTTATACGGCGTAGATTCCAAATCCAAAACGTTCTTATACTTTTTTGCCAGCGTTGTTTTGCCGACACCGCCGAAACCGGCTATAATCTTAGTCATTTTATATATTCCTTTTCTTCTAAATGCTCTAAAATATCCTTAAGACGATTTTCGTCTGTTACCTGTATGCTCTGACTGCCGAATGACTTAACTTTCTCCAATATGTTCGGATTGTCGTCAATCCATACAAAATTACGCGCCGGAATACCGAAATATTGTTCAAGTTTAGCCACAAAAACCGGTGATTCTTTGGCATAAAAATTACCGTTTTGCTCGGCAAAACGCATATCAAACACCGCAAATGGCAAATCATTCGCCTCAATATTAAATTTTGCCTTTAAGACATGATTTAAATGCGCCAGATGATTGTTGGTGCAAATGCAAATCTGACATTTTCGGCTGAGCTTTGATAATTTTTGCAAAATGCCGTCGCTGTCGGCTTTTATGTGTGAATAATCAATATGCGCCACCATTTTTAAGATAAAATCTTCGGTCGGCACATCAACTTTCTGCGCCACGGAAGCGATATAATTGTAAAATCCGCTGATGGGTTTGTCGCGGGTGCAATTTTCAATATAATTAAACTTTTCGCCCTTTAAGCCGAAATCATCGCACACCTCATTAAACGCATACACCATAGCGTTAATGTCAAGCTCGGACGGATGATACAAAACGCCGTCGCAATCCACAATCAGCAATTTATCGACCATCACTTGTTCTCGAATTGGGTTTAGGTGTATCGGAACTGTCAATAAAGGCACAGATTTTATCCATCGGCAACGGAAAATGCGTAGCATCAATTTTTAAGGTTCTGCCCATTTCAAATTCCGGCGTATGCGTGCGGTGCATTGCGCTTTGGTAATCTTCAAAAATCTGATATGCCGGTTTATCGCCGTCTTTAGGCGGATAACTCTGGAAGTAATGCCCTGGGTGCCGCTTGCCGGATAAATCACGTTCATGAAAACGGCGATAGGCTTCTTCCAGCGGCAAATCAAGCCGCAAATTAAGGATGTTTTTGTTTTTAAGGGCAGAAGTCAACATTTCTTTGTGGCGGTCGCAGAAAGGATATTCCAACAGCGGCACAAGACCTTGCTCCGTATAATCCAAGGCTTCGTCCAAGGCGATTTTGAACGCGGCGGCTTTTAATTTGCGCCGCTCGTCCGGCGAGGCAAATCCCAGCGTATCATATAAACTTTCCTGAATCAAATCAACCGACACGGCAACCGCATTGGCATATTTTTTCTGCAACTCTTTGACGAGCGTGGTTTTTCCTGCCCCTGGCATACCGGTAATGAGAATAACTTTCTGTTGCTGCATTTTGCACCTCTTTCTAAAAAATTGGCTATACGATAGCATATTTATTTTTGATAATCAACAAGCTAATTTTTTACCTTTAAAAACAAAAACACCTCACAGCGGTTAAACTGTGAGGGGTTATTGTTAAAGGTTATCGGTAATTGAATCTATCCATTTTCTGACATATTCGTAACGAAATTCTAATAAGCCAGGGTAAAATGTTTCCGTTTCATATCTCAGTATTGCCAAATAAATGCGTAACAATCTTTTAATTCCGGCAGGACATTTAGAATCATTATAGAATCTGTCATAAAACACAATTTGATTGATTTTTTCATTTGCACTCTCCAAAGATTTAGTTTTTTCAAAATAAAGAGGGACACTAATCAATTCAAAGCAAGGATGCTTTTTGATTGTGTTTAACAGGTAATCCAAATCCTTATCGGTAAATGGTACACCTGTGTATAATGAAAAAAACCAAAAAGGAGCCCCAACCAAACTACCAATTTTCTTGTCAGTTAAATCAAGTTCCATAAGCCATTAAATTTTATATTATTATATGTTAGTAATTCACATTATAGTAAGTTTATTGGGGCTTATAGTAAAGTCGTACATGGCACTTGTCAAGTGCAAAATCAATTGAAATACAATCCTGTAATCGCGATGAAGCCGAGGATAAGCGCGAGAAGTTTTGGCTTGGTGAACTTATCGGTTTTGAACAGCACCGAGAGGAAGAACATCACAAAAATCCCCATTTGCTTAATCGCCATCACGATGGTCGGCGTGTCGTTAATAAAGCTGAATGTTTCCAAAACATAAAATACGGTTTCCAAAATGCCGATGGCAAAGGCCAGAAAATAAAAGCCGTTATACCAGCGCGGGTTGGAAGTGTTCTTTTTATCGTCGTCCGTGCCTTTGAGCGCAAGGTAGCCGAAATACGGCAACGCCGCCACATAATAGCCGAGGTTGAGCGTGATTTCGCTTGCCCCATACGCCGCCGATATCTTAATCAGATAAGTTGCCACCACATACAAGAACATTGTGCCGAGTGTCAGCACAATCCCGATGGGTTTGACCTCTTTAACCGAAGTTTTTTCGTTTTTGATGCAGTTAATATAAAACAGCGCAATTGCAAACACAAACAAGCTCAATAACGCCAAAAAACGCACCGAAAGCGTTAAATAGCCGAGCATACAGTCAATAATGGCGGTAAAAAACAGCTCACTGCTTTGCACCAAGCCAATCAGCGCAATCGGCGTATATTTGAGGGCTTTCAAAAAGCAAATATAGCCAAGCAAAATCAATATGCCGTGAAGCGCCACATAAGGCAAGGCCTTAAATGTGCATTCAATACCAATAAACGCGCCGATAGCCACTTGCCCGATACCGGCAATCAGCGAGAGTAAAAACACCATTTTGTGAATATTATGACGGCTGACGGCATAGTCCAGTGTGGCATCGGAAGCCGAATCAAACAAAGTCGCCAGCACGGCCGTGTATCGTTTATCTGTCATTTTATTTATACTTATTCCTATTTTGCCAAAGGTTATCAAATATTTCCATAGGGATTGGCTTGCGGTTATCAATATTACCATATAACCCGAGTTCACGCTCTATACGAGTTGGACTATGATAATCGCTTCCGCCGCTTATAAGTAAATTGTTTTCTATGGCTAATTTCATTACAAAATCGGTATAATCATCGGTTTGAGTTGATTGATATACTTCTATACCGTCAATATCGTAACTTTTTAATTCTTTCACAAATTCCGGTAGTGTATTTTTATCTATTCCTATTATTCGGTTCGGATGCGCTAAAATAGCCAAGCCGCCGGAACGGTGAATCAAATCTATTGCTTCTCCATAACCGAATGGCGGCTGAATGAAATGTTCAATAGCGTGCGTTTTATCCGGAGCTTTACCTTTTTCTACAATCATCTTCACAAAAGCATCACGTGCACCACGAAGCGTTCCGTATTCTTCCTTAGTGTAGCCATAACCATTTAATGACTGTTCCATATATTTGTTGCGAATAACATCTTTGCTATTTATTTCATCTAAACGTTTAAGAAACAAACCTATTATATGGGTATTTCGTTCACATGAAAGTTCTGTACCGTTGATTAAGTGAATATCATATTGTTTGGCGGCAATATACGCTTCTTTTAATCCGCGAACAGTATTATGATCCGTTAAAGCAATATATTTCAAACCTTTCCCTACAGCGGTACTGATTAAATCGCTCGGCGAATAAAAACCGTCTGATGCGGTGGAATGCGTGTGCAAATCTATCATTTTTAGTCCTTTTAATAGCTAAATTTACCTGCATTTTATGAAGAAATACTCTGTAAGTCAATCTCAAAGCTAAATAAAATAACGTTTTGTAATAAAAACGGTATTGCAAAACCGCAAAAAATAGTGTATTATTCGTAAAAAATTACAGGAGAAATGCCATGACAACAAAACCTATTGTAAGACTTAATAAAAACGGCGGTGCTAATATTACCTACAAAACAGGTAAAGGCGAAGTAAAGGTTGATTTTAGCTATAATCACAAAACGCACGAAGTCGGAAATGATATGTTTCCTGATTTGCAGAAAAAAGACACCAATTTAGTGGTTACAATTTCTGAAAACGGTAAAGAGGCTGAAAAAAATGCACATTTGGTTGCTTATGAATATAATCATAAAGAATTTGCCTCTAAGGGGAAAGCTAATTTAATGGATAATTTGGCTGATATATACTATGGTTCTATGGTGTTTGATGCCGGAGATGAACATGCTCATGAGCAATCGACGTCACAAAAATTGATTGTTAAGGCGGCTTTGGATGTCAGAAATTACATTGAGAATAATCAAAAAGTTCTTGCCGCACAAAAAACAGCGGTAAAGGTTTAATCCAATCCATTTGCACAAAAATAGGCGGCCGTTTTTCGGTCGCTTATTTTTTTCTTGTTTTATGGTTGATTTTAATGTTATAAAAGGGCTAACTTGAAATAAAAAAGGAGCGTTGAAATGTTACCGATTGTTGCTTCCGTTGCCGGATTTGAATTGACCGATGACGAGAAATATTGGCTTGCTAAAAATCAGCCTGCCGGTATCAGTTTTTTTGATAATAACATTAAAAATAAACAACAGTTCAAAAAACTGCTCGACCAAATAAAAGATGTTACCGACAATGAAAAAATATTGCTCTATATTGACCAAGAAGGCGGACAGGTTTGTCGCTTGGCTGGGCAAGATTTCCGCACTTATGCGCCGGAGCAAAGATTGGGACAGATTTCACCCAAAGCCACGCGCTTGCACGCCGGTTTAATCAGCGCAGACTTTAAAGAACTCGGATTAAATATGAACTGCGCTCCGGTGTTAGATGTTTTGCGAGATGACACCAGCTCGGTTATCGGTTCACGCTCTTTCGGAAGTGATAAAAAACTCGTTGCCGCACTCGGTAAGGAAATGATTTCTACTTATATGAAAAACGGCGTTTGCCCGATAATGAAGCATCTCCCTGGGCATGGCTCGGCGGTAGAAGATTCACATCTCGGCTTGCCGGTTGTCAGCAAGAGTTTGGAAGAATTGGCAACCGATTTTTATCCGTTTATGGTTAATCACAATGCTCCGGCGGCGATGACGGCGCACATCGTCATTTCGGCGGTGGATGACCAAAAGCCGATTACGATTAGCAAAAAAGGCATAGACACTCTTATTCGCCAAGAAATCGGTTTTAACGGCTTGCTGATTTCCGATGCCATGGAAATGGATGCCCTGAAAGGCACAATCGGCCAAAGAACGCGGCAAGTTTTAGAAGCCGGCTGTGATTTGGCTCTTTATTGCAGTGGCGATATTAACGAACTGAATGATATGGCGGCAAATTGTTTGCCGATGAGCGATAAAACGGCTGAGAGGTTGGAGAAAGTATATCAGGTTATTGCCAAACCATTGTCAAACGAAAAGTATGACTATAATGAATATTTGGCGTTGACCGGCGAGCTTAAAGCGTATTCCAAAGCCGATGATATGACGATGGTTATGGAAAATATGAAAGAACGCGAGAAATAAATAGAGGGTAAAAATGGAACTGATAACTCCGATATCGCCCGAAAGGGATTATGCCGATAAAAAGATAGTGTTTTTGGCGGGACCGATTAAAGGTGCGCCCGATTGGCAAGCTCAGGCCATTGAAGACTTGGCGGATTTAGATGTGTATGTTGCCAATCCGCGCCGTGAAAATGTCGTCAACTTCAATCTTGATTTGCAGGTTAATTGGGAAAGCCGTTTTTTAGCGGCGGCAGATGTGATTATGTTTTGGATTCCGCCGAAAGATACAGATGTTGCCGGTCGCGATTATGCCCAAACTTCGCGCTTTGAATTGGCGGAATGGATGGCTAAAACCCATTATAATCATACGCGCAAACAAGTGGTGGTCGGGATCGATGATGCCTTTTTCGGCAAAAGTTATATCGTCAAGCGCTTAGAGGCGGAAAATGTGCCGGTTTATTCCACTTATGCCGAAACCCTCAGTAAAGTTCGCTCGTTATTAAAAAGCGGCGGGCGGATTTTCTTTACTTCCGATACGCATTTCGGAAGTTCGCGGGCGATGACTCTTTCGCGCCGGCCGTATATTTCGGTTAAGGAAATGGATGCCGCGCTTATCTTAAATTGGAACAATGAGGTGGCTTCCGACGATGTAGTGTATCATTTGGGCGACTTCGGCGACTTGAATGTCCGTCCGTATTTGCACGGCAAGATTCATTT
>CAKJXZ020000059.1:0-10721 GCA_918234285.1 Pseudomonadota bacterium | reverse complement strand
GTTTTCAAGTATTAATACAAAAAAAGAACGCAGACTAAAATTTGCGTTCGACCTTATGTAACGAATTCACCCACGAATCCATTATGGTAATTTTTGTAGCACACAAGTCACTAACTGTCAAGTATTTTCTTATTTATCATAATAAAAATATCATTTAATAGAGTTTTATGCGTGAATCTTCATACTGTTCACATAAAAAATACACCAACTGAAACTCGGACAACGCGGTAAATACGAAGGGATTTTGACGACAACCGGCACGGCAGTTAGAAACCAGGAGAATGAGTCTGATAGAAAAAAAGCGTTTGTCCTTCGCTAAAGCTCACGACGTCTTCGGCCCGCGCGAAATAATCGGAAAAACCCTGTTAACGTGTGTAAATACGCAGAAAGTCCCTTGACGCGGTGTACAACAAAAGGTACATAAAACGCAAAAAACCCGGAGAATGCGGTAAATACGAAGGGGGATTTTGACGACGTGTACAAAAGAAGTACACGAGGAAAAATCCCCCAAGTAGTTACCCATTATACGGGTTTTTATTATACGGGTTTTTATTCGTCTTCGATGGATAAGGTCAACCACTTCCCTCTGGTCTTGTAGTAGTTGGCTTCGGCATCGTAATAATTGACTCTTAAGCCGAGTTTTTTCGCGGTCAGTTTACCCATTGACTGCAACAATTGCAAACCGGCAACATAATAGTCGTGGCGAGCTTTCACTTCACTTACCTGCGATTGCAACAAAGTCTGATAAGCGTTAAGCACATCCAAAACCGTACGGTTACCGAGTGCTTCTTCTTTCTGTGTTCCCTCCAAAGCGATTTCCGAAGCTTTTACCTGTTCGCCGATGGAGGCAATATTGGATTTACTGGCCTGCATCATCGCCCAGTTGGCCGTAACGCCGGAAACCACCGCTCGTTCCGCCTCTTGCAACTGTTCACGCGCAGCCCAACGCTGATATTTACTCTTTCGAATGTTGGCACGCGTGGAACCGCCGGAGTATAACGGAACCGACATATCAAGCACATATTCCGTGCTGTGTGTGGAAGGATCGCGTCCGGTATGCGTTGAAACTTTATTTCTGCCCGAACTTGCAGAAAAACTGACTTCCGGCAACAGAGCACCTTCTTTACTCTTAACATTATATTTGGCTGCTTTCATTGCACGCTTGGCCGCACTCAACGTATAGTTATTTTCAATGGCATATTTCATAGCCGCTCTGTCTGTGGTCGGAAAGCGCTCATCCAAATTTTCCGGAAACTTAACATCTCCCGGCAAATGGCCGACAATACGATGATAATAATCGCGCGAAACTTCCAAATTACCCTCAGCCAAAACCAAATCGGCGCGTGATTGCGCATAACTGGCACGTGATTGCGCCACATCGGTACGCGTAACTTCACCGACGTTATAACGAGCCATAGTTTCATCAAGCTGTTTTTTCAGCAGATTTTCGTTATTTTTTTGCAGTCTGACAATGGCTTCATCCCGCACCACATCCAAATAAGCGGTAGAAGCATCAAGCAAAACATCTTGTTCTACGGCATACAGCATATCAATTCCGGATTTTGCCTGTTGGTCTGCGGCTTTTACGCTGTTATAAGTTTGTCCGCCGCTGAACAACGATTGCTTAATGGTTCCTTTATAACCTTTATTGTATCCGTCGTTGGTCGGATTGCCGGTAGTATGTGAATGGCTGTCGGCATAACTGGCACCGGCGGCAATTGTCGGACGAAATCCGGAACGTGCCAAAGCGGCATCTTCATTGGTCGCACCGCTGGTTGCACGTTGGCCGTGCAGTGTCGGGTTGGTATTATACGCTGCCGACATGGCTTCAAAAATAGTTTCGGCTGCGGCGGAAGAACTTATCAACACGCCGGCCGCCATCGCCATAATAAAAGTTTTATTCATATATTTCATTGTTTTATCTCACTTTTAGTTCCTTTTTCATCAGTTTATACAGCCGATTTTAAAAAAAATAAATGATAAGTTAAAAGTTATCTTCAATTTATAAATAATCGTGTTATATTGTTAAAAGATTTTCAATCAATTTTGCATATATCGGTATAAATCGGTATGTTAAAATATTATGGGAGATATACTGTGAAAGAAGAAAAATACTTGAACGTGTTAGATGCCGCCAGATTAAAACTTTCCATCGAACACTATATTAAATATTTTATCGGTAAGCGCGCTTGCGAAATCACCAAAGAAGAAGCGTTTAACGTGGTAGCATTGGCCGTACGCGAATTTGCCATGGATAAAATGTATGAAACCATCGCTCGTTACAATCAGGTTGGCTCAAAGCGTATTTATTATCTCTCCATAGAATATCTTATCGGGCGTTCGCTTGAAAACAACTTATATAACCTCGGACTGTACGATATTTTGCAAAGCATTAAAATCGACGGTTGGCCGGATTTGTCGCTGCAGGAAATTTTTGATGCCGAATATGATCCGGCGCTCGGCAACGGCGGTTTGGGGCGTTTGGCCGCCGGTTATCTTGATTCGATGGCTTCTCTCGGTATTCCGGGGTTCGGCTACGGCATTAACTATCAATTCGGGTTGTTTAAGCAAAAGTTTGAAAACGGCTATCAGGTAGAACAGGCCGACAGTTGGCTTGAAGAAAATTCGCCGTGGCAATTTGCCCGTTATGACCGCACCGTCACCATTCCGATTGGCGGACACGTTGAAATGTACAATAAGCCTAACGGTAAAATCGGTTATATTTGGGCCGATACCAACAGATTATACGGTGTACCGTACGATTTCCCGATTGTGGGATATGACGGCAAGTCGGTTAACTATTTGCGTTTGTTCTCGGCCAAAACCGACGAAGAATTGGATTTAAATATTTTCAATAACGGCGGCTATATTGAGGCCGTGCGCGATAAAATCCGTACCGAAACCATATCCAAAGTGTTGTATCCGTCGGATAACGTCGTTTCCGGCAAGGAATTGCGCCTGATACAGCAATATTTCTTTGTTTCGTGTGCCATTCAGGATATTATTCGCCGCTTTATGGAAAAGAGCAACGACTTCAGCAAACTTCCGGATTATGTCTGCATTCAGCTCAACGACACCCATCCGGCGTTGGCGATTGTCGAGATGATGCGGCAGCTGTTGGATGTTTATAATCAGGAGTGGGACGAAGCATGGGCCATTGTTACAAAAGTCTTTGCCTATACCAACCATACTTTGTTGCCGGAAGCATTGGAAAAATGGCCGAGCAACATCATAAGCCATTATTTGCCGCGGCACCTGCAGATTATTTATGAAATCAACCGCCGCTTTATGGAATTTGCCCGTTCCCGCTTTGGCGAAGATGCGTATAAACTGGGCAAAGTGGCCATTGTTGACGGCGAAGGCGATAATCAGGTTATTCGGATGGCCAATCTTTCGATTGTCGGCTCGTTCTCGGTCAACGGTGTGGCTAAGTTGCACTCCGAGTTGGTAAAACATTCGCTGGTGCCGGAATTTTATGAGCTGTGGCCGGAAAAATTCCACAACATTACCAATGGTATTACTCCGCGGCGCTGGCTGTTGCATGCCAACAACGAACTGGCAACGCTTATCCAGGAAAAAATCGGCAACGATTGGATTACCGACCTTGATTTGTTGCGCGCGCTTGAAAAATATGCCAACGAAAAAACTTTCTGCAAAAAGTTCCGAGAAATCAAGCAGCATAACAAGCGTCGTCTGGTGCAAAACGCCTACAAGGCAACCCATATTATGATTAATCCGGACAGTATGTGCATTGTTCATGCCAAGCGCATCCACGAATATAAGCGCCAATTAATGACGATTTTGCAGGTTATCGGCGATTATCTGGCGCTGATTAACGACCACGTTCGTCCGACTACACCGAAAACGTACATTTTTGCCGGCAAAGCCGCCCCGTCATACACTTTGGCAAAATTAATCATTAAGCTGATTAACAATGTGGCTGAGGTGATTAATAATGATTCCCGGGTTGATGACTTGCTCAAGGTGGTATTTATTCCGGACTATAAAGTGTCGGTGGCGGAATATTTGATTCCGGCGGCCGATGTCAGCTGCCAGATTTCTACCGCCGGCTTTGAAGCATCCGGTACCAGCAATATGAAATTCGCCTTGAACGGTGCGCTGACGGTCGGTACTTATGACGGTGCCAATATCGAAATTCGCGAGGCCGTCGGTGCAGATAACTTCTACCTGTTCGGTTTGACTGAAGAAGAAATCAGAGAGCGCCGCCGCGACTACAATCCGCGCGCGATTTACGAAAATTCGGAGTATATCAAACGTATTTTGAATGCGGTCAACTCAGCGATGTTTGCCGATGCCAACTATCCGCAGCAGTTTACGCCGATTTTTGATTTGTTGCTCAACAGCGACTACTACTTTATTTTGGCCGATTTGGAAGACTTCAATAACACCATTCATAGGGCGGAAAAAGATTACGTCAACAAAGATTTGTGGACCAAGAAAGCAATTATGAATGTGGCGCGTATCGGCTATTTCTCCAGCGACCGTTCCATTATGGAATACGCCAAAGAAATTTGGAACATTAAGCCGGTAGAATAAAAACCTGACCTAAAAAAAGCGAAATGCCGTTGATTGATTTCAACGGCATTTCTTATTAAACGGATTTTTTACAAAGTCAAAGACGGAACTGCTCAGGCGGCGTCGCGTTGATGCTTGCGCTTCTTGTGCACTGCGTCACGCTCGCGCTGGTACTCGGTCTTCTCATGAACTTTCTTGAACTCTCCGCGTTGCTTTTTCGCAACTTTTTCGAAACTTTTTGATTTGTGTGCCATAATTATATGTATTTAATAAATAAAGCGGTTGCGGTGTAGCACACGTTTTTTGAATTGTCAACAATGTTTTTTAAAAAAGGAAAAGGTCAATACTAAGCTTACTGGGCTTGATATTGACCTTTTGTGGTTTGGTTCAATCAGTATCTCAACGCCTTGGGGCGCAGATACTGCAACGTTTGATGGTGCCGAGGCCCATGTCAATCATACTCTGGTGGGCATCGGTGCGCATGATGTTGGTAATCTCCACATCAGAGCAATGTTCCTCTTCCTTGAGACGCTGACGCTTCTTTGCATTGTCATCAGCCAGGAGTCCCTTGAGTTCGTCGCCCTTGCGCACTGAATTGATACGACCTTGAGCCTTGTCTTCTCTAATCCACACGCCGTTGATACACACTAACTTAATGTCTGTTTTTTCCATAATATAATAAAAATTTGATAAAAGTAATTTTCTGTCTAAAAGATAACATGCCCGCAAACTTTTGTCAATACATTTTTTGAAAAAAATGTTGTTTTTATTGCCTGATTTGATAATATCTACTCATAACGCAACAAATAAGTGGCTAAAATATGGAAACAAAACAAAAAAAACTGGGCATTATTGCCGGCGGCGGAATCTTGCCGCAGATTTTAATTAACCATTGTCGGCAGAGCGGACGCGACTTTTTTGTTCTGGCAATTGAGGGCAACGCCGACAATGCAATTTTTACCGAAGATGTTCCGCATAAGTGGATTCGTATCGGCCAGGCCGGTACCGGATTCAAAAAAATGCACGAGCAAAAAGCCGAAGAAATCGTGATGATCGGGACAATTCATCGCCCTACTTTCTCCGATTTGGTGCCGGATTTGCGTACGGCGGCCTTTTTTGCGCGAATCGGCTTAAAATCCATCGGCGATGACGGTATTTTACGCGCTTTGATTAAAGAAATCGAGGCGGAAAATATGCGAGTGGTCGGGATTCACGAAGTTTTGCCGGATTTGCTGGTTAAAGAAGGTTGTTTAACCAAAAGCAAACCGGATAAACAGGCGCTTGCCGATATTGCCCGCGGAATCGAGGTCGGATTGGAACTCGGTCGTTTGGACGTGGGGCAATCGGTGATTGTGCAACAGGGCTTGGTGCTCGGAGTTGAAGGTATCGAAGGAACCGACAAACTGATTGAGCGTTGCGGCACATATCAGCGCAAAGGCGACGGCGGAGTGTTGATTAAATTGCGCAAACCGCAGCAGGATATGCGCATAGATTTACCCACCATCGGCACAACCACCATCGAGAACTTGCACAAAGCCGGAATGCGCGGAATTGCCGTTCATGCCGGAAACGCGCTGATTGTCGACGAGCCGGAGGTAATCAAACTGGCCAATAAATACAAAATGTTTATCACGGGTATCAATCCGACGGAGGTAAAAAAATGAAATACTATCTGATTGCCGGCGAACCGTCGGGAGATGCTCTCGGTGCGCGTTTGATGGAAGCTATCCGCCGTCAAGATAAAGATGCCGTTTTTGCCGGTGTCGGCGGCGAAAGTATGCAAAATCAGGGGTTGACTTCGCTGTTTAATATTTCCGAATTGGCGGTAATGGGAATAGCCGAAGTT
The DNA here is from genome assembly GCA_918234285.1 of Pseudomonadota bacterium. GTDB lineage: Bacteria > Pseudomonadota > Alphaproteobacteria > RF32 > CAG-239 > RUG410. Next base: position 4,339 of record CAKJXZ020000059.1, on the reverse strand, counting down.
ATACCGAGCATTCCGCGAATTTTAAAACGCATCAATCAAACCATTGCTGAAATTGTGCGGCAAAAACCCGATGTGGTTATTACCATCGACAGTTGGAGTTTTTGTGCGCGGATTCATAAATGTCTGCGCAAACTGAAATCGGGAATTCTGCAGGTGCATTATGTGGCGCCGCAAGTTTGGGCCTGGAAGAAAAAACGCGCCCGCACCATGTATAAATATATTGATTTGTTGCTCACGCTGTTCCCGCATGAGCCGAAATATTTTACTCCGTATAAGTTGGATACGGTTTTTGTCGGGCATCCAGTGATAGAAAATTCTTTGCATAAAGACAAAGCCGCCGCCGATTTCAAGAAAAACCACAATATTCCGGAAAGCAACCGCCTGATGCTGGTTCTGCCGGGTTCGCGCCATAATGAGGTGGAGCGTCTTTTGCCGGACTTTTTGCAGGTGGTGGAAAAACTGCACGCCAAATATTTGGATTTTTCGTTTGTGTTGCCGACGGTTTCCACCGTGGCCGAGCATGTTAAAAAAATGGTGGCCGAATCCGAGTTGCCGATTTTGGTGGTTGAGGGCGAAAAAGAACGCCATGCCGCGTTTCAAAATGCCGATGTGGCAATCGCCGCTTCGGGTACGGTGGCGCTGGAACTGGCAATTTTGGATGTACCGCACATCATAGCTTATAAGGTCCCGAAGCTCACCGAGTGGATCGCCAAACGCGTTTTGCACATTCAGTTTGTGAATCTGACCAATATTTTGCTCGGTTACGAGGTGGTGCCGGAGCTGTTGCAAACCGATTGCAATCCGGACAACATATTGCAATACGTTGAGCAATTTTTGAGCCAAAACACGCTGTATCGCCGGCAAATGGAGAATTTTGAAAAACTGCGGAAATTGCTGGGGATGGGCGAGCAAACGCCGAGCGACAATGCCGCCGCGGAAATCATCGAAAGGCTCAAACACCGCAAATGAAAAAACTATGGCGCAAGACGGTTCAGTATTTCGCGGATAATTTTGCCGCCGAACAAATGCGTCTTACCGCGTGGGTACCGTTTTGCTTTGCCGCCGGAATCGCGCTTTATTTTGCGTTGCCGACCGAGCCGAGTATCTGGATAAGCATCGGCGTTTTTGAGTTGTGGCTGCTGTTGTATTATTTGTTGCGCCGCCGTCGTCTTCATTTGTTATTCTTAGCCGGGATTTTGTTTTGTTGCGGCTTTTTGAATATTCAGGCCCGCACTTTATACCAAAGCAAAAATATTGAAAATATCGCTCAGAAAACCGTGACTTATCTCAGCGGGCAAATCAAAGAAATCAACTTTTCCGAAAGCGGTAAAATGCGGCTGTTGTTGCATAATGCCACCGATTTTGATAAGCCGCTCAAGGGTAATTTTCGCATAACCGCGATGCCGGCGCCGCAGGAGGTGCAAGTCGGACAATGCGTGGAGATGATTGCCACGATTTTTCCGCGTGAACCGCTACCGGTACACAAAGGCTATCGGCTCGACCGCAAATATTTTTACGAGAGCCTGAGCGCCATCGGCTATACCAACAGCGAAACTTTTGTCATTGATTGTCCGAACAATGCGGCACACAACGGCTTTATGGTGGCGCTGAATACTCTGCGTTTGCAGATAACCGAATATATCAACGCAATTTTACCGCCGGCGCAAAGCGGAGTTGCCGACGCGGTTTTAATCGGTGAAAAATCACAAATTTCCAAACAACTCATCAACGATTATCGGGATTCCGGTCTGGCGCATTTTTTGGCGGTTTCCGGCTTGCATTTGGGCGCAATCGCCGGTTTGGTATTCTTTTTAATCCGCTTTTTATTGGCGCTGTTTCCGGCGTTTGCCTTGCGTCACGACATCAAGAAAATCGCCGCGGTTGCCGCCATTTTGTTCAGCGCGTTTTATCTGTTGATTTCCGGCATGGCGATACCGGCGCAACGGGCGTTTATTATGACCACGGTGGTGCTTATCGGGGTGATTTGCAACCGGCAGGCAATCTCGCTCAGGATGGTGAGTTTTGCCGCGCTCGTAGTGTTGGTCATCGCCCCGCAGGCGCTGATTTCAATCAGTTTTCAAATGTCGTTTGCCGCGGTTTATGCCTTGGTGGCGTTTTACGAAAGTTACAAGCGCCGCCCGTATCAAAAGCGCGGCTTTTTCGGCACGATTTGGCTTTATTTATGCGGCATTGTGGTCTGCGATTTGGTTGCCAGTTTGGCCACCGCACCGTTTGCGCTGTACCACTTCCATCGTTTGGCACTCTATACCAGTTTGGGCAACTTGCTCGCCGGCCCGCTCATCGGCTTATATTTAATGCCGATGGTGTTGATATGCTTGGCGGCTCTGCCGTTGCATCTGGCCTTTTATCCGCTGAAAGCGCTCGGTTTCGGCTTAGGTATATTAAATCAGATTACCGCGTGGGTGGCGCATTTACCGCATAGCGTATGGCTGACCGACGCGCTACCGTTTTGGGGCTTTATGCTGATTGTACTTGGCGGCTTTTGGCTCTGCGTGTGGAAATTACGTTGGCGTTGGTGGGGATTGCTGCCGATATTTATCGGGATTTTGCCGCTGTTTTTCCCCTCGCCGCAGCCGAATATGGTATTTTCGCCGTACGCCGCCGATATTGCGGTGCGTGACAATGGCGGCGATTTGGTATTGTTGCCGCGGCAAAATGATTCGTGGATTAAAAAGCTGTGGCAAGAGAACTTACAACTCAAAATTTTGAGCAAAAAAGAACAGGAAAATCTGCAAATTGACAGCTTAAAATGCGCCGAAGATATGTGCGTTTATAAAAACATTGTAACTTTTGATACGGCCGGCAACATCACGCTGAACGGCGAAGAAGTAAACACCACCGCCGGCGGTTATATCTATCTTGGAAATAAGCCGCATTGGCAACCGCTGTGGGATGATAAAAAACACCGCGCGTGGAACAAGGGAGAAGATAAATGAGTCTCCTAAAGCAAATTTTCCGCAGCTACATTTCCGGATTTGAAAAATTCTACGACTTCACCGGACGCGCCACAATGCTCGAGTTCTGGAGTTTTGCGTTGATAAACATAATAATTACAAGTATTTTTCTGCCATCATATCACATTGTTTTTTTGATTATTTTTTTACTGAAATATCCTTTGCAAATGCTCGGCCTAGCCGGCGCAGGTGTTTTATGCTACGTTATTGCTCTTGTCAATGCGTTTGCCGACCCTGATTACAGTGTTTTCATGTTATCCCTTATTTATATGGCAACCTATATCCCGTTGGTTCCGTTTTTGGCATTATTCATACGGCGTTTCAATGATGCTGGTTGCACCCCGATAGGTATTGCCGCGCTGGCGGGATTTGTCATCGGAATGTATTATCCGCAATCTCATCTTATTTCTTTCTGCCTTTTATTACTGCTTATCTTGACTCTGCTGCCCAACAAAAAACACTTTGGGATGTGGGCAAAATCCGCAACAAAGGCTTTTGGAGCGCACACACAAGATATTGCCCTTGATGCGGCGAATAAAAATGATATTGTAAAACCAGAAAAAGATATTTCCAAAGGAGAAAATAAATGAACGTTTTTATAAAAATATGGTATAATTTTTTGGATACCTTTGTTAAGTTCAAAGATTTCAAAGGACGCAGCAACAAATACGAATTTTGGAGCTATATAACCGTCGACGGCCTGATTAAAATAGCACTGGCGTTTTTGGTGACAGTCGCCGTTCCGTTTGTATTTGTTGCCGTAATCTATGCAATTCTGACCATAATTCCGACCATCGCCGCCGTAACGCGCCGCGTACACGATGCCGGACGCTCCGGTTGGTGGGTATTGGCGGCCGTGTCCGGTATACTTACCAAGATAAAGGCTCTACCGGAAGGAGTTTTGGTTCTGTTCAGCTTTATCGCCATAATCTCGGTTTTATATGTTTTGGTATTGACATTGTGCCCGAGCGATAAGGACAACAAATACGGCCCGACACCTGCTTGCACCAAAGAAGAAGGCTTGTTCGGCAATTTGTTGATTTTCGTATCTTTGGCTTTGCCGCTGACATTTGCGACATTTTCTGCCAGAATGAACCAAATGGCGGCCGAAAGTCTGCGCCAAAATATCAACATCTCCGAGCAAGTAGCGCCGCACGCGACGCCGCAGGCCGAGCCTCTGGCAACTTCGGCATCGGCGCCGCAGAATTCTGCACAATAATAATATTAACGCTTGCCAAACCGTTTTTTATAACATAGTATGCAGGCGTTACGCGGGCGTAATTCAATGGTAGAATAGAAGCTTCCCAAGCTTATAACGGGGGTTCGATTCCCCTCGCCCGCTCCAATAAAAAGACTCTCCCTTG
>CAKJXZ020000058.1:0-62216 GCA_918234285.1 Pseudomonadota bacterium | reverse complement strand
CTTTGACGACCAGTTGGTCAGAACGCGGAAGCTGCGCGGGAACGACTTGTTCACTGCCTCAGTCTTCTTGGTTCCGTCAGAATACTTGGTAACCCATGTCAGAGACGTGGTCACATCATTCTGATTAACGGTAATCTTCGGATCGGTAATATCGTAACCGGTGATGGTAACTTCCTTCTTGACCGTGATAGTACCCGGTGCGCTTGACGACTTGGTGTTGTTACCGAAACTTACGTTGATCTTATCGCTGTAAGCATAGGTTGCAACTGTTGCCGTCTCGCTGGAGAGATTCACGGAATGACCTGCCTCATAGGCATTGAAGTTAATCTTATCAAACTTGTATTGCTGCCCATCGCGGGTGTATACAAAGTTGTTAGGATCAACTGAAGTCCAACCGTTGGTCTGCTCACTGCCGGCCAGCTTAGCCTTGGTTCGAATGTCGCGTGTTTCGGCAACAAAGCTCCAATAACCGTCCGTCTTGTTCTCGGAATTGGTGAGGTTTACGCTGGCGGAACCGGTGGTTTCGTTTGCATTTGTCTCACTTGATGTCCAAGAAGTGTACGGGTTGAGAATACGATTCACCTTCAGATTTGAAGTTTCCTTCTCCTCTGTATCATCGCTGAATTTGGTGACATAAGTGATTTTGACAAGCACATAGTCAGTTTCAACGGTGAGTGACGGATCGCGGAACTCGTGTCCGGTAATGGTTCTTGCCTTCTGCACGATAATCTTACCCGGAGCTGTGCTGTTCTGGAGGTCGCTTGCCGTCGAGTTACCGTAACGTACGCTAATGATATTGGCGTAGTCGTAGGTTTCCGTCTTAGCGTTGCTTTCCTTCAGAGTAGCGGTGCTGGATACCTTGTTGGTTGTGAATGTCAACGTGCCGAAATCTGCCGTGATGCCCTGGCGTGTGAATACGATGTTATTCGGATCCACGCTTGTCCAGCCGTTAGTCTGCAGGCTTGCAGCCAATGTAACCGTAGCTGTAATGTTGCGTGTTTCCTCCTTCCACTTCCACTCGCCGTCTTCCCTGTTGTTGGCCGAGGCCAGAGTAAAGGTCGGGGCAGCAGTGTTTTCGGTAGCAGAATTCTCGTTAGCGGTCCAATTTGTGTTCAGAACAAGGCTACGCGGGAACTCCCTTACAACGGGGTCTTTACTTTCGTTACCATTGACGAACTTCGTGATAAAGTCGAGAGAAACCACGACCTTGTCCGGAGTGATACTCATCTGCTTGTTGCGGATTTCGTAACCTTCAACAGTGTTATTGCTGATTTTTACCAATCCGGGTGCAACTGAGCGCTGAGTATTATCTCCGTAAATCACGTCGATTGCGTCGCCGTACTTATGCAAAGAGAAACCGTCCTTTTCGCCGGCTGCGGTGAGCGAACCGCCCATCTGCTTCACGTTGAATGCAATATTGTCAAACGTATAAGTCTTACCCTCGCGGGAATAAACAAATCCGTTAGGAACAATAGCTTCCCATTCGTTTGGCATAACCGAACCGTCGTACAGGGTAGCGTCGGAAGAAAGCTTACGAGTCTGTTTGGTGTACTTCCAGTAGCCGTTCTTGACTTCGTCGCCGGAGAGCAGATTAACTCTTACCTCATCGCTTGTAATCTGCGAAGCCATCTTCTGGTTAGAAACCCAGTCGGTGAGACATCTCAGAGAACGTGCGGCTTTGAGGTGATCATGAATCTTTTCCCTGGTGCCGTCATCAAAGATAATGATGAAATCAATATCAGTGGTTACGGAGTCGTTGTAGACCGTTACTTTCGGATTCTCAAACTTGTAGTCTTCAGCCTTCTTGTCAGCCTTGTACAGATAAACCAGCTCATTGACCTGCTGCCTGTAAGCGATATAGGTCGTGTTGATGCGGTTATCGAACAAAGCCTCGGTGTAACCTTCGCGATCGGAATTCATCGGCGTTACGTTGGTAGCAAGTTCATCTACGCGATAATCCTCATAGTCGAAATCAACCTCAAGATAATCATCTTTATAGGTTGCACGTTCGTGCATAAGAGAATAATCGGTAGTGATCTTATCGGCATTAACACCGTTTGCGTGGTCAGCTGAATAGGTGTCGGTTTTGCGCCATACCTTCCAGTTGCCCTCGGTGCGGTTTTCTGCTTCGCTACCCGGCTGGATGCCGTTCACTTGTGCCAGCTGATAATTGAAATTCTTTACGTCCTTCTTGTAGGGGGCAATCTTGTCCACTTTGTGCTGAAGGATGATTTCAATCTTCTCCCGAGTCGTTTCACCCGATTTCCAAGTTGTGACTCTCTCAAACGAGCATCTCTCCCTTAAGCTGTCGAGCAGCTCGCGGGTTTTGTTCTCGGCCACCACTTTCTCAATGGCATCTTCGTCAAGCACGCTGCGTTGGGTAAATGCATAAATGGGCAACACAAAACTCTTGGGGTTGTCCTTAATGCCCGTTTCCTTCAAGTAGAGATTTACCTTGTACTCGGTGTCATAAACCCCGGACACATAAGTTGCACGGGTACGAGCCTTGGCACTAATCTCTTTGTTCTTGAGGTGAACGAACTCGGCTTTTACCAACGTCACAGAGGGATAGTTGTACACCTCATTTTCGTACTCTACGGTCTTGCTTGTAATCTTCACCGGAATACTCATTATCTGCGCATCTGCGTAGTAATGGTACACGGTGTCCAACTCAAGCTTGTTACCGTCGTTGTCCTTGCCCTCATCGCGAGCAATGTTCTCAGAGGTAGGACGAATGTCGAGCTGCGCACGAGTAATGTTGTAATTCTCACGCGCCAGACGGGAATAAGCTTCCATCTTGGGATACTCCTTGTTCTCGAACACCTTGTCCTTTTTTGCGCCGTCCTCGGTTGTCCATATCGTCAACCCTGCGGTCATCTGGTCACTGACCTTGACCTTCTGGGCAGTGTCAATGGAATGCTCCAAAGTTACTGCGTAGGCGAATCCTGAGACGGACGGTATTGCCGGTTCGTCCTCGGACTTTGTTGTCACTTCGCCCTTGAATTGCTCGCAGGCGGTGAAACACATGACAGCAGCGAATAGCGCTACCATCCACTTGAATGCTCTTGTTAAACCATTCTTCGTTTCCATAACTTGTTTTTTTTGAAATGTATGATTTTTGTTTGCTATATATCTAGAGACCGTAAAACAACATAGTTGTTCTAGGAAAGTACAATGCACATAAAATCACCTGCGAAAAGAAGTAAAATTGGTACTTCTTCTCTTAATTATAGGCACAATAGGTAATTTTGCAAAATTGATGTTAACATAACTTTTACTAATTTGCAAGCAAAATTTTATACAAAAAAACGTCTAAAATAAATCAGACGTTTTTTGTGGCTTATATTAAGCTGAATCTATTCGAAGCGACGACTTTCCGTCGGTGCATAATCACTCAGGCTGTTCGGATCGGTCGGGCCTGTTTTGTCAACTTTCTTGCCGGCCGGTAACGGGAACACTTTGGCCCCGCCGAAATCAACCGCTTCCTGTTCCATTTTCTTTCTTCTTTCCAGCTCGTGACGCATGTGCTCCTTGGTTTTGGCATCTTTTTCTGCTCTGATGCGTGCCAATTCTTGCGCCTCATCATATTGTTTGGCCGGATGATTATACTTAATTGTCGATTTAACATTAGGAGCCGGAACGTGATTCGGGTCGGCTACCGGAGCCATAGCTGCCGGCATCATCGGATTCGGCATCATCTGAGCCGGCATCATCTGAGCCGGCATCATTGGGGTCGTCGGCATCGGAGTCGTATATGGCATGGTCGGCAGAGGAATAAACTGTCCGGTATACGCATTATAAATATATTGTCCCATTGCTGCCGAAGGCTGCGGAGTCGGAACAACCGGTTGCGGAGCCGGAACGGTTAATTGCGGCATGCTTATCTCCGGAGCTGACTCAACCGCCTGCGGAGCAAACGGATTATTGTCTTCGACCGGAGCATCCGTCGAGAAATCTTTAGCTTCAATGGTTACGTCATTCGGTAACCGCAACATCATATAACCGTTGCCGCCGCCGAAAGCCGGACCGGATAAGCCGATGGAATAAAATCCGCCAATATAGCCGTAATCCATGTCAATATAATCAACGGCAAACATGGTTTGAATCGTGGTAGTACCGATGGTGGTCATACGGCAAGTGTAGCCGTTATCCTGAATCAGAACATTGTTTACGTTTTTGACATGAAGCAAGGTTTTACTCGGACGACAAGTAGGGGTTTGCCCGTTATAAGTAACGTTCCAGTTCAAAACCAGATTCAACGCCATCGTGTTCTGCGGATTCATCGAAACATCAGTAATTTTTACGGTATCGATATACATATATGCCGGTGTCACACCCACCGTAATCGGCACGGAAACATATTCTTCAGTGCAAGCATGCGTTTGGGCATTCCCTTCGCAAACCAGAGCTTTCTGTCTGGCGTTGCTGTCAAACATATGCAAAAGGGTGTTGAAAATATACTCTTTTGACTGCGACAACTTAGCCGGAGCACATTGTTTGGAACGGCAAACAATGATTGAAGACGGCATTTTTACTTTTGGTTGAGCCTTTTGCTGTTGCGGAGCATTTGCTTGCGGCTGTGCGTATTGTGGTGGAATATTTGGTTGCGGCTGTGCGTATTGCTGTGGCTGCGCATATTGCATATCCATCATCGGATCAACATAAGTTTGCGCCGAAACTGCCCGTGCGCCAAACGCGAACAGACCGAACATTGAGAGGAATCCTATTTGTTTTAACATCGCGATACCTTTATCAAAATAAGCTTATAGTTCTTTAGGCTACAATAACAGGATAATATGAACGAAAAGTAAATAAAATTATGATTGAACAAAAAAAATTATGCGTTAATATGATAAATATGAAAAAGATTAAAGCAATTTGTATGTTTATCGGGCTTTTGTTTGCGGCGGCGGATGTTTTTGCCGCACCGCCGGAATACAAAGCCGTGGACGGCGATTCGCTGGAACAGGGCGAAAGACGTATCAGATTGGACGGCATCGATGCACCGGAGTTTGTGCAGATCTGCTACGATGCCGATAATCGGGAATATCCGTGCGGACTGGATTCGTTGCAATATCTCGAAAACTTATTAAAAAATGCCGAAGTGCGGTGTGATTGCCTGGAAGATAAGGATAAATACAACCGTGAAATATGCGAGTGCTTTGCCGATGGTGTTTCGCTGAATAAAACGATGATTTTTGCCGGATACGCCGTAGCTTATCGCAGTAACAAATACGATAAAGAAGAACAAAGCGCCAAAGAACATAAACGCGGTATTTGGCGCGGCAAGTTTATGCGTCCGGCCTTGTATCGCGCTTTGGAGCGTATGCAAAATAAAGACGCCGCAGAAAGATAATCCGCGGCGTCAAAGCTTATGAATATCTGTTTATTTTATCATATATGTAAACAAAGCGTAGCAAGCGGCAATACCGATAATGATTTGTATAACCGGCACCAAAATCGGGAAAAAGCCGAATACAAACGTCACCAAATCAAATTTGAATGCACCGACCAAACCCCAGTTAATACCGCCGAGCAGTGCCAAAAATAATGCGATTCTCTTCAAAGCCATTTTATTTTCTCCTTAATTCTGTTGTAGCGGAAGTATAGCGTGCAAAGTTTAACTTTGTGTAAAAAAATATAATATCGTTGCGCGCAAATACAACCTCGGTTATAAATATTTCATACTGAAAGGATATAAAAATGTCAGAAAAACTTGCATTGATTATTGCCACTTATTTCGGGTTGGGATTGTCACCGAAAGCTCCGGGGACAGTCGGTTCAATCGGCACTTTGCCGCTGGCTTTTTTGTTATGCTATTTCTTCGGTACACCGGGAATTATCGTTGCGGCGATTCCGATTGCGATTATCGGTATTTATGCAACTGATGTGTTGATTCGCGATAAAGAAGAAAAGGATCCGGGTAAAGTGGTGGTAGACGAAGTTGTCGGGCAGTTGTTGGCATTTTTGTTTGTCGGCGATGCCTTGCAGGGAAATACGACCGATTGGTGGCTGTATCTCGTCGGATTGGCCGCCTTTCGCTTTTTTGATATTAAGAAAATGGGGCCGGTTAAATGGTTCGATTCCCAAATGAAAAACGCCGTCGGGGTAATGATGGACGATGTTTGCGCCGGTTTGTTGGCGGCGGTGGTCGTTTGGGGTGTCAGAACGTACGTTTATGCCGGATGAGTTAAGCACTTATAAATCGACAAATATATAGTATAGCGAAATTCTCAAAAAAATGAAAGAAAACGGCGAAAAAAGCTGATTGCCGGCTTGGTTGATAATTTTAAATCTCATCACCGCCGATGAAAATCTCTGTAAAAAATTGCGAAAAAAATATTGACATTTGTCTAAAACTTTGTTATACTCCGAGTACAAAGTTTAGAAATTATAGTTATTATGAAGAAAGAGTTAAGAGATTTGTGCGTGTTTGCGCCTGTCGTTTCAGTGTTAGCATTGGCGTTGGCAATTATCGGAATAGATTTTGCACCGATGTTGGTCGTTGTTATTGTTGCGTTAGTGACAATCATTGATATTTGCATTACCTTCGGTAATAAAGTTTCGTGGCCGACGATGTTGTTTCATGGCATCTGCGCCCTCGGTACGGCTATTTATGTAACGTTTGACGGTAAGTGGAACGGCTGGGTGGACTGTTATGTCTCTGAGATTGACCATCAGTACTACACTGACGAGTACACGAGTACTCTGTGGTTGGTGCTTTACGGCATTTTTGCCATACGGTGCGCCGTCCAACTGGTTAATATGATTGTTATATACCATAAAGAAAAAAGCTTGATCTAAAGTATCAAGCTTTTTTCTTTTTAAATATGCTTTAATCCGTCCTGCAACCATTCGGCAACGGCTGAATCCTCGATTTTTGCAAAAACCTCGTTTAGATAAGCCTCAATCAAAATTTGTCGCGCTTCATTCAAAGGTATGCCGCGTGATTGCATATAAAACAGTTGCTCGGTATCTAAATCACCGCTGGTTGCTCCGTGCGAACACTTGACATCATCGGCAAAGATTTCCAGCTCCGGTTTACAATCAATCTCGGCCTCGTCGCTTAAAACCAGCGCACGATGAAGTTGGTGGCCCATAGTTTGTTGGGCATCGGGCGCAATATGAATCTGTCCCTGAAATACACCTTTGGCCGTACCGTCCAGTACTCCCTTAACCAGCTGTTCGGAAGCGGTGTGCGGCGCCAGGTGGCGGATGTTGGTGGTAATATCGCTCACGCCGTTTTGCGTTAAACGATACGCGCCGTTGACTTCGGCACCGGCATTTTCCTGCAACAGGCGTATATAGCTTTCGCTGCGTGCCAAGGTACATTCGCCGTGAACAATAAAGCTGCTGTACTGTCCTCCGGCTTTAACTTGTACGCTGTTTAAGGCGATATGGTGCGCTTTTTGTGTCTCACTCTGCCGTTTATAATGCCGCAAAATTCCGCCGGCTCCGATATAAATTTCATTAACGATATTATTGAAATATTGCGCATCATCTTCGCCGTCAAAATGCTCGATAATTGTGGCTTTAGCCCCTTTTTCGCAAACAATAACATTACGAATGTTGCAAAATCTGTTCATACCGGCATGCTGATGATAGTACAAATAAATCGGCTGGTTTAGCATTGTGCCGGCAGTGATGACAACAAACAATCCTTCATCCAAAAAAGCGGTATTTAGTGCGGCAAACGGGAATTTTTCCATATCAAAAGATTTATTGAGATACGGTTTTATTTCGCCGTCTTCTATTGCCTCATACAGCGGGCGAATAATTACACCGCGCGGTAAATCATGCGCAATATGCGTCAGTTTGCCGTTGCAATATTTTATCTCAACAGTCGCAAACGGCAGATTGCTTTCATCGTGACAATGGCCGTCGCATTGATGAGGGGTATCGTCAATTTGCGGCTTATTGAGTGCATCTTCCTTAAAATAAGAATATTTCCACGCTTCGGTTTTGGCAGTGGGTAATCCGATTCGCGCGAATACGGTACGCGCTTTTTCACGCAAGCCTTCAAGCCACGGAATATCCGTACCGAACAACTCTATGTCTTGCTCAAGTAAACTCATTATGCCTCATTCAAATAGTTTTTGTAACCGTTTATTTCCAACTCTTCCGCCAGTGCCATATCACCGGTTTTGACAATGCGGCCGTCCGTATAAATATGCACAAAATCCGGTTTAATCTGCCGCAACAAATCGAGATGGTGTGTGATAATCAAAAGAGCATTATCGGCAGTGCGCCATTGATTAACACCGTTTGCTACGATTTTAAGCGCATCGATATCCAAACCCGAATCCGCTTCGTCCAAAATAGCTAATTTCGGCTGCAACAAGCTGAGTTGCAAAATTTCCAGGCGCTTTTTTTCGCCGCCGGAAAAACCTACATTGATTTCGCGCTTAAGCATTTCGGCACTTACTTCAAACTCTTTGGCTTTTGTGCGCAACAGTTTTAAAAACTCAGCCGCATCCAATTCCGGCAAATTATTGTATTTGCGCACGGCATTAACGGCGTGTTTCAAAAAAACCTGTGTGGTCACTCCCGGAATTTCCACCGGTGCCTGCATACTCAAAAAAATACCGAGTGCGGCGCGCTCTTCCGGTTTAAGTGCGGTTAAATCATGCCCGCAAAAATGCATACTGCCGCCGGTAACAATATAATCCGGTTTGCCGGTTAAAACATACGAAAGAGTAGATTTTCCGGCGCCGTTCGGTCCCATAATCGCGTGAGTTTCACCGGCATTAATCGTCAAATTCAGACTTTTGATGATTTCTTTGCCGCTTTCGGCGATTCCGGCATACAAATTCTTTATTTCAAGCAACTTCTTTGCCATCTTTCTTTTCCTTTTGTTCCCAATCATCGAGTCGTTGTTCTATAACTTTCAGCTTTTCAGCCTTATACGTGCGGATTTTATCGGTAATTCCGTAGCAACATTTGAGTTGTCCGAGCATAATTTCCACGTCGGCCGCTTCTTCTATAATCTCATCAATATTATCTTTTTTGCGGTTGACGTTTTTCAAAATCTCTTTAATCAGCTCGCTCATTTCTTCAATAACCTGAAGCATTTGCGGCTCTTTTCCCCAAACCCGCAAGGCACGTTTGTACAATTCTTCTTCGTTGATTTTTTTCATTATCCGACACTCCCTTCTAAGCTGATATTAATAAGTTTTCCCGCTTCTATGGCAAATTCCATCGGCAGTTTTTGCATAACTTCTTTACAGAATCCGTTAACAATGAGACCGACCGCTTCCTCTTCCTTTATGCCGCGTTGCTGGCAATAAAACAATTGTTCCGCGCTGATTTTTGAAGTGGTTGCCTCGTGTTCCAAAATTGCCGATTTGTTGCGGTTACGGATGTATGGCACCGTGTGAGAACCGCAGGTCGAGCCGATAAGCAGGCTGTCGCATTGCGAATAATTGCGCGCATTTTTGGCACCGGCGGCAATATCCACCAACCCGCGGTAAGTTTGATTGGAAAATCCGGCGGAAATACCTTTAGAAATGATTTTGGAACGCGTGTTTTTGCCCAAATGAATCATTTTGGTGCCGGTATCGGCTTGTTGGCGATTATTGGTAATCGCCACCGAATAAAACTCGCCGACCGAATTGTCTCCCTGTAAAATGCACGACGGATATTTCCAAGTCACGGCCGAACCGGTCTCCACTTGTGTCCACGAAATTTTAGAATTAACTCCCCGGCAAGCTGCCCGTTTGGTCACAAAATTATATACTCCGCCTTTACCGTCTTTATCTCCCGGATACCAGTTCTGGACGGTGGAATACTTTACTTCGGCATTATTCATTACCACAATTTCCACAATCGCTGCATGGAGCTGATTTTCGTCACGCTGTGGCGCGGTGCAACCCTCCAAATAAGAAACATAGCTGTCATCTTCCGCCACAATCAGCGTGCGCTCAAATTGTCCGGTGTTTTGCGCGTTAATGCGAAAATAAGTGGAAAGCTCCATCGGTGCCTTTACGCCTTTGGGAATATATACAAACGAACCGTCGGTAAACACCGCGGAATTGAGACAGGCATAGAAATTGTCGGTGTACGGCACAACCGAACCCAAATATTTTTGCACTAAATCGGGATGATTTTGTACTGCTTCGGAGATAGAACAAAAAATAATGCCTTGTTCCGCCAACTTTGCCCGATAGGTTGTTGCCACCGAAACGCTGTCAAAAACCGCATCAACCGCCACCACCCCGGCAAGAGCTTCCTGCTCTTTGAGCGGAATCCCGAGTTTGTTATAGGTTTCGAGCAGTTTTTCATCAACTTCTTTAAGGCTCTGCGGACGCTCTTTCTGCTTTGGCGCGGCATAATAGCTCAAACCTTGAAAATCCACGGCATCGTATTTTAATTTTGCCCAGTGAGGCTCTGTCATCGTCAACCAATGACGATAGGCCTTAAGTCGGCGCTCCAACAGCCATTCCGGTTCTTTTTTTTTGGCGGAAATCAGACGGATTATATCTTCATTTAAACCGCACGGTGCGGTATCGGCTTCAATTTCGGTAGTAAAGCCGTATTTATACTTATCACCGCTAGAGTCCGTAATTTCCGGTTTTTGCGTCATAAAATCCTCTTTTTTGTAGGGGCATAATAGCAATATGCATTAAAAAATCAAGAATAATGTGTTATAAAGTCATAAAAATTTAACAAAAATGTCACACAAATTCAAAAAAAAATGTGATACACTATACCTACATTATTCTATAGAATAAGGAGGACGTCATGTTATCTATAGCTAAAACAATCAAAAGATGCGCGTACATGTGTATACTCTCGTGTATGATTCATGTAGCACCGTCTTGGGCAGACATCTGTTTCTTGCCGACAGGTGACTGCGAAAGAGGGGCTACGGCAAAAGCAGATGAGCAGAAGTCGTGTGACGAGTATGTTGCAATGGGGAGATATTACAAAACCGAACAAGAAGGGATGAGTTGTTCGGTCGTTAATATTTCCGGTTGCTCATTATATGAGTGCACGGGCATGTCATGCGAAAATAAAGGATTTAAACTCGGTCCTACAGACAGTAAAACTCATCTGCCTCTGGGATATTCCTCGAATGCATGGATTTGCGAATCTTGTCTGGAAGGGGCCGACTATTTCTGGAAATGCTTGCCTAAACCATGTGCCGGTAATTATAAAACTCGTAGCGAATGCGCAGAAAACGAGACTCTTATTGAGCCGGAAACACCTGTAAACAGATCCGGTATCGAAATATGCGGCGTTTGCGTCTCTAATTCGGAACTAACTTGTCCGGAGGGTTCAAGTTCGGTAATTCCGACCGGATGCTATGAGTGCGCTAACGTAGGTGATACCGGTTATGGCGGCAACCCTTGCTATAAATGTAAAACTATGGGAAGTTACCAACCGGAAAGTGAGTTTTTGGCAACTCATGATACTTCCTGCTACGATTTCACAACAAAGAGTGCGGCTGACGGCGAATTGTGCTATAAAGGAACAAAAAGAACCTGTGGCGAAAAGAGTGATCAATACTTATCTGAAGAAGTCGTTAACGGTAAGACAATGTGTAAGTGTAGGGATTACACGTATGAATTTACTGTTAACCCGTCGTTATTGCAATTTGATGCTTCCGGCGGCACTAAGAGTGTTGCGGTTACATCTAAACACATAGGTAACGAAGCGGAGCCGTGGGAATATAATGTATCTCTGACGGCTTGTTCGTGCTCGGCTTCCAAATCCCAATCGGGTGATAAAGTTACGGTTACCTGCCCGCCTAATAAGAGTGAAAATGAAGCAGGTTGTACAATGACGCTGATTCAAACGCACGTAGACACAACTGTTGATACCAAGACCGTGGGTATTCGCATTTATAAGGATAGTTGCGAAAGCGGCCAGTTATCAACCGTTTGTGCCGATGGCAACAGTGTTGCTCAACCTAACGGCAAAACTTCAGTTTCGGGTCAAATCTGCTACAAATGTAACAATAACAATTGCGGAGCCGGATGGATTGATGGTGATGCACCTGCCTCTGAGGGCTATGACGTCAAGGTGCTCGAATCCGGTAAAACGTGTCACAGAGCAATCGAAATTCCACAAGATGCGGAAACATGCCCTGCCGGTTACAGCGAAGCTGAACAAGAATGTATGGCCGGCTTCAAATTGACTAAAACCCAAAGAAGCGACGGTTCCTACTGCTATAAATGCGTTTCCGAGGATTGTCCTGCAGGTAAAGACTGCACTGATGAACCGGTTTGTCCGAACGGCAATCCTTGTTCGGGTAAAGTTGACTGCGACAGCAAACCGGTCGGTAACGGCACCAAGTTTTTCGATTGTAAGTGTAAGCCTTCGGCCATTAACTGCGGCGCCGGTTTTAACGTGGATAAAGAAAACTGCAGTTGCACTTCTAAAGACTGCGAAGCCGGTTTTGATAAAGGCATAACTTCGTGTGAACCTGGTTGGAAGCTCGAAAAATCGAACAGTCAGGCCGGTGATGCCGTTTGCGCTCGTTGCGTCAAAGAAACTTGTCCGGCAGGACAAATTTGCAAACCTTGGATACAGTGTAAGGATGGAACGAGTTGTGATCCGAACCCTAATATTAAATGTGATCCGATCACGCTCGGTGCGGAAAAAATGTATACCAATTGTAAGTGCAAAATCACTGCAAGTTCGTGCACAGAAGGGCAAACCTTTGATGATAATCGTTGCGAATGCCGTGACGCCGGTTGTCCGGTAGGATATGACACGAAAGTAACCTCATGTCCTGAGGGATATGAATTCAGCAAAAACGGTAAATCCGGCAATGCTGACTGCGGTAAATGTACGGCAAAAACTTGTCCAAGCGGCCAGATCTGCACCGATACTAAGGTTTGTCCGAACAGCACATCTTGTGCAAACAATCCGGATGTTGAATGTCAAACGATTAAGTTGGGCGATAGCACCAAATTAACCAATTGTCGTTGTACGTTGATTGGTAAAACTAAGACAGGTTACACTTTAGATCAGGGCTACTGTAAGTGGGTGAAACAAGAATGCCCGAGCGGCACGTCAACCGACGTATCTGCAGCAAACTGCCCGACAGGCGATATCGGCGGTTACCATATAGTCGAAACCAACAATAAATCCGGAGATGCGGTTTGCAAACGGTGTGAGGCAAACACCTGCCCGGCAGGTAAGTCGTGTATGTCTACTCCGATTTGTCCGAACGGTCAATCTTGCACAGGCAATCCGTACGTAAGTTGCCAAAAGATTAAACTCGGTGCAAGTTGGGCTTACTATGATTGTACTTGCAAAATCAGCGACCAAGCTTGCGGCACCGGCAAAAAAGCCAATACCACAGCTTGCGCTTGCGAAGGCTGTGAAGGTAAGCTGCAATCCGAACTGAACGGAGCAATGACTTGCGACAAGATTACCTGCAATGGTCAAACCCGTTATAAGAACTGTGTTCCGTGGGGTAGCCAATGGCAGACCACGTCTAACAGTTCATGCAACGAATCCAAAGTTTCGGATGACGGAAGGACCTATTTCGACACCAGCAAAGTTTGCCAGTGCGATAAAGGCAGTGCTTCCAGCAATTGTTCCGGCCAGTGCATGTCTACACAAAAATGTGTGTCCAGCGGCTCTTCAACAAAGGACGGTTCGAGTTGCTATCAATGTAAGAATGATACATGCCCTTCGGGACAGACCAAGGACCCGAACGATTGCGTGAGTATCAGCAAAACAAGCGGCACCCAAGATCCGTCAAGCATGTATTACACTTATAAGGCGGCTGGAACCACGGATGCCGGATCCACGTGCTATACGTGTAGCTCTAGCTGCACTCCGAAAGCTTGCTCCGGATATACTTATGCCGAGTCCGAATTCATCAAGAACACTACTGACAATTATGAGGAGTGTGATCCGGGATGCGGAGCGGAAAAGAAGTATAAATGCAAAAGCGGCACAACTGCTAATAAGCAACCTAACGGCAAAACCGTATGCGCCAGTAGCGGTAGTGGTACCACAGGCAACAAGAAAGTAGATTGCAGTAAGAAATACTCTTCTGCTGACGGCTGGGAATACCTCGGTGAAGCGTACCAAGGTACTCAGGCAGCAAATGAGTATATGAAAAAGTATGCATGGCCGAAATATAAGTATGAAATCGGTAACTGTGATAGTTATATGTACGGTCGTAAGTACAACACGGTATGTAATGTATATAATTACTGCAATAATAACAGTACTAACAGACAGTGCTATAATACTACCTTAGTCACCAGCATGGAGAGTTCGGGATTCTGTTGTGCTACCAGTGGCAACAAATCTGATGTTTACGGAGAATACGGATCAGTTTCCTCTATTGAAGAATACTGTTGTTATCAAGGTCAAGGTTGCCCTGTCAGCAAAGTAGGCAGCAGTAATCCTAATCAGACTCCGAGCACCAGTAAGTGCCCGAGCGGTCAGGCGGAAGTTGGCAAGAGCAATATGCCTCAATACACCAAAGCCTGCGGTGACAATAAGAGAGTACCGAGTTGTACATCTCCGTCCAGTACGGCGGACTATGTATGCTGTACTTGCAGCGCGAGACCGAGTTAAGTTGAATACTAAAAACAAAAGGGCGGTGGATTTATCCGCCCTTTATTTTTTTTGCGGTTGCTAATAAAAAAAGTTGACAAAATAACAGAATATGTTAACATAAAGGCACTGTTTACACAACGAGGAGGATACTGATGTCGATGGCAATAATAAGAAGATTTACTTCAATAAGCATATTGTTATGTGCAATAACGGCGGCATGGCCTTCTCGGGCGGATGTTTGTTTTTTGCCGACCGGAGAGTGCGAACAAGCGGCCAAGTCTAAAAAAACAGAGGTAAAAACTTGCGACGAATATAAAAGCGAGGGAGGCTACTATAGCTATGAACCGGCAAATATGAAATGTACGCCGGCAAATATTTCGGGATGCTCTTTGTTCAGTTGTGCTTCTTTAACCTGTGATGAGCGCGGGTTTAAGCTGGAATCGGCAAGTGATGGCACGTCTTTACCGGCAAATTATTCCGGCGACGCGTGGAACTGTGAATCGTGTAAACAAGGGGATAAAACCATGTGGAAATGTTCGCCGCGTCCGTGTGACGGAGGTTATAAAACATCGGGAGAATGCGCTGACACGGAAACATGGATTGCTGCCGAGGGATTGACACATAAATCAGGCTTGATGAGTTGCGGTATGTGCAAAACCAGCGCCGAAATGTCGTGCCCGAGCGGTACAACGGAAAATATTCAGAGTGGATGCATGAGTTGTGAGCACGTATATGCCATCGCCGGCGGTATCAAAAATTGTTACAGATGCCGTGATATGGTCGGATATGTCAGAGAGAGCGAATATTCATCCCGATATAACAACTCCTGTTATGAGGCCAGAACCAAACGGGCCGCTGACGGTACCATTTGTTATAAACCGGTAGAAGTATCTTGCGGATCCGACAGATACAGAAGAGAAGAACTGATTAACGGCAAATACGTGTGTAGCTGCGTGAACAATATGTACGAATTTTCGGCCGATGAAACCAATATACAATATCCTGCAGCCGGTGGTGGCGAAGTGATCAATATTTTATCGCAGCGAATCGGTGAAGAAGTAGAAGAATGGCCGTATGAAATGATATCGTCAAGCGGTTTTTGCAGTGTTAAGGAAGCGCTGAATAAGGTGATTGTAAAATGTGATAAAAATCCGAGTGAGGAAATTCAAAAACACACAATTAAACTGGAACAAACAGAAGAAAACGGCCGCAAAAATCATATTACGATAGCTATCACGGTGGCTGCGGATGAGTGCAAAATCGGTAGTTTGGAGAGCGCTTGCATAAATAACGGTTGTGATTATAAAGAAAACGGTGAGGAATCTTCCGCCGGACAAAAATGTTATGATTGCGGCGAATGCAGATCAGGCGTCAGATCAGCCTTTAAGTCGATGATCAAAGATGGTTTTGACTCATTCATGGATTTGTTTGACTGATTAAAACCGTGACAATGTCAAAGCAACCTGCTCGGTTTATCCGGGCGGGTTGTTTTTTATAATGTCGGCACTTATTTGTTTGCGCTTAATCAAAAATAAATAATTATCGGCTAAAATGGGCGCAGAAACGGGGTGTGTTGTGAAAAAGTTTATAAGCATATTGATAGTGTTTTGCGGTTTGTGCGGCTGTTCCTCCATCAACTGGTGGGGAGGATCCGGCAGTAATGTTACCGTGCAAAAAGGCGATACTTTATACAGTATTTCGCGCCGTTACAATGTGCCGATAAAAGACTTAATAAACATCAATCATCTGTCTTCGCCGTATACCTTGTATGTCGGGCAAAAAATAGCGTTACCGACCAAGCAATATCATGTGGTGCAGCGCGGCGAAAGTTTATACAGTATTGCGCGAATGCATAATGTTGACGTTACTTCACTGAGCAGGGTAAACAATCTTTCCACGCCGTATGCGTTGTATGTTGGGCAAAAGTTGTTGCTTCCGGGTTCGGTTTCTTCCGCACCGGCATCGACGAGCAAAACGGCCTCGGCTCCTGCACCTAAAACCACCGTTGCCGCAAGTTCGACCAAACAACCTCAGGCATATGTGCCGACAACTCCGCCGGCCAAAAATCGCTCGGCTAAATTCTTGTGGCCGGTACAGGGGACGGTTATTTCCGGATTCGGTAATCTCGGCAAGGGACGTAAAAATGACGGCATAAACATCAAGGCTCCGCTCGGCACTGCGGTTAAAGCGGCCGATGCCGGCACCGTGGCCTATGCGGGCAGCGAGCTGAAAGGCTTCGGTAATTTGATTTTAATCAAACATACCGACGGTTGGATAACTGCTTATGCTCATAACGACAAAATGTTTGTTAAAAAAGGTCAGAAAGTCGCTCGTGGTGAAAAAATTTCCACTGTCGGCAGTACCGGCAGCGTAACCGCTCCACAGTTGCATTTTGAGGTACGCAACGGCAAAAAAGCGGTAAACCCGCGGCTGTATCTGCCATAAGCTAAAAGGCTAATTTTCCAGATAAATTCGGCTGTTTTTGTAGTGCTCAATCATGTAGCGCAACAACACGCCGATGATGGCAGCAACCGGGACGGCAATAATCATTCCCAAAAGTCCGAGCAAAACTCCTCCGGCAAGCAGGGCAAACATCACCCACACCGGATGCAAACCGATGTTTTCGCCGACCAACTTCGGAGTTAAAAAATTACCTTCTAAAAATTGTCCGATTAAAAATACGGCGACAACTTCCAGTATTTTCGGCAGAGTTCCGTATTGTGTTACCACCAGCACGATAGCCATCAAAAAGCCGGAAATCGAGCCTACGTAAGGGATAAACGAAATCAGACCGGCAATAAAGCCGACCAATATGCCCAAGTGCAAATCCACCAGCCACAAACCGAAAGAGTAAAACGAACCCAAAATCACACATACCAACGCCTGTCCGCGCAAATATCCGGAAATAATCCGGTCTACGGCTTTGGCGCCGTCAATGACATTTTGCTTGTTTTTCTGCGGTATCAAATCATAAATTTTGCCGGTAAAATTATGCCAATCACGCAACATGTAGAATGCCACAATCGGCGAAATCAGCAGTAGCGAAACAACGTTAACCAACGCAAAACCGTTGGAAATGATTTTTTGCAGCAACTTAACCAAAGGTTTTGCCGATTCGCCGAAATTACGCATAATATCTTCGCGACTATCCGGAATCAGAGACGGAAAATGAGTTTGAGCCTGCGCTATCCACATTTTGATTTTAGTTCCGAAACTCTCAATATAATCAGGCAAATTAAGCAAAAAATCGCTGACTTGCGATATTGCCATCATACCGAGCAAAATCAAAATCGGCAATAAAATAAGTAAAAACAACACCAACACAATACTGGTGGCGGCGGTGCGGGATATTTTCGGGTTGCGGGTAAGGCGATTGACGGCCGGATCAAGAAAGTAGGCAACGACAATACCGACAACAAACGGCAATAACACCGAGCGCAACGCATACATTAAACTGCCGATAATCAGTAAAACTGCCAATATCAGTATATATCTCTGAGTATTTACTTCGGATTTATTCATTATTTTTACCTTATAATATAGTAATTGCCTGATGCTTCATGGCTAAAGCCGTTTTCCTGCAAGGTGTTCCACAAATCTTGCAACGGGCCGGTATAACGGATAGAAAAATTAACCTTGCCGCCACCGAAACTCTTGGTATCAACTCCTTCCACCATCGGCAACTCGGAGAGGACATTGCTTTTCATCAACCAATCTTTCATATCCTGATAGATATACACCGCATTCAAAATATGCACGGTATTTTCGGAGGCATTATTTTTGGATTCTCTTTCCATATTAGAGATGACCATAACACTCTTTTCGATGGCCTTATCAAAAATATCCGACTTTCCGTCGTTAAAAACGGTAAAGTTGTCTTCGGTTTTGTTATATTCATTCTTAAGGGTGATTTTTAAATCATCATTTTCCAATACTTCGGCATAAACCACATAGATTTTTTCCGATTCGCTCAAGGCACTGATTTGTTCGTAGATGCTGTTTGGCATATACAGTGCATTTTGTGCGCTCAAATCTTCTATGTTGCGGAATTGGTCGCCGATGGTGCGCATTTCAATCGCGCCGAATTTTACCAAACCCTTAGAGCGCCAACTTTGTCGCCACAGGTTATCTTCTTCCCACAACATGGGATATGCATTTTTGTGTGGCATAAAAACCGGAATAATCAACAGTTCCTCGGCTTCGAGCTTAATCATATCGTTCTCGGAGAGATAGTCTTTCAAGAGCTGTTCGTTGATATGCACCGTTAAGTCGGCCTTATATTTGGTGCCGCCGGCCTTTTCGTTATCTACACTGACGGCGCGGATAAAATATTGAATGGAATCATCGGAAAGCTTGCTCAATTTTTCCACATTTTCGGCCGAAACGAGCTTACCCGCAACTTCCAGAAAAGCCTGACGCTGCGCCTCAAGCATGGCATTGTCCTTAGCCACAACCGAATTTTCCGCCTCAGTATCAACCGGAATGACCGTGCTGTAATTTATTTTGGCCGCCGCCGGCATGCTCAAGAGCCACAAAGCAATAAACAAAAATAACTTTTTCATACTCTTCCCTCTAAAATTTTCGTAAAGCATATTACAAATGAGTCTAAAAAGCAAAACTTTTTTATGGACTTTTTAAAATATCCGTTGTTTATTAGTAATAATTTTTTTAACCGGTTTAAAGGATTGATAAAATGGTAAAAAGTAAATATATAAATTCACTGATGGAACGTGCCAAAAAGAACGTTAAAACCATCGTATTGCCGGAAGGTGAGGATTTACGCGTATTGGAAGCGGCACATATTGTCAGCGAAGAAGGCGTGGCCAAGCCGATTGTATTGGGTAATGTGGCCGAGATGAAAGCACATTTTGCCGCCAAGGGTTGGAAAACCGACGGTATTGAGTTCATAAATCCGGAAGAATCACCGCGTTTGCGTGAATATGCTGATTTGCTGTATGAATTGCGCAAAGAAAAGGGGTTGAGCCGTGAAGATGCCGATAAATTGGCGCTTAACCATAATTATTTCGGCACGTTGATGATTAAATCCGGCCATGCCGACGGTATGGTTTCCGGAGCTAATCACTCCACAGCCGATACGGTGCGTCCGGCGTTGCAAATCATTAAGGCCGCCAAAAAAGGCGCCAGCGCTTCGTCTTTCTTTATTATGATTTCGCATGACGAACCGTATATTTTTTCTGATTGCGGCGTTATCATCAATCCGACGGACAAAGAATTGGCCAATATTGCCCTGAATGCGGCACAAACCGCTATATTGCTCGGAATTGAGCCGAATGTGGCAATGCTTTCATTCTCTACCAAAGGCTCGGCTAAAGGCGATGAGGTAGATAAAGTAACTCGCGCTACCAAAATGGCTCAGGAAGCTTTGTTGACCGATGAATATAAAAATTTAGGGATTAAAATCGACGGCGAATTGCAGGCCGATGCCGCACTGAACAGCGCTGTGGCCGCCAAAAAAGCTCCGGGCAGTGAAGTTGCCGGTAAAGCTCGCGTGTTGATTTTCCCTAATCTTGAAGCCGGTAATATCTGCTACAAACTACTGCAACGTTTAGGCGATTGCGAAGCTTATGGCCCGATTTTGCAGGGCTTAAACGCGCCGGTAAACGATTTATCTCGCGGTTGCTTTGCCGAAGACGTGGTCGGAGCAATCGTTATAACCTGTATCCAAGCAACAAAATAAGGAACTTTACATATGAAAAAAATTCTCGTAATTAATTGCGGTTCGTCTTCTTTGAAATTTCAACTTTATAACGTTGAGGGCGAAAACTACACCGTTATTTCTAAAGGTATTGCCGAGCGTATCGGTGCGGACAACTCCGTTATTAAAATTCAATACGGCGATTCGCCGAAACAACAACATCCGATTCCGATGCCGACGCATTCGGAAGCTATTCGCAATGTATTTAATTTGCTGTTGAATGGTGCTTTGAACTCTATGGATGAATTGAGTGCTGTTGGTCACCGCGTTGCTCAGGGTGGCGATATTTTCAGCGAATCAGTGTTGGTTACCGATAAAGTTATTGAGGATATTGCCAGCCTTTCGGATATTGCTCCGTTGCATAATCCGGCGCACGTTTTGGGCCTCAAAGCAGTGAAAGAAATTTTGCCGAACATTCCGCAGGTGGTGGTGTTTGATACTTCTTTTCACCAAACCATGAAACCGGAAGCATATCGCTATGCCATTCCGGAAGACCAATATGTTCGCAACAAAATTCGTCGTTACGGTTTTCACGGTACTTCGCACAAATATGTAGCTGATGAATGTGCCAAACTCATCGGTAAAAAAGGCAAAATCATTACCTGCCACTTGGGTAACGGTGCCTCGATTTCCGCAATTGAAGATGGTAAGTGCGTTGATACATCAATGGGTTTCACGCCGCTTGCCGGTACCATTATGGGCACCCGCTGCGGCGATATCGACCCGTACATTCCGCTTTATATTATGAAAAAGGATGGCTTAACGGTTGACCAAGTTAACGATATGCTCAACAAGCAGAGCGGTATGTATGCTTTGTGCGGTCGTGCCGATAACCGCGATGTTGAAAACGGTATTTTTGAAGGCGATGAGAAGTGCATTTTGGCCACCGATTGCTATGTTCACTCGCTCTTGAAAATTATCGGCGGCTATATTGCCGTATTGGGCGGGGTTGACGCGATTGTGTTTACCGCCGGCGTGGGCGAAAACGGCTGGGTTTTGCGCAAGCAGCTGATTGAGCGTTTGGGCTATCTCGGCATCAAACTTGATGAAAAGAACAATCGTGTTCGCGGCGAAACAATTATGATTTCAACACCGGATTCGAAGGTTAAGGTTTATATCATCCCGACTGACGAAGAATCGGTGATTGCGCACGATACGGTTCGTCTGGCCAAGTTATAATTTACTGCAAAATTATAAAGAAAATGCCGCCGATTTAATGTCGGCGGTGTTTTTTTATTACAGGCTTTCCGCTACTAACAGCGCCGCGCCGATAATACCGGCATCGGTACCGCAGATTGCCGGCTTTACAATCGCCGGATTATGCGGTTGCAACAGTGCCAACGTGGTCGTGACTTTGGCATAATCCACAATTTTGGAAAGACTGCCGGAGAGCACAAACACCTCGGTATCAAGCAGGGCATTAAGCATTTTTAAGCCGGAAATCAGATTTTCTTCCCACTCGTGATAAGCCGCCCGTGCCGCCGTATCTCCTTGTTGCGCCGCCGCATAAATCGCAAAACAATCGCTCAAATCCGAGCCGTGTTCTGCTGCCAGACGCTTCAAACTGCGGCCGGAGAAGGGGAAACTGTACTCACCGACGGCACCGCACTTGCCGTGCAGGATTTTGCCGTCGCAAATAATTCCGCAACCGGTATCGGTGCCGAGTGTCAACATAATGCCGTTTTTAACCCCGCGTAAGTTGCCGATTTTGTGTTCGGCATACATTGCCGCATTGGCATCGTTTTCAACGATGTACGGCGCTTTAAATACCGTTGCGAAGTCAATCAAATTATATCCCTTAGGCAAGTTATTCGGTTTGCCTTGTAATTTGTGCTCAAACACCACACCGGCGGTGGCCAGAGCGCAGGCATCATAATCATACTGCGCTGTCGCATTTTGCAGAATATGTTCAATTTTCTCCGCCGTTTGCGGTGTCGGCACGGTTTGCGCCGGCTCCAATATTTTGCCGTCTTCGTTTACCAAAGCGTAAGCTATTTTACTGCCGCCGATGTCAAAAGAAAGTATTTGCATATTCCCTCCGTTTGCCTTTTATATATGCGTTCATTAAATAAAAAAAATAGTCTGTCGTCAAGACAAACTATTTTTTTAACAGGCATCATTCTGCCTTTTGGATTTCCAGCGTGCCGTCGATATAGCGCACCTTGTACCGATGGATCTGTGCCCATTCTGTTCCGAACGGAATAAACACTTTCAGCGGATCACCGCCGAATTCAATCGGTTCAAGATACCAACCGGTAGAGAGTACCAGAACACCGAGTAACGACGCGTCGTCTTTCTTTTCAATCTTCCAGCCGAAGCTGCACGATTTGGCCGCAAACATTCCCGGAGTGCAAACGACCTCGGTTTGATAATGTTTCTGCGCTTTGCGCACTACTTCTTTTGCGGACAGGAGTTCCTCGTCAACTCCTATTTCAATACCGCAGAAAGTTACAAAATCAATTTTTTGCATAGTATAATAATTGTTGGTGAATTTTTCTAAGAAAAGAGAGCACGGGTATCTTTCCTGTCAGAATACCGATGCTCTCCGCTGTAACCTTTGCCTTGGCGACTACTGTGCAAAACAGTAACACTGTTTCCCTTTGTGCTTCATTAAAAAAATGTAATCCGGTGGTTTTCGCCGCCCCTAAAGGTTACCCACATGTCAAAGAACGCTGTCAAAGACACCCACAAAATCTGTATAAGAATAATGTGTAATACATTTTGTTTTATACTCCGGTTAAAAATAAATTGCAAGTGTTTTTTGTCAATCACGACAAAGCCGCCGTTTTTGACGCGGCGGCTTTGTTTTGCTTAAATCAGATAAGAATTAACGAAAGGCCAGAAATATGGTGGAGTTGTCCGTGCAACTGGTAGTAGCTGCGGTCAAGTCTACGGAGCCTTTGATAACACTGCTCGCTTCAAAACTGATACCGGAAAAACCGTTAGCAGCCATGGTTCCCCATTGTCCGTTAGCAATTGCCATACAAATTTCCTCCGACATTGCGGCAATTTTCAATACGTAGTATTCAACGTCACTTTCCTGTTTGTAAGAAACTGTCATTTGCACATCTTCATCATCGAGAAAACATTTATTACATTCATTACTACTATCAACCCATTCTAATGCTGTCGGATAGGACTTGGCGTCATGGATATATTCGCTCATGTCGGAGCCGTTACTGCAAGTTCCCGAATTTTTATCTTTACAGTCATAGATAAATTCTCTGAAAACAACACGGGTACGACGAGCTAAATCGCCGACTTCATCAATTACCTTGTTAACGCGGTTTTCGCTGACGGTTTTGCTGACCAAATTAAAACCGCCGACCGTTAAAATACCGATAATTGACAACACGCCCAGCATTTCAATCATCGAACGTCCGTTTTGCAAATCTTTTTTCATGGTTTTTCCTTTCGATAAATTCATTAATAGCAGATTCTGAAACCTAAATAGAGTTTGGTGTTGGTTTCTCCGCAACTTGTGGCTGCAGTTCCCGGATCCATACGCGGATAGTTGTCAGCCATACTGGTAAAAGAGTCTTGTCCGGAAAAAGAAGCGCCGACAAAGCCGTTGCTCTCCTTATGTCCCCAGTCGGCGGAGGCTAAATTGATGCACGTATCGTCATCCATATCGCTTATTTCAACGGTAAAATGCGACAATGCTGCTTCACCGGTACCGTTTTCGGTCGCCGGGATGTACGGAATTTTTACCTTAATATCGGAGGAAAGGGTAAAATAAGCGTCGCTTTGGGAACTTTCATATTCCACTCCGCTCGGGTAAGCATCCGATTGCCCCAACATATTTACGAAATTGCCGTAGCCTTCGTCGTATTGACAGCCGATTTTTTTAGCACTTTCGATTATCTGAGATACTTCGGAAAGAACTTGCGTTATTTCTTGCTGTCGCCGCGCTTTGCCGACGATTGTCAATCCACCGACGCTCAAAACACCGATAATACCCAACACTCCGAGCATTTCAATCATTGAGCGGCCTTTTTGATTTATCTGCATTTACATCTCCTGTTCTTTTAAGCAAGAAAAACAGCCCCATAAGGGGCCGCTCTCCTTATTTTCTTTCTTGAACCGGCATCGCTTCCGGAGCTTGTTGAATGATTTGAATCTGTTGGGTTACAGGCTTATAAATAGTCTGTTGCCACGGACTTTCTTCAACATATTCATGGTTGCAAATACTTATGCCCAAGCTGCGCAGAGCCGTTTCGGTCGGAACATAAATATCCATACCATCATCGGTTTTGATGCCGGAATGAGCCATACCGCTGACCGTGCAGTCCTTATAAAACAAAGCACCGCCGACCGTCACGTTTTGAATAAAGGTATTGGCTAAAATTTCCGCACCTTTTTCTTCGCTGTAGCGATAACCTTCGATTTTGGCACTGTTTTCCAGATAATCTTCGCCGTCTTTGAAGTCATCGACATTCAAAACACCCAGAGTTAAAAAGCCGTTTTTACCGACTTCCGGCAAGTTGAGATTCAGCGCAAGCGGAGTATATTCGGTACTCTCGTCAAGCATAATCAGCGCGGTGTTTTTGCTCGGATTTACTCTGACGGCACGGCCGCTCATTTCCGTATTGCGAACGGTCTTGATGGCGTAGCTGTTATTGGTAGGGCTTACCAAATCGCCGGATGTCAAAATCAAGCGGTCGGAAATCAGTAAACCGGCACCTTTACGACCGTTCGGACTGGTAATCTGCACTACCGAAGAACGCAGGCGATACATGGTTTCCGGTGTTAACTTTTGGCACGGATTGCTGGCCGTAACGCACAAAGTATCCAATGCCGTTGTGTCACCCGTATCAACCCAGGTGTCGTCAACAACTTTACATACGCTGTTCTCAACAAATTCGCCGGCCGCGTTATAGCAGGTATCAATCGGTTGAGCAACCGGCTGAACAACCGGCTGTTCGCACGGAGCCGGAACTTTTACGCCTTCAACCACGGCATAGCAAGGCTGAGCCGGTGCCGGTTTTACTTCAACAGCAGGTGCCTGACAGGTAGGAGCGGTGCAACTGCAGGAAGTTTGGCACTTGGTCGCATCAAAAGCCGGATTGCCGATTTCGCAGGTGTGTGCGCAATCATATTCTTTGCGATAGCCGCACTTAATCGGGTTAAGAGCGCGTTCTTCTTCAATTATGGACCAACGCTGAGCGGCAATTTCTTGCGGTGCCAGACGTTGCATTAATCTGTCTTCAAAACCGGTCATGGCACGCAAATTAGAGGCAGCATCGGCAAAAGCACGCTCAATCAGCTTGTTTTCACCATTCTTTTCGCCCTCATAAAGTTCGCCGTATCCGGTGCTTTCGCCCTTCCACAGAACTTCGCTCTTGGTCAGGTTCATCAAACGCCAGGTTACGGTAATTTCCGAAGTACCGTTGCGAGAATTCTTCTTTTCGGCATTATTCCAATCGTATTCATCACAGACGTTCATGAAATAATTGGTAATTTCTGCGGTTAAGATATATTCCGGCATATCGGTCGGTACGGTTTGCAGACACAAATCTTTCGGCGCCGGCAAAACTTTATAGCAATCGCCGACGGCTTCTTCAAACACCGTGTTGAAATTGATGTTCTTTTCCAAGATTCTGCCACTGTTCAAACGTGCTTCTTTGTTAAAACGACGGCAGCCGAAAATGCGAAAACGATAGTTGCCGAGGCGGCTGGTATAAGGGCCGTCGACACCTTTCTTTTTGATACGGAAATCAACGTGATCCAAAGCAATAGGAGCCATTTGGCAGCAATTACGTTGCATTGCTTCGTAAACAACCGGCGTATACGGAACGTAATTGCGCAATTCTAAGCGGCGTTCGGCCTGACGTGCACATCTGTTGCAAGTTCCCGGAACTTTAACTTTTTTGCCGGTACAACTGCTGCATTCGCCACCCGGGAACAGACTTCCGTCTCTATCTGCCGGCGGAACGTGTTCGCAATCTTCTTCACCTTCGCACGGAATACCGGTATATACAAATTCTCTCGGTTGTTCGGCTACAGGTGCTGCCGCAACAACAGGTTCTTTTTTGTTGTCGATACAGTTAGAGCATTTGCCGCCCGGGAACAGACTTCCGTCTCTATCCGCCGGCGGAACGTGATTGCATTCTTCTTCCGGTCCGTCGCACGGAATGCCGGTACGGGCAATCTCCGGTTGCGGT
Source organism: Pseudomonadota bacterium (assembly GCA_918234285.1). Taxonomy (GTDB): domain Bacteria; phylum Pseudomonadota; class Alphaproteobacteria; order RF32; family CAG-239; genus RUG410. The sequence goes on along the minus strand of CAKJXZ020000058.1, from coordinate 35,807 downwards.
TCAGGTTCGGCTACAGGTATCGGTGCCGGTTGCGGTGCAACATAACAATCCTGAGCCGGACTGTTGCACGGCATCGGGGCTGGTTCAACCACAGGCTCCGGCGCCGGTTGCGGTGCAATATAGCAATCCTGAGTAGGGCTGCTGCACGGCATCGGGGCAGGTTCAACCACTACCGGTTGCGGTTGTTCTACCACAACTTGTTCAACTTCTTCTTTGATATACACCGGTTGCGGTGCCGGAACAATCGGCTCCGGTGCTGCGATTACCGGCGGTGTGTAGACTGTTACCTCAATATCGGCATCAGCCATGGCAATACCGGCAACGGCCGTGCTCATGGTAAGAACGGCAGCCAGTGCATATAATGCATTTTTATTTTGTTTCATTTGTTTTCTCCTATACCTGTTTCGACGGCATAACATATCTGTATGACAACGCCTCCGCTATGTGTACTTTAGACACTTTTTTTTCATTTTGCAAGTCTGCAATTGTTCTGGCCAGTTTTAAAGTGCGATGATAGGCCCGCGCCGACATTTTCATTTTTTCGGCAAAGCCCACCAACAGGCTCTTTGCATCGCTGTCCAGTTGTGTTACTTCCTCCAAAATATCTCCCTTGAGCTGTGAATTTGTGTGCAAATGCGGATATCCCAGCTCGTTAAATCTTTGTTGCTGAATTTGTCGCGCCGCAACCACGCGTTGGCGAATAACCGCCGAACTTTCTCCTTTTTTGACCTCTGCCATATCCCACGGACTGACCGGAGGTACCTGAATATGAATATCAAACCTATCCATCATCGGACCGGAAATTCGGGATTGATATTCTTCGGCACAACGCGGTGCCCGCGAACATTCCTGTCCGCTTTGTCCCAAATAACCGCAACGACAAGGGTTCATCGCCGCCACCAGCTGAAAATTGGCCGGATATTGCGTATGACAGTGCACGCGTGAAATTGTCACATATCCGGTTTCAATCGGCTGACGCAGCGCCTCCAGAGTGGAACGGTTAAATTCCGGCAACTCGTCTAAAAACAAAACACCGTTGTGTGCCAGCGAAATTTCCCCCGGAACACCTTTGCGTCCGCCGCCGATAAGCGCCGGTGTCGAAGCGCTGTGGTGCGGGTCGCGATAAGGCCGTTCAAAGCTGATTTCGCTGTTTTTAAGCTCGCCGGCAATCGAATGAATCATACACGTTTCCAGTGCTTCTTCGGTTGTCAGCGGCGGTAAAATGGTTACAAGCCGCGAGGCCAACATTGATTTTCCCGCACCCGGAGTGCCGATCATCAGCATATTGTGAGCACCGGCCGCGGCGATTTCAAGCGCGCGTTTGGCGGTTTCCTGCCCCTTGACATCGGCCATATCCAAGTCGGAAATTTTGGTTTTTTTGCGTTTTACTTCCGGTTGCGGCAGTTGTTGAACGCCTTTCAAGTGATTAATCAGTGCCAACAGCGTCGGTGCGGCAATAATCTCTTTCAGACCAGACCAGACGGCCTCACCCCCTTGGGCTTCCGGACAAATCAAACCCTTGTTGATGCGATTGGCATGAATTGCCACCGGCAATGCGCCGTTAACCGGCATAATCGCGCCGTCCAGACCGAGCTCGCCGATAACCACATAATCGGCCACTTCTTCCGCCGGAACAATTCCCAGACCGGCGAGCAGAGCCAGCGCTATCGGCAAGTCAAAATGCGAACCTTCTTTCAACAAATCGGCCGGCGCCAGATTAATGGTAATACGCTTGGCCGGCAACTCAATCCCCATGGTATTTAAGGCGGCGCGCACGCGTTCTTTGCTTTCGGCAATGGTTTTATCCGGCAATCCCACAATGTTGAAAGCCGGCATGCCCGATGAAATCTGCAGCTGCAAATCTACATCGAGCGTGTTCAAACCGTTAAAAGCTATGGTGTTAACGCGTGCCAACATTTTTTACCACCTCGGAACAACGTCCCCTTCACGCCATCTGCGCGACGGATAAGAACCGCGGCGCAGTTCATCAGCTTTGGCCGTAACCTTCGGAATTTCCGTCAGCGGCACATAACACGAGCCTTCCAAACGGCTGATGCAATATGCAATTTGTTCGTCGTTTCCGCGGCAATAAGCCAAAACGCGAGTGTTTTGATTTTGCAAAATTACCTGATTGGACGGATATTTATTGTTTTCCACGTCCGGAAAATCACCCTCCGGTTGGTTATCAGTTTCGTATCCGTCAAAATTCCCGTAGCCGGCAAAACTTTCATAGCCGTCGTATACTTCCCACGGCATATAATAGTCAACACATCCCGGAACCGTATAAGAACCTTGGTCATCATATATTGCTACCATAGTTTCGTTGCGGCACTGCGGAGTATAATATTGCGCCAAATTCGGCTGTGGTTCTGTAACCGTTGTACAGCCGGCGCAAAACAGGGCGCAAAGCCCGATAAAAAGCACATTTAATCGTTTCATTTGACACCTTAAATATAAATTTCTTTGCCTCCACGATATACCTAAAATGTTAAAATAATGTTTATATTCCGCGCAAAAATATATTGCCGATATAAACCGATTGACGAATATAATTATCAGATATATAATTGCAAAAAAACAGTATAGGGTAAGCAGATGTCGAGAAATAAAATGAAAAAAACAATTATCGCCGTGGGCGGCGGAGAAATCGGCAGAATAAAGATTTTACCTGACGGTACGTCCTGTCAAACAGATGTAGAAACCACCTTAATTGACCGCTTTATTGTGGAATCATCGGGGAAGAAACACCCTAAAATGTTATTTATCGGTACGGCTTCAAATGACAAACAAAGTTACTTGGAAGTTATAGAAAAACACTTTAAGGGGCGCTTGGGTTGCAGTTCCGTCGAACCGCTGAATTTGATAGGTACCGATATGTCTGAAACAGAGATTCGCAACAAAATTTTTGCGCATGATATTATTTATGTGGGCGGCGGAGATACGACTGCAATGCTGAAAATTTGGCGCCAATACGGAGTTGATAAAATTTTATACGAAGCATATCAATCGGGAATTATTTTATCGGGGATTTCTGCCGGCGCAATATGTTGGTTTGAGTATTACGATAATATGGATGATATAACTGATATCGAACAACTGGACTTGGTTAAAGGTTTGTCCTTTGTTAAAGGATTCGGGGTTCCGCATTATAATTGGCTGACCGCTGACGAAAAAGAGAGAATCAATAATAAATTGAAAGAAAGAAAACTCCGCGGATGGAGTATGGATGATTGCACCGCTTTGGTGTTTCAAGATGACGAAGTAAAGATTATTACTTGCGGAAGCGATTGCCAAGTTACACAGATTCCGTAAAAAACCCGCCGGAATAAATCGGGCGGGCAGGGAATTGAACTTATGACGTAAATTATCGTTGTTGTTCCGCCTTGGAAATGAGCGATGACCAATCGGTTTGCCGTATTTTTTCCGGTTTTACAAATTTGAAATCGTATTTTGATATGATTTTTAATGCCCAATTTTCAAAAACAACCTTGGCATCCGTTTCCGTAAATTTCGGGACAAAGTCGCTGCATTTCTCATATTCGGCCGGTGTTTTCTTTTCCCATTTAGGGTTGCTGAACTTATATTTGGTCTCAGATTTTGCGTCGTCATGACGTATTATTTCCCTTACGGCATCAACGGAAGACAGCCGCATCACGGAGCCGTCTTTGGCTTTTTTCTCTAATTTAATGCCGGCTTTTTCCATTTCTTTCAACATAATGTCGTTTTCTACCCATGCAAGCCGCTCCGCTTCTTGGCGGTCCTGTTCCGCTTTTAAGGCTTCGTCACGTTCACGCTGGGCAATTTGTTCTTTGGCCTGTTTTTTGGCGCTATAATCCGCATATTCGTAAGCTCCGATCACTCCGCCGGCCAATGTTGCCGCAATCGAAGCTTTTAACAACGCGCCTTTTGCTACCTCTTTCGGCGTTTTTTCATCTAATTTGGTGCCGAAAGTATCATCAATTCCTTTGGCTAGTTTGTGACGAACTCGAGCTATTGGGTGGGTTTTCAAATATTCTTCACGGGCTTTGCGTTTTTCTTTTTCTTCTTCCGGAATATATTCCTCAACAGCAACTTCTTTTTCCTTTTCTTTCTCTTTTTCTTTAGCTTGCTCATTCAGATAAAAATTCAAGTATTTCGGGAATTTTTCAATTACCATATTCCTAGCCATTTCGGCGACTGATTCCACTTTATCATCCTCATCGAAGGAAACTTTTTTCAGAGCTCGATACAAAACATCTTGTTTTGCTGCCTCATCACGCAACTCTTTCGGATATAATTTTTTGCGCTCCTGACCGCTTTTGCTGAGTGTATGGTTTGTCAGAAAATCCTTAATATTGCCCTTATATATTCTTTCATCCTTATTTAGGATTTCTCTTGTGCCGGCCGCATCACGCTCTTGAATGGTTGTATATAAACGGAAACCCGTATCAAACATATCATAATCATGGGTTTCAACATCAAGTTCAAAGGTAACTTTCAATACTTTGCCGTTATCACCGAAAAATGTAACCTTAGCCTTATGCTCCTGATAATCTCCATCTGCTCCGGAAAGAGTTTCATCATAAAATTCTACCAACGGTTTTTTGCGTGATTGTTCCATCTGTTTACTCCTTATGATAAATTATACTATAAGTTTACACTTTTCTCCTTTTTTGTCAACAGTTATTTGCCTCGCCGCTTTTTTTAATAAAAAAATGCTTGCATTTACGTTATTTTCGTGTATATTGGCGCTTGTCCCTTGCCGGATGCAGTGTCATTCGGCTATACATTAACCGGCCGATGTTGCGTCATAAGTGCCGCGGCGTCTGCCATTTGTTGAGTAATCCATAAGGAGATATTAAAATATGGCTAACTATGAAAGCGTGCTGATTGCACGTCAAGACCTTGGTGCCGCACAAGTTAATTCTCTCGTTTCTGATTTGAGCGAAGTAATTAAAAAAGAAGGCGGCGAGGTCGTAAAAGTTGATAATTGGGGTTTGAAAAATCTCGCTTATCGCATTAAGAAAAACCGCAAAGGTCACTATGTTTTGTTAAACATTGTTGCTCCGTCAAGCGCAATTTCCGAATATGAAAGACTTGTCCGCCTTAACGAAGATGTTATTCGTTATATGACGGTTAAAGTTGATGAGTTCAACAACGAAACCGCAGATATCGAAGAAGATTCTGCCGTTGCCGAAGCTTAATAAGGAGATTTAACAATGGCTAAACAAACATTTTTCAAAAGAAAATCTTGTCCGTTTTCAGGCGAAAATGCGCTGAAAATTGACTATAAAGATGTTAAATTGCTTTCACGCTACATTTCGGAAAAAGGTAAAATTATTCCGTCGCGTATCACTTCTGTTTCGGCTAAAAAGCAGAGAGAATTGGCTCGCGCCATCAAACGCGCTCGCTATATCGCTTTGTTGCCGTATGTTGCTATGTAGGAGGGTATCATGGAAGTTATTTTACTCGAACACGTTGAAAAATTAGGCAAAATGGGCGACAAAGTAACCGTTAAAACCGGTTATGCCCGTAACTACCTGTTGCCGCAGAAAAAGGCCTTGCGTGCTACCGATGCCAACGTTGCTTATTTTGAAGCACAAAAAGCGGCATTGGAATTGCATAACCAAGAGCTTTTAGGCAAAGCATCCGAATTAGCAGCTTCTTTGAACGGCTTTAACGCAATTCTGATTCGTCAGGCTGCCGAAACCGGTCAACTTTACGGTTCCGTAACAATTCGCGATATTGCTTCGGCTATTAAAGAAGCCGGCTACAATGTTGAGCGTCGTTACATTTATTTGGAAAAGCCGATTAAAGATTTGGGCATTTACCAAGTAAAATTGAACCTGCATCCGGAAGTAACGCAAACCATTTTGGTTAACGTTGCCAGAAGTTCGGAAGAAGCTAAAAAACAGGCTAAAGCATACAATCAGGAATAATTCGTTCTTGATAAAAAAGTCCCGAGGCGTGAAGTTTCGGGATTTTTTTGTTCTGAAATTCCGTACAAAAAATCCGCCGACGTTGTGCCGGCGGATTTCGGTTTATTTGCGCTTATTCTTCCGACTTTTTAAATTTGTGTATTGTGGCGAAAAACTTTTCGCTCAATGACTGAATTAATACATAAATCATCGGGATTAACATTAAGCCGCCCAAAGTGCCGATAAGCATTCCCCAAAATACCGGAATACCCAAAGAGCGACGGCTGGCTGCGGCGGCACCGGAGGCAATAACCATTGGCCAAACGCCCAAAACAAACGCCGAAGCGGTCATCAATACGGCACGGAAGCGTTCTTTTAAGCCGCGCACTGCCGCATTTACGATGGTTGCGCCTTTGGCTCGCTCGTCACGGGCAAATTCCACAATCAAAATGGCGTTTTTACTGGCCATACCAATCAACAGAATAATGCCGAGTTGAGCATAAATACTGAGCGGTAAACCGGCAAAAAACAGCCCGGTTAAAGCACCACTGACCGCCATTACCAACGATAAAATCACCGGAATCGGTACAATAAAGCTTTCATATTGTGCCACCAAAAACAGATAGGCGAAAACGAGCGACAGCAAAAGCACCGCTCCGATTTGGCCGCTTGATGTTTTTTCCTGATAGCTCATGGTTGACCACTCAAAATTGAAGCCGTCAGGCAGAACATCTTTCAATTTTTCCACCGCATCCATTGCCTGACCGGTAGAGGATCCGTCGGCCTGTACGGCCGTAATCGTGGCGGCAGGGAATTGATTATAGCGTTCAACCGAGCGCGGAGCCAGAACTTTGCGCAAATCGACAAGTCCCTTCATCGGCACCATAGCACCGTCATTATTCATAACGTGCAACTCGTTGATGCTGTCAATATTGTCACGATACATCCAATCGGATTGCATCATCACCTTATTCACCTGCGTTCCCAAGTTAATATCATTGATATAGGCCGAACCCAAGAATGTCTCCAAAGTCGCGAAAATATTGTTCATCGGAACTTTCATGCTCTCGGCCTTTTCGCGATTAATATCCAAGAAAATATTCGGGGTTTTGGCGTTGAAAGTGCTATACGCATAAGCGATATCCGGCAGCTGATTTAAATGAGCCAGAAAACCTTGCAGCGACGCATCAAGTTTTTGATAATCCATACTCTGACGGGATTGGAAACGAATATCCAAACCATTGGCGGTACCGATACCGGAAATTGCCGGCATTTCAAAAAATTGGAATTGTGCTTCCGGAAACTGCGACATTTGGGCTTGTAACCGGCGCAAAATGTTGGTGGAATATTCGGAAATACTCTTGCGCTCCTCCCACGGTTTTAACACAATAAATGCCATGGCAATGTTTTCGCCTCTGCCGCCGAGCATGGAATAACCCACAACATCGGTTGCATTATCGACACTCGGCTCATCCATGATTATTTTATTGGCTCGTTTTATCAAAGTTTCGGTACGCTTTTTGGAAGCACCTTCCGGCAACTGCATACTCATTACAATCAAACCTTGGTCTTCATCCGGAATAAAAGATGATTGCGCAGTGGCAAATAAGATGAATACCAAAACACAAAGCGTCGCAAAAATTGCAAAAACAACGGTAAGTTTTTTCGCAATAAACGACACAACCACGGAATATATATGGATTATCCTCGAAATAAAGCTGTTTACCTTAAACCAGAAACCTTCTGTGCGCGGTTTTATCTTTTTAATCAGCAACGAGCACAATGCCGGAGATAAGGTCAGTGCGTTAATGAGCGAGAACATAATGGCAACGGAAATTGTAACCGAAAATTGCTGATAAATTTTACCGACGATACCGCTCATAAAACCCACCGGAACGAAAATCGCCAACAACACACAAGAAGTGGCAATCAAAGCGCCGGTAATTTCTCCCATGGCTTTTAAAGTGGCATCTTTGGCTTTCATATTTTCGTTTTGCATCAAATATACCACACGTTCCACCACCACAATGGCGTCATCCACCACGGCGCCGATGGCAAGCAACATGGCAAACAGCGTAAACATATTGATACTGTATCCGAGCATTGAAATGACGGCAAACGTACCCAAAATGGAAACCGGAATGGTAAGCGTCGGTATAAGCGTGGAATAAAAGTCTTGCAAAAAGAAGTAGCAAACACCGACAACCAGCATCAATGTTAAAATCAGCGTAAACACCACTTCTTCAATGGAAGCGTGGATGTATGCGGTGGAATCGTAAGAAATTCTATACTCCAAATCCTCAGGAAAAGACCTGGATAATTCCTTTAAGGTGTTTTCCACCTCTTGCATTGTTTGCAGAGCATTGGCGCCGGTCGAAAGGCTGATGGAGAGCGAAACGGCGGAACTGCCGTTATATAAGCTGGACATAGCGTAACTTTCCTGTCCGAGTTCCACTCTGGCCACGTCTTTTAAGCGCACCACACTGCCATCGCCGGCCGTGCGGACGATAATATTTTCAAATTCCTCAACCGTCGACATGCGGCCGTTGGTTTGCAAGGTATATACCATCGGAGTATTGCTTTCGGTCGGAGCTGTACCGACTTTTCCCAATGCCGGTTGATAGTTTTGTGAAGAAACGGCCTGATTGATTTCGGAGGCGGTAATTTGAGTCGCCGCCATCTTGTCGGCATTCAGCCATATACGGATACCGAGCTGCGATGAATAAACATCAACCGAGCCCACACCCGGCAGTCTGGAAAGGGCACGCTCGATATTATTGTAAACATAGTCGGCAATTTGCTTTTCATCTGTTTTTCCCGTTTTTGAAGAAAACACTATAAATGCCAACGTACTTGAAGATTTTCGCTCTACTTCAAGGCCCTGACGCGTCACTTCGTTCGGCAATTTTGAGTTTGCTTGTTGCACGCGGTTTTGTACCTTAACTTGTGCCGTATCCGGATCGGTTCCGATTTCAAAGGTAACGGTCAGAGTGTAGGTGGAATCCTCGGAAGAAGAATCCATATACAACATATCTTCAATACCGTTGATTTCATCCTCAATCGGAATACCTACCGTGCGGGCAATCACATCGGCACTCGCCCCCGGATATGTGGCGCTTACCGTAATTTGCGGCGGAGTAACATCAGGATACAGCGCAATCGGCAAACTGAACAGCGCTATAATACCGACCAAAACGGTTAAGATGGAAATAACAAAGGAAAACCGTGGTCTTTTGATAAAAAAAGCCGAAAACATCTTTATTCCCCTTTATTATTGTTGTTGTCAACATCAACGAAAATCGGTTTGATTTCGGCACCGTCACGCACCTTTTGAATACCCTCGACCACAACCAAATCATTTTCTTCCAGTCCGGAAAGTACAATCTGGCTGTCTTCCAAAACATTGCCGAGTTTAATATACTTTTGTTGGGCTATGTATTTGTCGCCGTCGCCGGTCTTTTTAACCGTCATAACATAAGTGCCGTGAGAGTCTTCCGAAAGTGCAATCTGCGGCACGGTCAAAGTCAGTTGCGGTTGAGCTAAACGTATATATATATTGACATAGTTTCCCGGCACCAAATCACCGTTCGTATTGTCAATATCAATGTGTACCGGAATGGTGGCCGTGGTGGTATTTACTTCGTTACCGACGAAAATTCTGTCGGCAGGTTGCGAAATTATTTCACCGTCGGAAAGTTCAATATCCACAAAGAGTTCGCTATCTTCTTCACTGAGATCTTTTCTGACTTCCATACGTTGTTTATCGGTTACGGAAAATACCAAACGGATAGGGTCGATTTGCACGATTCTGGCCAGTTTTTGCGTGTTCATACTCACCAAGTTACCGACTGTCACCAGAGCTTTGCCGATTACACCGTCAATCGGCGATTTAACCTCGGTATATTCCAAATCCAATCTCGCCAAGTCTTCGGCGGCCTCGGCGTTACGCAAATTACTTTCGGAAACTTCCAAGTCTTTATCAGAAATAAACTTTTTCTCGTGTAACGAGGTCAAACGCTTAAAATCAGCGGCATACTGTTTGGTTGTGGCCTCGGCAGCCTTCAAATTATCTTTATAGCGGCGTTGCTCAATAACAAACAAAACATCGCCCGTTTTAACTTCGGCGCCGTTATCAAACTTGATTTCTTCGATATAGCCGGAAACTTGCGGAATAACATCAACACTGTTGATGGCTTCCACTTGCGCAATAAATTTTTTCTTGATGGAAACATCTTCTTTTTTCAGCCCTTTAACTTGCACCGACGGTACAACCGTCATAACATCGGCTGTTTTTGCTGAAAAGCGGTTACTTAAATAGTAGCCGAACAAAACAAGGCAAATGGCATATAACACATTAAGATAAATTTTTGCGCTTTCGATTTTTATAATTTTCATGACAGACCTTCCGATAGTATTATAACAAACTGGATGTAGTCTAAATAAAGTTTTCAGCTAAATCAAGTTAAAAAAACAGGTATTACAACGAATTAAAATGCTGAAAACAGAAAATGAATATTAAAACGGCAGTAATCCCCTTAAAAGGATATATCATTGTTATTTCGTCCGGCTTTCGCTTGGCGTGAACCGACCGTACGACGGTTGCGAACTTTTTCGTCACTTCAAATCCTTGCAACCACTAAAAAAACGCCCCATGAAGGGGCGTTTCTAAGTGGTTGCGGGGGAAGGATTTGAACCGACGACCTTCAGGTTATGAGCCTGACGAGCTACCAAGCTGCTCTACCCCGCGATAGATTAACTGCTAGATAATATATTTTTCCTGCCTTGTCAAGCCATAAAATGCAAAAAAGTGACAAATTTTGCGCTTTCCGCCGACATTATGCACAAATCAAGCTTTCAGGCACAAAAATTGGCTTTATTTTTATGATTTTACGGTTATATTGATTATGAGGGGAAAAGAAATGGCGCAAAAATCTTTATTTGATACGTTTACCGGTCTGATTAATTACAAAAACAAAAAAAACGGAGGCAGTACGCTCTCCGCCAATCAAGCACTGAATGCTCAGCGCAACTATATTTCTGCCGACAACGATATTGATTTGTCGCAACTGCCGCCGTATCAGGAAATAGTTAAACAGCTTTATTCTCCCAAAACCGAAATCTTGGTGGCTGCCTTATATTATCTGCGGAAAATTGCCGTCAACGAGCCGGACGAAGCCGCGGGGATTTTGACCGAGCTTAATAATTGTCTGAACGCAAAAAACAAGATTATCGTTGCGCATAAAGAGTTAATCAAACAAACAATTAAAACATTAACCGCCGCTTTATAAATAAGAAAAGCGGCCGACTTTGTCGTCGACCGCCGTAAAATCACAAAATCCGTTATTTTTCGGCTTGCGATTTCATAAAGTTTTCGAGCCAGTGAATATCGTATTGCCCATCCAAATATTCCGGTTGTGCAATAATTTCCTGATGCAACGGAATGGTGGTTTTAACCCCCATAATCACAAATTCTTCCAAAGCACGGCGCAAGCGCATCAGTGCGGCATTACGGGTGTTGGCATGAACAATTAACTTGGCAATCATGCTATCATAAAACGGCGGAATTGTGTAGCCGGAATAAATCTCGGAATCAACGCGAACTCCCAAACCTCCCGGTGCGTGCCATTCGGTAATTTTGCCCGGACACGGCGTAAAGGTTGTCGGATCTTCGGCATTAATACGGCATTCAATGGCATGACCGTTGAAGGTAATATCATCCTGTGTATATCCTAAATGTGCGCCTGAAGCAATACGGATTTGTTCCTTGACAATATCAATGCCGGTAACAGCTTCCGTAATCGGGTGTTCCACCTGCAAACGCGTGTTCATTTCCATAAAATAAAACTTACCGTTTTCATATAAAAATTCCAGCGTGCCGGCATTGCAATAACCGATTTTGGCGATTGCTTTGCGCACAATTTCGCCGATTTCGTGGCGCTGACTTTGATTGAGCGCCGGAGAAGGACATTCTTCAATCACCTTCTGATTGTTGCGTTGTATTGAGCAGTCGCGCTCGCCCAAATGCACCACGTTGCCGTATTTGTCGGCCAAGATTTGCATTTCGATATGGCGCGGATGTTGCAAATATTTTTCCATATACACCACATCGCTCGGAAACGACGATTTCGCTTCGGCTTTGGCCATGGTGAAGGCTTCTTCGATATCGGCATCGGAGTAGGCAATTTTCATGCCTTTACCGCCGCCGCCGTCTTTGGCTTTGATTATAATCGGATAGCCGATTTTTTCTGCCCAGTTCTTGGCATCTTCCACGCTTTCCAACGCCGGAGAACCCTCGGTAATCGGCAAACCGGCTTCTTTAGCGGCCTTACGCGCCGTGATTTTATCGCCCATCAACCGCATTTGTTCCACCGTCGGGCCGATAAAAGTAATACCGTGTTTTTCTACCATATCGGCAAAATCGGCATTTTCCGAAAGAAAACCGAACCCCGGATGGATGGCGTCGGCACCGGTAATCACAGCCGCCGAAATAATCGCCGGTTTATTTAAATATGAATCCGCCGAACGAGCAGGTCCGATGCATACGGCTTCATCCGCCAAGCGCACATGCATGGCGTTGGCATCGGCTTCGGAATGCACCGCCACCGTACGGATACCCATTTCACGACAGGCACGATGAATACGCAATGCTACTTCGCCACGATTCGCTATTAAAACTTTTTCAAACATAATTAATCCTGTGTTTATTCAATGATAATCAAAGGTTCGCCATATTCCACCGGTTCGCCGGTTTCCACTAAAATTTTGGTAACTCGGCCGCCTTTGTGTGCCTTAACCGGATTGAAAGTTTTCATTGCCTCAATCAAACAAACCGTGTCGCCGACTTCAACCGTGTCTCCTTCTTTTACATACGTCGGGGAATTCGGGTTGCTGGAGAGGTAAACCACACCGACCATCGGCGATTTTACCGCGTTCGGAGAGTTGGAAAAATCTTCCTCTTCTTTAGCCGGTTCTTCTGTTACGGCACTCGGAGTTGCCGCAACCGGAGCCGGTTGTGCCGCAATCGGCGCGTAGGTCGGGACATAACCGCCGGCAATATCACGCGACAGCGAAATTTTGCAGTTTTCATCTTCGTAATTTAGGCCCGTTAATTGGTTTTTATCAAGAATTTCCGCCAATTTACTGATAGTCTTTGTATCAATCGGATTTGCCATTTTCACTTCTTTTCCTTTCATGTAAATCACATTGTGTGTATCTATATCCCATTTTTGCAAAAAAACAACAAAAATGTGCAATTTTTAATCAATTTTATGCAAAAAAGTGCAAAAAAATGCGAATTTTTGCGATTTTTTAAATTTTTAAAATGCGCGTATTTTCGGCTGAAGGAAGATTTACCATATATATCAAGATAAAGAGTATAGGTAAAAAAATGCACAATTATGCAAAAAAAGTATAGACATTTGGGAAAAACTATAATATAAAGCATTCCGAACCGATGGTCAGATAGCTCAGTTGGTAGAGCAGAGGACTGAAAATCCTCGTGTCGGGGGTTCGATCCCCTCTCTGACCACCAATAAGAAAACTCCCTCTTGCAGGGAGTTTTTTTATTGGTGATAGGGGAACGAACCATCCGACACGACGTGGAGGGGGCTCGCGCATGAAAAAATGCCCTTAATGGCATTTTTTAAGCGCAAGAGGCGAAGGTTGCTTTTGAGCAAGCCAGCGCAAGCGCCGCACAGCGAAAAAATCGCAACCGAGTGACCGAAGCGAGCCGAAGGCGCAGCAAGACGATCCCCTCTCTGACCACCAATAAAAAAGCTCCCCTATGCGGGAGCTTTTTTTATTGGCGGTAGGGGACGAACCACCCGACACGAGAGTGGAGGGGGCTCGCGCATGAAAAAATGCCCTTAATGGCATTTTTTCAGCGCAAGAGGCGAAGGTTGCTTTTGAGCAAGCCAGCGATAGCGACGCACAGCGAAAAAATCGCAACCGAGTGACCGAAGCTTAAATTTGCTACTGAAAAAATAAATAAGTAAATTTAAGCGAGAAGGTGCGCAAGAGGCGAAGGTTGCTTTTGAGCAAGCTAGCGAAAGCGAAGCGCAGCGAACAAATTGCAACCGAGTGCCCGAAGCGATGTTGTTGAGCGATATAATCGCGAAACTTACGGAGCAAGACACCAATAACTGTTGTATTGTCATACCGGATGCAGCGCCGGTATCTTTGCCGTATGAGATGCCGGACTAAATCCGGCATGGCGAATAATACGCTTCATAAAATGCGGTATAAAGTTTTAATTTTGGAAAATTTTACGAAATTTTCCATGGCAAATCAGAAAAAATCGTTTTTTTGTAAAAAATACTTGACTTTTGTCTAGACTAGGGTAAAATGAATTTATCGGAAGTGATTCTTTGTATTTGGACAATTACCACTGAGTAAGGATAAAAGAGATGAAAAATAGAGATTTATATGATGAGGTTCTTTTTTTATCTGCTAGAATACGAGATATTTTAGATTTTTCAAGAGAACATCAATCTGAATCGTCACAGAATGCCGGCTTTGATTCATTTTTTGATTCTAAAAACCCTCATAGATTTGAACAAAATAGTGATAGTGAAGTAATTAAAATTTTATATTATGATTATCCTGAAATTTTATCAAAAATGCAATTCTTTGCAGAAAGGAATGGAGCTGAATGGTTTAAAGATATTGTTGCACAAGAAAGAAAATCACCTTTTTATGATATAAACAGAGTGATGAAAAAAACGGAATGCAGTAATTCATTTAACGCTCGTGTTCCTCTTGTTTCAGGAAAAAGTTTAGGCAAGGATTTACATATCATAAAACATTATAAAGAATTTGGAGGTGTGCTTGATTGGATTGAAACATATCACCGTTCTCATACAGAAAGAGATAATCTACGTTCAAAATTGTTTGGGCTGATTGCTGATGGTAAAACGAATTACGAATACAGTGATTTAAGAGAATTCTATTTTATGACTAAGGAAGAAAAAGAACGGTGTTTTTGCGATTTTAGTCGAGAAGATGATGAATGGAAAGATGTTACCGATATAGTTTCTTCCGATGGTAAATTTTCGGGATACCAACGAGGTATGGCTGCAATTGAAAAGCGAATTTTGGAACGGGAAGGTATGAAATCTTTGTCTGAAACAGAAAAAGATATTATGTTCCAACAATCAAGAAATCCTGAAATCTTAAAGTTGTTAATCGGAACAGGACAGTCTGTCAATTTACCTGATTTAATGAAAAGATTTTCGGCAAAGGATGCTCTTGCAATTATTGCTGCGGGTAAATGTTTACAAAAACAAGTGAGTGGTCAGGAAATAGTACGGAAAGCTGATGTGGATATAGCGTTGGATTTTGAAAATTCATCGGATAATATTCTTAACCACTATTTTAAAGTATATCAAAAATTAATAAAAGAGAAAAAACTCTTTACAGAAAACTACCAAGCAAATCTGGCAAACGTAGAAATGTTATGTAAATTATATCACTATACTGATAACCCAGAAATAAAACATGAAATGCTTGAAGGTTTGTATAACCTCAGAAAAGGTAGTAAGGAAAATTGCAACATAGCCGGTGCAATTAAAAATGCTTTAAAATCAAACCCTGAATTGCAAAAAGATGAGAATTTGGTTGCTCTGAGTAAAGTTGATACCATATTTTCACAACCGACCAAAACTGTTAAAAAACAGATTGAGCATTCAAATTAGTTTATAAACCGCTTACAAAGCTTCACCAATAAAAAAACTCTCCCTTATGGAGAGTTTTTTTATTGGTGGCAGGGGAACGAACCATCCGACACGACGTGGAGGGGGCTCGCGCATGAAAAAATGCCCTTAATGGCATTTTTTAAGCGCAAGAGGCGAAGGTTGCTTGTGAGCAAGCAAGCGCAAGCGAAGCAAAGCGAACAAATCGCAACCGAGTGACCGAAGCAACACGGAAGTGTTGCAAGAACGATCCCGATTATCTCCACCATTAAAATAAAAAAGACGGGGTTTATCCCCGTTTTTTTATTTTAAAGTGAAATAAGTTGATTAATCAGTAATATCTTTCACTTTCACACTTTGCAGTGCTTTGATTGCTGCATCTAATCGTTTTCTTTTTTCTTCTTTCGGCATTTTCCGAGTAACTTCATTATCAGAAATATTCGGTGCTACAACAGCGCGCAACAGTGACATTTTGGAAGTAATCATATCAGAATTTTCAATATTTTTACTCGCTTCTCTGCTTGCCATACGCTCAATCGGTTCCATTTCCTTGGCAAAATAAGTATCCAAATAATGCTTCATGAACGATTTGGAAAAATCCCCGTCATAATCTTTATCTGTGTCAAATTGAATACCGGCGAATAAACATTTCTTGGCGACCATTATGCCGCTTCTATCCATCATCCATTCAATAGGTTCAACTTTAACCCAATAAGTTTTCCCTGCCTCTACCTGTTCGTCGGTAGATAACTTGCAATACTTATCCGCAGGACGTCCGGGAATGCGAATATACCTTTCATCACCCATTCTGTATTCCTTATAAGATACGGCCTTTAACGGTGTATTGTGATCGTCTATATCAACCGAATCAAATGTATATTGTTTTCCGGTCGGACGGAGAGATTTTGCCGCATACATTCTTTCTAATTTTTCCCTAGTGTTATAGTCGGCGACCGTTTGCGGATATTCCCCATATGCATATATTGTCACATAATACTCGTTGGAATCTCGATAAGTTTTATCTGAATCCCATTTGATTTTACGGAAGAACTCAGATTGAGATAAAGCGGGGCGAGCAGCAATTCTACGTTCATCCGAGCCGCCCCATCCCCTATTTCCTTCAGAGTCAACGCAACGCACAATCCCATGACCATCCAAAGACGCAGACCAAGAAGGACAAGAAGGAACATTATCACTCAACATGACACTACCACCCAACAGGACTGCCAAATCAGTCGGCTCAACCTTCGTGCCATAACGGCTTATAACATCCAGAGCATCTCTACCCCATATCTGATCTTCTGTTAAAAAAGTAAAATCCATATTATATCTCCCATATTTATTTTTGTCATTTGTCTAAATATAACATAAACCAACGCTTAAATCAACCACTTTTTTTCATTTCTTGGATTTTTCATGAAATTATCGAGAAGCCATATATTCACTGGCTTTTGAACACTTTTAAAAATTTTTTAAATTCAAAAATAGCAGAATTTTACCACATAAATGCTTAGTTTTTCATTATAATAAATTGAAATAAAACAAAAATTTGTAGTTGGTATGTTTTGAGTTTAAACTTGCCAAACTACACCACCAATAAGAAAACTCCCTCTTGCAGGGAGTTTTTTTATTGGTGATAGGGGGACGAACCATCCGACACGACGTGGAGGGGGCTCGCGCATGAAAAAATGCCCTTAATGGCATTTTTTAAGCGCAAGAGGCGAAGGTTGCTTGTAAGCAAGCAAGCGAAAGCGAAGCGCAGCGAACAAATTGCAACCGAGTGACCGAAACAAGCCGAAGGCGCCGCAAGACGATCCCCTCTCTGACCACCAATAAGAAAACTCCCTCTTGCGGGGAGTTTTTTTATTGGCGATAGGGGGACGAATATAAGTTCCAACGGACTATCTTAAAAATAGCGATAAAATAATAGTCATAAGCCGATGGTAATTCGAAAAATAAAGTTTTTTATTGTTTTTTTAATTAATTCTGCTTTATCATAAAGAGGTAAAGGAGATTAAAATGGTTGAAAAAATAATCAGAGGCCTGCTTTTGGCCGCATTGATAGTGTTTTATGTGGGTAATTTGTATCACGACCGCAATAATTTATATGATGCCATCGTGTTTAACCGCGTTAATTTTTTTGTTTTGGTAGCTATTCTTTATTTGGCTGCCGATTACATAGAAATATGTATGAATCTTTGTATAGTGGTATTAATCGGCGGTTTGTTTTTTCACGGGTATATGTATTATAATGCCTATGTTTCCGATAGCAGTTCGCAGCAACAAACCAAAGAAAGAAATTGTTACGGAGCAGGTAGTACGTGGTATTCCAAACTTAATGACAGATGTTATTAGGTTTGCTTACGTTGCAACATTCACAACAAAAAAACGCCGTTCAAGTCAAACGGCGTTTTTCATAAATCAGTTTAGAAAACTATTTGCTTTCCGCAACTTCGCTCTCTGCTTTTTCAGCTTCGGCGGCAGCGGCTTTTTCCGCAGCTACGCGAGCCAAATCTTTAGCACCTTTGGCGTTAACATCGCGGTCAACCAACTCAATGATTGCCATCGGAGCGCAGTCACCGTAACGGAAACCGGACTTCAACACGCGGGTATAACCGCCGTTGCGTTCCTTATAACGTTCGGCCAAAGTAGAGAAAAGTTTGGAAACAACTTCATCGTTGCGCAAGAAACCGGCAGCCAAACGACGGCTGTTGAGGTCGCCCTTTTTCGCAAAGGTAATCATCTTGTCGGCAAAAGTTCTGAGTTCTTTTGCACGAGTCAACGTGATTGTGATTTGTTCGTGTGTCAACAATGCACCGGTCAAATTGGAGAACAAAGCTCTTCTTTGGCTTTTCGGCATACTGAATTTTTTATGTGCGTCACCATGTCTCATGGGATGTTCCTTTCATTTTCTCTATGCTTTGCTGGGCAAAGCGGATTAATACAGTGCTTTTACTACGGTTGCCTTGCGGCTCATACATAAAAGCGATTCGTTTTTCGATGACTCTACTAACATATAAATTTTTGAAATGCAAGCGGAATCTGCAAAATAAATCATAAAAAAAAGCCCGCCGAAGCGGACCTGAATTGAATTTTATACATTTATGCGGAACGAACACGGTCTTTGGTAATTTTCAGCGGTTCCAATTTGACCACTTTAGCATTATCCAAGACCTTGGCTTCGCTCTGGCCGTTAACGATAAGCGGATTATTAAAGCCTTTTTCAATGGCTTCAACCAACGGATTCTGCAAAGAAGGAACATTTACCGCTTCCTGCATCGGCCCCATCGGTTGATTGAAAATATTTTTGAACGCATCCAAACTTGCACCGGAATATTTTTCAACCGCTTGTGCATAATCTTTCATCGGTGTCAACGGCAACTTAAAGTCACTTTCCAACGCTTCTCTTGACGCGCCGGAATGCTCACGAACAGCTTCTGAAGTGTTCATTTCCAGCATCTTAGCTCCGCCAATGGAGAATTCGTCTACCTTTCTTTTCATCTCTCTAATCCTAATACATAAGCCAACATTGAGCGAATCTTTTCACCCTTTTGTCTAACTTTAACATATAAAAAATATTTTGTCAAGACAAATTCGAAAAAAATTGCATAATTTGTGATAAAAGTAACCTTTTTGTTACCAACACCGGCTAAAATAAACTAAATTCTGGAACGAGAGGTACGTTATGTCTTTATTCAAATCGATTGCAACTTTCGGCGGTTTTACGCTTATCAGCCGTGTGACCGGCTTTGTACGGGATATGGTTTTAGCTTATTTTATGGGTGCGAGCGCCATGGCAGATGCTTTTGTGGTGGCGTTCAAATTGCCGAATTTGTTCCGCAGTTTGTTTGCCGAAGGAGCATTTACCAGTGCGTTTGTGCCGCTGTTTTCGCAAAAATTGGTGGGCGAAGGCAAAAAACGGGCGGTATTTTTTGCCGCTCAGGCTATGATGATTCTGACGGTGATTGTCGGTCTGCTGGTTATTTTATTTGAGCTTTTGATGCCGTATGTGGTAACGGTTTTGGCGCCGGGTTTTCATAACGATGCCGGCAAAATTGAACTGGCGGTACAGCTTTGCCGCATTACTTTTCCGTTTTTACTGTTGATTTCGATTGTTTCGTTTCAGGGCGGAATACTCAATTCTTTTGAAAAATTTGCGGCGCCCGCGGTGGCACCGGTTATTTTGAACATAACCATGATATTATCGGCTTTTGTATTGGTGCCGTTTATGCCGACGGCTGCGCACGGATTCGCACTCGGTATTACGCTTGCCGGTGTGTTTGAAATGCTGTGGCTTTATTTCAACCTGCGCCACATCGGTGTTGCGTTGCACCCGTATTTACACTTGGCTAAAATTATGCGTAATCCGGAAATAAAAACATTATTCAAACGCATTGCGCCGGGTGTTGTCGGGGCCGGAATTTATCAAATCAATATGGCGGTCGATACCATTTTGGTGTCGCTGGCCGGAACCGGTGCCATTTCGTGGCTTTATTATGCCAACCGGTTGCAACAGTTGCCGCTCGGGGTGGTCGGTGCGGCGATCAGTGTGGCCTTGTTGCCGATTCTTTCTAAATATCTGAAGGCCGGCGATATCGATAATGCGCGCAATACGCAAGATCAGGCGGTGGAATACGGAATGTTGCTGTCGTTTCCGGCGGCGGTGTTGTTGATTGTGTTGGCCGCACCGATTGTTATGTTTTTATTCAGACACGGACAATTTTCGATACACGATGCCATCCAGACCGTATATGCGGTTATAGCTTATTCCGTGGGTTTGCCTTGCTACGTTATGACCAAGGCGCTGATGCCGAACTTTTTTGCCCGCGGCGACACGGTGACACCGGTTAAATACAGTTTTTGGGTTTTTGTTACCAATTTTGTTTTCAACATTATATTAATGCAATGGTTCGGACACGTCGGAATTGCCATGGCTACCACCATCGCCGCCTTTGTTTCGCTCGGACAATATCTGGTCGGTCTCAAAAAACGCGGTTACTGGCAATTTAAAAAAGCCTTGTTGCTGAAAATAGCAAAGATTGTAGTCGCCTCGCTGATTATGGGTGGCGTGGTCCATCTGTTTATGCAAGCCGTACAATTTTATTTTCCGCAGTACCTTTTCAGCAATTTGTATACGTTTTGCGTATTGGCCGCCGCCGGAATAATAGCACTTGCAATTTTTATGATAATGGCTAAAATATTGCATATCATAGACCTTAAGCAAATTATAAATATGGCAAGGAGAAAACATGGCTGAAACCAAACGGCAAAAGATGACATATCTTAAAATCCGCCAGAAGGTTGCTGAATTACTGCAAAACATTCGCAATACGGATTTGCGTAAAATATGGAATGCGGCGCGGCAATATATTCGTAAAATTCGCCCGCATCTGCGCAAAGTTAAAAAAATGGTCTTTAAGGTGATGAACCATTGGAAATTTATTACCGTTTTTCTGCCGTCGTTTTTATTTTTTTATTATTTTTTCGGCAGTATAATTGCCGAGAACATTGACGTTGCCACCAAATACAAACTGCCGGATAAACACTTGCCGATGTTTGAAACAACCGACGGAATGTCGTTTTTACTCAAACGCGAAGTTGATGATAAAATGTGGACACCGAATTTGCCGTTTGTATTTCCGGCATCGGTGTTGGATAATATGCCTAATTTTCAAATCGGTATTGTTTCCGGAGTTAAAGCGATGATACCGGCAATCCGGCATTTTGAACAGAACACGGACGCACAGAAAGAAGATATAAAGTCGGCCTACAAATTGCTGAGTTATCCGCCAGATGTGTGGCTGATGTCGCATCGGGGAAATTTTAATTTGGCTCCGTCTTCCAATGCCCAATATCGCAAGGCGGCCAAAGAGTTGCAAAAGTTTACCAAAGACGGAGTTTTTCTGCCAAATCCGGATGATTTGGATATTTTGTTGCGACAAATCAATAAAAACCTGCTGAAAA
Organism: Pseudomonadota bacterium; assembly: GCA_918234285.1. Lineage (GTDB taxonomy): Bacteria > Pseudomonadota > Alphaproteobacteria > RF32 > CAG-239 > RUG410. Next base: position 14,257 of record CAKJXZ020000058.1, on the reverse strand, counting down.
TTATAAACCGCAACGAAGCTCACCAAAGAGAGCATGCGGCGTTTTGGGTGGATACTTCGGCCGACGACTTGTTTTATTACGGCAAAGGCTATGCTTTTGCATTGTGGCAAATTACCGATACGCTCGGTTTTGATTTCAAAGACGTGATTTTGGAACATAATCTGTACACCGAATGGACATATCTGAGCAATTCGTTGAAAAAAGCGGCCGAACTTCAGCCGTTTATCGTGCGCAACGGGGCAACGGAAAGTTTATCGGTGCCGAATCATCTGATAATGCAGAATTTTTATCTGCAACGGGCGATGATTGCCGGCGAGCAGATTCGCAATAAGTTATTGAAGGAAAATCATGCAAATTAAATTGGAAACGCTTGAAAAAACTCGTATTATCAATTTTTATCCGGCAGAAAAGGTGAAAATTGAGGGATTGTTGTGCCTCAATAACTCCGCAGATATTCTGAACACAAGCTTGAGCAGCAATCTTATGGAACTTGAAGGAGCCGAACGTTTGCTGATTTCGCCGGATTTTATTTCAATTCGCCACAGCGCCGCGGTTGCGGTCGAAGACTTGAAAATGCTGGCTATGGCAGAAATTGATGATTATTTTGCCGCGCCCTATGCTCTGGCGGGTAATTTATCCGTGCAAACCGAAACAGAATGTGCCGAGGCGCTGGCTGATGCTCTGATTCGGCCGACTCTTAACCGCGACAACGGCGATATTGTTATTCACCACATCAAAGACGGAATTATGGAATTATCTTTTACCGGACATTGTGCCGGTTGTCCTTATGCGGCCAATACCTTACAGAATGTGATTATGCGGACTTTTTTGCGCTATATGCCGCAAATCAAAGAGATTAAGCAAAAGGAGATAAAATAAATGATGCGCTACATAATATTTCTGTTTTGTTTGATTTTTGCCGCCACTTCCGCCTTTGCCGAGATGATTACGGAAGAAGACGGCGGAGCTCTTATTGTGAAAAAATCTTCGGCCGACGAGGCAAAAATGTTTTTCCGGCAACATCCGTACGATTATACCAAGGCCGGTGCCAAAGTGCCGCGGATTTATTTTCAACATCTGCCGTATGATTGGAGCAGTTCACCGGAAAATGCCACCAAAAACCGGACATTTATCCGTATATTGTTGCCGCTGGTGCTGAAAGTAAATGAAGAAATAACAGCCGAGCGGCACGAGCTTATGCGCATATATACCAAGATAAGAGAAACCGGTTCATTAACCGAAGCGGAATGTGCCGCAGTTGATACAACGGCCGAGAAATACGACGCATTTACCACCATTAAAGAACAGCCGGGCCGTGCCAGAGTTTTACTCAAACAACTTATTGAAAAAGTGGATGTTATACCGGCTTCAATTATGATTTCCACGGCAATCATTTATTCAAACTGGGGAACTTCGCGTCTGGCAATGGAGGAAAATTCTTTATATCGTGAGGAAGTGTGGTACACCAACCAGGGAGTGAAGCCTAAGGATGATCCCGATTCTGACTATCGTTATAAGGTATTTTCTAACCTTGAAGACAGTATCAGAGCTCGAGCCTTACACATCAATTCCAGTATTGACTATGATTATTTCCGTCACACGCGTCTATATCAGCGCCGGATGAAACAGGCTCCCAACGGAGTGAATGTGGCGGCACAGATGATGCACGACAGCAATTTGCAAAATATCGGCGGAATGATTGATTATACCCTTTCATTTTATAAACTCGCACACACCGATCAATATCCGCAACTGGTTGATTACGTTGCCGAGCAAACACAAAAATAAGGATAACCGCTATGTTTATCAGCTTAAATAAAAAGATACTTTACAGTTTGTTTATTTTCACCATTTTGTTGGTTGTTGTCTTTTTTGCGATTTTCATAAATTTCTACAGCCAAAAAATGCAGGATAGTCGCAATTCCGTATATTTGCGCAACCAGTATGTGGTAGATTTGCTGATAGATAATATTCAGTTGCAAAGCATTGTTTCGGAAATCGCCCGCCAAAATCCCCAACTGCTGGAAAATAAATATTACGATGTCAGTGGCGAAAAAATTGATGTAATTCAGCGCGAGTTAACCAATGAGCAAAAACTTAATGAAGAACTGCATAAGAATTATAACAGTAACCAGGAGGCGATTATTGTCGGTGCCAAGATTGTGTTAATAGGTCTGTTTGTGGTATTGTTGCTGATTTTGCTTTTGGTAATATTTTTAGACCGCTGGGTAATACATCCTTTAACCAGGCTTATCGATATAAGTAACGATGTATCTTCGGGTGTTTTCTCCAGTCGTCTGCCGCTGGGTAAAAACAAACTGTTGCAGGACGAATTCGATATTTTATATAAAACGTTCAATCAAATGCTGGACAGTATCGAAGATAATATTGCACAAACTCAAATGCGTGAGCGCTTTTTGCAACAGCTTATCGATGCTATTCCTGACGGTATTCGCGTGATAGATTTGGATTATAACGTGGTTATGGCTAATGCGGCATTTTATAAACAACTTCATCTCAAATCTTCGTGTATCGGCCAAAAGTGTCATGCCGCATATGGCTATAAATGCGAAGTATGTCCGCAGAGCCATTACAATTGTCCGATAAAATATATAAAAGAGAATAAAAACGAGTTTCACGCCATTCACGAGGTAGATAAAGTTCCGTTGTATGTTAATGCCGCCAAATTAAATTTCGGCTCAAAAGAAAACGAATATTATGTGATTGAAGCTATTCACGACTTAAGTTCCGACATACGTTATTCGCATCAACAAAAAGTATCGTCGTTGGCCTTTCTTTCTACCTCGTTGGCACATGAAATGAAAAATAATTTAGGGGCAATTTGCTTAATTTTGGAGGGCATTCTGAGCGACGGCGAATTGCGAACTTCAGTTAACAAGGAATATCTGAATTACCTGGAAATGGCTAACAAACAACTGAAAGAAGCCATGCAAATACCGGAGAGATTGTTGAAATTGGCACAATATTCCGATAAAGAAGCAAGCCCGATAGACGTTGAAATGGCAGTTAAAGACATAATATTTATGGTTGATTACGAAGCTAAACGCAGAGGTATTGAATGCATTTATGAAGTTGATGATAATTTAACTTTTGTCGGGAATGAAGCCGATTTCAAAATGATGCTCTTGAATTTGGCACAAAACGCTCTGAAAGCGATGAAAGACGGTGGTGTTTTGAAAATAGTCGGACGCAAACAAAACGGTCAGGCGGTGATTACGGTCAGCGATACCGGTGTAGGCATCGAAGCAAGTAAACTTCAACGGATTTTTGAACCGTTTTATTCCGCCAACGGCAGAAGTTCCGGCTTGGGACTGGCCATTGTCAACAGTCTGGTGGTTAAAGCCGAAGGAACAATCAGCGTAAAAAGTAAAATCGGCAAAGGGTCCGAATTCAAAATTAAGATTCCGCTGAAACCTAAGTCTAACCGAAAATCATAATGCGCACGGACCGCTGATGTCGTTGTCTATGCGTTTTTCTTCAATACCATAAGGGTCCTGATGAATAATTATCTGAGCATTCGGATAAATAGCGATAATTTTTTGTTCGGCACTTTCGGCAATTTCGTGAGTTGTCGATAGAGGTAAATCCCCCGCAAATTCCAGATGAACTTCCAAAAAAAGCCGCGGGCCGGAAAAGCGCGAGCGCAAATCATGATAACCCAAAACTCCTTCGGTTTTCATAATTTCGCGAACGATATCGGCTTTGATTTTGGCATCAACCTCTTTATCTGTTATCTCTGCCAATGCTTTTTCGGCAATTTTCCATGCGGTAAAAAGTAAGTAACACGAAACCAAGACTGCCGCCAAAATGTCAAACCATTCCCACTTTAACCAATGAACAACCGCCAAAGAAAGTAAAACGGTGGTATTTGCCGCTAAGTCAATAACATAATGCGAGTGGTCGGCTTCAATGGCTTGCGATTGTACGCGGCGAATAACGTATTTTTGCAAAACAATCAGCGCCAAGGTCAGTAACATACTGATGAGCATGACACAAATACCGGAAAAAGTTCTCTCCAAAATAACCGGGTGAAAGAAACGATACACCGCGTCATACAAAATAAAACATGCCGAACCGCTGATAAAGGCGGCTTGAATGAGAGCACTCACCGCCTCGGCCTTGCCATAGCCGTAACGATGGTCACAGGTCAGTGGTTTGTCGGAATAAGTTACGGCAATAAAAGTTATGACGGAAGACAATACATCGGCCAAACTGTCTGCAGTTGAGGACAATATTGCCAACGAACCGGTCATAAATGCGGCACTTGCCTTAATTATTGTCAATAGGCAGGCAGTAGTGATACTGGCGCTCGTTGCCACAAATTTATATTGCGATTCGCTTAATTTTTTACTTAATAATTTCAAGAAGCATCTCCATTTTTTGTGTATCAATAACCGCCGCTTTATTACCTAAGAATTGTTGCAACAATTTTAAATGCTTGTTAGGATTATTTTTATCCTGACTGTAGGTAATATAAGCTTTATCTGCGGTTTTATAGAAAGCAATATCAACGTAGTTGCCGCCTTCAATATCGAGCTTTAAGATTTTCTGCGGCTCACCGGCCGGCTTATCGATAACTTCTTCAAAAGGTACATTCAACAAAACTTTAACCAGGTTGGTAAGATACATTTCGTCTTTCGGATTTTGATGACGGTCATACGGTCTGCCATAGCGCAAATCCCAAATATTGGAATAGGTCCACTTATGCCAATCCAAATCCATGTCGACGAAATCGGCACTGATTTCCCAAACCTGGAATTGGTCGTCAAAACGCATATAAGCAGCTTTAGAACTGCGGCCGATATCAACATCGGTATCTCCCAGCAAGAAATGCTGTACGGCTTTACCAGCGCTGTTCAAATCAACGGAAATAGCCTCGGATTTTTCATCTTCAATCGGCAACAAATTAAACATCGCCAGATTTTCGGCTTTATCACTTTTACGAGCAAAATAGCGTGCGTCGGCAACAGTGGTCAAAAATCGGCGGATACGTTCCTGATATACCGGCAAATACGGCATACTTTCAAGCACCCAAACTCCGTCTTTAAGTTTGAAATTAAGCTCGGTTTTGTTGGTTTTCAAAACAATATTATCAATACTGTTGAGCTGATTCATAAGTTGCGGAAAGACAGGTTTATTTTCATATGAATCTATATTGCTGCGATTAACTGCATATATCGAGATCATCGCGCCAAGGAAAATGAGCGCACAAACGGCGGCCAATAAACATAATCTGCGGTTGATGTGCAAACCGAGAGCAAAAGATTTTTTGCGCCGAATAAAGCGAATAAACAAAATCAACAGTAAAATAACACCGAAACATATCGGTAATACCCAAATATTGAGAAAATTGATTTTTGCCGCCACGGTACTGATATCATTATAAGCCTGACCGCGTACCTCACTTAATTGTTTTTTGTATTCGGTCAATCGGTTTCGGATTTGCGACAACGCGGCCATTTCATCGGCAGTAAAGCTTTCGCGTCCTTCAAACGCTTTTTTACCCCAAACTTCCTGCAAAGAACGCTTGGCATCTTCGATTTTTTCGAAAATTTCCCTTTCTTTTTGCTTGTATTGCAAAGAATTCAGGCGCCGCATAAGTTCGATATCGTCAAAGCGTCGTTCCCAAACCCGCTTTCCGCGCAAACCGAGGAGCGAGTAGTCATTGACCAGATAATCAATAGTATTGAACAAAAGGTTGGCATTATCAAAAATCGCCGTTACGTATTCGCTGTCGAGTAAATATACTTTATCCATCCAAAAGCGATCGTACAGGAAGTCGGTATCGGCAAATACAACTACATCATACGGATTTTCCGGTTCTAAGCCTATAATTTCGGCAGCCATAAATTTATTGCCTTCATCCGGCCGGAAATTTTCGAGAACATCTTGCGGATTGAGTCCGTCAATAACGTTGCTGGCCGGAATCATAGCCGAAATGTCTCCGGCTTTCAGCAGCGGATAAAAAGCTATTTTGTTTTCGCGATATTTCTGTAAATCAGGCATAATGGCCGTAGCCGAGGCCATCATTATCTCCTGGAGATTGTAAGTAATCGGATGTTTCGGATTCATTGCATCTGAGTGCAGACGGAACTGAATTACGTCTTGTGAAAACACCGGATTTTTGGTATAGTCGGTGGTAGCATCGACCGTGATGGAATTTTCCAAATCCGCCACCACGTAATCTTTATAAAATTTGAAGTTCCAAAGGTTTTCAAAAAATTCGGAATCCGACGGCTCCAATTTCCCTTGCACCGGAGCATACAGTCGCGAAGCTTCGTTGGCCGGGTCCAAAATCAGCACTATTTTGCCGCCGTTTCGGGCATAATCTTTGACCTTATTTAAGGTATCGTCGGTTAAAGATTTAGGATAGATAATGATTACTGCATCAAACTGATATTTATCGAAATCGTCGGAAGACATAATGCGGTGAACATGATAATCTTCGTCCATCATTTTGATTATTTCCCAGGTATCATCATAAATAGCGCCTTCTTTTTCCAAATCGCGCCCGAAAACCGGAATGCTGCTTAAAACGCCGATTTTTTTCTTGTCTTTTGACAATTGATGAATTTTGGAAGTTATATCTTGTTCCAGACGCCCGAATTGGCTGGTGGCAAAAAACGGAATAACCGCTTTATTTTGCAAACTGTCTTCAACCGTCATACCAAACAGGGCCGTTTGATTTATATCAATCAGCGGGATGGATTGTACACCGTCTGCGATAGCCAAATCTTCTTCTTTACTCAAGAATTCCGGATAATAAACTTTATAATCAAAATTACCGCCGGATACATTTTTATATTTATGCAACAGAATACGTATATTATCGAACTGTTCGCGCAATTCGGAATTACGCTGTCCTAAAACCGGTGAAAAATACAATCTTGCCGTAACCGGTTCCTTGAGATTTTTGAGTATATTTGCAGTATTTTGCGTCAGCGTGAAATTTTTCTCGGCAGTGCCGTCATATTGCAGATTAACCGCCAAATTGTCGGAGATGATATTGATACCGAAAAAGCCGATTAACAATAATATCCATGCGACTATGGTATAACTTTTGCTACCCGATTTTAACCATCCGGAAGTTCCGGCTGTTTTGAAATTGATAATCAAGATAGTCGTGTAATTACCGAAAATTATCAGCGATAATAAGAAAATGACATCGCTCAAGGAGAGTAAGCCGTGTGTTATGGTATTAAAATGCGTAATAAAGCTGAATGAAGCTATAACGTCGATAATCGCATCCGGTAAAAACGGTCGGAAAAATGACAGCACGTATTCAATACCGCTCCAGAAAAACAATAAATTGGCAATTACCGCCAGCACCAAAGCAATAATCTGATTTTTGGTCAGTGCCGACATAATCTGCGAAATCGAGAGCATACAGCCCGCCAATACAAAACTGGCACAATAACCCATAAATATCACAAAATTATCCGGAGTACCGAGAGCGTTTATGGTAATCCAAAACGGAAAAGTCAGTAGCAGAGCAATACCGCTGAATATCCATGCGGCAAAGAATTTTCCGAGCACCAGCGCCGTAATGGAAATCGGCATGGTGGCAATCTGTACGATGGTTTTGGAATGAAATTCTTCGGCCCACAAGCGCATCGAAATTCCCGGAATAAATAACAAATATAACCAAGGCTGAAAAGCAAACATTGCCAACAAATCAGCCTGTCCGCGATTGAAAAAGTTACCGAAATAAGTGGCAAAAGAAGCATTGAGAATCACAAAGCAAAACAAATAAACATAAGCGAGCGGCGACACAAAATAGCGAATAAGCTCGTTCTTAATAACGGTCAAAACTTTATTCATCAGGATTCTCCTTTTGTGTTAATTTGCGGAAAGCTGCGGCAATGCTACGGGTTTTGGTCTGCTTTAACAAATCTGCCGCAGTACCGTCGGCTTTAATGCATCCTTTATCCAGCAGAATAATGCGATTACATATCGATTCGGCCTCGTCCAGCAGATGGGTGGAAATAATAATCGTCTTATCTTTTGCCATCTTTTTAATCAGGGCACGGATATAATCTTTTTGGTTAGGGTCAAGACCGTCGGTAGGCTCATCAAGGAGCAAAATCGGCGGGTCGCTCAGAATACTCTGGGCAAACCCTACACGGCGTTGGTACCCTTTGGAAAGAGTTTCTACTTTTTGCGTAAAAACATCGGTGACATTGGCAATATCGGCCGCCTTTTGCACGGCTTCTTTGCCTAAACCGCGTAACTGTGCCATATACAACAAAAAGCGTTTAACGGTAAGGTCGGCATAAAGCGGGGCACCTTCCGGCAAAAAACCGATATTTTCTTTGGCAAAAATCGGGTATTGCGCGATATCTTTACCCAAAACCTTGATTTTGCCGGAAGTCGGAGCCAAATAGCCGGCAATCATATTCATCAAAGTCGATTTACCGGCACCGTTAGGCCCGAGCAATGCAACCACTTCGCCGATTTCGGTTTTGAAATTCAAGTTATTTGAAGCTTGAATTTCACCGTAATTTTTGCACAAATTCTGCACATTCAGAGTTATTTTTTCAGATTTTTTCATAAATTTTTCCTCCGCTCATCGGCTCATAAGTGCCGGTTGTTGTCGGGTAAGTTAAAGGCAGACCGTATAAACGGCGCACCGCGTTAAATGCCGTTGATTGCGCACCTGCCGCGGTTATATTTTCGTTAAGTTCACTGATGAGATGAACTTGTCGCGGCGCAAAATTCTGTTTGATAAAACGCAACAAGGTCGGATTTTTGCAACCCTCGCCGCAAATATACAGATTGGAAGGAATTCGCGGCAGAAAATCAAAAGCGGCCTGATAAATTGCCTCGGCAATAAACATAGTGGCGGTGGCCGCACCGTCTTCAAGCGATAATCCTTCCAGATGTTCCCTCTTATCGGCAAAACACATGATATCCAAAGCTTTCGGCGGCATCTTTTTCAGCAGTTTGTGCCGTAGCAGCGATTCTACAATTTGCGTGTCGGCTTTGCCCGTAATTGCTAATTTGCCGTTATAATCGGTTTGCATATTGGCATGGCGGAAAGTCCAATCTTCAATCATCGCCGTTGCCGGGGCACAGTCAAAAGCCGTCAGTTCGCCGGATTGTCCGAGATAGACCAGGCTGGCAACCGCATCTACCGTGATAAACAATGCCGGTTTTTCAACCGCTTGTCCCAAACAGCTTATAAAAGCCGGATACAGCGGCGAGGCCTGTCCGCCGGAGAGTAAATCGGCGCGATGAAAGTGGGTGACTACACCATGTTCTAAGGCATTTGCCAACATACTGCCGTTTTCTAACTGATACGAACATTTTTCCGCCGGATTGCTGAATACGGTCAAACCGTCAATGCCATAGCAATCGACTTTTTCGTTTGCGGCAAATTCTTTGATGCATTCCACATAAAAACGGCTGATTTTTTCGCGCATCAGACGTACTTCCGGATTTTGCCGCAATTCGTCGTAACTCCAACCCCGACGGGCGACAAGTGCGCGGATTCCGAGACATAAATCATCCGGATAATGAATAGTCGCGGTCTTAATAAATTGCTGTATATCCACACCATCGGTTGTGATAAGAGCCAAATCAACCGAGTTGAGCGATGCATTGCCGTAAACACCGAGGGCGTTTAAACTTTTTATTATCATTAAAAATTAAATCCTGTTGCATTGGCAAAATATTATGCTAGTATACGTTAAAAATTGGTATAAATACGAAAGGACAGAGGATAACCCATGACAAAATTTAAATCGGAATTTTTGAATATTATGCAGGAGCGCGGTTTTTACAATCAATGCACCAATGAGGAGGGGTTTGATAACTACCTTTATGAGTGCGAAAAAACAGGCAAACCGGCAGTGGGATATTTAGGTTCCGATCCGACCGGCGACAGCTTGCACGTGGGGCATATTGTGCCGCTTATGATGTTGCGTTGGTTTCAAAAATGCGGGCATAAGCCTCTGACTTTGGTGGGCGGAGCAACCGCGCGTATCGGCGATCCGTCGGGCAAAGATAAGTTGCGCCCGTTTTTGGATGAAGCTACTCTGGCGCACAATGCTCAAGGGTTGAAGAAATCATTTTCCAAGTTTTTGAAGTTCGGCGACGGCCCGACCGATGCGTTGATGGTTGATAACTGGGAATGGTTTAAGGATATTAAATATCTTGAATTTTTGCGCGATATCGGCACCTGCTATTCGGTTAATCGCATGCTGACCATGGATAGCGTGAAGAGCCGTTTGGAACGCGAACAGCCGATGTCGTTTTTGGAATTTAACTATATGCTGTTGCAAGGTTACGACTTCTGCGTTTTGTTGCAAAAATATAATTGTCGCGCGCAAATTGCCGGTGCCGACCAATGGGGTAATATAACCTCCGGAACCGAACTCGGTCGCCGCCGTTACGATACCGAATTGTTCGGCTTTACCAGCCCGATAATTACCGATTCGTCCGGCAAAAAAATGGGCAAATCCGAGGGCAATGCCGTATGGATTAATGAAGATAAACTGCCGTCGTATGACTATTATCAATACTTCCGCAACATCGGCGATGCCGAAGTCGGAAAATGCTTGAGAATATACACCGATTTGCCGATGGATGAAGTTTATCGTTTGGAAAAATTACAGGATAAGGAAATCAACGAAGCCAAGAAAATTCTGGCCTTTGAAGCAACCAAAATCTGCCGCGGCGAAGCAGAAGCCAAGTCGGCGCAAGAAACGGCTGTCAAAACCTTTGAACAAGGTACGGTCGGCGATGATCTGCCGACGCTTAATGCTGACTTAAATGCCGGTATCGGGGTTTTGGATGCCTTTTTGCAAATCGGTTTTGTGGAGAGCAAGGGTGAGGCTCGTCGTCTGATAAAACAAGCCGGATTAAAAATCAACGGCAAACCGGTCACCGACGAAAATTATGTGATTACGGCGGCCGATAAGGTCGACGGTGCGGTTAAGATTGCCCAAGGCAAGAAGAAGTTCGGACTGATTAAATAATGGCAAAAAAAGAAGAAATAATCGAAAAATTTCGGCAGATTATCCAAGATGAATATGTAACGCTTCATCGCAAATATCAAAATAAATTCCTGATAATCGAATCTGCACTCATTATTTTGGTTTCGTCGCTTTTTGCATATATTTGGCACGATAATAGCAACGCCACAATTGATATATTGTTTTTATTTGTTTGGGCGGCACCGTTGGTCTATCCGTTTGCCCTCAATTTTGAGTTCAAAAAAAAATTGCGTGCTGCTTACAAAACCACCATATCGCACCTGCTCCCGTTGCTTAGCGTTTATAAAGCCGAGTTTGATGAAAAATTGCTTCATGAATCCAACTTATTTTCAACATTTGCGGATGCTTCTTCCTCGGATATTATCGGGGGAATTCACCAAGATGTAAAATACGTGATGGGCAATTTGCTGTTGGAAAATGTATCTGTTCAGGGCGATTTTGCCAACCGGTTTGCCTTCAGCGGTGTTTGTTTTTATTTTAAGATACCTAAGTTTTTCGATCGTCACACCATTGTTTCGAGCAAATATGACTATAATATTCATAATTCGTGGTTTTTGAGTATGTTCAGCGTACCGTCGGTTTTGTTGTTGGCTTATATTGTATACGGATTTTGGGATTTGGTACAAAAAACCGATTGGCATAATCGGCGCGATGCCGGAATGCTTATCTTTAGTCTGGTTTTATTTATTATAATTCCGACAATCATCGGCATATGTTGCCGTGTATATAACACTTTGGCGTATCGCAAACGGTTGGAGCAGGTCAAACTGGAAGATATCGGTTTTTCGGAGCATTACAAGGTGTATACCGAAGATGTCGATACCGATCCCACGCTCAAAGCGGAGCATCAGATTGAAGCGCGCACCGTTATCAATCCGGTGCTGATGGATAAACTTAACCGGATTGAAACCGTTTTCGGTACCAAAAAGTTAAAGTGCGCTTTTTGGAAAGATAACGTAATGTTGGCAGTCACCGCCGGTCTCGATTTTTATCGCACGTATGGTCTGTTTAGCCGCCCTGATGCCCAAAAAGAAGCAGAACGTTTGTATGGTGTATTTACTGCCGCCAATGAACTGATAGACTTTTTTAAATCCGAAATGCATAAATAAAAGTCGTTTTATAACGATTAAACAGTTGCGAAATGCTGTTGATTGGTATATATCGGATACAACGGAGAAAAAAATGGCAGAAAGTAAATATATCGAAATTAAAGGCGCACGACAGCACAATCTTAAAAATGTGAACGTCAACATTCCGAAAAATAAGCTGACGGTAATTACCGGCTTATCCGGTTCGGGCAAATCGTCATTGGCATTTGATACGATTTATGCCGAAGGACAGCGGCGCTATGTGGAAAGTTTGTCGGTCTATGCCCGTCAGTTTCTCGATTTGATGAACAAGCCTGATGTCGATTCGATAGAGGGTTTATCGCCGGCTATTTCCATTGAACAAAAAACCGTTTCTCACAATCCGCGTTCTACCGTCGGCACCATTACCGAAATCTATGATTATATGCGTTTGCTGTGGGCGCGTGCCGGAACTCCGTATTCGCCGGCCACCGGTTTGCCGATTGAGGCGCAATCCACCACGCAAATGGTTGATAAAATTCTGGAATATCCGCAAGGCACAAAGTTGATTTTACTGTCACCTATCGCGCGCGGAAAAAAAGGCGAATTTAAAAAAGAATTTGCCGAGTTGCAAAAAAAAGGTTTTCAGCGTTTGGATATTGACGGCGAAATTTATAACATTGAAGAACTGCCGAATTTGAATAAAAACATCAAACACAATATTGAAGTGGTGGTCGACCGTATTGTGATAAAAGAGGGAATTCAAACCCGTGTGGCACAATCGGTGGAAACTGCGCTGAAATTGAGTGACGGACTTTTGTATGTTGAGAACATCGGCGATAAATCGCGCACTACATTTTCTTCCAAATTTGCTTGTCCGGTGTCGGGATTTACCATTGAAGAAATCGAACCGCGGTTGTTTTCGTTTAACAATCCGCAGGGCGCTTGTCCGCATTGCGGTGGTTTGGGCGCCAGTTTGTATATGGATCCGGAATTGGTGGTTCCGAACGAGAATCTGAGCCTGGCCGGTGGTGCGATTGCCCCGTGGTCGGTCAGCAGCCATTCGATTTTTTATCGTCAAACCTTAAATTCTTTGTGTGAATATTTGGATATTTCCAACAAAACGCCGTGGAAAGATTTGCCGGCCTATGCGCAGGAAACGATTCTCTACGGTTCGGGCAATCGTTGTGTGCCGATGGTTTTTTCCAAGTGGGTATCGGACAAACCGTTTGAAGGCGTGATTCCGAATTTGGAACGGCGCTTTGTTGAAACCGATTCGGCGGCGGTACGGGAAGAACTTGCGCATTATCAGTCGGCGGCACCGTGTGAAGTTTGTCACGGTAAACGCCTCAAACAAGAGGCTTTGGCGGTCAAAGTTGCCGGACTTGATATTATGGATGCCAGTGATATGTCGGTAAAACAGGCCCTGGCGTGGTTCAACGGGGTGGAAGAACAATTAACGCCGCAAAAGCGCGAAATTGCCCGCAAAATATTAAAAGAAATCCGTGAACGTCTGAGCTTTTTGAATAATGTCGGACTGGATTATTTAACTTTGTCGCGGCAGTCGGGAACGCTTTCCGGCGGCGAGGCGCAACGGATTCGTCTGGCTTCGCAAATCGGTACCGGCTTAACCGGTGTAATGTATGTTTTGGATGAGCCGTCAATCGGTTTGCACCAGCGCGATAACGATAAACTCCTTGATAGTCTGCGCCGTTTGCGTGATATCGGTAATACCGTGATTGTGGTCGAACATGACGAAGATGCCATGCGTGCCGCCGATTATCTGGTGGATATGGGGCCTTTGGCCGGCACTTTCGGCGGAGAAGTTACGGCTTGCGGCACGGTGGAAGAAGTTTTGCATAATCCGAAAAGTTTGACTGCTAAATATCTGAACGGTGAAAAATCGATTGCTCTGCCGCTCAAACGGCGCAAAGGTAACGGCAAGTTTTTGGAACTTAAAGGTGCCCGCACCAACAATTTAAAAAATGTCGATTTGAAGATTCCGCTCGGCACTTTCACTTGCGTTACCGGAATTTCCGGCAGCGGTAAGTCATCGCTGATTTTGGAAACGCTGTTCAAGGCAATTGATAAAGAGATGAACGGCAGCCGCGTGCCGCCGGGGCCTTATGATAAACTCATCGGACTTGAAAATATCGACAAGGTAATTGATAT
>CAKJXZ020000057.1:0-1063 GCA_918234285.1 Pseudomonadota bacterium | reverse complement strand
TGAAGTCGTTTAAGTCCTTGCGCATTTCGCCGTATTTGTGAACAAGCCACGCAAACGCCGGAACGCAAATTGCTTGTAAAAATTGTAGCCAATCCATGATTTTCTCCTTAATTTTGATGAACGCGGTCATCTTCTATAACAGCCGTGATTTCCACTTGGTTTGAACGTGGACGAATGCCGGTAACACGGGCATAAACGCTCCATTTATCGGTTGTTCCGAACGCAAAATGCGTGCGTTCCATACCGGAAGCCGTCAAAATTTCAATACTCGGCTGAGTTTTCAGCATAACCTCGGTGTTAAGTTCGGTTTCCGTCACCTCATAAGGCCCCGAAAGCGAGCCGTTTTTCTCTCGTAACGCCAGCACATTCTTAACGCCAGATGTAAATTCAACCGGCTCGGACAGCGTGAGTTTTAAGCCGTCTTGTGCGATAATTTCGCCACCGCTACCCCAATGCGCCATATCGTGCGTGATAGCGATTAGATCACCGTATGTCGGGATTAAACCCTCAAGCTCTGTCGTGAATGTAACAATGCGCCGACGATAGCGGTTAGCAAGTGCCATATACACGGCTTCACGCTGAGCTTGCGCTTTATTCGTGCATCCGAACAGTTCCACCGTGGCGGTTTTATCCGAAGTTGAACCGCTGAACGTTCCGGTTACTTCGCTTGTTTTCCAAGTATTTTCCGAAAAATATTCCACACATACGCTATCGGCAGTATCTTCTGACGGCATTATGTATTGGATTGAAAGCGTGTTTTTGACGATATTACGCGGCCCGAAAAGTGCCACCGGAATTGTCTTCGGCTCATCTCGCACGAAACGCACAATGCCGCCTTGAATAAACGCTACCGCGCGACCGACTTTCGCCACGCGCGAGAGTGCCTCATAAACCGTCAATTTACTGTCAAACACGGCGTTAAACGTATCGCCGCGGCTGTTCCATTTTTGGTCGAGTTGATAAAGCGCGTTCAAATCGATGGATTTATCGGTCAATTTTGCGCCGTAATCGGCTTTCAAAATATCCGCCAACGCCCAAGCGATAGAGCGTGTCGCCGTTAATC
>CAKJXZ020000056.1:0-3936 GCA_918234285.1 Pseudomonadota bacterium | reverse complement strand
TTACACGCTATCCGTGGTTTTTTAACTTCTTTTTAGGGAAGGGTGTACCTCTTTGTACACTGCGTCGAAAAATCATCACGCATTAACCTAATTCTAAGAACTTAAAATTTTGACAGGGAAGAATTATGTTCTTCCCTGTTTTCTTATTACAACAAAAAAGCATTCCTCAATCAAGAGAAACGCTTTTTGGTTATTACTTACATGCGATAGCGGAGAATTACGCCGAACCCCCATGATTCTGCTTTCCAGAGGTTGTAGGAATTCAGAGAGAACTCCTGGATGTCTGACGGTTCGGGGGCTTTGATAAGGCGCGCAAACAGCAGAACGTCGGTGTGGCTTGAAGAACCTCCCAATAAACCGGTTTTCAACCAGAGCTGACCACCGTATTTCAACCCCCATTCGGTATAAGGATTGACGCCGAGCGGTTCGTTATCATCCACAATATTATTAAACGTGAAGAAATTACCGGGCGACTTACCGTAACCGAGCAGAAAATCGAAACCGATTCCCATTTTTCGGTGGTGGCAGGTTTCTACACCAATCTTTCCCATAAAATCACAGGTAGTTCCATATCTGTCACTTGTGGTAAAAGATGCCAACATTCCCAGGCTGTACGCAAAGCCGAATTTGTTCGTCCTCAACTGGCCGTTTTCTTCATGGCCGGGGGTAAAAATCAAGCTGTATCCGAAGTTCAATCCGAGACCGGTATCATCGATATCTTCCGGAATATTACCGACCTTCATGTCGGACTTACTGATTTTATTCTTCGAGATACTGGGGCACAGCTCAATGGCTTACTCAATCAAATGCCTGCCAAAAAAGCCCTTGCCGAGAGGATACAACTGCTCCTCTAAGGGCTTGTTATCCATGGTCGGAACAAATTCCTGAACCATATTTAACATATTCGGCTGCAAATACTGCGAAGATGCGGCATCCTGTGGGGCAGGTGCAACATCAATCACATCGGAATCATTCACTTCGATAAAGTCGTCAACCTCATCGATCTCGTCCAATACGTTCTGCGCATTCACCGAAAGGCAGAACATCGCACACAGTGCGATAAATAATAGCTTTTTCATATCTAGATAATATTGATTTTGTCTAAAAATATAAAATATTTTTATATTTAGCAAGTATTTTTGCAAATTTAAATACGGCGACATCCAAAGTGCAGGGGAGAATAGGTGATTTATCCTAAAAGAAAGGTTTATGTTGTCAAAAAAAAGTCCCTCGATTGCTCGAGAGACTTTTTATAATATTTTATTGCAAATTATTTTTTGTTGTTAACAACATTTTGCAAAGCTTTACCGGCTTTAAATTTAGCAACCTTGCGAGCCGGAACCTTTACGGTCTGACGAGTGCGCGGGTTAATAGCGGTAGTAGCAGATCTCTTGGAGGTGGCAAATGTGCCGAAACCAACCAAACGAACGTTGTTACCGGATTTCAAAGCGGTAGAAACCGTAGAAATGAAAGCGTCTAAAGCCTTAGCGCTGTCTGTTTTGGTTAAACCGGAAGTAGCAGAAATGCTGTTAATCAATTCACTTTTATTCATTTTATAATTCCTCTTAAAGTTATAATTGCAATATGAGAAATGTCTTCTCGCCTTGTATAGTAGTATTAATAAAAGTAATATGTCAAACAAAAATTTGCTTAAAACCCCGAAATTTGCGCATTTTGCGCTGTTTTTTAACATAAATTGTGTGTCAGTCGCATTCGTATTTGACATTTTGCACCGAATCTCTTATCTTTTGAAGCAGAATCAGGGGAAAATATATGCGACTCGCGTTAATCATATTTTGGTGTGTGCTGATTGCAATCGGCTCTTGCAAAAAAACGGATAAAAAAGAGATTTATAACGAGAATAATACCTCGGTTGCCGACGGTGTGGTTTACGATACGGATGAAAGACCGATTAACGGCCTTTATAAAACCTATTTCCCGAACGGAAACGTAAAAATGGCAGTTTACAGTCGCGACGGCAAGCCAAACGGCATCGGTAAGTTTTATAACGAACGCGGCAAGCTGGTATATGAAGGAACTTTTGAAAACGGAGTGCCGGTAGGGACTTTATATCAGTATTATCAGAACGGTAATGTGCATAACGAAATGCATTATACCGCCGGTAAACTGGACGGAGTGCAGCACGTTTACGATAAAGAAGGGGATTTACGAGTAGAAATCGTGTTTAACGACGGCGAGCCGGTGTCGGGATTTGCAATAGTTAACGGCGAGCAAAACGATTTCACAGCCGAAGAACTTGCAAAATTTAATCACTAGAAACATGAATTAAGCATTTAAAATCATAAACTTGTTAATAACTTGAATTTTATCTATTTAAAGATATTTTAAAACTATCGGATTTATCTTAATAATTGCGAATCGGGAAAATTTAATAAAATTTAGTATTTTCAATATGTTATTAAAAATAAGGCGGATTATAAGAAAAAATAGTTTAAAAATAAAAATCTAACGATTATGTCTAAAAAGACGGTAAAAACCTTATTTTCCGTCTATTTATTAAGAAAAAATGAAAAAATGCTTAACATTTTATTAATTTTCTGTTAATAATAAAATCAGAGTTGTGAATATACAAATTTTCAGGAAATTAACTGGAGGTATTTATGAAAAATTTATTTTATTTATCAGTGTTGGTGTTGACTGCCGGATTAGCAGCATGTGCCAGCGATGAAGTAAACAACGAAGGTCGTAACTATCGTTATGCCGGCGAAGAAAACTGCGGAACCAATGTTATGCAACAGATGGCTCCGAGACCGGCTCCGGTTCCGGCTCCGGCTCCTGTAGCTCAGGCTTGCCCGTGCCAGGCTCCGGCTGCTGATTGTGGTTGCCCGGCCAGAGAATACACTGTTAGAACACCGGTTAAAGTTGTATATCAGAACACAACATACCGTACAGTGTATGAACCGCGTACCTTCCAAACCACTTCCTTCGAAACTCGTCCGTATAACAGAGCGGAAGTTTGCGAAGGCGGAAACTGCGGTACCCCGGCTTTGGTAAGCCGTCGTCCGATGTAATTTACTTACATATCTGGTAAAATTTTCTGAAAAGAGAAGAGGAGGTCCGAAAGCCTCCTCTTTTTCTGTGTAATATTAATAATATAACACCCTGATAGCATAATTCGTCAGGGCGTTTTTTTGTTTTAAAATTTTTGCAAAATATCTTTAAGACGATTTTCGTTTGTTACCTGTATGGCCTGACTGCCGAATGACTTAACTTTTTCCAATATGTTCGGATTGTCGTCAATCCACACAAAATTATGCGCCGGAACACCGAAATACTGTTCAAGTTTAGCCACAAAAACCGGTGATTCTTTGGTATAAAAACTACCGTTTTTCTCAGCAAAACGCATATCAAACACCGCAAACGGCAAATCATTCGCCACAATATTAAATTTTGCCCTTAAGACATGATTTAAGTGCGCCAAATGATTGTTGGTGCAAATGCAAACCCGATACTTTTGGCTGAGTCTGGTCAATTTTTGCAAAATGCCGTCGCTGTCGGCTTTTATGTGCGAATAGTCAATATGCGCCACCATTTTTAAGATAAAATCTTCGGTCGGTACACCGACTTTTTGTGCCACGGAAGCGATATAATTATAAAATCCTCTGATGGGCTTGTCGCGGGTGCAATTTTCAATATAATTAAACTTTTCGTCTTTTAAGCCGAAATCATCGCACACCTCATTAAACGCATACACCATGGCGTTAATGTCAAGCTCGGACGGATGATACAAAACGCCGTCGCAATCCACAATCAGCAATTTATCGTCCATCGCTTGTTCTCGAATTGGGTTCTAGCGTATCGGAGCTGTCAATAAAGGCGCAGATTTCATCCATCGGCAACGGAAAATGCGTGGCATCGATTTTTAAGGTTCTGCCCATTTCAAATTCCGGCGTATGCGTGCGGTGCATTGCGCTT
>CAKJXZ020000055.1:0-1459 GCA_918234285.1 Pseudomonadota bacterium | reverse complement strand
GTGTTGCGATAATTTCAGCAATATCATTTCTGTTTTGGCGGCAAGCGTATGGAGTCCGGTTATTAAAATCGTATCAACGTTTTGCAGCGGATTAAAAGAACCGGCGGAAGATACGCTTATTCAAAACGATTGTAACGAACAGGAAAGAGCCACCCTTTTATCAATTATTTCCTTATTTGGCTCATTGTTTTATTCACTCTGCGCCGTTTTAATCGGAATGTTAGCAGATATGACCAGCCCTTATACCGCCATGCTGTGTTTTTATATTTTGGCTTTAACGAGTAACAGTCTGTTTTTTGTTGCCCTTAAAAACACTAAAAAATAACAACAGGATTTTTTTTATAAAAAACTCTTGCATTTGCGAAAATTTTCGTCTAATATCGTGTTTAACAAAAAATTATGATGTAGAAATTGTGTTCTTTGTGGTAAAAGAAATTTATATATAAAATTTAAGCAAACCGGAGAGAACCTCCGCTCGTTAAAGTCGAGAAAATTTCGCGTATGATTAGGGTTATACCAGCGGTTCATTTCCAAATTGAACAAGAAAGCTTGCTGAAGCTTTTCAACGTTCCCGTAAAGTTTGAAAGACTTTATCGAGATGTGTATAAAGCAGATAAGTACGTCTATCGGTTTTCCGATGGGAAAATGTGGTTCCTTAGCGACGATTTATCGTTTCATCTTTATGTGGCTAAAAGAGAACGATGCCCAAGTAAAACGATAACTTCTCAACTTGCCGGCGATCTGACCAGATATGGTGTGCCGGATACTTTCTGGCATGAGTTTGGTAAATATTATTCCGATTCACGATATGAATGGAAAGAAGGAAATATATATTTGTTGAATCCAGACCAGAAGACGCTGCATTTTTGCGCTAAAGATTCGGATGAATATAAGGAATTTGCCAAACGAAGAGAGAATCTTCAAAAGCAACGTAACGAGCTGGAGAAACTTGAAAAGACGATTGGCAACCTCAGGTATAAAATTTATAAGCTTGATAAAGAAGTTGACAGCTCAGAAAGGACGGAAAACTACTATAGCCGTCGGCGAGAAGAAATTCGGCGTGGTATGTATGTCAATATTTGTGATACTGAAGCAGATATGCAAGAGCATAAAGAAAGGGCAGAATCAAGGACTGCAAGATTAATCAAACAATTGCAAGCATGCCGAAGTGAACTCTCTGTCCTTGAAAAATATTACAAGGAATCTTGCGAAGAATACCAGGCCGAAATTGACAGGAAATAGAACAGGCAATTATGTTAGCAAAAATCCCCCGCCGCTTAACCGCCGCGAGGGATTTTTTTATAAACTGTATTTTTTGCTTGCTTTTTCGATAATTTTCGTCTAAAATCGTTTTCAGAATTGAAATTATAATGTATTTATTTAAGAACCTCACGACAAGGCGTGAGTAATTATAGAGTTATGTATACACTCGACAGAGAAAGTCTCAAACAGTTTGGAG
>CAKJXZ020000054.1:0-5867 GCA_918234285.1 Pseudomonadota bacterium | reverse complement strand
CTATGCCAAGATTGCTGATGTTATTTTTTACGAAGAAATGGATTAACTCAATTTTAGGAGAAAATAAATGGCTACAAAACGCATTAAACTTAAAAACGCAAACGGCGACTATTTAGAGCCGTATACCACGAACGTACCGGACGCATCAACCTCGGCGAAAGGTATCGTTCAGCTGGAAGCAACACCGACCGCAAGCTCAACAAAAGCGTTGACTTCCGGTGGTGCAAAAACCGCTTTGGATAATAAACTCGATAAAACCGGAACGGCGGCCAAAGCTACAGCAGATGCAAGCGGTAACAATATCGTTAATACCTATGCCACAAAAACAGCCTTGTCTGCGGTTGAAACCACGGCAAACACGGCCAAAAGCATTGCCGAGGGGCGTGCCAGAGCGGTTTCGTTTGAATCTTATTCTGCAATGGTTACGGCCTTAAATGCCGCAGCTAATACCGATTATAAAGTCGGTGATAACATCTTTATTCAGGCAAAAGAAGTACCGGATTTATGGGTTTATTCGGTTGAAAGCACAACCTCAAGCTACACGTACAGCAATGATACGGCTTTGACGACAGCTCTGGAAGCTGGTGCTGTTCAAATCGGCTACTACAAAATTGCGGCTATGGAAACCGGCAAAGTTGATTTGGCCGGATATGTTCCAACAACACGCAAGGTCAATAACAAGGCCTTAAGTGCCGATATCAGCTTAACTTACTCGGATGTCGGCGCATTGGCGGCTAACGGAACGGCGGCAAAGGCCACGGCAGATGCTTCCGGCAATAACATCGCCTCGACCTATGCGACTAAGGCGGAAATCATCACTTATGAAGAGATGAGCTAATAACGAACTTTTGTACTAACGAGACTAAAGGACTTGAACTTTGACTAATAAGAACTTGAACTTAAGTGTCGGTTTGCGTTGCAGGGCGGATAATTCCGCCCTGTTTTGTAAATCCGGCACACAATCCGGAGGAAAGCTATGAGCATATACTTCGGAAACAATAAAATCAGCAAGATTTATGTCGGCGGCACATCTATCGGCAAGGTTTATAAAGGGAGCGAGCTTGTTTATCAAAAGTCAGCTGGATTAAAATTGTATTGTTACTACGATAATAATATCTCTGCTTACCAGAATGTTTACGCTAAATATTATGTTATTGGCGGTCAAACAACAAGTAATCCTTGGATTGGGTTTATGGTATCCTCTGATTATAGTGAATTAGGCACTGCAAAAATTACCTCAATAACAGGTAATTTAGGAGCTTCTGGATCCAAAATTAAGATTGAAAATGATTCTAACGATTATTCATATATAGAGAGTACTACGGTAAATAATATAGCTCTTTATATATATCGTTGGATTGATAGTAGTACGTCTTGGTTACCAACAACTATCTACATTTATGTAATGCAGAATAGTACTGTTAATTCAATTGCATTAATGGAAAATGCTAATCTAAGCGGTACAGTCGTAAAGTGCCCAGACTCTATTGATAATTCTCAATTCAAACTTTGGCCATCTTCTAATAACCACGCGTATGGATATAGATATTCCACCGGCGATAGAACGTGGACATTAAACGGTTTAGTATAAAAAATAGGAGAAATTTATGGCAAACAGAAATGTAAAGCTCAAAAATAAGAGTGGTGACGTTCTTTATCCATACACGGATAATATTCCGACTGCCTCAACTTCAACGGCCGGAAAAGTAAAACTTGATTCAAGTCCGACATCCGGTTCGAGTAATGCGCTGACTTCGGGCGGTGCTTACACAGCATTGGCCGGAAAGTTGTCAACGTCGGGAACAGCGGCAAAAGCGACCGCTGACGCAAGCGGCAACAATATTGCTAACACTTATGCCACAAAAACCGAATTGACAACTGTTCAGAACAGTATTCCTGCTGATAGCGGTTTGGTGCATAAAACCGGAAGCGAAACTATTGGCGGAGCGAAAACACTTTCTGACACAGTAACAATTTCCGGTGCAAGTAAACAATTAAAAATTAAAAACACCGGAGTAACGCGAGGTACCGCTCCAAGTGCCGCTGTTAATAGTGTGGTAGTCAATGGATTGGATAACGCAGGCAAATCAACTTGGGGGCTTTATCACACTTGGGGAACTGACCAGAAAGCTCAAGTCCAGTTAATTTGCTATAAAGGAACGACAACCGATAACACTTGGGCAGGTATTGGTGTAGGTTATGATGCTTCCGGTAACTCGTTCACAAGTGCAGTAACTCCTGGTGTGGCTGATTCATCAACCAAAATAGCCACGACAGCGTATATAAATAACAAGTTTAAAAAGGTGTCGGCACTTCCGGCTAGTCCGAATTCGAGTACATACTATTTCATTCCGGAGTAATGCGATGAGTATTTATTTCGGAAGTGCTAAACTCGATAAAGTTTACTTTGGAAGTACATCTATAGGTAAAGTTTATTACGGTAGTACGTTGGTATTTGAAAAAAATAAAAATTTGAAATTGTATGTTGCTAGTTATTCGGAATGGACTAGTGGCAAATACACCTATTATAATGTTAGCGGCTTATTGGGTAGCTGGTCAACGGCAGGTTATGTAATTAGTTGCACATATAAGGAAAAATATAATCCATCCGGAAATATGTATCAAGAATCAAAAATTTATTTAGTATCAGGTACTTTAGGAACAAGCGGTTCAAAAGTTGGTTCGAGCAGTTCTTCTCACGCGTCATACAGGCAAACATTAACGATAAATGGCCTCACTTGCTATATTTATCATGGAGATTCCGGCATCGGAGATCCTATTATGTTTGTCTTACCTGATTCTGTTGTTAATAATTATACTATTAACAATATGGATTTAATTATCGGCACAAATTTAGAAAGAGCCGTACACCCAACTTCAGTAACAAGTACTTCATTTACCTATACTCATTATTACGGTACCGACACGGTAACAAGAGAAAGTAGCGATGTGATGACATTCACTAAAGAAAATGGTTTTGTATAAAAGGAAAAAATGATGACAGGTTTTAATTATGGAGACGTTATCGAATATATCGACGATACATTCGATGAAAACATGGAAGCGGCCAAAAAATGGGCTCGTGAACACAATACTACGTTGGAGGAACTGATTGACCGGCGAAGTGTGCAAGGCGATATTATGTATCGCTATTTTCAAATCGGTGGTGAATATATTCCACCGGAGCCTTCGCCGGATCAGGTTAAGGCACAGACGATTTATCGGCTTAAAATGCAACTTTCGGCAACAGATTATGCAGTT
Source organism: Pseudomonadota bacterium (assembly GCA_918234285.1). Lineage (GTDB taxonomy): Bacteria > Pseudomonadota > Alphaproteobacteria > RF32 > CAG-239 > RUG410. Next base: position 2,606 of record CAKJXZ020000054.1, on the reverse strand, counting down.
ATCAAAATTGCCGAGGGCGCGGCAACGCCGGAAGAGTATGCCGAGCTAATCGCGCAACGTCAGCAATGGCGACAAGAAATCAATGCTTTGGAAGCAGAACAATGACCGATGCAACCTTAACCGAAGCACTAAAGGAAGCGTATGCCTCCGCACCGAGTGATGTCACGATTTTGCACACGCTTGAATTGCGGCATCCGTCATTTGTTGATGCAAGCGGCAAAAAGACTGCCATTCGGGTGGTGCGTGATAATATCAACCATAAGTGCAAACTGGAAAGCACCGCGCCGCTTGATGCTAATAAAACGGTGGAATTTGTGGCGATGGCGTTTGATTTGCAGTTACCGCCGGTGGAAACCGTTCCGGTGCCGGAAATCACGCTCTCGCTTGACAACGTTTCAACCGAGCTAATCCAATACTTGGATAACGCTATCGAAACGCAAGATATGATTGAGATGACATATCGGCCGTATTTATCGAGCGATAAAACTTGCCCGCAGATGAATCCGCCGATAACTTTGGTTATTACAGACATTCAAGTTGATGTGCTTAAAATCACGGCAACCGCCCGCATGATGGATATCGGCAACAAATCTTTTCCGAGCGAAAACTATACCGTTAAAAAATATCCTGGATTAAGCAGATGACACATTTTGCAAATAAATATATCGGCTTGCCGTGGGTGGCAGGCGCACAAGGCCCCGACAGTTTTGACTGTTGGGGTTTTGCTCGTTATGTGCTTAAAAACGAATATGGACACGATGTGCCGCAAGTGACCACCAATCCGGATAATCTCCGCGATGTTCTGCACGCTTTCAAGCACGATTTGGCTTTTCAGGCATTTTATGAAGTACCGGAGCCGCAAGATGGCGACGTCGTCTTAATGCGGCAAGCGAAAAATCCGGTTCATGCCGGAATTTGGCTTGATGTTGACGGCGGTGGTGTTTTGCATTGCGTGCGTGAAATCGGCGTGGTGTTTCAAGATGTACCGTCGCTCAATTTGTGCGGTTGGTTTTTACATAGTTTTTATCGGGTAAAAGATTTGCCAGACAACGTCTGACGAATTTGATACGCACTGCGTAACAAATTTCCTATACAGTGTGTAGGAAATGTTGTTAATAGACCTTGACAAAGTAAAATAATTGTCGTATATTGACAATATATAAAAGTCGTTAATTGACATATAAAAGGATAGAAAATGAAAGCGTTTAGGACACTTTTTGATAAAATTAAAATCAGAGTAAAAAGACGTAAAGATAAAGTCTTTATTTTAGATGATTTTAATGATTTGATAGAGGCATATGATTATGATCAGGTGCTAAGGTCTTTGCGTTCCCTTGTCAAATCCGGACAACTCGTGCGTATCGGCCGCGGTATTTACGCCAAAACCAAAACTTTTTCTAACGGTAAAATCGGTCTTTGTGCCAGTATCGGTGAATTAGCCCAAGAGGCCCTTAAAAAGTTAGGCATAAAAACTGATGTATCCGATTACACGAAAATGTATAATGCGGGATTATCAACACAAGTACCGACCGGCAGAGTCATTGCAGTATCTAAACGCGTAAGACGTAAAATCAGCTACAATGGTTATGATGTTGAGTTTCAACCCATGAGAAGCTAATTTGAGAGAGGAATCTAAAATAAAATGATGTTAGATTTTGAAGTTTTTGAACAAATTGCAGATGAAAAACAGTGTGATATAGCATTTCCAATTAAAGAACACTTTTTAATTCAAGTCATAAAGCAAATAATCGGACAACTTCATACGGAAGCCGGTAACCTTATTTTCGGTGGAGGAACAAGCTTGGTATGTGCTTACGATGAATTAACAAAAAGATTCAGCGAAGATGCCGATTTTAGATTTGTTCCTTGTCCTAAATCCACAAAATCAATACGTGCTGACATTACGAATATAATCAAAAATCTAAAGGGTTTTCAGTTGGTGGGAGAACCTTTATCGGATAGTCGAAAAATTGAATATCATCTGATTGACACTGATAATGTCATAAAAAAGCATTCGTCACTACGGCCATATATAAAAATTGAGGTGTTTTTTACGGACAATCTATTTTATGATCCGGTCTTACTGCCATTACAGTCGTTCTATGATAAAGAGACAAACAGTAATAAAGATGATGTTAAAATACTGTGCGTGGCATTGGAAGATACTTCAATTGATAAGATCAGTTCTTTTTTATGGCGCATTGTTTCAAGCACAACGGAACATTCGCAATATAATCCGGCGGATATGAGGCATTTAAATGATTTGGTGTATTTGTTGCCTAAATTATCTATTGATAAAAAATTTGCCAAGTCATTATTAAGTGTTTTTAGTGAAGATGTAAAATATCGTCTTAAACAAGACATTTCTCTTGAGGCTATTGTCAATCAGGTTATGGAATTACTTAAAACCGATAAACGTTTCAAAAGTGATTATGAACAATATGTCGCAAATATTTCTTATGCCAAAACAAGTGATAGATACTCATTTGAACGTGCTTGTGATGTATTTCACCAGTATATGAATAAGATTATTTCAATTAATTGCGGAGAATAGTTTAATAATCTCCGCATAATTTGCGGAGATTATATTTTGCTATACTTTAACT
>CAKJXZ020000053.1:0-16399 GCA_918234285.1 Pseudomonadota bacterium | reverse complement strand
TCTATCCTGTCTAATATTACTCATAAAGAATTTTCTTGGTTCCTTTATCTCGATATACTAGACTTTATATCTTTTCGATATACCGTCTGCATATCCTCTTATTTACTATATTCACGATTTTTTATAACTCGGTCGCGCTCCACAACCGCCCTTCCGCAAGATTACCACCTCGCGGCCGGTAACGCGTTTTATACGTTATTACTTTCTCGTTGTCAACACCTTTTTATATCTTTTTTAAAATTTTTTTACATTTTTTATTAACTTATTGATTTTTCGTAAATTTAAATTGTGAAAAAATTATCAACAGTCCCCGATTTTTACTGTTTCCATCCGCTGAAAATTTTGCCTTTTGTTGATGGCTAGCCTCAATTTTTCTTAAAAAAGTATTAAAAATCAAAACATTAAGTTTTTATTAAACATTTTCTTTCAAGATTCGAATCAGATTCGGAGGTTAATTTTATGAAATTCGATTTTTTCACATTTGGTGGTCGATTCTTTTGGGAAGATTTATATAATTATCAAGATTGGGTGATACAGCGTAATATCATCAACAATAAATGTCGCCTGCTTGATCCGCATAATATTCGGCGGCACTCCGGAACTTTTGCGCAATGTAAAGATATACTTTTAAAATATATAGAGGCCTACGAATTAAGTCCGCTTTATGATGACACTGTTTTAATCTTACACGGATTCGGTCGTTCCAAAAAATCCGTAAAAAAATTGGCTGATTCGCTCAAAGAATTACCGATGAACGTTGTTTGTTTGGGATATCCTTCGCTGCGTCGCAATATTTATTATCACGCAACCATGCTGTCGCAATTTTTGAAAAACATTGAAATCCGCGGTCGACTGTATATCATAAACGTCGGTTGCAGTTGTCTGATTACACGAAAATTACTGAGTAAAAGCAATAATTATCGTCAGTACAATATTGCGCGAATCCTTGATATTAACCCGCTTAACTCCGGCAGTGATTTGGCTGAGTTACTTACCACAAGAGATTTTTTCAATTTCATTTTAGGCCCGATGTTGCGTGATATTTCAACTCCGCGAGCGGTTGCTTTGGCGCGTTTGCCTCACGACATTGAACACGGCATTTTGTTTGCTCCGCTGACTGTTCACGATAGAGTTAAAAAGTTGCTCTCTCGATTCGATAGCTTTCCGTTTTCCACTCCTCCGAGCGAAGAGTCCTATTCCGACAACATAAAAAAAATCCGTAAAGACACTTATTTTCCGCTGAGCAGTGATGCCGTGGCGCAATATGCCCGCAATTATATTGTGAGCGGTGAATTCGGCAAATTATCTGACGATGAAGAAGATGATGATGATGAAGATAATACTCGCGGCGCAACCGTGGTAATTGAAAACAACACCGAAGCCATGCCGGTTTAGTTGGCTTTACGTACTCTGTCGGCGAATCCTAGATCTTATTGTTACGAAAATTTAACAAATTTGTCATAAAATGTTGAAAAATTTTATGTTATACTGTATTCATAGAAGTATAAGAACTAAGGATTTTGCCATGGAACTGAGGAGCTGCGTCCGTTATTTATTTTTATTATTCCTAACCGTTGCGGTGTTATGGACGGCTCCTGCTTTTGCCGCTAGCACACTGCATAATTGTCCGTTTGCACTCCCGAATGCACAGGCAGGTTGCTTATGCGATGATAACAATACAGTCATCTGTGACCAATCAACCCCACAAAACACACAGACAGAGCCCGGTAAAGATTCGGACGACGAATGCGAGACCGTTACTGATTACGAACGGCAATTCTTAGATAAATGCTTTACATGCAGCTTATTTGCCAATCTAATGGGAGCGGTGCAGACAATTTCTAAGAGCTCGTTTGAAGCAACCAGTGATGCCCTGATTGAACTGCTGACTATTGCTTTTCTGATTTATGTAGGATATCTGACTCTAATGTCCGTTGCCTCTCCAGAAGCACAAAAACTTGGTAAATACCTGACTGATTTACTGCTTCAGGGGTTCAAGGTAGCTATCACCATTTTAATTTTACAGCATCCGACATTTTTATACAATAAACTACTCAGTCCGATTTTGGAAAGCAGTGTGGATTTCGGCATGGCGCTTACCGGTACAACTTCGCAAAAAGCGGCGGAAACCGGGGCAAAATACGCGAGTGCCTTTGATCCATCCAATGAATATTTTTCGGCAAGAACCGCGCAAATTATGGTTGGTGCCGTAGAGAATTTCAGCAACGGTGCAACCACAATGCCGGCCATCGGGCGCGGTTTTATTTGTAATTCGTGGAAAGATTTGGAATGGTTTTTCCGTATGAAAGTTATTCCGCGTATCGGTATGCTGACCGAGGGTGCGCTACTATATATTTCCGGTGTAGGTATTTGGCTGGCTATCGGATTTTATATGCTTGACTGCGTCATAGAATTGGGAATAGTGTGTGCGCTGATGGCGTTTTTTGTGGCATGTTGGCCGTTCAAAATGACTTCCGGTTACACCAAAATCGGTTGGAATATGTTCTTAAACGTTTTCTTTAATTTTGTAATGATGGGAATTATCGTTGCCACGATTGTCGGTATTTCCGGACAGGCTCTTTCCGTAGGGATATCTCAGGAAGAGCTGATAAATTTGATTAACAGCGACAGCGTTACCAGTTTGGAAGACACCATCCAAATCGGCGGGTTACAGATGCTGATGGTTATCGTGTGTTGCTTTATGTGTTTCAAATTACCGGGAGAAGCCAATCGTTTGGCCAGCAAGTTCGCAGCCGGAGCGCAACTCGGCGGTTTGGGTGGCAATCTCGGCGGTACCGCTGCCTCGTTGGTAACTAAGGCCGCGGTCGGCGATGCTTTGAGCGGTGAAGGCGGAAAGCCTGGTAATCTCGGCGGTGCGGCCGGTTTGGCTAAAAATGCGGTTAAAGGTGTCGGTTCGCAACTTAAATCGGCGAGTGACGATCTCGGAGTTACCGGTGCGGCCAAAGCCGGTGCGGGCAAAGTCAAGACCGCAACGAAAAACTTCAAAGACAATGCGGTTAACAAAACTAAGGCAGCCTTGGGAATGGATACCGATGATAAATCTTCCAAGCAGCAAAGTGACGAAATTACCAATGGGTTTAATCAGGATAAAACAGAAGGAGAAAATAAATGAAATCCACTATTTTATCATTAATTATCCTGATTTCAATCTTCATGCTGTTCAAGTGCGGAGCCCTTTCCGTATTGGGTTCACAAGCCTTTCATGTTACCGCTTTTGCGGTGTTGGTTATAGTTTTGGCCGCAGCTGCCTATTTTGTGGGGTTCGGCAATAAAAATATTAACTCGGAACAAGCGGAAATTCCGGCAACAAAAGAGGATGAAACCGATGAAAAATAAGTGGTATACAATTCTCTTGGTTTTGTTGCTGACGGTAATTTTACCGGCAGCCGGGCCGGCATTTGCCGAAGAAGGAAACACTTGTAAACCGGAAGTGCAGGCAAATGTTAAAGAAGAACTTACGGATAATTTAAAAACCTCATTTAATCAATTTAAGTCTGCGGTAGGACCATATAACTCGCTGGCTCAGACCTATATGGGCAATTGTTTGGATGAAAGCGGAAATCCGGGACCGAAAGTACGTATTTCGGTTGATGATGCTGTTGCCGCCAAAGCTGCAGGTGTAAACATTGAAGATGACAGTTTATACGAATATATCAGCATTCCGTGGGGTAATGTTCGCGGCGATACTACGGCCTGCGTTCAACTGTTGCAAGAGGTTAAAGCCGCCTACTCTCCGGCCATTGAGGCATATAACAATATGCGTAAAAGTATTCAGGCACTTAAAAATCCTTCTGCCACCGCCTGCGTTTGCGACGAAAACGGAGAAAACCCTGTTTGTGAAACTCTCGATAAAGATACCGGCCTGGCGCAGGGACAGGGCGGAAAATGCGAATCATTTACCGGTATCCAGCAACGTTTGGCTGCTTGTCCGTTGTGTGGAGTGTTTGAAGCGGCATTGAGTGCCAGCGCTCGTGTTGCACACGTTGCTTGGCAAAGCACGGCAGAGCCGCTCAGCGAAGTTGTGATTATCTTTTTCTTGGTATTGTTAGCCATAGAGTCTCTCAAAGCTGTCGGTTCAACCGGCGGTATTAAACTCGGCACATATTTGAAATCGGTTCTACTCATCGGTCTGAAAATAGCTATCACCGTTACCTTATTGAGTAACTCGCAATATATTTATACCTTGTTTATTTCACCGGTTATTCGTGGCGGATTGGATATGGGGCTGGCGATAGCATCTGCCAGCGGTAACATACAGTGCGATACCAATCCGGGCGGATACGGAGTAATTGCCTCTTCCGAATTGGATGAATCTCTGTTTAATCAGGTTCTGAGTACCGTCAGATGTTTTGGCGCCACCGCCGCTACTTTGCCGGCAGTGGGGATGGGATTGATTTGCCACTCGGCACCGAGCGGCACCTGGGGCGGTGATTTGTTGCCTGATTTACACATGTTCCTCAGCGGTTTGATTATGTTGGCTTTCGGCTTGATGATTTGGTTGGCGCTGTCGTTTTATTTGATTGACTGCACGGTACAAATCGGTATGCTCAGTGCATTAGTACCGTTGTTGGTAGCTTGTTGGCCTTTTGACTTGACTAAGCAATACACCGTCAAAGGTGTTAAAATGCTGATGAACACATTCTTTAACTTTGCTTTGATGGGCACGGTTTTATTGGTCGGCACTGCCATTATAGCGTTTGCCGTATCCGGCGACGGCAGCTCGAGTATGCAGGAAATACTCCACGCCGTGAACAACAATGAAGCCGATACCCTCAAAAAATTGGCATCGCTTGACGGCATAAGAGTTTTGATGTTGCTCGCCTGCTGCATTTTTGCCTTAAAGTTGATTGCTAAGGTAAGTTCACTTGCACAACAATTCTCGCAAGGTGCCGGTTCCGATATCGGTGCGAAAATGGGCACTGCGGCCGTCGGTGTGGCAACTACTGTCGGTAAAGGCGGATTACATTCTATGGGTAGACTCGGCAGTTATGCCGGTAATGCCGCATTGGAGAATACCGGTATTAAGGCCGGATTTAACGAATTAACCGATAAAATTTCGGATATGAAACACAACGGACTGCAGACTCTCGGCCAGAAAGTGGGGTTGGGAAGATTCCAAAATCAACAAACAGGTTCCGGACTTCCGTCGCAAGCCGGTGGAGATATGCCGCCTTCTGGAGGCGGAACACCGCAGCAGGGTGGCGATGGGACACCTCCTCCTGGTGGAGATACGGCGCCTGAAACACCGGATACCGAGACACCGTTGGAGAATACATCGACCGGTGAGGAGACCCCTAAAACGGAGGGCACACCTTCTTCCGGCGAGGGCAAACCGACCAATGAAGGCGGTACACCGCGCTCCGGCGAAGAAGCCGCTCCGAAAGGCAAAGGATCAAGAACCAGCGGTTCGGGAGAACCGGTAACTCCATTGGCCAATGATGAAGCAGCACCGGCTGACGAAACGGCCGGAGAAAGCTCAGGCGAACCGGCAGAAAAGGAAACAGCCGAACCTGCAGATCAACAGCAAAATGATAAAGGTGCTCAGAAACCGCAACAACAGCCTAAAACGCCGAACGGAACTCGGGCAGAAGCTGAAACACAGCAGAATAATGAGCCGGGAGAAGGTCCGCAACGCACTCGGGTAAGCACTACTCCAAATCCTGTCGAGACAGGGGAAGTCCAAGGCGAAGCCGGAGAAGCGGCGGAACAAAACAGATCAGAACCTACGGATAAACCTTCCGCACAAGAAAACAATAATGTTCCGAGCGGACAAAAGGAAGGACAGCCTAGGGACGCAACAGACAATCAAACGCAACCGGAACCGGCGGGAGACAGCGGTTCTGCCACAAGGCCGACAACTCAGCAACAGCCGCAGCCGGCACAGCAACAGCCAACGGATCAACAACCGGCGCCGCAACAACCGGAACAGCCGACGCAGCAGCCGACGGATCAACAACCGGCGCCGCAACAACCGGAACAGCCGGCGCAACCGCAGCCGCAGGAATCAAAAGTTGAAATTCCTCAGCCGCAACCGGATAAACCGACGAAAAAATGAGGATGACGATGGCTTATAACCATATTGAAAGAGATACTGAACTATGATAGAATAAATACAACGGGTGGAACTGCAATGATTAGGATAAAGGACATAAATATTTGGAAAATCTTAAAGGTGCTGTGCCTTATTTTATGCACGGTTGTCCTTCTTTCCGCGTGCGGTGACGAAGAAAATGCCAAGCAGTCGCGAGGTGCAAGTGAACCGCAAACCGCGGCCAGCCAACGTTTTGAATGTCCTTCCGTCGGCGATGGCAAAAGCGTGATGCAAAACGAGCAACCTGACGAAGACAATCGTTGTGTATCTGGACGCAAACAATGCATTCAGGCTTCCCTCCTCAAAGTCTTCTACAACGGCCTCAGCAATATGGCTCTCAATGTTTATGCCAAAGTAACGACCGAAGATTTATTGTCGTTGATGGTGCTGGCATTTTCCTTGTGGTTAGCGTTTCAGGTTTTGCGGCATGTTTCGGCTACTTCACCGGAATCTATCGGCGAATTCTGGACCAAGGTGCTACGAAAGGCGGCAATATGCTTCGCTTGCGGTTATCTGGCATCTTCTCCAACCAATATCATCTATGTCATCAATACCTTTGTGTTTCCGATTTATATGACATTACTTGAATTTGCCGCGGCGATATTGTCGCTGATGTCGCAAAAATCGGGCTCGCTTCGCGATGTTGTTATTGACGGTGAAACGGAACCGGTCAACTTCACCATATCCGACGGCGGATGCTCTGTTCCGGCCGGTACGGTTATGCAGATGAGTGATTCTTCGTTCCCGAAGGAACCGCTTGATATGATGAGCTGTATGGCCTGCGCGGTGAGTGACCAACTGAATGCCGGTTATACCGTGGCCCTGCGCGGTGTATTCGGCAACGGCGTTTTCCCGTTCATCGTCGGTATATTCTTGATGGCAGCCTTTTTGATTGCCAAATGGGGTTTCGTGCTTTATCTCGTAGACGCGATTTTCCGTATGGTTATGATGATTGTTATAATGCCGTTCCTGATTTTGTTCTACGCCTTTGAACAAACCCGTAAATGGACCAATGTCGGATTTAAGATTATTCTGAACTCTGCAGCTATTATGCTGTGCCTGGCCATTTTAGTTTCGATGACCGTGTTTGCCGTAAATGAATTGTTGACCGCAAACGGCAACCGATACGGCGATCTTGAAGAATATCAGAGTTTCGGCACAATTCCTCTGTCGCTGATTATGATGGGATTTATCATCATTAAGGCAACCGGTATGGCTGTTACCATGTCCGAAAGCGTTTCGGGAGGCGGCGGAGATACCAAGTTCCAGCAAAAAGTTGCCGCTCTCATCGGTACAATTGCGCAAATTTCGTTTGAAGCGCTTACGGCAGGTGCCGGTAAGGTAGCAACGGTAGCCATTAATTATAGCGCGAGATTGAGAGCTCTCAGAGATAAAGTACAGAAAGCAAAAGAGGCTATGAATAAAGCAAAACAGGCCATGCAACGTGCGGCAGGTCGCGACAAAAATCAGAATCAGCAAAGGGGAGAACGGCAATGAGAAAAGGTATTTTTGCATTTGTGTTCTTGTTTGTCGCGATACTGTGTATTTTACCGCGTTCGGCTTGGGCCGGCAAGAGTTTGGTTGAATATCAGATTGCTGCCGTTTTAATGAATGAAACGCGTAACGGTAACGAAGTTTCCATGACCTATATGGCAAACGTTCTCCGCAATCGCCTCAAGGAACAACAATCTGCCTACGGCAACAAAGATATTACCTACACCGATATTATCTATAATTCCGGTGCCTTCTCTCCTTCCGGCGATTTGGGCAGTGTAGAAAACATCGAACGGCGTTGGCAGAATTCCGCCGGATGGAATACGGCACTCCGATTGGCAAAACAAACGGTTAGCGGTACGTTGTCTTCACTGGGACACGGCGATATTAACGAGTTCAGCCGCAGCGGCGGTCCAAACGGCGCGTTTAAGGATGTCAATTCCGGTATGTATTTCTACAACAAAGAACATGCCGCGTTGTCGCATGACCCTACTCTGCCATCCGATAAGGAAGAAGAAGTTCAAGAAAAAGATGCCCCGGAACAGCCGCATAATCAGCATTATTCGGATAACAGTGACGGCTCCAAAGCGGCCGGCGGTTGTAAGTTTGAATCTATGAAAAAAATATATATGGACGATACCAATGATGCCAAACTTTGTTGGTATTGCAACGTGGTAGTAGTGTTGATGAATTCGTTTTTCCAGGCGGCCGGCAAAGCTTTGCCTAGTGCTATATCGCTGGGTAAGTTGATTTTGGAAATCGGATTTATGATATGGTTGGCATATTATTTGCTGCAACAATTGGCTTCATTTACGCCTACAACCATCGGAAAATTGCTGCAAGATATTATCAAGATGGGATTCAAGGTATCATTGGCCTATTTGTTTGTGGAAAGAGCCGGTCCGCTGATTGCCTACTATTTCATAAATCCGGTATTGGATTTAGGATTGAAATACGGTCTGGATTTGTTTGCCGGATTGGCCGGGCAGGCTCTGCGATGAAAGGAAATATGATGAGAAACGGACTGAAAAATATCATCTTCCTTGTTTGGGCATTGATTATTGCTCAAGTGCTCTTTGCCGTGCCGGCGCAGGCTCAGGTTGCCGCCGACAGCGCGGGCTTGTTTGATAACGGAATCTTGCAGGGAATGCATTTGTTGATGACCGCTACGTACAAAACCATGGGCAATGTTCTGATGGTGGGGCACGCCTTGATGTGTTATGCCATTGATGTAGATAAAACCTCCGTTTTCGGTTTGATTGACGTTCCGAACATCGGCTTGTTGTTTGTCGGATTGGCTATTTATGTGGTGGGAATATTTATGTCCTTAAGCGTCGGCATGTATTTTGTGGACGCCTCTCTCAGACTTGGTGTTGCCATTATCTTTATGCCGATAAGCATCGCTTTATGGCCGTTCCCGCCGACCAGTAACAAGTTTATCGATAACCTTGGTACGATTATCCGTAATTCCATGTTGTTTATGCTTATGTCAGTCGGTGTGGCATTTGCCGTCTGTTTAATCGATGCCGGATTGTTTGAAGGCGGGGATCAGGCCTTTTGGTATGCTATTGATCAAGAACAAACAGAAATAATCAGTGAGAATTTCTCGTTCTTCAGTTCCCATATTTTGGTGGTCGGCTTTAGTCTGGTCTTTGGTTTCAGAATATTGGAATCCAGTGTAAACGACTATCTTAACGCATTTTTCAGCGATGCCATGTTCGGCAGTTCAAGCCCGATAAACCAAATGGGTACACAGGCTTTCGGTATGGTGGCGCAAAATGTAGCCAAGCCTGCTGTAGACTTTGCCAAAGACGTGGTTACTCACCAGGCCGGACAGGCCATCAGCGGTATGGGCTCGTTGATTTCGGCTGAAGGCAGAGAAAAAATTGCCGACGGTTGGAGAGGCGTAAGACGGGTAATGTCCAATCCGCGCCAATATTACAATAATGCCATGCATAATGCCGGCAGAAGAGCCAATGAGGCCATTCAAAACCTCGGACAAAAGGCAAACGATGCCGTTCAGGCTGCCGGTGAAGGGGTAAAAACAGCCGCCGATTTTGTTACTGCCGCCGCACCTTTACCATATACCGAAGACGAGCGTCAGAACTTTTTGGACGGGAAATTGGAAAACGGCAAGCGTTCCGGCAACGGATTTAATCAAAAAGTTGACCGTTTCACCAAAAAGGTCGGCGATAAGCTTCAGCGTAATATCGACAAAGTCACGCCGACGGTGGGACAGGCAACCGAGAATGTGGTTGCACACGGCGGAGGAGCTGCCAAAGAAGCCGGAAAGCAGGCGGTTGCAGCAACTATTGCTTCGGTTTCGGACAAGTCTACGGAAGAAGTTCGCGCCGATTTGCACGAGACCAAGGTAAAGACCGGAGAGAAAATCGAAGCTGCGGCAGAAACTGTTTCTTCTACTGCCAAAGCAGCAAAAGAAAAGGTTTCAAATACTAAGGTCGGAAAAGGCGCCAAAGAATTTGCGCAAGGGTTTAAGGAAGGCCTTAAAGAGGCAGATCAAGCCCCTATTACCCTCAACCCTACAGATGTGTTGGCAACACCGTTCAAGAAAATGGCTCATCCGATTAAAACGGTACGCCAGATGGCAAATATGCCGCAATCAACCAGAGATGCCATTCAGGCTATGGAAGATAACAAAGGTCAACGAACCCGCTTTATTGCCAAGAAAACCGGCCAAATCGTGGCCCGCACCGGCAAGGATATGGGTAAATCGGCTGATAAACTCGGCGGAGTATTGAAAGATTTCGGCAACTGGGTTGGCGATAACAGCAACAGAAAAACGGATAATCGTTCCTGGATGCAGAAATGGAATGATGTCGTATCTGCAGATGAAGAAGCCGAGAGATTAAAGGCCGAAGAGCAGGACGAATATCGTGAGTTGGAGGTCTGAGACGGATAACGGAAAACAGGATGACGAATATGAGAAAATTGCAGTTATATATGTTTTTATTGATGTTATTGCTGGGTGCGTTTGCTCCTCTGTCTTCGGCATACGCAGGCGGTTCCGAATGGGGCGGAGTCTGCGGAAGTTGTCCTACGGATAGTCCTTGCGGTTCGTCCGGTTATTGCGGTAGTCCGGAAGTAGCTCACGGCGGGGGAGCCGGCGGCTCAGCCAACACCGAAGTAACTCCGGCCCAAATCAAAGAAGGTGATTCCAAAGACTGCGCTTTAGGTGAGTTCCTGGATTCAAAGAGTTGTGTTTTCTGCAATTTATTCAAAATTATGTTCAATGTTGCCAGTTCGTTGGCTTTGACCGCAAATAACCAATTGGCGGTACCTAGTAAGAATTTGGTGATTATCGGATTTTTAATCTGGATGCTGTTTTATTTTGCCAAACAAATCGGTACGACGAGCGCCACTTCCACCGGAGAGATGTTGAAAGGCTTTTTGTTCCAAGCCTTCCGTGTGTCGGTGGTAGTGATGATTTTGAACGGAGCCATCTTCCAAGTTATGAATCTGACGCTGAATCCGGTTATGAAAACAGGATTTAACTTCGTCAACACACTGAATTCGACTTCCACTTGTGATAAATCAAGTGATTATATGCAAAATATTAAAGGATATAAAGGCAATTATGCAATCGGAGCTGACGGCGGTCTGCCGGTGGAAATCGGCGAATCAATCGTCTGCAGTATCAAAAATTTGGAAGATGCCACCGGTATTATGGTTGGTCTTGGCAAATATTCAATATGCCTGGCACACAACAAACACCGCTTCCTCAAAAATCTGTTACCGGGGTTAGGATATGTTTCAACCGGTTGGGTGTTATGGGTAGTCGGCTCGATTTTGATGCTGGCGTTCCCGTGGTGTTTGATTGATTGTATTTTGCAGTTGTGTGTCGCCGCCGCGTTGATTCCGTGTGCTATTGCCGCTTACGCTTTTAAGATTACCGAAAAGTATGTCAAGATAATTTGGACTTTCTTCATGAATGCCATGTTCAACTTTGTATTCATGGCTCTGATAATTTACGTTATCAACTCCAATTTGGCCTCCTGGCTCGGATTATCGAGCCTCTCGCCGGCGGAAATCGAATCCCACGATGAAATATTTGTGACCGGTAGCTTTATGGATATGCTTGATAACAAGATAGAGGGCTTAGCCTGGTGGGGTATCGGTGCCTTCAAGCTGATGGCTATCTGTTTCTTCTGCTGGTCATTTATGGACGAGGCCGGAAGTATGGCTAAACGCTTTGCCGACTCTCCTGGATTGGGCGGAAGCGAAGGTATCGGCCGTATGGTCGGCGGTACCATGGCGCAAGGATTTTCCAACTACGTTGCGCAACCGGCCGCACATTATACCGCAGAGGGAGCTAAGGCTGTAGGTAACGGGTTAAACTCAAAATTCGGAAATTCCTTCCGCAGCGGCTATAACCACCTGACCGGTTTGGCTATGAAAGGATTGAGTAAAACCGGCTTATCACAAAACGAAGAAATTCGTGACTCTTCAACCGGTGATGTTATCGGTTATCGCAGCACCATGCGCCTACTCGGAAAAGAAATCGAGCGCACGGTTACTCGTGATGCCAACGGGGTATGGACTTCGATGCAGAATGCTAAGGAACGTACAGCCGTGGATAAAGCATTTGAAGTGATGAGAGATGAAAAAGGCGAACCGATGCGTGATGAAAACGGTAATATAAGATTCCAATCGCGCCAACGCACTCTGGGTGTGGTTACCGGCTATGAAGAAATGACGGCTACCAAAGACGAGGAAGGCTATACGCACTACTCCACCGCCGACGGAAGCCGTACGTTTACCATGAATCCGGAGGGTGAAATCGTTTCGTATAAAACTCCGTACACTCGTTCGGTTTTGCACCCGTTGGAAGGACAGGAAATAACCGCTAAAAAATCTAAAGGTGTGACGCAGACCATTAACGATGGTGTTTCAACCACGACCAATCGATATGATACCAAAGGTAATCTTGTCAGTTCCAAAACGGATTTCAAAAATGCCGCTGCCGATAAGTTGGTGAAGACCGACGGCACCCTCAATGCCAAAGCCTTTAACCAAATCAAGAACGACGCCACCAACCCGGAAGCCGCCGCCACATACATGGTTTCCGAAGTTATGGAAAGCCGCGGTCTGGATTTACCGGATACGTTTGCGAGTCGCGACGTAAAAATCAATGAAGACGGTTCGTTTACCATTATCCAAAGCAATCAGGACGGTAAAGATCCGGAAACCGGTGAAAAATTGATGAAACAGCGCGTAATTAACGCTAAAATCGTCGGCAAACAAATGGTTATCGATATGAAGACAATTGACGGCAAGGGCAATATTACTCATCACAAGAGTAACGGTGTCCAAACCGCTGTCAACAAATATACGGTAAAACGCGATGCCAAAGGCAAAGTCGTGCTCGGGCCTGACGGCAAACCGGTGTATGACCACGACAGCAAGAGCAGTTTTTCGGAATATGCGAATCAGAAAAACAAAGGACGTCAGCCGCTTGATGCACAAGGCCGTTGGGGTAACAACATCGACCGCGACCAGGCTATGGCCGGATTTACGCAGGAAGATTATGACCGTCACCTGGCGCAAATACAGCTTGACCAAATGCAACGTACTACCCGGGCCAAAAAGTTTGAAGAAGCACTGAATACCGAAAATTCGGAGGTCAATGCACTGAACGGAATGTTGCATCAATCCGGTGTATCGTATAACGATGTGATGGCCGCGACCGGTCTTAATATTGAACCGCCGGCGCAAAGTTAACAAACAATTTTAACGGTAATTTCCGAAGAATGCCGTAAAATCGGCAACAAATTGTCGTTGTGCGAATTATGCCGTGCCGCAAGCTTTTTGTATATAAATTAATTTTTGTCTTGCTTTTTTGGGATAAGTGCATATTATGAGGGCAGATGTTATGTGTTTAATAGGGGCTGAATATGGAAGAAATTATTTTCCCAAATCAAATAAGAATGCATCGTCGTATTCATGGTATGCCGATGCAGGAATTGGCTGATCACCTGGGTGTCAGTCTGTCTGCTGTTTCCAAAATCGAAAAAGGTTATCGCAGATTGAATCAGGAACAACTGATTCAAGTGGCTGAGCTTTTGGATTGCTCATTACAAGATTTATATGTTAACGAACAAAACTCGCAGCAAGAGGTTGTTCAGGCATGGAAGCGCGAACAAGAACGCCGCAGCAAAATCAATCAGAGCGCCGGTTTGAAAACTCTCGGCGCCGGCTTGCGTCATATTCGTACCAACAAAGGCTTGACTCTGATTGAGGTTTCGGAGCATGCCGACATGACCTTATCGGTGTACCATCGAATTGAGATGGGACAGCGTGAAGTTTCGGATAAAGAATACAAAAATATTGCCAAGGCTTTATCTATGACGGTAGATCAGTTAAAGTCTACCATTCAAAAACTGGATGCTGACGGCCAGCTTGAAGATATTATTGAGCATAACGATACCCGCTATAAAGTGTTGAATAATGCACGTTATGCCAATCTCGGTGTTTCATCGGTAGACAGTAATGATGACATTTTGGTACCGCTGTACGGTGTCGGTAATGCCGAAGGTAATATCATTGTCAGCCGTACAGGTAATTTCAAGGAAGTTGCGTGTCCGAGTTGCCTTCGCGGTAAGCAGGATATTTATGCCATTAATTTATGCACACGCCGCTTAGGTTCTCTGCTTTCAAGCCGTTCCGTGTTGTTTATTGATCCGTCTGAAGTAGTCAGCGCCGGAGATATCGCTCTGTATTATATCAGCGAGACGGAAACAAAGCTTTTGAGTATCCGTGAGGATGAAAACGGTCAACTGTACGGATTACGTTGGAATCCTGAGGAACGCATTAATTTCACCAATGAAGATTTAACCAAAATTCATAAGGTTGCGGTTATCAATCTTTAAGGTCTTATTTGTTATGCGATATTAATAAGATATTTACTCTCTCTATATTAAAATAGGGAGAGTAAGTGTATAACAGATTGCTGGGAGCAAAATGGTAGAAGCCAAAGAAAAAGAACAACCGGTGCCTGCCGTAAATTCAGAATTGAATGAAAACGCAGAGTTCAGAGGCAATAGAGAAGATCAGGAAGATTTATTGCTGACGGCTCAGCGTTATCTGAATATATTTCACCAGATTCATATTTTTCGGGAAGGCAAACGAGCCGAATTTGACCAGCAACTCTTGGATATGCCGAATAAAATTCGCCAGATTTTAGCTCTGTTGCCGGGCGGACGGATTTTATTGGAACACATCAGCGATTTGGAGACGCAAAAAGGTATTAAGGATGCCGCGCTGAGTAATCTTATCAATCAAAAAGCCCCTGCCGGCGATTCTGCTCCGAGCCCGATGCAGGTTGCATCAGCGCAAGTAGTTCCGACGGTTATCAGTGCACCGTTAGAGTTGGGAAGCGACTTTACCAAGGCGTTAACTGATTCTTTCAGCACCTATTCGCAAAATCTGCAAAAACTTAATGCCAATATTCAGCAAATTGCCGCACAACAAAAAGGGTCATCTACCGATAAAAGTGCACCGAATATCGATATTACGGATACAATCAGCACGTTGCTCAAGGAAAATTCGCAGCAACAAATGGATGTTTTGAAAAACTTCGGACAGACCTTATCGCAAACGATTATGGAATCGCAGAAGGAATTTATTTCTTCCCTGATGGCCCAACAAAAAGATATGCAACCGCAGATTATTGAACGTACCATCATTCAAAAAGAGGCTCCTGCGGTGGTTACGGCTCCGGCTGCGCCTATTGTTCCGGCCGCTCCGACAGCACCGCTTGCTGATTCTGCACCAACTTTGAATACGGCCGTTGTTACCGATAAAAGAGCCGATGCGGAAGTTAAAGTCGAAAAACAGAATAAAGCAAACGTATATCTCGACAATGAAACCAAAGATACGACCGAGCAACCTCACGAAAGCATTGCCGATAAAATCTTGAAGGTTGCTTCCAACATCTCTTCCAATATCATCAAAAAAGATAAAAACGAACAACCGATTAAAGCGGAAACGGTACCGGAGAAAAAAGTAGAAACAAAGGTGGAAACTGCTCCGGAGAAGAAAGAAATTATGCCGGAGAAAAAGACGGAAACCACTCCGGAGAAAAAAGAAATTGTGCCGGAGAAAAAGGCGGAAACCGCGCCGGAGAAAAAAGATGCGACGGCAAATTCGCTCGTAAAAGATAAGGACGAATCGAAAAACAAAGATAAACAACACACCCAGCAAATAAAAGAGCCGGAACATCACAAGCAAGCCGAGCCGACAAAGACTTCTGTTGCCGAAAATACGGCAAAGCCTAAAAATCCGCCGGCAACAAATAACGTTGGTAAAAAAGAAGCCATTCCGACCAAAGCCGAAAATAAAGAAATCGATATTTCCGATATTCTTGTAAACAGTGGCAAGAGTGCAAAAGAAAAGCCGTTTGAGGAAAAAGAGGTCAAAAATAAAGAAATCGATATTTCAGATATTATCGTTGATGATGGTGTAACTGAGGAAGAACCGATTGATAAAGTTGTTGATATTGATATCGACGCGCTCTTTGCGGCGGCTCAAGATACAAAAAATAAGCAGGAATCACATAATCAGAATAAAAAGCCGACTCCGGCACCGCAAGCAAAGGCCGCCAAACCGGCTGACGATATAGCTGCGGCATTCGGTATGGAAACCAAGCCGACACCGCAAGCAAAGGCCGCCAAACCGGCTGATGATATAGCTGCGGCATTCGGTATGGAAACCAAGCCGGCACCGCAAGCAAAGGCCGCTAAACCGGCTGACGATATAGCTGCGGCATTCGGTATG
>CAKJXZ020000052.1:0-1982 GCA_918234285.1 Pseudomonadota bacterium | reverse complement strand
GAACTCTTTGCCAGCAAGTGCATTGTCTCGCCGTATGCGGCATAAATGCCACCGTCTTCGCCCTTGAAAACGTTGTAAAACAACGGCTCAAATATTTCGGGCACTCCAAACTGTTTGAGACTTTCTCTGTCGAGTGTATACATAACTCTATAATTACTCACGCCTTGTCGTGAGGTTCTTAAATAAATACATTATAATTTCAATTCGAAAACGATTTTAGACGAAAATTATCGAAAAAGCAAGCAAAAAAATCCTGTTGTTATTTTTTAGTGTTTTTAAGGGCAACAAAAAACAGACTGTTACTCGTTAAAGCCAAAATATAAAAACACAGCATGGCGGTATAAGGACTGGTCATATCTGCCAACATTCCGATTAAAACGGCGCAGAGTGAATAAAACAATGAGCCAAATAAGGAAATAATTGATAAAAGGGTGGCTCTTTCCTGTTCGCTACAATCGTTTTGAATAAGCGTATCTTCCGCCGGTTCTTTTAATCCGCTGCAAAACGTTGATACGATTTTAATAACCGGACTCCATACGCTTGCCGCCAAAACAGAAATGATATTGCTGAAATTATCGCAACACACGCCAAACAGAATGGTAAACCTTAGTCCCCAACGTTTTGCCGCAAAAAATGACAGATAATTGCCGAGACTGTTGGCAAAATGCCCAATACTTCTGAAAATTCCCAAGCTCCACTCCGGCACAAATTGTTTAAAAAATACGGAATTGAAGTCAAAAGCGGCTTCATTTAATCCGTAATGCAAAGTTTCGGCCAAAGATATGGTTCTTAATCTTTTGTGTTTAAGGAGGTATTTTAAGGACTTGAATATGTGCAAAAAGTTTGTTGTTTCGCTATCATACGATTTTTTTGTTTCCACAAGCCTTAATGTTATCACAAAGGCAATGACGGCAGGGATAATGGCGGCAATCATTACGGCACGCAGAGAGATAAAGACGAAAGCCATTCCGGCAAGAGAACCTATGGCTAAAGATAATTGCCCCAAAGATGTATTTTTAGAGATTTCCTTGTGATAATCCTGCTTTCTTTTTATTTGAACAAGGCTGTCGTAAAGCAGAGCATTATTATTTCCGCTCTCCAAAGCGTGGTATAACCCGTTCAAAACCGAAGCGATAACCAAGGTAAAATAATTGTGGGCAACCGCATAAAGAATAACGGAAAGAAGCATAGACGCGGCACCGGCACAACATACCCATTTTCTGCCCCATCTGTCCGAAAGGCATCCGGTGGGAATTTCCAAAAGTGTAATGGATATATTCTGAATGGCAAAAAGGCTCATTGCCGCGACAAGATTACCGCAAACTTGTGCAAAAAACAAAATCTTTATCGGATAGAAAAGGATAAAATTATCCCAGAAGCTATACCAATGCAGATATTTTACATTCTTTTCCATTTTTGCACTTTCTGTTTGTCTTTAGCCGACTTATATCATCCACTGTCTTATAATTCAACGAAATTTTACATATGGCAAACAAAAAAATCCCTCGCGGCGGTTAAGCGGCGAGGGATTTAATTTTACAGCATTTTTACAAAAGATAACTCGTCGGTGTCGGAATCATAATCCACTTGCACCACGCAACAGTTCGGCAAGCCCAAACCATACGATTTAAGACCGGCCAACAATGATGACATCACACCGCCGTGAGTTGAAATACCGATGACATTATGCGGTGACTGACGGGCAATTTTCAGCAAAGCCGCATTAACGCGGTTAAACACCTGATGTTTACTCTCAGCGTCAGCTCCGGGGTATTTACTGTCCCATGTCGTCGGTGTCGGATAAAGAACATCATGCATTAACTGCGGCCACTTTGCGCCGATTTCATCCATAGTATATCCCTCGGCATCGCCAAAACAGCATTCGTGCAAATTATCCTCTATTTCAAGCGGCACCTTTAAGCACTCGTTGACAATTTCGGCAGTGCATTTTGCTCGCAAAAACGGCGAAGAATATATGGTTT
>CAKJXZ020000051.1:0-21385 GCA_918234285.1 Pseudomonadota bacterium | reverse complement strand
GTGCGAGGTATGACGATAAGATTCGGAAGTGGCACTGTCGTGCCAAAAGGTCAGATCGCTGGACCGTCTGCCGCACCGCGCAGACCGAGCGATGACAATATTTTTTTTTCATCGCATGGAGTGAGGTAAAACGATAATATTTCAGCTTATTTTCCTCTCCATTTTGACGTGTCAAAAGTAATAATAAAGCTTGACTTTTACCTAAATTGCGAATAGAATGCGGTAAATAATATATTTAAATAATATTGTAGCGTGATTATTAAGAAGGAGACGTGCTATGAAGTATACGAGAACTGCAATTGGGCTTTTGACGGCGCAATATAGAAGTGTGCTGAAAAAGTGTTGGTTGATAAACGTAGGGTTATTTGCCCTAGGTGCGTCTTTAATTTCTGCTCCAAACGATGCGGAAGCCAGAACCTATTACTACGCGAGTAATGATCAAACCCCAACATCAGGAACAAAAACCGGTCTTTTGTGTGCCGATAGTAATGGAAATTTGACTTACAAAGAAAGTGCGGTCACATGTGGAGAAGGTAAGCAAATAGTTGGTGTTTTCGGTGCCGGAATGAAAGGTTCTACGGAAATACCGCCGTATTCCATGGCGTTGGGACGCAGTGCAATAGTACGCGGTGCCGGAGCGGTTGCGATTGGTAACCATGCAAACGCGGCAACTGTAAGTACTATTGCAATCGGCGGTGATGCTGCGGCAGTAGGTGCAGGTTCCATTACGATAGGCGGTACGGCAGGTACATTTACAGGAAATCCATCCGGTAACAGTGTGTTTGAAGTAGGTTATAAGGTTAGAGAATTTTCTGAGAGTATTACCGATTTAGATGAGTATACAAAGGGTGTGTTAACTAAGGAAAATCAAGATGCTGTAGATGGCGTGCATGGTGCTTTGAGCGGCTACTATTTTACCACCGGTCGGGCCGTGTCTGTTGGTGGTGATGCAGCGGCAAACAGTGAATATTCTTTGGCTTTGGGCAGTGGAGCAACAGCCGGTTATGCAACGGCATATGATGCAGTTTCAAATCCAAACGGTTACAAATATTCAGTGGAAAAAAATGCTTCCGATAAAATAATCAGTGTGCACAGAAATGATGGTGCGGCGATGGCAATCGGTTATGGTGCTACAGCGACCGGATTTAAGTCTGCGGCAATCGGTTATGAGTCTTTGTCAACTGGTACAAACTCGATAGCGTTCGGTTATGGCTCAAGCGCGAGTTATACCAATGCGGTTGCTCTCGGTACGGATGCTGTGGCATCGGCAGACAGTTCAGTAGCAATCGGTGTTAGCGCTAAGGCTGCGAAAGATGCGGCGGTAGCGATTGGTGGGTCTGCTGAGGCAGCTCATAACGCCATCGGTATCGGACTTGATGCTACGGCAAGCGGAGAAGGGGCTTTTGCTTTGGGACACGGTGCCGAAGCATCGGGTAACTTTGCCGTTGCCATCGGTAACAAAGAAAACGGTGATGATACCAATATGCATGCTACCGGTTATATGGCTGCCGCTCCGGATAAAGGCGGTTATGATCAAGCTTATGCGACATTACGTGATTATCAAATAGATACTGCTAAAGCGAACAACGGTACATTTGTTGAAAGTGATACAGACGGTACCGGGTATGAGTATTATACATATTATACCTCGGATACACCGGTAAAGACAATAGACGGTGTTTCGTATTATAAACTTATCAGAAAAGTTCATGCGTATGACGTAGTTGATGGTCAGGCCAGTAAGGTAACCGTAACATATTACTGGGCGGATGATAATTATCATGACTACGGTACATACTATGAAGAGGGCGCGGGAGCAGTGTCGCGTGGTGCCGTGGCAATCGGTAATATGGCGCAGGCAGGTTACACAGACAGTTTCGGAGAACACGGTGTTTATTCCTTAGCGTTGGGTTATAGTGCCAAAACCGGCGGAGACTACTCTCTGGCTCAAGGATATAATGCAAAAGCAAACGGTTCCGGTTCGGTGGCAATAGGTATTAATGCCGAGACGGCAGAAGCCGGTGCGGTGGCAGTAGGTCAGGCCTCAAAATCAAGCTCTCCGAGTGCGGTAGCAATCGGTTACAATGCGCAAGCGAATGGTGTCGGTGCCAATGCAATAGGTTTTAATACGAAAACCCAAAATTATTCCACCGCCATCGGTTATGCTACTGAGGCCGAAGGTCTTTATGCTACGGCAATCGGCGGCAGTGACGGAACTAAAGCTACCGCAATATCGGATATTCCGGCTTTGCAAACCATTGAGAACAGAATAAACGGTACCGATACCAGTAGCGGTACTACTGAGGATTTAGGAAACGGCTTATATAAATTTACGGAAACCGGCAGTTCACACGTTACGTATTATAGAAAATTGACCGGTCAGACCAGAGAGTTTGTCGATGGTGCAACCGGTAATACGACGGAATATACTAACGTTACGACATACGAGGTAGGTCCGACGGAAACCAGTTTGACTTTGACTTATTCGGTAGCAGGGAGTGTGTATGCCGATGCCAATGACTATATAATCGTTAAAAATGCGGCAAAAGCGGGAGGTCAGTCGGCAATTGCCATCGGTAATGCCACGTCGGCCAGCGGTATAGCTTCCATTGCGTTAGGTTATGGTGCTGAGGCTGACGAGGATTATGCTACCGCTATCGGTTTTACCACAACGGCAAACGAAAAATCTACGGCATTAGGTTATCAGGCTCAGGCAAGCGGAGCAGAGTCCGCGGCATTCGGTAACGAAGCTCAGGCGGGATTACAATCAGCGGCATTCGGTTACAAGGCGGAAGCGAGCGAATTCGCGTCAACGGCGGTAGGACATATGGCAAAAGCTACCGCTGAGGATGCAACGGCATTGGGCTATAAGGCTGAAGCAAGCGGTGACTGGTCTTTTGCCGAGGGTTATGAAGCCAAAGCAAAAGGCGAGGATGCAATTGCAATGGGCTATATGACAGAGGCTGCCGGTGTTCGTTCCATTGCCATTACGTATGGTGCAAAAGCGTACGGTGCTGATGCTATAGCCATCGGTCACTTATCGGCGGTTGGTACATCGACGCAAGGCGTACATCAAGCAATAGCGATGGGTAGGGAGGCTAAAGTATATGGCAATTATTCCGTTGCCCTCGGGTATGGTGCGCAAGTGAATTCGGGAATTACCAATTCGGTAGCACTCGGCAGTAACTCTGTAGCATCGGCAAATAATACGATTTCCGTCGGCAATACATCTTCTTTGCGCCGAATTACAAATGTTGACAAAGGTGCGGATGGAAGCAACGATGCGGTTAGTATCGCTCAATTGGGTACCGGTTTGGTAAGAGACAGCAACGGCGTATATAATGTTGATATTCCGGCTCCGTATACAATTAAAGATGGTTTGATACTTGACGGTAATGATTTGTCGGCAAGATTGGGCGACGGTTTGGAATTTGATGCTACGGAAACAGCCGGACAACAACCGATAAAGATTAAGCTCCAGGGCAATACGTTGAGTTTGAGCGGTGATGGTCTGAAGATTGCCGACGGCGGTGTTGGTAATACCCAGTTGGCGAATAATTCGGTTACCAGTGACAAAATTTTTAATCATACAATTCTTGATGAGGATATCGTCGTTGGAACCATTGGTACCGATAAATTGGCAAGCTATAGCAACGATTCGGTATTGTCGGGCACAAATTATACCACCATCGGCGGGGTTAACGATCAGTTGGCAACTACCATGTCGGTTGGTCAGACAATTAGTCATTTGTTACAGCGTACCAATACATGGTCAGGCCCGTCCAATACTTTCAGCAATAATGTTACGGTTAACGGCAATACCACACTTGGTAATGCGGCCGAAGATACGTTGACGGTTGTTGGAACTTCAGACTTTACCGGTACGATTACGGCCAGTAGCGACATCACTTCTTCCGGCGGCAATATTACGGCAACAAACGGTAATGTTTCGGCCGGAGGCAATGTTTCGGCCGGTGGCAATGTTTCGGCCGGCGGCAACTTATCGGTTACGGGTACGGCCGAGATTGGCGATGATACTACCATCAAAGGTGACCTGCTTGTCAAGGACGGCGAAAATACCAAGATGAGCGTTGCTCATGATACCGGTAATATTTCTACCAGAGGCACTTTGACCGTCGATGGCAGTACTACCCTCGGTGACAACGCGGCCAGTGACAGTGTGACGATTAACGGTAAATCGTATTTGAAGAACGATTTGGAAGTTTATAACCAAAATACCAAGAATATGTCGGTTACTGCCAGCACCGGTGATATTTGGACGGCAGGCAGCATTACAGCCAATACCAATGCCACAATCAACGGAGATACCACTCTCGGTAATGAGGCGAGTGATGAGTTATTGGTTAATGCCAATTCGACTTTCAAAAACAATATTACGGTTAAAAACGATGCTGACGATGACCGGATAACGATGGCATATGATACCGGTAATATCTGGACTTACGGCAACTTTACGGCAAAAGGAAATACCATTCTCGGTGATAACCAGGCTTCGAATACATTGACGGTTAATGCCAAAACGTATATCAACGGAGATGAAATCGCCCTCGGTAATTCACTGGACGATGTGTTGACGGTTAATGGCAGCTCGATTTTCAAAAACGATATGCGGGTTGATAACGGCAAAAGCTTTACTATGTATTCGGGAGCTAATCAGCAAATTAAGCTGAACGGCAGTAACGGCGAGATTATAGTTTATAACCGCGGTGGTAATGACCCGGTGGCGGTGATGAATCGTCCGAATGATACCAACGGCCAGATAACACTTTCGCGTTGGAACAGTGCGGGTGATACAACCAATATGGTTAATGTACAAAGTACGTCGGACGGTAGTGTATTGTATCTGAACAATAACTTCGGTAAGTCCGGTATTACGTTGCTGAATTCCGGTGATACCACTCCGCAAGGTACTCTCTCTATGTATGCCAATGGCAATGATACGGATGATCCGACCTTGATGGCTGAGCTGAAATCAACTACCAGCGGCGGTACGTTTAAGCTGACCGACGGTACAAATTTGAAGAACGAACAGACCAAGAGTTCGATTACGCTTACCAACAGCAGCGGTAATCCGTCCATAAATATTTTGACCGAATCCAACGGAACCGGTACCATTATTGTCAATAATGCCAGCGGTGTGGCGGTTAATACTTTGGATGAAGACGGTATTACCATCGCCAACAGCAAGATGTTGTATATGGGCTCAACCGATTATTCGGTAGATACGGGCACGAATCCGAACTTGCGCAATAAAATTACGTTTAACGGCAGGTTGATTGATACTTTTTCCGGCAGTGATAATTTGTATTTGGATACACAGGCGGAAGGCAGCAAGTACGGCGATGCCAATACGATTGCTTCCACCAAGACGGTGGCCAATGCTTTGGGTACGCTCAGCGAAACCAATTATCTGTTTGATACGGAATTCGGACATTCCAATAATACCGTGGCGGAAAATCTGAAGCGACTCGACTCTAAGATTGATACATGGGAAGACAGTTATGGTAATATCACCACCAGTCTGGCCAGAACCGGTGAGGATAGCGCCGGCGGGCTTAATCCTGTTCCGACCATCGGCGATACGTTCGAGGCAATCGACAAAGCTATCGGTAAGGTAGTTGGCGGTAACTATGTCGGCCCGTATGACGGTAACGCTAATACTAATATTGCGGCCAACATCAATAAACTTGATATGCAGTTGGCTACGACTGATTCCGGCATGCGGAACAACCGTAGTAATCTGGCAGCTCTGCGCGGTGAAGTAGGTTATCTCAGCAATATAGATATAGCCAATAAGAATCTGACATACGGCGGATCGGCAGCTCCGTCGACCATTGTTGATGCACTTAATAATATGTCATATACGGTGGGCAAAATTCATGGTTTGGCCAACAGCAACGGTACGGTTAGTTCCACCGATACAACCTCAACGGTCGGCAATCGTACCAACTTGAACTATCGTGCCAAGACGGTTTCCGGCCAATTGGTGGCTTTGGATAATGCCATTGATAAGGCTAAAACACGCATCAGTAATAATGAAGCGGCAATTGGTAGCATTACCGATTTGAGCAGTGGAAACTATGTTTCGGAAGCCGATGATTTGACGACTGCGACACTGATTTTGGACGGACAGGTTAAAATCAATGAAAATCATATCGGTAATTTGAGCAATTTGTCGGGAAGTGCTGCCGGCAAGAATAACTTGGTGGCAGCAGTCAATGCGGTTGACAGCGCTTTAACCAGAGAAGTGAATCGTGCCACGACAGCCGAAAGTAATTTGAATACGGCAATTGAAAACGAAACCACGCGCGCTACCACAGAAGAAGGTAAACTGCGTACGGCCATTAATAATGAAGTAACGCGTGCCAAAGGTGTTGAGGGTAACTTAAACAATTTGCGGGTAACAATTGACGAAGGTTTGGAAGTAAACCTGGTTAACGCTATTAACTCTTTGAAAAGCTCGCTTGATGATTTAGATGATGAGATTGAGCATACCGGTACCGATGTCGGTGATTTGAGCGATTTGAAGCACAATGCCATCAGCGATAAGACCAAAGTAACCAAGGCAATCAACTCGTTGGCGGTTAATGTGGAAGCTGGTATGGGCGGCTCGTTTGATACCAATGGTACGTGGTCGGGAACGGCGTCAACATATTTGGGCGACAAAACCGTTTATAGTTTGATGGGTGCGGTACAACATGTCAGCGATGCCATCGGTACTGTATCTGATTTCGGGGATACACCGGCCAACGGTTTGAGCGCAAGCAACACGGTTAATAAGAATTTGACGGCACTGAGCGGCGCACTGACAACGGAAAACAGACGTGCTACTCGCGAAGAAGCAACATTACGCGGTGATATTACAGCTGAATCCGAGAGAGCAGCTGCGGCTGAAGAACAGTTGGATACCAAGATTACCACAGAAGCTAATCGTGCTAAGGGTGTTGAAGGTGTATTGGCTAATTTGGGCGGCCATGCAGTCGGTTCCAGCAACTTGGTGGCGGCAATCAATGCCGTTGATCAGGCAACCTATGATGAAAATACACGTGCACTTGATGCCGAAGCTACTTTGAGAACGGCTATCACAACAGAAACAGCACGTGCTAAAGATGCTGAAGAAACGAATGCGGCGAATATTTCCGGTGAAATTACGCGCGCAACGCAGGCTGAGACTACTTTGACCAACAATTTGAATGCGTTGACATTGACAGTCGGCAGTTTGAATAACATAACACAAAATGCAGTCAGCAGCAAATCTTCGGTTACCAATGCGATTAATTCTCTCGCCAGTAACGTATCGAGTGGTATGGGCGGTTCGTTTAACAGTGACGGTGTATGGTCGGGCAGTGTCCAGACTTATAAAGATACGAATCCGGTTACGGTTTATAAGATTACCGATGCGATTGATCATATCAGCGACACCATCGGTACGGTGGCAGATTTAGGATATACCAGCACATCTACTCCGAAGAACGGCATAAGCAGAAGCAATACGGTTAATGCTAACCTGGCCGCACTTAATAAGGCTGTGGGCGATGTCAGTATATTTAAGTCCAACAGCTATAGTAATAAGGCAAAAAATGCGACCGATGTGGTAGATGCAATCACCAAGATTGATACCTATGTCAGCACTTTGGGTGATGGTGTAGGGGATTTGGGTGCTTTGACTCACCCGGCAATTACCGTCAGCCAAAGAACTAAAATTACATCCGCGGTTAACTCGCTTGCTACCAATGTGGCAAACGGTATGGGCGGTACGTTTACGGAAGGTCCGGGCACATGGTCGGATACCATAAGAACGTATAAGGATACGGCGGATGTTCAAGTCAGCAGTATAATGGATGCCGTGAAGTATGTTGCCGGGGCTAATGTTATCGGTACGGCCGCCGAATTGGGGCAGACCGATACAACCACTCCGATTAACGGTGTGAGTGCCAGCAATACCATTAATGCCAATATCGGCGCGGTTAACAGCAAACTCGGTAATGTAAGAATGTTTATTGCCGATAACTATACGGGTGCGGCGAAAAATGCTACTACGGCCGCTGATGCCATTAAGGCCGTGGATCAGGCGTTGACGGCAGAGAATGTGCGTGCAACCGGTGCAGAGGCCGATTTGCAAACTTCCATCAATACGGTTGACGGAAGAGTTACGACCGTTAATAACAATTTGACGAATTTAACGAATAAAGTTACCAATATCGGTATCGGAATGGGTGGTTCGTTGACTGGTGACGGCGTATGGTCGGGCACCATTAAGACTTATAAAGATGCGAACGATGTTCCGGTAAACAGCTTGCTTGAAGCCATAAGATATGTGGCCGGAGCCAACGTTATCGGTACGGCGGCAGAACTCGGCACCGAAGCTAACGGCGTGAGTGCAAGCAATACGATTAATAAGAATATAGGTGCTTTGAGCAGTGCGTTGACCGGTGAAATCAGCCGCGCAACCACCAGAGAAACGCAGATCAATACGGCTTTGGAACAGGAAGTTACGCGTGCTACCGAAAAAGAAACGGAATTGACCGGCTCCATCAATACGGTTAAAATCAACGTGACCAATCTTACCAACAACGTGAATAATCTTTCGACCAGAGTTAACAAAATCAGTACCGGTATGGGCGGTGCGTTTGATGCCAACGGCGATTGGTCGGGTACGGTACAGACTTATAAAGACAGTGCGGCCGTTCCGGTCAGCACGGTTATGGGCGCGGTAGAACACGTTGTCGGTGTTATAGGTACGGCGGCCGAACTTGGTACGGCCAACGGTGTAAGCGCCGATAATACGATTAATGCCAACATCGGTGCTTTGAGCAGTGCGTTGACGGATGAAATCGATCGGGCTGTCGGTAAGGAAACCGAGTTGAAAAACTCCATCACCACGGTTAACGGTCGAGTAACCACTTTGAACACTACCGTCGAGAATCTAGGTACCAAAGTTACCAACATCGGTATCGGAATGGGCGGTAATTTAACGGATGAAGGTGTATGGTCGGGCAGTATGAAGACCTACAGAGATTCTGCTACGGTTACATATAATAGCATATTTGATGCCGTGAAGAAACTCAACACTAACATCGGTACGGCAGCCGAACTCGGTACGGCCAACGGCGTAAGCGCCAGCAATACGGTTAATGCCAATATCGGCGCTTTAAGCAGTGCGCTGACGGTGGTAAAGAATGAGTCGATTGCCAGAGATGAGGTGTTGCAAACCAATATCACTAATGTTGACAATTCCGTAACCACTCTTGGCAATACGGTCAATAATTTGAGCATAACTGTCGATACGTTGGATACTACGGTTACGAATATGGGCAATACCGTCAATACTTTGAACACCAATGTAACCAACTTGAGTAACTGGGTAGGTGCCGGACCGTTTACGCATAATGCCGTCAGCGATAAGAGCAGCGTTACTTCTGCAGTTGATTCTTTGGCTACCAATGTGGAAAGAGGTATGGGCGGTCTGTTTGATACTACCGGCACTTGGAGAGCGACAATTTTGGATAACAGCTCGATAAGTTATGGTCAAATCAACGGTGCAACCGCAATTACCGGTGTGTTGTCGCAGGTTGTAAGCAATATCGGTACCAGAGCTGATTTGGGCTATGGTATAGATCCGGTAACGTTGGAACCGACTACACCGAAGAACGGCTTGAGCGACAGTAATTCGGTTAATGCCAACTTGGCCGCTTTGAATACGGCTGTCGGTAACGTGGGCAGATTCTCCGAGGAGAGCTACGGCGGTACCGGTGCGGTTAAAGGTTCTACCAATGTAGTAGCGGCGATTGAAGCTTTGGATAACCATGTGAAGAATATCACTCCTGGAGGTAGCGGTCCTGATATATCGGCCAGATTGGAAGCAGAGATTACCCGTTCTACCACTGTAGATAACGATATGCAGGTAGAAATCAACGTTTTGAGCAGCAGAATCGGTACTTGGCCGACGCCGCGTAATAACGCGATTACCGATATCTCATCCGTGACAAATGCCGTTGAGTCGTTGGCGGATAACGTTGAAGCGGCAACCGGCGGTGCCTTCCAGAACGGAGGTTCATGGAAAGGTTCGGTTACCTCTTATAAAGTTGCAACAGAAGCGGAAGCGGCAACACCGAGAGACTTTACCACCATTATGGATGCGGTTAACTATGTATCCGGAGTTATCGGCGATGCCGAAGATTTAGGTTACGGCACTGATCCGGTAACATCAGAACAGATTGTTCCGGCCAACGGTGTGAGCAAGACAAAGACGGTTAATGAAAATATTGCCGCGCTGAATGATGCGTTGGTGGGCGTACAAGACGATTATGCCACCAAGATCGAGGTTCACGGTATTAACGGAGAAAGCGGCGATATCGTAAATATCGGCGAGTTTGCGGATAAGACCAACATCGGTACGGCAACGACCGGTATTAAGTTGGATGATACCGCAACCGGCAAGAAGATTGAAGTTGTGGCCGATACGATTAAGCTCGGGGACAAGATAACGATTAATAATTCCAACGGCCAGACCACTTTCAGCAATGCCGGTGAAACCGTTAAGATTAAGGATGGTGCGATTGAGGCATCGGGTATCGTCGCGTCGGCCGGTTTGACTTTGACCAACAATACAACCCCGGTATCTAAGGTTGATTTGGGCGCGGCTCCGATAACCAGTGGCGCAGTAGATACTATGGCTACTACGGCAACCGTTTTTGCCACAGTCGGTAATGCGGTCGCTTTAGACAGCGGTAACTTTGCCGGTAGCGGTGATACGGTTGCGGATAAACTTGCCGCGTTGGATTTGAAAGTTGGCAATGTAAACAATATTAATGTTACGCTTGATCAGGGTGTTACCAAGAATGTGGTTAATGCCATCAACAAGATTAACAGTTTGACCGTCGCGGCCGGTACGGATATCAGCCATCTTCAGGCGGCTTTGGGTAATACGTTTGATGCGACCACCGGAGTATGGAGCGATACGCTGCAGACATATAAGGACGCTAACCCGGTTGAAGTTACCGATGTTATGGCGGCAATTAAACATGTTGCCGGTGCCAATGTTATCGGTACGGCAGCCGAACTCGGCTCGGCCAACGGTGTAAGCGCAAACAAGACAATTAATGCCAACATCGGTGCTTTGAGCGGTGCATTGAGCGACGTAAAACAGGATTTGACCGATAAATATGCACTCAAGGTTGAGGTTCACGGCGATAACAATACCAGTACGATTGATACCGTCAGCATCGGTAATCAGGCTGATAAGACTGAAATCGGTACGGCTACGACCGGTATTAAATTGGATGATACCTCATCGGGCAAGAAGATTGAAGTTGTTGCTAATACGATTAAACTCGGCGACCAGATTACGATTACCGAGAGCACCGATACGACGGCAATCAACGGTAATGTAACCGTCGGCGGCAAGACGACTTTGAGCAACGATGCAACCACCGGCGGCTTGAGTTTCGGTAACGAATCGACGGTAGCTACCAGCATTGTTAATACCATCGGCGACGGTTCGGCTAACGCTTTGGCAACTTCGCAGGCGGTTAAGAACTATGTCGGTACCGGCGACTTGACCTTAAAACTTAATGGTAGTACTGCGGGAACGTTTAATGCCAATGCCAGTGCGGGTACGGAAATCGATCTCGGTTATCTTGTGACGCAAGCGACGGCAACACCGGCAGCTGAAATCAAGACCAATGGCAACACGACCATCATCGAGGCCAGTGCCGATGTCGGCTCTAACCTGACGAAGATGGCAAACGTGGTTAAGAACAGTGCCGATACGATTGCCAATGCGGTTACCACGGTTGAACAGATTAATCTGGTTACCGACAACGTATATGTCAATGACGGCAATTTGATTACGAGCGGTGCGGTACGCAAATATGTTGAGGGTATCGACGACACCGTTGTTCATAAGGCGGGTCCGGAAGATATTACCGGTACTAAGACCTTCAAAGCGGCACAAAACTTTGAAAAGACCAGCGGTGCCAATACTTATACCACAATTATCGACGGCAAAACACTGACGATGAAGAACGGCGCCAACACGAAGATTACGTTGGATGCGCAATCCGGAGATGCTAGTATCGGTGGTGCTTTGGGTGTGACCGGTTTAGCTACTTTAAGCGGCGGTGCGGCAGTTGCCAACGGTCAGTCGTTGACGGTCGGCAACGGGGCTGACGGCAGTACGGCGGCAACGTTTAACCTGAACGGCACGCAAGCTGTTTCGCAGATTGTCAATGAAGTTACTTCCACTGATGAAAATGTACTGAAATCGCAGTTGGTAACGGCGAAAGCAGTTAAGAATGTGGTTGACAGTATTACGGTGGCGGATGGCGGCAGAGTTATCGTTTCCGACAGCCAGAAGAAGATGGTATCTTCCGGTATTTTGACTAACGAACTCAATCAGTTGAGCGGTATCAATACCGATAAGACCATTCAGGCTCAGTTGAACGATAAGATGGACACCGCCGATTGGACCACAACAATAAGCGATGTTAAGTACATCCGCGGCGATAAGATTGCGGCCAAGTCGATTGACAGTACGCAGCTGAATGATGATGCTGTAACCACGGACAAGATTCTCAACGAAAACGTAACGAAAGTCAAGTTAGCACAAGACGTACAGACTTCTTTGGATAAGGCGGATACCGCATTACAGAACGTGAAGATAAACGGTACGCCTCTGACTAAGACCAATAATGCGGTTGATATTGCCGTGGTTGTCGATGCCGATGATGTCGAAGAACCGGGTACTCCGAGCGGATATGCCAACGACGGTAAGCTGATTTCCAGCGGTGCGGTACGTGAATATGTTACCGGAGCGGTTTCTAACAAGGTCAGCAAGACCGGCGATACCATGAGCGGCGCGCTGACTATCAATAACGGTGCGGTTACCGACTTGAGTTTGACGACATCCGGCTATATTGCAGCAACCGGCGGTGTTAAATTCGACTCCGAAGAACGCATTATGAAGGGCACATTCACCGGCGATTTGGATTTGGGTGAGGAAGGCGACGGCGGCAACAATTATACGTTGGTTACCACCAAAGCTTTGGCTTCGACGCTTTATAATGAGGCGCAGAACGGCGGATATTCGTTCGGTGATGGTGCTGATAAATATATTACCAATGTTGATACGACTATCGGAGACGCAATTACTCGTTTGAATAAAGGCTTAAAGACTGTCAGCGGCAATGCATTGACCACCATTATGGTTAACGGTGATACGGTGACGCCATCCGGTAATGCGGTAAATATTACAATCGGCGAAAGTACCAAGAGCGGTAACATCAGCGTTAACGGTCGTAATGTGGCAGTTAGAAATGTTGTCACTACGGACGGAGAACAAAATATTACCGATACCAAGACCTTTAAGGCTAAACAGAAGTTTACCAAGTCGGAACAGCAAACAGTTGAAGAGCAGGAAGTCACGGTTAATTACGAGACTGATATTGACGGCAAGACACTCACAATGGGTAAGGTCGGTGATGCGACGATTACGCTCAACGGTGCTGACGGTTCGTCGGTATTTGACGGCCATATGCAGGTTGACGGCGGTATCGGTACTACCACACTCAATACTTCGGGTGCAATCACTTCCGGCGGGTTGATTACGGCCAGTGCCGGAGTTAATACCACAACGTTGACTGCTTCCGGTTTGGTTACGGCCAATAAGGGCATAACCGTTAAAGACGGCGAGAAGTTGACCTTCAACAATGCCGAATTGTCAAAGGTGTTGAAAGGTACGGCAACTCTGACCAACGAAGATGAGGCTATTGCCACCAGCCGTGTTATCAAGAAAGCGATTACCGATGCTACCTATCACATGGCTACAACCGATTGGGTACAGGGCAATAACGGTGCACAATTGGCCAACTTTACGGTTAGCGGTGACAATAATATTTTGGCGGGAAGCACGAGAAATATCGGCGAAGCAATCAATTACTTAGGCCAACAAACTTATACGATTAAGAATAAGTTCGGTACGGATGCGGAATTGGGATACGATTCTAGTGATCCTACCAAACTTCCGGCCAATAACATCCGCAAAGAAAATACGGTTAATGCCAATATTGCGGCTTTGAATACGACCATCGGCGACCTCGATGATTTGGAGGTTACTTTGGACAGCAGCGTAGAAAAGAACGTGGTTAATGCCATCAACAAAGTCAACCGAGATTTGCAGACCGCATCGGGATATATGGCGGGCTATGTAACCAAGCCGGAAGTCTTCGGTGTCGACGGCGAGTCCGGAGATCACGTGGTTCTCGGCGGGTTTGCGGATACCACAACCATCGGTACGACAACGACCGGAATCAAGGTTGATACGACCAATACCGGTAATAAAGTTGAAGTTAGTGCCGATACGATTAAGCTCGGTGATAAAGTGACGGTTAACAACAGTGGTCTGACCACGTTTGGTACCGGCAGCAATACCGTTAATATTCAAAACGGAGCGATTGAAGCTACCGGTAATACAACGACCGGCGGTCTGGTTATCAAAAACGGTAAAGATACGACGGCTTATACTTCGCAGACGATTACGCGGATTGATGCCGATAGTACGAATCCGTTGACCGAAGGTTCGGCAACCACCTTGGCAACTACGCAAACGGTGGCCAGAACAGTTGGCGATGTGGCAAGTCTGGATACCGGTAACTTCGCAGGCACGGAAGGTACGGTATACGATAAACTTTATAAGTTAGATGATATAATCGGGGCGTTCAGTGCTTTGGGCGGCGATTCTTCTAAGGGTATCAGTTCCAGAAGTAAGCTGACAAACGCGATTGCTTCGTTGGCAAATAATGTTTCTAACGGCATGGGCGGTACGTTTAATGCCGGAACCGGTGCTTGGTCGGGACAGATTCAAACCTATAAAGACACGAGCGCGGTTACGATTGACAGCCTTATGGAAGGTATAAACCACGTTGTTGACGTTATCGGTACGGCTGCGGATTTGGGTTATACCGTCGATCCGGATGACCCGACAGCCCAGATTGCACCGAAGAACGGTTTGCTCAAGAGCAATACGGTTAATGCCAACCTGGCTGCTTTGAATACGGTAATCGGTGACAAGAGTATTTTTAATGCAACGTCGGGCTATACCGGCAAAGCTAAAAATGCCGCCGATTTGGTACACGCAATAGCGGCAGTTGATACCGCGGTGGTTCAGGAAATTACGCGGGCCCAGAGCGTTGAAGGAGATATCAATAATCTTGACCCTGCTTTGAATCTGACCGGCGATGACAAGAATCTCGTTAATGCCATCAACAAGGTTAACGAAACGGTTAAGGCAATCGACGGAGATTATGTAACGCAAGCAGAGATTCACGGCGGTACCGGTCATACGGATATTGTATTCGGTGATGTTGCAGACACAACAACCATCGGTACGACAACAACAGGTATTAAGA
Organism: Pseudomonadota bacterium; assembly: GCA_918234285.1. GTDB lineage: Bacteria > Pseudomonadota > Alphaproteobacteria > RF32 > CAG-239 > RUG410. Next base: position 5,957 of record CAKJXZ020000051.1, on the reverse strand, counting down.
TTGATACAACCAATACCGGTAAGAAAGTTGAAGTTAAGGCCGACACGATTAAGCTCGGCGATAAGGTAACGGTTAGCAATGGAAGCGGTTTAACCACTTTCGGTGTCGGCAGTAGCACCGTTAAGATTCAGAACGGAGCCGTGGAGGCTGCAGGTAACGTGAAGGCCGGCGGTTTAGTTTTGACCAACAACACAACCCCGATATCTAAGGTTGATTTGGGAACGGCTCCGATAACCAGCGGTGCAACCGATACCATGGCCACAACGGCTACGGTTTATGCTACAGTCGGTAATGTGGCCAGTTTGACAACCGGTAACTTTGACGGTAGCGGTAACACGGTTGAAGCCAAACTAAGTGCTTTGGATACCGCAGTCGGTGATGTATCCAGTTTGACAACCGGTAACTTTGACGGTAGCGGTGACCATGTGGTGGATAAGCTTGATGCTTTGAATGATGCTATCGGAGATAAGAGCGCTCTCGGCAGCAATGCTTCCAACGGTATCAAAAATAAGAGTGATGTGACGCATGCTATTGCTTCGTTGGCAGAAAATGTCGGCGGAGGTATGGGTGGCGAATTTAATGCCACTACCGGTAAGTGGAGCGGCAGTGTCAAGACTTATAAAGATGCCTCTCCGGTTGCGGTTACCAACATCATGAGTGCGGTAAGCCACGTCAGCGATGTTATCGGTACGGTTGAAGATTTGGGTTATGATGATACGGATCCGGATCATCCGATTACGCCGAAGAACGGTGTTGATATGGGTAAGACGGTTAACGCCAATATTGCGGCAGTTAATGCGGCGGTCGGTGATACCAGTACTTTAGCCGGTACATGGGCACCGAGTGAAACCAAGAATGTGGTTAACGCCATCAACAAGATTAACACCTTGGTTGTTACTGCCGGTGAGGATATCGACAATATTGAGGACAGCTTCGGCGGTAACGGATTTGACAGCGACGGTAACTGGTCGGCAAGTGCATCGACATATAAGAGCACAATCACGGTTACCAAGATGATGGATGCGGTAAATCATATCAGCAATACTATCGGTAGTGTGGCTGATTTGGGATACGATAATTCCGATCCGCTCAATCCGATTGAGCCGAAGAATGGTGTACTCAAGACTAATACGGTTAATGCCAATATTGCGGCTGTGAATGCGGCTGTCGGCGATACCAGTACTTTAGCCGGTACATGGGCGCCGAGTGAAACCAAGAATGTGGTTAATGCGATTAACAAGGTTAACAACTTGGTCAACACGGCTACCACCGAAATTTCCAACATCAAGAACAGCTTTGGCGGAGAATTTGATGCCACCGGCGAATGGAAAGCGACGATTTCCACTTATTATAAGACGGATAGCAACATTCATACGGTTGTTGACGCCGTTCAAGTGGTCAGCGATACCATCGGTACGGCCGGACAGTTGACAACCGGTACACAAACCGCTTTATCGGGAAGTCAAACGGTTAACCAGAATCTGCGTGCGTTGAACAATGCGTTGGAGGCAGCTAAACAATCGTTCTCGACCGATTATGTTACCAAACCGGAGATTCACGGTGATAACGATCCTAGTACTACTGATACGATTACAATCGGTGACCAGGCAGCCAAGACGGTTATCGGTACGACTACAACCGGTGTGATGGTCGATACGACGGACAGCGGTAGCGGTACTCGCGTTGATATTGCGGGAGACAGAGTCAATATCGGTACAACCGTTGAAGTTAATAATCAGACCGGCAATGTAACGTTTAGAGGCGGTACCGGCAACGTTGAAATCAACAACGGTAACGTTTCGGCGACGAGCATTACCATCGGAGGTAATACCGCTGACAGTATTGATACCGGTACGGCAATTACTCCGGCCAATGCAAGTCCTACCACGCTTGCCACAACCGCTACGGTAGCGGCTACCGTATCGTCGGCTATGGGCGGCGAAATTGATCCGACTACCGGTAAATGGACTGCTCGTGTATCGACCTACCTTTCGACGATTAACGCGGAGAGTTTCCTCCAGGCAATCAATCACGTGAGCAATACCATCGGTACGGCTGCAGATCTCGGCAGCGATATGAACGGTGTGAGCCAGACCAATACGGTTAATACCAATATTGCCGCGGTTAACAGCACTATAGGCAATTTGAGCGGATTGGCCAAAGATTTGAAGAACTTGACCAACGGCAAAGGTGACGAATATAATCCGCAGAATGTTGTTGAAGTGCTTAACAATATTGACAGCACCATGGGCAGAATCCACGGATTGGCTAATGCCGATGGTACGGTTAACAGTACGCGTGTAGCTTCTACGGTAGGCAACGGAACCAACCTTGCAAAAGGTACAACGATTGAAGACCACTTGGTATCGTTGGATAATGCTATCGGTAGCAGAAATTATACCAGCACGAATATTGTTGCCAAAAACAGCAGTACTGCTGCGGCAATCAGTGCGTTGGATAAGAGTATAGGTTCGGCCGCTGATTTGGGTAAGGATCCGATTAACGGAGTTAAGGCCGGTAACAGTGTTAATGCCAATATTGCGGCGGTTAATACAGCGTTGGGCGATATTTCTCAATTCAAGAACTCCTATCTGTTGACTGAAGCAGCCTCCATGACCGATGCGGTCAAGAGATTGGATGCCCAGATATACGGTATGAGCAGCGCGGTTAACCAAGTTGCCAATCAGTTGAACGACGTACGCAAAGAAATGCGTGGCGGTTTAGCTTCGGCTGCAGCCTTGTCGGCACTGGTTCCGAATTCTCGTTCGGAAGGCAAGACTTCGCTTTCGCTCGGTCTTGGCGGATATAAGGGAACGCAAGGGGTTGCCGTCGGTGGTTTCCACTACTTTACGGATAATCTCCTGTTTAACGTAGGTGCTTCGATGGGAGTTGACAGTGAAGCTATGTATCGCGTAGGTATGACCTATACGTTCTGACAATAACCAACAAAAAGTATAGGGAGAGTCAATTCTCCCTATACTTTTGAGTGTTTTATAAAAAGATGAAGGTTGATGAAATGGCAGATATAACAGAAGAAAAAAGCGGAAACTCTGAGGGCAATAAGAGAGATATCCGGATACTTCGTATGATAACAGGGGTTTCTTGCCTGGCTTTGGTCGGACTGGCATTTTTTACTTGTTCTCTGGAACGGAGAATTACCGGAATTGAGAATAATACATCGCAAATAGAGAATAAATTGGCTAAGCGTGTTGATGATAACCGCAAAATTTATGTGTATAACATGGAAGAAACTTTGCTTGCCGCCGGAATACCTGCCAGCAGTCAGCAGTTTGAAACGGATATTGCCTCGTTGGAGCGAGAAGTAGCCGACGCTCAGGAAAAAATCAAAACATTGAAAGAAGCGCAGGTCAAGGAAGAATTCTCGGATATGTATCTGCGTTCGTTAAAAATGCGTCGCGATGAGCTGATTAACAAATATTCCGAATCGATGCAGGTGGTGCTTAATGCCATTAATCAGGCTTTGGAAGAAGTGGCACGCGAAAATAACGTACACACCATCTTTTTATCCAGCGCTATTGCCATCAGTACGGAATATGTGGTGGATGTTACGCCGCAGGTTATTGAAAAAATGCAGCAACATGTCTCTAACGGGCAAAACGGCAATAAGTAGGACTATTCATTGAACTCATTATCTTTGTTGGTACGCGCAGGGATTGTCTTTCGCTCGTTACACTCACTCACGACCTTCGCCGGATATGCCTGACGGCATCGGCACACCCCCGTGTGCCTTATCCTCCTCAGCGAACCCTTTTCCCCAGGGTTCTTATCCCGTGCGCACAATACCAATAAAAAAAACACCCCGGAGGGTGGTTTTTTTATTGGTACGCGCGCAGGGATTACTTCGCTGCGCTATGTTCTCCTCATTCGCTCGCTGTTGCTCACCGGCGTTCTTTCGCCCGCCTCTCATTCGTCGTCGAACCCTTTATTCCAGGGTTCGAACCCCACAGCGCGAAGATAATAAAATAAAGCACCACTTGTGTGGTGCTTTATTTTATTATCTGGTACGCGCGCAGGGATTCGAACCCTGGACCCACTGATTAAGAGTCAGTTGCTCTAGCCAACTGAGCTACGCACGCATAAATCGCGAACAACAACTGTATAATGCATTATATTTTATTTTGCAACACATTTTTTTATAAAATCATAAAAAAAATAAATGCCGATAGTTCTCACTATGGGCATTTACTTGAGTTCAATCAATCAAAGTAGTGTCGATGGAGGAAAACCGTTAAGTCGGCATTGGCGATGATGTAGTCCACAAAATTGCCGAATGTTTCAAACTTTGCGGCCTCTTCCGTAGTTAACTGACTCTCGGTGAGTTCCAAATCGGTCCAATAGTTAAGCAAATGCACAAATGTGTCGAGTTCGCTTATGCCGTCTTCGTCTTCCGTCTCATCCAGAAAGTCGCACCTGCGCGTGGTCAGAGTGATCGTAAGGTTCTTTTTGTACATCTTTTCTTTAACCAGACGCGCCAACTTCGCGGCAACCTTTTCTTGCATGCTTGCTACAAACGATTGTTTCTTTTTCATAAGCAAATAATGTGAAGTTAATAATAAAAAATACAGTTCAATTGTACTATTTTGCAATCAGATGTCAATAGGTTAAAAATTTTTATCGAAATTTTGTAAAATGCGGTTATAACATAAATAAGATAACACTTTTTCAAGGGAGAAAAAATATGGCAGAAAAAGAAAATCAGCCGAAGAAAAAATCTAAATGGCTGAAAAAAACATTTAAATGGGTTATCAGTGCAATAGTATTGTTGCTGATATTGATTATCGGCGGGGCTTATTGGGTATGGAATTATTTTGATTGGCATTCCAAAGTGCGGCAAATGGTTCATATTTATGGCTCACAGGTTGTTGGTACCGACGTTAATATCGGGCGGATTGACGTTTCGCTCAAAGACGGACGCGGTTCGGTCAGCGATATTACGGTCGGCAACCCGAACGGTTACAGCAAAGATTTAATCATCAATCTCGGTACGGCGGCGGTTAAAGTTGATGTGGAATCGGTGAAAAGAGCACTGATGGAAACCGCTAAAAAAACCGGCCCGAAAGTTAAAACCATCGTTATCGATGAGGTGAGAATCAGCAAACCGGAAGTTACTTATGAGTTGATGAATCTCAATCGCAACAACGCTAACGACGTTATGGCTAACATCAAGAAAAATACGGCATCTTCGGCTAAAAAAGAAGAACCGAAACCGCAAGATAAAGATGCGGTACAATATAATGTGGCGATTAAAAAGGTGGTGGTTGAAGATGGCACCGCTACGATTGCCGCCGGTCTGCTCGGCGTTTCCAAATCTTTGAGTGTGCCTTTGCCGACAGTTACCATCAATAACGTAGGTACAGAAAAGCAGGGTATAACCATCGGCGACGGTTTGGCTCGTGTGTTCCAGGAAATTTTGAAAACTACGGTCAGCGCCGTATCCAAGGTTGATTTGAGCGGCCTGTTGAGCGGAGCCGGTGACCTTGCCAACGGTGCCGTTGATGCGGCCAAAGGTGCAGCAGGTGCCGCTACCGACGCTGCAAGTAAAGCGGCGCAAGGTGCCACTGATGCAGTCACCGGCGGGGTGAAGAGTGTGTCTGACGGTATCGGCGGTCTCTTTAACTAAAAATCCGTATAATGGGTAACTACTTGTAAGCGGGTTGGCTTATGTACCTTTTGTTGTACACCGCGCCAACCCGCTTACTTCGTATTTACCACATTCTCCGGATTTTTAGTTGCTGTATTGTTTACGGCGAAAAAATCCTCCTTCGTATTTACCACATTCTCCGGATTTTTAGTTGCTGTATTGTTTACGGCGAAAAAATCATCCTTCGTATTTACCGCATTCTCCGGATTTTTAGTTGCTGTATTGTTTACGGCGAAAAAATCCTCCTTCGTATTTACCACATTCTCCGGATTTTTAGTTGCTGTATTGTTTACGG
>CAKJXZ020000050.1:0-9453 GCA_918234285.1 Pseudomonadota bacterium | reverse complement strand
GTATAAAAATTATCAGAATGTATCAGTGGCTTTATTTTTAGAAGCCAAAATACATTCTATTTTAGTTTAAACAAGCAATTTCGGTAACGAAAGAGCTTGTTTTTTTTGTTATTAATCAAGAAAACCGTACGCTAAAACGTGCGGTTTTCGCATTTTAAAAGGAAAAATAAAATGATAAATTTTAGAAACGAAGATGAGACGCAAAACGAAACGGTGCGGCAGACTTTGGAACGGGTGGCGCGAGAATTGGGAGTGTTCGGAACAACTCCGACCAACAACATTACTCACTCGCCGCGACAGACGCAACAACCGACGGCGTGGAGCAGTTCGCCGAATTATTCTGCGACAGCAGCGAATAATTGGCAAATTAAACCTACAACATCAGTGCCGCAAAATAGCAACACATTCGGTAGCACACAGCAACCGAGCCAACCGGCCGGATTTACACCATCGCCGACACAACCGATGAGCCAAACTCCGGCGGCAGTGGCAAATCAAACAGGTCAATCGAGTGGTAGTACTTCCTTGTTTGATAATCCGGATGCGATTAAGCAACAAAACGGCCAGCCGTCACCGGTGATGCAGGCGATTTATCGCTATTTAGCCAATACCTACGGACAACAGAATCCGCAGACTTTACCGGCACAAGCGCAAACACCGCCGGCGGTGCAACAACCGGCGAATAATATGAAACCGCAGATTAGAATGCCGACCGGTTCCGAACAGCAAATAACTTTGCTAAGGCCGCAACGACCGACAACTTGGAGTAAGTTTAAGGACTGGGCAGGAAACACCGGAGATGCAATGCAAGCCAGTGCCGTAGGCTATGCCTCCGGCACAACCTTGGGTAATTTTGACGAAGGTGTAGGTATAGCTACGGCGGTGGCAACCTTAAACCCGAATAACTACACAATGGCCCGCAACGCCATTAGAGAATTGCAAAAAGATTTACAACAACGCCATCCGATTATTTACGGCGGAGCTGAATTTGCCGGAGCGATGTTTACTCCGATGCATTTGGCAAAAGGAGAAAATTTCAAACAGAAAGCGTTTAATGCTCTGACCGACACCTTAAATGCTTCCGCCGGATATGCCGAAAATTGGAATGATTTTGGAACTAATCTGGCGGTAAACAGTGCAGCTAATATGGTAGGATTAGCATTTGACGCAATACCTATCTTTAGAACTCTGGGGAGCAATACAGGGAAAACCCTATTAAAAGGTGGCAAGAAGTTTATTAAGCAAGGAATAAATTCTGTTGCTGACAAAATGAAAAATATGTATTATAAGGAGAATGAGGACGAAGAAAGATACTACTAAAAAATAAATGTTAAAAGGAATAAGATATGGAAAAAGGGGGTATAAGAACAAAACTCATAGAGTTTATCAGTTATGCTATTATATTCGTTATTGTATTATTTAGTATAGAATTCTACGAATTGCATTTCATCGTACCTCTTTTTCCTATTCTTTTCCTGTTTGATTTGTGTCTTATCGTCGGATATCCGCTGTTTTTGCGATATGTTTTAAAAAAGAAATGGTTTGAGTGTTGCAAAGATAAATTGTTGCAAATAAAATATATATTATTACCGACATTGTTTTTAGAACTACTAGCGCTGTTTGTGGTTATAGTATGCTATCCAAATGAAATATTACAAGCTTCGTAGCAAATAGAACATAACAAAGGGGCAGAACATGGAAAAAGAGGATAAAAAAGAAATTATAAAAAATAATATTTTTAAGTGTATCGATTTCATGCTCAACTTATTAATTGCATTTGGATTCTTTATAATAATTGTATTTCATATAACTGGTCCTTTTTTTCCTATTCTGTTTCTGTTTGATTTTTGCTTTTGGTTCGGACATCCGTTGTTTTTGCGATATGTATTAAAAAAGAAATGGTTTGAGTGCACAAAGGATTACTATCTTAAAATAAAATATATTTTGCTTCCTTGGTTGATAATGGAACTCGTAGTATTGTTATATTATCACAAAGCAACCTATTTTATCATTACAACAGTTATAGAGAACAGTAACTGACAAAATGAAATAGGGAATATTGGCAAGAACCTTTGCCGAGATGATAGAAATTCCCGTGCCGAGTGAGAATTCGCCGAACCCGTTTGCCAACGAAATACAGAATTATTTATACGAACACGACGATTATAACTACAAACAGCTTTATGGCAACACTCCGCCACCGGTGCAGACACAAGCATCGGCGCAACCGACAGCATTTGGCAGTTCGCCGAATTATTCTGCAACGGCGACGAATAATTGGCAGATTCAGTCGACAACAGCGGCACCGCAAAACAGCAACACATTCGGCAGCACTCAGCAACCGAGCCAACCGGCCGGATTTACACCATCGCCGATACAACCGATGAGCCAAACTCCGGCGGCAGTGGCAAATCAAACAGGTCAATCGAGTGGTAGTACTTCCTTGTTTGATAATCCGGATGCGATTAAGCAACAAAACGGCCAACCGTCACCGGTTATGCAGGCGATTTACCGTTATCTTAATAACATCTACGAGCAATTTACCCGGTCGAGACCGACCGGGTAAAATACATTTATATCACAGATGAAAATTTCGTAATCAGAAGCGTTGTTCGACTCGCGGCTCTTCAAACATAAAGTTTCTGTAAAAGTGTAAAGAGTAGGCAGGGGCATTCTGCGGGCGCAATTTTCTGGTATCGTGCTCAAAAATGCCGTAATACTCGTCGGAAACGAAAATATATCTGTTGACATCTCTGTCGGCGGAATGGCCTTTGATACCGCGGTCAATCACAATGTCCGGTTCATCAGATATGGTTTTACCTTTTCTCCAAGCGGTTAAGCGATAATTTTCTCGCGGATTATCATCAATATTTGCCGGCTTGTATACTCCGTTCATATCGTCAATGCGGATTAACCACTCTTTGGTCTCCATAGTGTATAAATTATAGTTATAATTCTTCACACTCGGATGAATGGTTTGCTTTTCTTTTTCGATAAATTCCTTGCGATACTCCCGCAGTTTTTTGATGGTTTTTAAGCTGACGATTTTGCCGTTCATCGTAATTTCGCCGTTAAAGCACCAATATAGGCAGATGTTATCTTTATAAGCATTGTAATTCCAGTGTTCCATCGGGGATTCTATCAAATATTTACGCAGTTGCTTCGGCAAAATCATATTGAATTTTTCGATAAATTCCTGCTCGTTTTTTACGCTCGGTACACCGCGGCCGAGCTTGTACGGATAAACAACGTTCTGTGCAATAAGTTGCGGGCTGCCGGTTTTGAGCAGGTCCTTAAACTTTTGTACTGCAAACAAAACATCAGCCGACCATTCGGTAAAATAAGGTTCGTCAAGTATAGGTTCGCCGTCTTCGTTGAGCCAATCCGTAATATGAATATCTTCCGGCTCCTGTGGCGGCATCATTTCGGCTCGTGTTTGAAAACTCCATAGAGCAATCAGCCCCAAAATCACAATCAACTTTTTCATCCCACACCTCGCATTTTATTGTTTTTCGCTTTAAATCTGAATTGTGTAAAACCACAAAAGAGCGTAGCTGATTATGCGGTTAAAGTCAATGTAATTCCGGCGGTTTCAATAAGATTTTTTTTATGACGAAAACCATATAAAAACTGTTGCTAAATAAAATAAGTTTTGTTATAATCCGTTCCAGTTGATATTTTAACCAAAGGCATGATTTGATGGATAATACACAGGAAGAATCGATTGACGATATCTTAAAAACCATTCGGGCAGCAATCGTGAACAACGAGAGAAGTACCTATTTTCAATCGTTTTATCGCGGCAAGCGGCCGGAAGATGACGTGTTTGTGCTCTCCAAAAAAATGCTGGTTAAACGCGAGGATATTCCGTACAAGTTAGGGGTATGGAGTTTTGATGACGTGGCTAAAAAAATGATGAAAAAATATCGCCGTTATTTTAATAACTATCACGCCGAAGTCGGTCGAGTGCGCGTAAAGGAAGAAAACAAAGCCTGAAAAGGTTTCTTCCTCCATTTTATATTTGATTTTACGTGCAACAATTTTAATTTATGGAAAGAAAAATGTTAGAGAAAAACTATAATCCGAAGGAATTCGAAGAAAAAATTTATGAAAAATGGGAAAATTCAGGCGCTTTTCAACCGGATATGCGTTCAGACAAAGAGGCGTTTTCCATTGTGATTCCGCCGCCGAATGTTACCGGTGTGCTGCATATGGGACACGCGCTTGATAATACGTTGCAGGATATTTTAATTCGCTATAATCGTATGCTCGGCAAAAAAGTTTTATGGCAGCCGGGGACAGACCATGCCGGTATTGCCACCCAGATGGTGGTGGAGCGCAATTTGGCCAAACAGGGCTTAACTCGCCACGATTTGGGACGCGAAAAATTCATCGAAACCGTTTGGGAATGGAAAAAACAATCCGGCGGCACTATTTGTAAACAGTTACGCCGCTTGGGTGCTTCGTGTGATTGGAGCCGCGAGCGTTTTACCATGGATGAGGGGCTTTCCCGCGCCGTTCGCAAAATCTTTGTATCTCTCTATAAAGACGGCCTGATTTATAAAGCTAAAAAGTTGGTTAACTGGGATCCGGCACTTGAAACTGCGGTTTCCGATTTGGAAGTGGTACAAAAAGAAACTGTCGGTAAAATGTATTATTACAAATACCCGCTGGAAGATAATCCGAATGAGTTTATCCATATTGCCACCACGCGTCCGGAAACCATGTTCGGCGATACGGCGGTGGCAGTTTCCAAAGATAATCCGAAGTTGAAACATCTTATTGGTAAAAACTGCATTTTGCCGATTGCCAATCGCGTTATTCCGATTATTGCCGACGATCACGCCGATCCGGAAAAGGGTACGGGTGCGGTAAAAATCACACCGGCGCACGACTTTAACGACTTTGAAGTCGGTAAGCGTCATAATCTGCCGATGATTAATATTTTGAATTCAAACGCCACCCTTAACGAAAACACTCCTTATGCCGGTATGACCACACAAGAAGCGCGCGTTAAGACTATTGAAGAGCTGGAAAAACTCGGGCTGATGGAAAAAATCGAAGACCATCCGATGGTGATTCCGTACGGCGACCGCAGCGGTGTGGTAATCGAGCCGTATATGACCGACCAATGGTTTGTTGATGCGCCGAAATTGGCGGTGGAAGCACGCCGCGCCGTTCACGATAAAGAAATGGAATTCGTGCCGGCGGTTTATGAAAAAACCTATTTTGAATGGATGAACAATATTCAGCCGTGGTGCATTTCGCGTCAGCTTTGGTGGGGACATCAGATGCCGATTTGGTATGGTCCGGATGAAACGATTTTCTGCGAAGAAAACGAAGAAGAAGCACAAGCGGCGGCCGATAAACACTATGGAAAACACGTTGAGTTGCGTCGCGAAACCGACGTATTGGATACGTGGTTTTCTTCGGGATTATGGGCATTTTCTACCCTAGGCTGGCCGGAAAATACCGAATACTTAAAAACATTTTATCCGACTTCGGTATTGGTTACCGGCTTTGATATCATCTTTTTCTGGGTTGCCCGCATGATGATGATGAGTATGTACATGATGAAGCGCGTTCCGTTCAAAAAGTGCTATATTCACGGTTTGGTACGCGACGAGCAGGGACGCAAAATGAGTAAATCCAAAGGCAACACCGTTGACCCGATGGAAACCATCGAAAAATATGGTGCCGATGCTTTGCGTTTCTTTATGGCTTCATCAGAAACCCAAGGACGCGACATCAACCTTTCGGATTCGCGCATTCAGGGCTATCGCAATTTTGCCACTAAACTGTGGAATGCCGCCCGTTTTTGTGAAATGAATCAGTGCTATTCGGTTAAGGACTTTGATATTAAAAATGTTAAGTTCCCTATTAACAAATGGATTGTTGCCAAAGCCAAAGAGGCCACCAAAAACGTTACCGATAATTTGAATAATTATCGCTTTTCGGACGCGGCAAATGCGGTGTATCAGTTTGTTTGGGGCACTTTCTGCGATTGGTATATTGAATTGACCAAGCCGATTTTCTATGGCGACAATGACGAGAAAATCAATGAAACCAGAGCTACGGCCGCATGGGTATTGGATAGAATTTTGATAATTCTGCATCCGTTTATGCCGTTTGTTACAACCGAGTTGTGGAATAATCTGACAACGCGCAAAGTTGATTTGATTAAAGCGGAATGGCCGCAACATGAGGTATTCGGCGAAGAAGATAAACGCGTGATTGATCGGGCGGTTGAATTTATTTCTGCCGTACGTTCTTTGCGCGCGGCAATGAATTTGCCGGCAGTGGCAAAACTAACAGCTTACGTTAAGGCTTCCGATGTTGATTTGGCAACGCTGATTGCTCAAAATAATCTGATTTGTAACTTGGCTCGTTTGGATAAATTGGCACCGCTCGGCAATATGGAAATCAGTAAAGATATGGTACAAACCGTATGTCGTGACACTACAATTTTAATTCCGCTTAAAGGCGTGGTTGATTTTGCGGCGGAGCGCGAGCGCCTAAATAAAGAGCTCGAAACCTTGAATAAAAACTTGGACGGTTACGCTCGTAAATTGAATAACAAGGAATTCGTATCCAAGGCACCGGAAAAAGTTGTGGCAGAAGAAAAACGCCGTCAGGCCGAGGCTCTCGAAAATAAGGCTAAAGTTGAAGAAGCTTTGGCACGTATCGCTAATTTTTAACGGGATATCAAATGGCAAAGCGCATTTTTGTTGTTTCTCAGGCGGAAGTCGTCGACAGGGTAGGCGGAGCTATCACGGTTTTTTATGAATTCTGTAATATGCTTGCGGCAAACGGGTACGATGTGACAGGAATGTGCTATGCCGATGCCGATATACGTCCGGCAAAATTAAACCGGGATGTTAAGTTTGTTAATTTGAAATTCGCGGCAACAGGACTTTCTTATGAGCAAGCGCTCAATGAGTATGCGAAGCAGAATCGTCCGGATTTGTTTGTTTTCTTTTTTGCGGATTTGTATGCCGAAGCAAATTTAGCTCCGGAGTTTGACGATATTCCGCGTATTCTTATGTTTCATTCTCGCCCGGATGTTTATTTGCGCAAAAGCACGATAAAGGCTCTGAAGTCGGGGTATAAAAACACGATTGCGCAAATATTGTTTCCAAGTTTCAAACAGTTATTGCCGGATTGTGTTCGGCAAGGGAAAGTCGTATGCTTTCCAAACGGGGTTGACCTGTCGGATAATACGGTAAATCAAGAAAACGAAAAACATAAGATAATCTATTTATCTCGTGTTGATGAAAATAAGGGGGTGGAATTTCTGATAGATTCCTTTGCCCTGATTGCCGCAAAATATCCGCAATGGCAGGTAGATGTTTACGGATATGCCGCTCCCGAATATAAAAATAAACTCGAGGAGCGGATTGAGGCCAAGAAAATCGGTGCGCAGGTTCATCTTTGCGGCATAACCGACAAACCTCTGGAAACGATGCTCGGATATGATTTTTGCGTGTTCCCGTCGTATTTTGAAGGACAAAGTATAGGGTTACTTGAGGCTTTAAGCATCGGACTTCCGGCTGTCGGTCTGAAGGGCTGTACTGGTGTCAACGAGCAGATTATTGATGGAGTTAACGGTTTTCTGACCGATTTTGACGAACAAGAGTATGCTCAAAAAATCGAACTTCTGATAAATGATAGAGCGTTGCGCCGACAAATGAGTGCCAATGCCGTGCAAAATTGTAAAAAATATGATAAAAAGCTTGTTTGGCAAAAGTGGTTGGAGCTCATAAAAAATATTTTTGCAAATACGTTACCATCAGAATTTTTACCGGAGACGCAATCCACCTATAAAGCTTTTTCCCTCAAAAAAATTGAGTCAATTTCACGTCATTATTTATTACCGTCTTGGTTTACCGTGCAACATTCGGCAAACAAGATTAATATCTATTTATTCAAAACAATAAAAATCAGCTTTAAAAAAGGAGAAAACAAATGAAAAAATTGATGTTATGTTTAATGGCTTTAGGCATACTTAACGGCTGTGCAACCGATGCTTATACCGGCGAAAGCAAAGTGGCAAAAACCGCGTGGGGCACGGGTATCGGTGCGGCGGTAGGTGCCGGTGTCGGTGCTTTAGTCGGCGGTGAGAAAGGCGCATTAATCGGTGCCGGTATCGGCGGTGCGGCCGGCGCGGCTACCGGTGGCTATATGGACGTTCAGGAAAGCAAACTGCGTCAAAAGCTTGCCGGAACCGGTGTGCAGGTGGCACGTGACGGCGACAACATTCGCCTGATTATGCCGAACAGCATTACCTTTGATACCAATAACGATGTGATGAAGACTTCGGCCAACGCAGTGCTTGATTCGGTAGCGGAAGTGGCAAAGGAATATGACAAAACCAAGTTGCAAATCATCGGTCACACCGACAGTACCGGTAATGATAAAATCAACAATCCGCTCTCCGAACGTCGGGCACGCACGGTGGCTAATTATTTGGCCATGCGCGGTGTTGCCGCTTCTCGTTTGTATGCGGCCGGTGTCGGTTCCAAACAGCCGATTGCCAGCAATGATACGGAAGCAGGCAGAGCGCAAAACAGACGGGTTGAAATCTACCTCATCAACGCACAATAAAAAAATCCGTATAATGGTCTGCTAATCAAAGGGTTTCCCGCTTATGTACTTCTTATTGTACACCGCACGGGAAACCCTTTTTCTATCAGCCTCATTCTCCGGATTTTTGGGGAGTATCCCTGTGTTGTACAAAAAACGACTTTTTCCGCAAAAAACGCTTGCTTTTTGTGCTTTACCATGTTATGGTAAAACATGTAAACTTGGGAGTAAAAATCAATGGTCGGTAAATTGTGGCAAAAGCTGTTCGGCAGCAGGCAGGAAAAGGCAGAAGAAGCGGCAGATAATAAGCCGTATCTTCCGCTTAAACAAGATGGTAAAACCTATAACCTTTATGACCTGCCTGATGGGTTTGTCATCAAAGGCGATGTGGATTTATCCGAAAAAGGTTTAACCGAGCTGCCGGATTTATCCAAAGTTACGGTAGAAGGTAGTTTTTTGTGTCAAGATAATAAACTTACCACCTTACAAGGAGCGCCGCAGAAAGTCGGCGGAGGTTTTCGTTGTGAAAATAATAAACTTACCACCTTACAAGGAGCACCACAAAAAGTTGGTGTAGGTTTTTATTGTGAAAATAATAAACTTACCACCTTACAAGGAGCGCCGCAGAAAGTCGGCGGAGATTTTTGGTGTAAAAATAATCAACTGACTTCCTTAATCGGAGCACCGCAAGAAGTAGGTGGATGTTTTAGTTGCCGCAATAATCTGCTGACTACCTTAGAAGGAGCACCTAAAGAAGTCAGCGGGAATTTTTTGTGTAAAAATAATCAGCTGACTACGTTAAAAGGAGCACCGCAGAAAGTCGGCGGAGATTTTCGTTGTGAAAATAATCAACTGACTACCTTAGAAGGT
>CAKJXZ020000049.1:0-22193 GCA_918234285.1 Pseudomonadota bacterium | reverse complement strand
GTTACGCGGGCGTAATTCAATGGTAGAATAGAAGCTTCCCAAGCTTATAACGGGGGTTCGATTCCCCTCGCCCGCTCCAATAAAAAGACTCTCCCTTGCGGAGAGTTTTTTTATTGGACAGAGGGGAAGCGAACCCTGAGAGGGCATCAAGCCAAAAACAACCTCAAAATGTTGTTTTTGGTGCTGATGGCGCAGTTTTCTTAATGAGCAAGGGAAGTGAAAACAACCGTAGCGAATTTAGAAAACAAGCACACGAATTTATCGGCGTGTAGCGCCGTAAATTTTCCCCTCGCCCGCTCCAATAAAAAGACTCTCCCTTGCGGAGAGTTTTTTTATTGGACAGAGGGGAAGTATTGAGATTACCACGCCTTGACGGGCTCGTAATGACGCGACTGATTCTGCATCCCTCGTAATGACATATCTGGTTCTGCGATAAAATAAATTTTTAATAGTGCATAACTCTGATTTTATCTCTTGAGCTGTAAAGTAAAACGATTTAATATACCGACAAATAATAGCTTTTAACACATTTTAAACTTTATTGTTTATAATTATGACAGAATCTGTGTATCTGACACGTATACTTTTATTAAAGCATTTGATTTTCCGTATGGAGGAGGAAAAGGACTATGAACTATACACGCACCGCTTTAGGTTTACTTTCTGCACAATATCGCAGTGTTTTGAAAAAATGTTTTCTGATTAATATGGGTTTATTTGCATTGGGGGCTGTTGCGGCAACTCCGGCGAACGCGGCAATTATTGATGATTATATCGGTAAGAAAATTACTTACACTGGTTTAGGTTCGGATACGGTAACTTCATCATTTCATTACAAATGGGTACAGGATGAAACTACCGGTGTTTACAAATTGCATAGATTAACCGACGCTACCGGTGCCGATATCTCGACAGCAGCTCAAGACCACCGTATTTGGAGTGATGACGATCGTCTTCCGGGATACCCTGAAACACTTACCACCATTGATGGTGGTGTTTTCGGCGGTTCTGCTGACAATCCTTCGGGCTACCATTGGGGAACAGCAATTACTATTCGCTTATATGAAACAGGCTACAATGAAACACTTAAGTACATAATAGGTACAGAAAAGCCTACGGTTTTTGTGGGATATACCTCAGACTTAACAAACCACCTTTACCTTAATGATGGTGGTGCTCTTGTTAATAACAATCAGACATTGGAATCCGTTGATGCTACATTTATCGGCAATTCCGTAATCGGTGGTTACGACCCTAATGCAGGAACGGCATATTACTATGGTATTGTCTACGGTGGTGCGATATCAAATGGAATTTTTCACATGCCTAGCGATATTTCTATTGACCCGACGAAACCGGAAGAAGCTGTGGTTATAGAAAAAATATCCGGTAAATTCATTGCCAATGGTGTTTCTACCTCATACTTGACCAATGATTCTTTTGCCCTAAATCATGTGTACTACCAGGTTCCGGTGCCTGAAGATCCATCGGAGAGAATTCCGTATTATCAGAGATTCTATCAGGCGCAATATTTCGGTGGAGCATTCGGCGGTGCTATTGTTAACTACTATGGTGGTATCGGTGAAATCAGTAATGCCATATTTGCCAACAACTACGTAGTTTCAACCTCTAATACGGATTATGCCGGTCATGTCGGTGGTGCGGCAATTTTTAACGCAACTCTTGGCTATTATCACCTTATAATAGATCCTAGTACTTGGGAGATTGTAGATGGAGAAACTATAAATGCAAAATCTGTAATCGGAGATATCTCCGGAACCTTTGAAAATAACATTGCTTACACAGTGGATGGCAATGTTTATGGCGGAACTATCTCAAATCAAAGTGGATATTATACCATTTCAACCATGGGAAACATCACAGGTGACTTTACCGGTAACACCTCCACCGCGCTGACCGGAAATATTTACGGTTCTGTTATAGGTAACACTATAGTTGATGAAGGCGGTACTTCCACTATCGCTTCCATCAGCGGTAAATTCGATAAAAACACCGGTTCGGCAACAAATGTTTACGGTGGTGTAATCTATAACGAAGGCGAAATTACCAACGGCATTAAAAACGCGAGCTTTACCGACAATACTTTTACCGCGAGCGGCGAAGGCTTTGGTGCGGCGATTTATACCAAAAAAGATTTAACCATTGCCGCCGATGGCGAGAACAAACAGACTTTATTCAAAGACAACAAAATCAACGATGTCGCCAGTGCTATATTTATGGATAATGCCAACTTGACGATTGCGGCCACCAATGGCGGTACGGCTACGTTCTATGATACCATCGACGGCGAAAATGCCGCGGTTGCCATCACCGGCGATGCAACAGGTACGGTACAGCTTTATAACGACATCAGCAACAGCGATGTATCGGTTGAGAAAGTTACCGTGGAAACTACCGACGGCACGTTGCACGATTATTCACTGAAGTCTCTGACTTCCAATGCCGACTCCAAGTGGAAAATCGATATTAACACCAAAGATAAAAAGGCAGATACATTTGCCACCGACGCAAGTGCGGCCACGGCTTCAAGCGGCACGGTAACCTTGAGCGAACTCAATTATGTGGACAGTGCCAAATCCGATATCGGAGAAGGTTTCAAAGTACAGGTTCTCAAAACGCAAGGCACAGCCGATGCGGCCGCTTTGCAATTGGCTTTGAGTGATGGCTTGGCAGAAAAATTCGTAATTTCGGAAAAAGAAGAAACCGTGGTTGATGAGGTAACACCGAATACTAAGTGGAGCGATGAATTCAACAAGACTGTAAAGACCACCAAGAAAGAGGGGCAGTTCGGCTTAGCTACCACCGGTACCTTAAACGATTCAATCGGAGTAACAATTTCCACCGATTCAACAGAAGTTAAGGAAAAACTCGGCGATACGTTGGTGCTCGTCAATCAGGCACAACTGGCGGATAAAAACTTTACGGCCGGTACAGCCGATGAAGTTTATACCTTGGGTGACGATTTGGGCGAAACTTACGGTAATCTGACGATTAAAGGTGTGGCCGACGGCGCACAGAAATCGACGATTGATTTGGACGGTCACGACAATTTTGATGTGCCGGAAAGCGCGTCTTTGACTTTGACTGATGTTAACCTCAAAGGTGATGCTCCGTTGAATAATGCCGGTACATTTAGCGCGAATAATGCCGAGGTAGAGGGCGAAATCGTCAACCAAGGCTCCTTAACCGCTAAGGATTCCAAACTGACAACGCTGACTAATGACGGCTCGGCGAATTTGACCGGTAGCTCCGCTGACGATGTTACCAATAACGATGATTTTAAAGCCGATAGTACCGATATTGCAACGTTTACCAACGACGGCAAAGCTGCCTTGAGCAACAGCACGGTAAATAACATTACCAACAACGGCTCTGTTGACTTAACAAATACCGAATTTGCAAACATTGACGGCAACGACGGTATCGTCAATATGTTGAGCGATGTCGATTTGAGCAATAAAAAAGTCAGCAACAACAAAGTTGTATTGCAAGGAGTTAAAGCAACGGCAACGACGGACAGCTTTGGCAAAAACGTTGATTTGGTTGCCGAATCCGGCTCGGAAGTGAATGTAGGTAATAGCAAAATCAACTTGCGCCATGCAACCTTCAACAAAGATTCACAGTTGACCCTTAATGTTGATAATTTGCAGACTTTCGGTGCAATTAAGGCCGACAGCTTTGATATTGCCAACGGTGCAACCATCGATATCACTTTCGGGCAGAATCCGCTGGACGGTAAGAAGACCGGCGAAGTTGCATTACTCAGCTTGAGTGACGGCTCGGATATCAATAACAACAACTTCAAAGACGAGTTCCACAACAATATGTACAACTTTGTGCGTAAATCGGAAAAGTCCGGTATTTACGGAGTGTATCAGACCGAAACCGCCGAAGATATTTCGCGTGAAAACGGCGGAACCGAAAGCAATCAGAAAGCGGCCGGTGCGTGGGTTGACGGCCCGTCGCACAGTAATCCGACGGCGCAGGGTATTGCCGATGATTTGGCGCGTTTGGCGCAAACCGACGGTGTGGAATTCAATAAAGTTTTGACGGCGTTGGCACCGAATGATGACGGTATGGCGCAAACCGCGTTGATTGATTTGACTGACAGATTGTTGTTGACGGTGGATAATCACCTGATAAAAACTTATTTGGACAGCGGATTGTCTTCCGGCGACGGAAAACCTGATTTGAGCAACGTCAAAGCGTGGATTAAAACTTATTATGCCAAATCAAAGATGCAAGACCACGGCGACACCTACGGCTATGATGCCGATGACCGCGGCTTTATTGCCGGTGTGGATAAAAAAGTTGCCCACGGTACTAAAGTCGGTATCGGTATGCAATTTGACGACACCGACGTAAACGCTTTCCGCCGCGATGTGAATATTCAGACAATTCAAGGATATGTTTACGGCGAATATCGTCCGAGCAACTGGTTTGTCAACGGGGTTATGAGTTATGGCAGAACCGATTATGATGAAGATAAATTTGTTCTCGGTCGCAATATCGATGCGCATTACAGTGCCGACATATACAGTGTACAAGGCTTAACCGGATATACGTTTAAATATCTTACGCCGGAATTGGGTGCCAGATATTATCGCATCAAGCGCCACGGATATGTTGACGGCGCCATGCAGAGCGTTTCCGGCAACGATTTGGACTTGTTGCGCACAACATTGGGAGTTAAGGCCGAAACTACTTACGGCATATTCAAACCGAATGCGTATGCGGGGATTATGTATGACGTTATCAGTGACAGTGACGATGCCGTCGTAAGTTTGCCGAACGGTACAAGCTATACCGTAGACGGCAAGAGTATGCCGCGTTTCGGAGTTGAAATCGGTATCGGTTCCACGGTTGTGCTTAATGACAACACGGAAATCGGTGTCGGTTATGAGGCTAAATTCCGCAAGCATTATCAAGACCACAGCGGCTGGATTGACTTTAAATACGCTTTTTAATTTGAGGATTCCAAAAAAAATTAAAAAATCGTTATTTTTAGGTTGACAGCGCAAAAAACTTATGTATATTACAAGCCATTGCTTTATGTTTAAAATTAAAGGAAAAGGATATGTACGCAGTAATTAAGACAGGCGGTAAACAGTATAACGTCACTACGGGCGACGTTGTAAAAATTGAAAAAATCGCCGGTGAAGAAGGAAAAGAAGTTGTTTTCAACGAAGTTTTGGCGCTCGATTCCACAATCGGAACTCCGCTCGTTAAGGGTGCAAGCGTTAAGGCTTTGGTTGTAAAACAGGCAAAAGACGCTAAAGTTATTGTTTTCAAGAAAAAGAGAAGACAGAACTATCGTCGTAAAAACGGTCACAGACAGAATATCACGATTGTTAAAATCACGGATATTTTAGGTTAATTTATAGGGAGAAAACGTTATGGCACATAAGAAATCAGGTGGTAGCTCCAGTAACGGCCGCGATTCCGAAGGTCGTCGTCTGGGTGTGAAAAAATTCGGCGGTGAAGCGGTTATCCCTGGCAACATCATCATTCGTCAACGCGGTACCAAGTATCATCCGGGACAGAATGTTGGCCTGGGTAAAGATCATACGATTTTTGCTACTTCCGAAGGCAAGGTTGAATTCAAAACCAAGGCTGACGACAAGGTTTATGTTTCCGTCGTTGCCGAATAATTTTTGAAGCGATTGAATACAAGGGGCGTAATGCCCCTTTATTTTTACTTTAAGGAAAAATCATGAAGTTCTTGGATCAGGCAAAAATATACATTAAAGCCGGCGACGGCGGTAAAGGCTGTGTAGCTTTTCGCCGCGAAAAATTTATCGAGTTCGGCGGCCCGAACGGCGGCGACGGCGGCGACGGCGGCAGCGTATATTTTGAAGCGGTCGAGAATCTCAACACCCTGATAGATTTTCGCTATCAGCAACACTTTAAAGCGCAAAAAGGTCAACAGGGTATGGGTTCGGAAATGACGGGATATAAAGGCGAAGACCTGATTATCAAAGTTCCGGTCGGTACCGAAATCGTAGCCGAGGACGGCGAAACTGTTTTGAAAGATATGGTGGTTGCCGGCGAAAGATTTTTGATTGCCAAAGGCGGTAAAGGCGGTTTGGGCAACACCCGTTTCAAAACCTCGACCAATCAGGCGCCGCGCTACGCCGGTCCGGGGACACCGGGGGAAGAAATCTGGGTATGGCTGCGGCTTAAGATCATTGCCGATGTCGGGCTTATCGGGTTGCCGAATGCCGGAAAATCCACGTTTTTATCATCGGTCACAGCGGCACGTCCGAAAATTGCCTCCTACCCGTTTACCACATTGCATCCGCATTTGGGAGTGGCTTGGTGCGGCGGCAAAGAAATGGTGCTGGCCGATATTCCGGGGTTGATTGAAGGCGCCCACGATGGTGTCGGTTTGGGCGACCGATTTTTAAAACACGTCGAGCGTTGTTCGGTGTTTTTGCATTTGCTTGATGCCACCGCGGAAGACGTGGCGGCTGATTATAAAACCATCCGCAAAGAACTCGAACTCTATAACGATAAGTTGAAGCATACGCCGGAAGTGGTCGCGCTCAACAAATGTGATGCCCTGACCGACGAAGAAATTGCCGATAAACTCAAGGCCTTGAAAAAGGTATGCAAAAACAAAATATTCACTATTTCAGCGGTTGCGCACAGTAATTTGGAGCCGTGTCTGCAAGCGGTTGATGCGCTGATTACGCGCGGTAACCGTGCCAAAAACAAAGATGCCGACGCCGAAATAATCATTGAGAAAAAACCGTGGTCGCCGTTAGGATAATTTAAGGAGAACAAAAGTGACAAGCAAAAAAGAAAATAACGCGATTTTGAAAATCATTACCGACTCGCTCGACGATATGAAGGCCGAAGATGTGGTAGTGATTGATTTGGAAGGCAAAACCTCGATTGCCAGTTATATGGTGGTTGCCAGCGGTAACTCAAATCGGCACGTTGCTTCCATTGCGCAAAAAATCGAAGAAAATCTCAAAGCGGCCGGTCATAAGAGTTCTTCCGAAGGCGCAGAAAGAGCCGATTGGGTGCTGATTGATGCCTTTGATGTGATTGTGCATATTTTCCGTCCGGAAGTACGCGAGTTTTATAATCTCGAAAAAATGTGGCAATCTGCCGCCAATTTGAGAGAAAAATAATATAGCTCCGTCATTCTGAGCAACGCGAAGAATCTCCATAAGAAAGAAACACCTGATGAAAGTCACGATTATCGCCATCGGAAAATGCAAAAAAAATGCGCCGGAAGCGTCAATTATTGCCGAATATATCAAGCGTTCCGGCTGGGATGTCGTGATTAAAGAACAAGATAATTCCAATCAAAACGACGAAGCCAAATTTTTGCAAAGTTCGATTCCGCACGGCGCCAAAGTGATTGTTCTGGACGAGCGCGGAGTTAATATTTCCAGTATGGAACTGGCAGCAAAGGTTGAAAGCTGGCTCAACGACGGTTGCTCCGAAATCTGCTTTTTAATCGGCGGTGCCGACGGACATTTGCAATCCACCCGCGATACGGCCGATTTAATCCTCTCGTTCGGCAAACTCACCCTGCCCCATATTTTGATGCGGGCGGTTTTGTGCGAGCAAATCTATCGCATTCAGACTATCATCAACCATCATCCGTATCATCGCGAATAGGTTTTCTTAATTTTTACCGAAAATTATAGACAAATTAATTTTTCTGTGCTACCATTTGCTTATAATATGTTTGCTGCAGCAAAGGAACCGAAAATGGAAAATGATGATGCATACGAAAGAGATTGTTCCCACGCCAGAGCCGTAACGCATGCAAAGAACGTTTGGGACATCGAATATACCACCAACGACAACGGTATTACCAAAGCCGAGGTTGTAGCATATTATGATTATAACGATAAGTTTTACAAATTTTCATATGAGGTAGATTCCGAGCATCACGGCGACGGAGAAAGATATTTCAATGCTGTACAGGTTGATGAATTGTCCGACAGCGAATTTTTGCGTAAACTGGGTGTAAAAAAGCCTATACTGAAATATACTTTCCGCAACGGGTGCGATTATGACCGCAAACACTACAGCAGCAAAGAACTTAAAGAAATGCGGGTGTTTGACCATAACAACATAAAAAAAGAAACTTTTGAAATATCCCTATCCTTATCCCTAACTCCGCATCATGGTGTTGATGTCAAGCTTGATAAAGCCGATAACGATGTCAAGTGGCTTATTGTGGATTTAGACAAGGCATTCCGTGAACGAATCGCCATAAAAGCGGAAGAAATCGCAAACGTAAAACATCCTGAGCGCATACAGCAGACTCCGGCACGCCCGATGTATCCGGTAACCGGCCACGCCGAGGAATCATACGAAGCTGTATGGAAGCGGGTGGATAAAGCTGTGAGAAAAATGCCGACGGTAGAACCGGACCAAAGTATTATTACGCCGGTTTTAACCAAAGAGCAACAACGCGCCGCAAAGCAGGAAGAACGACGCAAGCAATACGCGGCCTGGAAAAAACATCAAGGCATCGGTAAAGAAGAATAAACAAGGAATAAGATATGGCGGAAGAAACCGAAGATAACGAACCGAAATTTGAACTGACCACCAACAAACAGGGCGGTGTGCAAAAGGCGGTTATGCGTCTGCCGCTCGCCCAAAATGAGGAAATGGTGTTCACTTATTATCCGAGTGTTGATACATGGATGAAAGATACTATTGATTATAATTGCAATGTTGAAAAAATTACCCGTTCCGGTTTTTTAAAAATATTGTCCGCTAAAGAACCCCTGCTGAAGTATGAGCGTCGTACCGTCAAAACTCTGCCGGGAAAAGCCAAATCCGAGGACAAGGTTCTGGATTATGCTCAGCTTTTGGACCAGCCGTTTGATCCCGATGATCCGGAGGCTTTTGAGAGTTATTTTTGCAAAAATCCTGACGGCACATACGGAGCAAGTGATGATTCCTTGTTTGTAGATTATCCTCCAAAAGGAGCGTCTCGACTTGACGGCCGTCTGATTGAGCTGGAGATGGCGGTGCGCGAAGCGATTTCACACAAAATACAAGAAGTTCAGGCAAACGCCGATGTTAACTCTATTCTCGCAATAGGAACTGTTATACGCGTCAATGAGGTTAAAGATAAACTGGCGGCATATCGGGGTGAAGGTCTCAAGGTGCCTACGCACGAACTGCAACATTTTCAAAAATCCATTGATATGTCAAAGGTTGACCAGTCAGCCTATGAAGAACTTATAAAGACAAAATGTCGGGTAAGGCTGAAACTGCCGAATTCTAAAGAATTTGAAGATTCCCCTAATCCGGAATTGAGTGAACGCGAAAAGCGCAAAATGCAACGCGAGGAAGAGAGCAAAAAAAGAAAAGCTTCCTACGCGGCTTGGAAAAAGCATCAAGGTATCGGTAAAGAAGAATAAACATCGTATTTTCAATGCGTAAACACGTATTTTATTGCTTTTGCGGACTATATTGAAATTATACCCGTTATCCACAGTTTTTAAAAGATTTTTATACCAAAAACAGCCCGTTTGTTTATAACAAAACATACACGAAAATTTATGAATGAAAGCTGAAAATGGAAAAACCTGATATTACAAAATTGCCGCAAAATATTGAGGCCGAACAAGCGGTGCTCGGCGCGTTGCTCGCCAATAACAAATTTTATGAAAAAATCGGCGACATTTTAAAGCCGGAGCACTTTGCCGATGCCACTCACCGCAAAATTTATAAGGCGATGAGCAAGTTGCTTGCCGGCGAACGCACCGCAGATATCATTACACTCAAGAGCTATTTTGAGCAGGAAGGCACGCTCGAGCAGGTCGGAGGTTTTCCGTACTTGGTTAAGTTGGCAGAAAGCGCCTCGCCGCTGACCAATGTGGAGCATTATGCGCAGTTTATCTATGACAGATACTTGCGTCGCGAACTTATCAACACCGGCTACGAAATCATTAACAGTGCGATGGAAGAAAGTTTGGAAACGTCGGCCACCGAGCAAATCAGCGAGGCCGAAAAATCACTGTATAATCTGGCCGAACAAGGTGATACTCAGGGCGGGTTTATGGATTTCGGTACTGCGTTGGCTTCATCCTACACCACCATTGAAAAAGCCTATCAAAAAGGTGGGCGAATCTCCGGAGTTCCGACCGGTTTAAATCAGCTTGACTACAAAATCGGCGGTTTGAACGACTCTGATTTGATTATTCTGGCAGGGCGTCCGGCCATGGGAAAAACCGCGCTTGCCACCAATATTGCCTATAACGTTGCCGATTTTTTTGCACGCGATAAAAACACTCCGCCGGAAAAGCGCGGCGTAGCCTTTTTCTCGCTTGAAATGTCGGCCGACGAATTGGCAGCGCGTATTCTTTCCAGCACCATTCAGATTTCCAGCCACAAAATGCGTGTCGGCGATTTGGATGAAGCTGCTATGATGCGAATTGCCGGCGCAACTCGTGAGCTAGCCAATATTCCGCTGTATATCGACGATACTCCGGGAGTAAGTATTAATGCCATTCGCTCGCGTGCGCGTCGGCTGAAACGTACCAAGGGTTTGGGATTGATTGTGATTGACTATATTCAACTCATCGGCGGTACCGGTGATAAGAAGAGCGAAGGTAACCGCGTGCAAGAAGTTTCGGAAATCTCCCGCGGTCTGAAAATATTGGCCAAAGAGCTGAAAATTCCGGTAATTGCCCTCTCCCAACTTAACCGTAGTGTTGAATCGCGTGAAGATAAACAACCGCAAATGTCGGATTTGCGCGAATCCGGTTCCATTGAGCAAGATGCCGATATCGTAATGTTCGTATTCCGCGAGAACTACTATATTCATAATTCCGAACCGAAACGCTCCGAAAACGAATCGGAGGAAGCATTCAATAAAAAGCACGCAGAATGGGAAATCCGCGACCGCAACACCGCGCACCAGGCTGAAGTGATTATCGGCAAACAGCGTCACGGCCCGACCGGAACGGTAAAACTCGGTTGGGACGGCGAATTTACTTTGTTCCGCAATTTTGCCGAAGATGAAAGGTTACCGGAACAGCATGGATAAAAGTGATTGGCAAAAAATCAGTGAAAAAGAATGGGAAGCAATCTGTGATAATTGCGGCAAGTGCTGTATGATGACGCTCGAAGATGCCGACACCGGGAAGTTGTATCACACCAATGTGCTCTGCCAATATTACGATATGGAAAACCGCCGTTGCCGTGTATACGAAAAACGTTGCGAACTGGTACCGAACTGCACAAAACTGACACCGGAAAACGTCGATAAATTGCCGTATATGCCGAAAACCTGCGCCTATCGCAAACTGTTCGATAAAAATTATAAAGAGCAACCGCTTAAACCGCTTAAAGGTCGTACGGTTTCCGAACTTGATGTCAAAGACGAGGATTTGGAGTATTACATCGTCGACTGGGAGGATTTATGAAAAAGCAACCCTGTATTTATGTTTTAGCAAGTAAAAAAAACGGAACGCTGTATACGGGGGTTACTTCTGACTTAGTTAGGCGCATCTATGAACATAAGCAGGAAATTTTCAGCGGTTTTACTAAAAGGTATAATGTAAAGATGCTTGTTTACTATGAAATGTTTGATGATATGACACAGGCAATCAAGAGAGAGAAAACCTTAAAAGGATGGCTTAGAAAGCGCAAGATTGAATTGATTGAAAAAAATAATAAAAACTGGGATGATTTGTATGACAGCTTATTATAGTGATAAGGCGTTAACCGTCATTCTGAGCGTAGCTACAGCGAAGCGAAGAATTCATTTTGTCCTCTGGGACAAAACAACGCTTTCAGCGTTGCTGGATCCTTCGGCTTTGCCTCAGGATGACGAGGACTTTGGGAGGATTTATGAGTAAAGACTACGCCATAGACGAAGCTTATAATCCGCAAATGCGTGTCGATGAAGCCAAAAAGCTTGAGCCGGAATTTTGGAAGCATAAAAAACTCGAAGAAATGAACAAAGCAGAATGGGAAGCTCTGTGCGATGGTTGCGGCAAATGTTGCCTAAACAAACTGGAAATCAAAGGTAAAATTCACTTTACCAATACATATTGCCGCTTTTTGGATTGTAACAGCTGTCTGTGCAAAATCTACGAACATCGCTTTGAAGCGGTGCCTGATTGCCGTGATATAAACCTTGAAGCCGTGCGCGAAAAACCGCGTTGGTTGCCGAAAACCTGCGCTTATTGGCTCTTAGACAACGGCCATGACTTGCCGGATTGGCATCCGCTTATAACCGGCAAAGCCTCCAGCGTAACGGAATCGGGAAACTCGCTCAGTGGCCGCGAATTGGTCAACGAAACAAAGGTAAAAGACTATGAAGATCACATTGTTGACTGGCAAGACCTTTGATATTGCCGAAGCCGTCGGTATGGATATTAAGGTGGTGCAATCGCGCTCGGGACGCAAGCTCACGCTCAAGATAGATGAAAAAGAGCGGGTACCGGTGCTTTCCGTGCCGCGTTTTTGTTCGCGCCGACAAGCCATAAATTTTGTAACCGAACACACCGATTGGATTATCAAATCTCTAAACAAACTTCCGGAAATAAAATATTTTGCCGCAGGCACTGATTTTTTGCTGTTCGGACAAAGCGTCACGGTGGAGCATCATCCGGAGGCCCGGCGCGGTGTTTGGCCGGAGGAAAACAAACTCTGCGTTTCCGGCGAGGCCGAATTCATTCACCGCAGAGTCAAAGATTATATCAAAAAACGCGCACAGGAAGAATTTTATGCACGTTCTAAAGAATTAGCAGATAAACTCGGCCAAAAATTAAGCGGTGTCAGCATCAAAGACACTACTTCGCGTTGGGGAAGCTGCTCTTCCTTAAAACATATCAATTACAGTTGGCGAATTGCCCTGGCGCCCGATTTTGTGATTGATTATCTGATGGCACACGAAGTATCGCACCTCAAGCACCCTGATCATTCCGACGAATTCTGGGCATGTGTTGCATCGTTATGCCCGGAATGGAGCCGCGGCCGTATTTGGCTCAAACGCTATGGTAAAAGCCTCTACGCCTATAAATAATCACAATATTACAAAACTGAAATTTTTTGTGTAATCGCCTGTACAATACGGTTCAAACTTAGGATTTGCGCTAAAGTTGCGTTTTATACACGATAAAATCTTAATTAATCGTGAACAAGCCTGTAAATAGTTTAAGAAAAATATCTTGACATAGCCTTTTTATAGTCATAAAGTGTGGGTGTTACAATACGAAAGTATATTGTTGTTCAACAAGTAATAAAGGAATTTAATATGAAAAAAATTTTGTTATTAGCTGGTGTTGCCTGCCTGTTAAGCGCTAATGCAGACGCAAAAGTTAACCAGTATGTTTCTGGCAAATTGTCTTATGACTTTAACAAAGTAAAAATTAAAGATCACAACTATGAAGCTGCAGACATTACTCGTATGCATGCCAACAAAGAATTGTTCGGTACTCACGTAGCTTACGGTGTTCGTGCCGGTTATGTTCGTGGTGAAGTAGAACTCAACAATTCTCGTGACATTAAACGTAATTGGTTGGATAATGGTTTGAATCACTTCAGACTTTATAAGCATTCCTTCATGGCTAATGCTTACTTTGATTATTTGACCTGCACCCCGTGGACACCGTACATCGGTGCCGGTATCGGTCTTTCTCACTTGAAGGCTGACTTCGGTGAAGACGGTAAATCTGCCAACAACCTCGCTTGGCAAGTTATGGCCGGTATTGCTTATGACGTAACCTCTAACTGGACTTTGGATGCCGGTTATCGTTATGCTGACTTGGGTCGTATTCGTAAGAACTATGGCGCAGGCGTTGCCAAAGTTTCGGCTCGTGATCAAGAAATTATGTTTGGTGCCAGATATAACTTCTAATCCAAATATATGCTAATTGCAAAAAAGCGACGCTTAATTCGAGCGTCGTTTTTTTGTGGCAAAGTCATCCCTCGA
The DNA here is from genome assembly GCA_918234285.1 of Pseudomonadota bacterium. GTDB lineage: Bacteria > Pseudomonadota > Alphaproteobacteria > RF32 > CAG-239 > RUG410. The sequence continues at coordinate 8,245 of CAKJXZ020000049.1, read as the reverse complement.
AGTGCGCTGTGCGTCACTTCGTCAAGGGAACTCGGCTCTCGGCGAAGCCGCTTCAAAAACAAGTATAGCACTACGCAAAGATTAGATACCTTGACGCACGAATGCACCGCATCGTGCGAGGTATGACATTTTATTAGTTCAACACCCTGTACCCCATCGTTTTTTTGTGTTATGCAAATGTTACAAACACGTAATTTTTTGTGTGTTGCAACCAGCCCGAAAATACGCTAAATTGCAAAACAGTGATAACTTTTATAAAGGGAAATTGAATTATGACAAATAAACCTAGCGAACCGATTTATCTTTTTGACTGTGCCACCACCCAAAAAAGAATCGGTCAGGAAAAATTTTTGGAAGCTTTTAAAAATATTTTGAACCACGGCGCTTATTGCCAAGGTCCGGAAACCAAAGAACTCGACAGCAAACTCGCTGAATATGCCGGCACCAAATATTGCTCGACCTGCGGTTCGGGTACCGATGCTCTGACTTTGGGCCTGATGGCGTGGGACGTTAAACCGGGCGATGCCGTGTTTGTATCTTCGTTCACGTTTGTGGCTTCGGCCGAAGCGCCGGTTTTGCTCGGTGCAACCCCGATTTTTGTAGACTCTGATCCGAACACCTACAATATGGATACCGAAGATTTGAAACGCGCAATTGCCCAGGTTAAGGCCGAAGGCAAGCTCAACCTTAAGGCCGTAATTGCCGTAGATATTTTCGGTTCTCCGTGCAACTACGACGAAATTATGAAAATTGCTCATGAAAACGGTATGAAAGTTATGTCCGATTCCTGCCAAAGCTTCGGTTCGGTATATCACGGACACAATGCCGGCTCAATTGCCGATATGAGTGCAACCTCGTTCTATCCGACCAAACCACTCGGCGGTTACGGCGACGGCGGTGCGGTTTTCTGCAACTCCGAAGAAGAAAACGAATTGGTGAAATCCTGCCGCGTGCACGGTATGAGCCCGGAAGACCATTATGATAACGTGCGTTTGGGTATGACCGGTCGTATGAACTCTTTCCAAGGCGCGGTTTTGTTGTTGAAATTGACGCAATTTAAGCAGGAATTGGAGAATCGTTATCGTGTAGCTTCGCGCTACGACAACGAGCTCAGCAACTATTACGGCAAGCAAAAAATCTTGGATAACTGCCGCTCGGCTTATGCGCTTTACACAATTCATTGCGAAGACCGCGATGAATTGATGACCTATCTCAAGGCCAACGGAATTCCGTGCGGTGCTTACTATCCGCGTCCGGTTAATACGCAAACAGCCTATGCCAAATGGAATACGCGCTCCCTGCCGGTTTGCGAAAAACTTTCCAAGACGGTATGCAGTATTCCGATGACACCGTATTTGACGGACGAACAGCTCGATTACATCATCGAGAAAATGAACGAATTTGCGGCACAAAAAATGAACAAAGCCGCGTAATTGCGAATCGTTTTTAACTCCTTGCAGCCGGTAGCAATATCGGCTGTTTTTTGTAATAAAAAATTTAATGCAAAAGCTGTAAAATTATGGCATAATGACAGACCGAATTTTGCCGTGTCCGCCGCGATGAAAAAAGTCCGCGGAGGCCGCCCGGGATGTTAAGTTGCTTAGTCTTTGAATAAATCGTAGTTGGGAATCCGCTCGAATTTTTCTTTTAAGTGTTGATAGGCTTCGGAAATCTGCTTGAATTTTTCTTCGGCCGACGAATCCGTTTGGTTAATGTCCGGATGATATTTTTTCGCCATTTTCTTATATTGTTTTTTCAGCGAATCGGGATTGATGTCGCGAATACTCATCTCCAGCGTTTTGATGTATTTACGTTCTTCCACCGTAAAATAAATGCCGTCGGCAGAATATTCGCGGTTGCCGTCGGACGGATTCTCGTAACCGTCGTCAAAAAACGCCGCTTCTTCCCATAAATCATAGCCAAACTGATAGTTCACTTTTGATTTGAAACGATGCGAAAAACGCCGTTTGATTTTTTCTTCCGCCGCTTCGTTGTAGCCTTCACCGTAATAATTCCATTTTTTATTATATTCTTCAACGTGTTTGAGGCAAAACCAGTAATATTCTTTCAAACTACGGTCTTTCGGCGCGCGATATTCGCCTTTTTCGTTGCAACCGGGCTGATCGCAGATATGTACGGCACTATCTTCATTTTGCGGGGCATAATATTTTTTGCTGCGTCTTTTAATCATCTTCACTTATTCGTAAAATTTCATCGATTCTTTCAATATAACCCTGTTTATAAATAATGGCAAGAAGTTTGCAATCTGTTTCGGACTATATATTATAATCGTTAAAGGAGAATAAATTTTATGCCTGAATTGCCTGAGGTAGAAACCATAAAAAATACCGTTGCCGCCGCCGTTTGCGGTGCCGTTATTCGTAACGCGATCGTAAAACAACCGCGACTGCGCGAATCGGTTCCGTCTGATTTTGCCGAACGAATCCGCGGAGCCAAAATCGTTAACCTGCGGCGAATCGCCAAATATATGCTGATGGATTTAAGTAACGGTCTGACAATTATCTGGCATTTTGGGATGAGCGGCAAAATCCGTATCGAATCGACCATGTTGCCGGAATCGGAAAAACACGACCACGTTATTATCGAAACCGATAGAGGCGTGATTTATTACAACGACGCACGGCGTTTCGGGTTGGTGCTGCTTTGCGAATCTGATAAATTATCGCAACATCACTGTTTCAAAAGCGTCGGACTTGATCCGTGGGATGCGAATCTGACGCCGCAATATTTGCTCGCTGCTCTGACGAATCGCAAATGCGCCATAAAATTATCGCTCTTAAATCAGGAAATCATCAGCGGAATCGGCAATATATATGCCTCAGAGATTTTATATCGGGCACGAATCCGACCGGATCGGGAAAGTTGCGCCATATCCGAATCGGAAGCCTCAGAAATCATTAAATATACGCGCATTATCTTGGAAGAGGCCATCAAAGCCGGCGGTTCCACCATCCACGATTATCGGCGCCCTGACGGCGATATCGGCTATTTTCAGCAGCATCATTGTGTGTATGACAAAGCCGGCAAGCGCTGTCCGGACTGTAAATGCGATATTGCGAAAACCGGCGGAATCCGCAAAACGGTACAAGGCGGACGTTCCACTTTTTATTGTCCGATTATGCAGAAATAGGAGAAAAAATTATGAAATATTTGCGGTTATTTATGGTATTTTGTTTTCTCGGCTTTGCCGGCGAATCCTATGCCGAACAATTTGTTGAAGGTATGGATGACGTGCCGATGCTTGAGGGAATGCACCAAATTTCTCAAGACGATGTTTCTTTCGGAAATGAGGAAACCAGGCTACTTGAGGCTTATTTTAACGCGCCGAAACTCAAATTTTCCGATATTGCCGATTTTTATAACGAATCTTTACCGCAACTGGGCTGGATATATCAAGGGAATCGGGGCAACAATCTGCTGTTTTATCGCGACGGAGAAACTTTGGAAGTGGTCAGAGAATCCGTTTCGCCGCTGATTGTTCGAATAACCGTTAAGACAAAACCGTAAAAAAACAAAAAAATATAAAATTTTGGTTGACTTTATGCTGTTCTCGTGGTTATAACGTTTACCAGAGTAAATTTTATATTAACATTTTTAATAGGAAGAAAAAATATGGCCAATCATAAATCGGCAAAAACGAGAATTGTACATAATAATAAACGCGCCCAGATTAACGGTGCACGCAGAAGTCGCGTAAGAACATTCGTAAAGAAGGTTTTGGCTCTGATTGCTGCTAATGATAAAGAAGGCGCTACGGTTGCTTTCAAAACTGCTGAGAGCGAAATGGCTCGTGCGGCACAAAAAGGCGTATTCAAAAAGAATACGGCTTCGCGCACTATTTCTCGTTTGGCACAAAAAATCAAAGCTCTGTAATTTTCAGAGAATCGAAAGTTTTAACGCAAATTGATTCGAAAGCGAATCGGTTTGCGTTTTTTTGTGCCGAATCAACCGATTATACCGCACTTGTTTTAAAAAACGTTGTCAAGAAATTTAATTGCGATGTTCTCAAAATGTTCTATTGAATTTATGTTTTTTCTCTGTTAACAATTTATTTACATTTTCTCTCGAGGTACAAAAATTTTGTTCTCGATTAGGCGAAACGAATAACTTTGTTTCCGCAAAAGGGTCTGAGCTCAGGTTCGGCACGGTATTATCTTTAAGGTGCCAATCGCGGACCGATGCGGGTATAGAGTGCGATGGATACACATATATAATATGCTCTTTGGCATTGTTGTTCACCGCGGGTTTGTTTCAGATGTTTAATTGATTTTTATGGACGGGAAAAAAAATGGCTGAAGAAGCAATAAAAAAAGAAGACTTATCTATTAATGATCAATGGGAAGAAGTATGTGGTCAGTTAAAAATGGAGTTCGGGCATACCGCGTTTGACAGTTGGTTGAAGCCGTTGTGCGTCATTTCTTTTGATGACGGTATAATGCGGATTGGTGCGCCTACCGCGTTTATGAAAAACTGGGTTATTACGCACTATTGTGACCGAATCCAACGTATTTGGGAGCGCAAAAATCCGGAAGTTAAATCGGTACAGATAGTCGTACAAAACATATCGTCCGACGACTCGCTGATTAAGCACATTAAGCTGGCTCCGACTCCGCAAAAGATATACGGTGGAGTTGCCAACAGTTTCGGTAATACCGATTCTTTGGCCTCAAAGCTTAATCCGGCTTATACGTTTGAAAATTTTGTGGTCGGTAAAACCAACGAATTTGCCTATGCGGCCGCGCACAAGGTTGCCGAATCCAAAAATATTTCGTTTAATCCGCTGTTTTTATATTCCGGAGTCGGCTTAGGTAAAACCCACCTGATGCACGCCGTGGCACAATATATTAAGACGGCAGATCCGGAACGTACGGTGGTTTATATTTCCGCCGAACAGTTCTTGTATAAGTTTGTTAATGCGTTACGCTATAAAGACACCGATGCGTTCAAAGAACAGTTCCGTTCGGTTGATGTACTGATGATTGACGATGTTCAGTTTTTAGCCAACAAAACCAAAACACAAGATGAATTTTTCTATACTTTTAATTCGCTGATTGAAAGCGGTAAACAGATTATTCTTTCCGCCGATAAATCGCCGAATGATTTGGATGGTATTGAGAGTCGCTTAAAATCGCGTTTAAACAGCGGCTTAGTGGCAGATATTATGCCGGCGGATTATGAATTGCGTTTAGGTATTTTGCGTAAAAAATCAGAGCAACTCGGTATAATTTTGCCTGATAATGTTGCTGATTTTCTGGCACAAAAAATATCTTCGAGCATTCGCGAATTGGAAGGTTCGCTCAAGCGAATCGCCGCTCATTCTCTGCTGTTGCCGGGGCATGAAATTTCGCTGGATATGACGCAAGATGTTTTGAAGGATATGCTGCGCTCGATTGACCGTAAAACCACAATTGATGAAATTCAGAAAAAGGTTGCGGAATACTTCAACATTTCGGTTAAGGAGATGCAATCTTCGCGCCGTGCCCGTAATGTGGCCCGTCCGAGGCAGATTGCCATGTATCTGGCCAAGCAGCTGACTTCACGTTCGTTGCCGGAAATCGGTCGCAAGTTTGACCGTGACCACACCACGGTGATGCATGCGGTGCGCAAGGTTGAAGAATTGGTACTTGAAGATACTTCTATGGCCGAAAATGTTGATACTTTGCGCCGTGCGCTGGAATGTTAAAAAACTGTTGAAGACTCTTTTTTAAACTTCTTATTTTGCGCTAACTTTGCTAACGTAAGTGCATAGTTAATTAACAAGGGTTAAAACAATGAAATTTGCAATAGAAAAAGCTATTTTACTCAAAACGTTGGGACACGTTCAGAATATTGTCGAGAGAAGAAACACCGTACCGGTTCTTTCAAATGTGCGTATTGAGGCCGATAACAACGGAATCAGCTTCAAAGCTACCGATATGGACACGGAAATTACGGAAGTGGTAGATGCCAAAATCTTGGAAAACGGCGCAATTACCGCTCCGGCACACATGCTGTATGACATTGTGCGCAAGCTTTCCGATGGTGCCGATGTTGAATTGACTTATCCTGATGAAAAAGACCAGCTTAAAATAGCCTCGGGGCGTTCGGAATTTTCACTGCCGACCATCGGAGTCGAAGACTTCCCGGCAATTTCTGCCGACGCTCTGCCGACCAATTTCGAGATGAAGCGCGACGAGTTGAAGGATGTGATTGACCGCACTCAGTTTGCCGCTTCCACCGAAGAAACCAGATATTATCTGAACGGCTTGTATATTCATCCGAAAGATGAGGGTGAAACTAAAGTATTGCGAATCGTTGCTACCGACGGCCATCGTCTGGCTTGTGTTGAAAGCCCGTTGCCGCAAGGTGCCGAAGGTATGCAGGGTGTTATTTTGCCACGTAAAACCGTGGGTGAAATCCGTAAGTTGCTTGATGATACGCAGGCAGAATCGATTAAAATCGCTCTTTCTGACAGCAAAGTACGCTTTACGCTTGAAGATATTACCCTCGCCTCTAAGTTAATTGATGGCACTTATCCGGATTATGAACGGGTTATTCCGACCGGTAACAACAAAATTCTTGAATTGGGCGTTAAGCCGCTGGCCACTGCGGTAGATCGTGTATCGGTGGTAGCGGAAAGAACGCGTGCAATTAAGATGATTGCCAACAAAAACCACGTTATCCTGACGACTTCCAGCCCGGATTTAGGCAGCGCGATTGAAGAAATTGAGGCTACTTACGATAACGAATCGTTGGAAATCGGCTATAACTTCCGTTATTTGTTGGATATTTTGGCAGAGATTCGCGGCGATACGGTGCGTTTCAGCTTCAAAGACAGTTCCTCGCCGTCGATTATCCATGATACATCGGATTCCAGCGCCATCTACGTTTTAATGCCGATGAGAGTCTAAGTTGAACGATATTCAATCGACCATCAAAGAATTTACTAAATTAAAGTCAGGTGTTAAACGCCTGACTTTAACTGAATTCAGAAATTACTCTACTCTGCGTTTGCAAACCGAAATCTGCCCGATTGTCATTACCGGCGAAAACGGCTCGGGCAAAACTAACATTCTCGAAGCCATTTCTTTTTTGACTCCGGGGCGCGGTCTGCGCGGGGCCAAACTTGCCGAGATTAAACGTATCAGTCTGCCGGACGAATCTGATATTTTAAGCGCTCAGCCATGGAGCGTGGCCGCCGACATTTTACGCAACAACGAGGAATACACCGTCGGCACGGCGCTGCAGAGCTTCAGTAAAGAAGATTTGGAAGAAGACGATGTCCGCACTTATGACCGCCGCATTGTAAAAATAAATCAGCAAAAAATTACCCAGCAAGGCGAGCTCGGCAAATATATTTCGGCGATTTGGGTAACGCCGCAAATGGACCGCTTGTTTTTGGGCGGAACACAGCCGCGCCGCAGTTTTCTCGATCGGCTGGTATATGCCTTTGATTTGGAGCATGCCAAGCGCACCGCCAACTTCGAACATCTGTACAAACAATGGATACAGCTTTTGAAATCGGGACAAGCCGACGAGTATTGGTTGCAATCTCTGGAGGCGGATATGGCTTCCCTCGGAGTCGCGATTGCCGCCGCCCGCCGCGAACAAATCGCCCGGCTGAATACTTTTGTGGAACGTGAACCCGACGATATTTTCCCCGATGTACGCTTGGAACTTGACGGCACGATTGAAAAAATGCTTGATACGAATCCGGCATTGCAGGTGGAAGATTTTTATACGTCGTTTTTGGCGCGGCAACGACGCAATATCTTGTATAACGACTACGTTGACGGAGTTAATCGCACCGACTTCAAAGTGTATTACAAAAAGAAAAATATGCCGGCGGAATTGTGCTCAACCGGCGAGCAAAAGGCGCTGTTGGTCAGCATAATTTTGGCGCAAACCCAGTGCCAGATTTTGAATAAAGGTTTTGCACCGGTGTTGCTGTTGGATGAGGTTACCACTCACCTGGATGACACCAAACGCGATGCTTTGCTTAATAAAATTCGCGATTTGCATATTCAAGCGTGGATTACTTCAACCGAGCCGCAAAACTTTGATACGCTGAAAAATGCGGCGCAATTTTTACACTTGCAAAACGGCAAGTTGATTTAATTTGTAACATAAAAAAACCTCCCGCTTGGGGAGGACTTTTTTATTGGCGCGCCCCAATGTTTTTGCTTTTTGCAAAAACGGCGAGACTACTCCGCTTCGCTACGTTCTCCTCTTTCGTTCGCTTTCG
>CAKJXZ020000048.1:0-2773 GCA_918234285.1 Pseudomonadota bacterium | reverse complement strand
ATTAAAGACGGTGCCGGTAATTATTGGAAAGTCGAACTCAATACCAAAAATATGACCACCGATTCCAACAAAGTTACTTGGTCTAAGGTTTCCGCTTCCGGAACAAATACGATACCGGTTACATATAAGAGTGCTGATGGTACAGAAAAGACGGAATATTATCAATATACTCTGAAAAGCGGTGTATCTTCAGATTCACGCAATGGCGATCTGACGGAAAGTGTGGTCGGCGGGCTGTATGTCGGACAAGGAACTACAAGTGATAATGGTGGTGCATTACAAGTAACAAGTGATAAGAAAATCGGTGTAATCGCTGCTGACTTTGTCAAAAACACTGGTCAAAATGGCGGTGCGATTTATAATTATGATAACTCCACTATCGGGGATATAGTGGGTGACTTTAGCGGTAATACGTCTAATGGTACGAGTGGTTATAATGGCGGCGGTGCGATTTATAATAGTAGTTCCTCCATTAGCAACATAACTGGTGATTTTAGTGGCAATACGTCTAGTAAAGAAGGTGGGGCGATTTACAATCTGGGTTCCACCATCGGCGACATAACCGGTGACTTTACGGGTAGTACAGCATTGGCAGGCGGTGCAATTTCCAACAGTAGTAGCAGTACCATTAGCAACATAACTGGTGATTTTAGCGGCAACAAGGCCACTACTAGTGGAGGCGGTGCGATTTTAAACTTCAGCTCCACCATCGGGGACATTAGCGGTGATTTTAGCGGCAACACGTCTACCGGTAGTCATGGCGGCGCGATTTACCAAAATGGTTCCATCATAGGCAACATAGTTGGTGACTTTAGTAGCAACACGGTCATCAAAGGTTTAGGTGGTGCAATTTTCAACGCTGGCAAATCGACCATCGGCAAGATCACCGGTGACTTTAGCGGCAACTCGGCTAAATCAACAGATGCCGATAAATATGTTAAAGGCGGTGCAATTTATAATGAAAAATCCACTATCGGCGACATAACCAGTGACTTTAGCAACAACAAGGTAGATTCGGGGGGAACCAGCACCGCTTTCCAAAACTCGGCGATGGGTGGCGCGATTGCCAACTATGTGTATGATAGTAGCACTACTGCTAGCACCTCTAAGCTCGGCACCATCCGCGGCGATTTCAGCGGCAACGAGGTGAAGGCGAAAAATAATGCCTACGGCGGCGCCGTCAGCAACTTTGTACTGGCTAGTAATAATAATACGGCAAGCAAGTCCTATATTGATGCGATTTACGGCGATTTTACCGACAACAAGGTAACTACGACTGGTAGCAACGTTTATACCTACGGCGGCGCCATCAGCAACTATAGAAAAGGCAACGCGGCCGAAGCCAAAATCGTTGAGATTGTCGGCAATTTCTCCGGCAACGAAGCTGATTATGGTGGTGCGATTTCTCAAATTAAATCTACCATCGATAATATAACCGGTGACTTTAGCGGCAACACGACTAGTCGGCAAGGTGGGGCGATTTATAACTACGGTAGCTCCACCATTGGTAGTATAACCGGTGACTTTAGCGGCAACACGACTACTCTGTTTGGCGGGGCGATTTACAACAACGATCACTCTGCCATCAGTAACATAACCGGTGACTTTGTCGGCAACACGGCTGGTAACCTTGGCGGTGCGATTTTAAACAATTTTAACAGTACCCTTGGCAATATAACCGGTGACTTTGTCGGCAACACGGCTGCTACTAACGGTGGGGCGATTGGTAGCGACCAAGGCTCGACCATTGGCAATATAATCGGTGACTTTGTCGGTAATAAGGCTAATCAATCCGGCGGTGCGATTCATCAACAAAACAGATCCATCATTGGCAACATCAGCGGTGACTTTAGCGGCAACACGGCTAATCGATCCGGCGGGGCGATTTTCAACAACGAAAACTCTGCCATCAGTAACATAAGCGGTGACTTTCTCGGTAACACGGCTACTAATAATGGTGGCGCGATTTATCAAAGTAATTCTTCCCTTGGTTTGCTTGCCGATACGCGCGATATTACCTTCTATAACAACACGTATGGCACCGGCGCAAATAAGCAATATAACGATATCTATAACACTCAATCAAATATTACGTTGAATGCCGCCGGCGGTAAGTCGATAACCTTTAACGGCACGATTGAAGGAACAAGCAACGGAAATACTGTACCGACCAGCGGTACTGTTGCGGCAACTTACGGCAGCTATGAGGACTATTTGGCGGCCAATAATTTGTGGACGGAAATAGAATATGCTAAGGCTAAGGCTGCCGCCGTAGCCGACGGCACCGAAAGTACATTTATAGCAACATACGGTGCAGATTATGCTGCCTATATTGCCGGCCACGACGGTATCATTACCCGCAGCACCTTCAACAGCTCTAAGTATGAGATTGCTCTCAACAGCAGTATTGACGGGAGCAAGCGCGGCGGTACGTATAATTTCAACAATACCGTTTCGGACAACAACCTCGCGCTCTACAACGGCGCGAACGTCAAGCTCGGCTCGGTTGTTCAGGCAGACGGCAAGACCAAGAGTTACGGTAGCCTGAATCTCGCCGACAACTATTTGCGTAACGATGCCAACGGCGGCCACATCGACATGCGCAACGGCAACATCGACTCGAACTCTATCTATTTGCTGCAGCTCAATTCGAATTTGGGTATGGCAATCGACGTTTCGCTCAAGAGCGGCGGCAACACTTCGGATATGCCGACAATTACGATGATTAATACGGCGCACACCGGCGCTAATGCCGAAAAAGTCATCATTGACT
>CAKJXZ020000047.1:0-8449 GCA_918234285.1 Pseudomonadota bacterium | reverse complement strand
CTATGCCAAGATTGCTGATGTTATTTTTTACGAAGAAATGGATTAACTCAATTTTAGGAGAAAATAAATGGCTACAAAACGCATTAAACTTAAAAACGCAAACGGCGACTATTTAGAGCCGTATACCACGAACGTACCGGAAGCGACAACATCGGCGAAAGGTATCGTTCAGCTGGAAGCAACGCCTACCGCCAGTTCAACCAAAGCGTTGACTTCTGGTGGCGCAAAAACCGCTTTGGATAATAAACTCGATAAAACCGGCACAGCGGCCAAAGCTACGGCAGATGCAAGCGGTAACAATATCGTTAATACCTATGCCACAAAAACAGCCTTGTCGGCGGTTGAAACAACGGCAAACACAGCCAAAAGCATTGCCGAGGGGCGTGCTCGTGCCGTTTCGTTTGAATCATATTCAGCTTTGGTAACAGCTTTAAATGCCGCTACCAATACGGACTACAAAGTCGGCGATAATATTTTCATTCAAGCGAAAGAAGTTCCGGATTTGTGGATTTATTCGGTTGAAAGCACGACCACAAGCTACACGTACAGCAATGATACGGCTTTGACGACAGCTCTGGAAGCTGGTGCTGTTCAAATCGGCTACTACAAAATTGCGGCTATGGAAACCGGCAAAGTTGATTTGACCGGATATGTTCCGACAAGTCGTAAAGTCAATAATAAAGCCTTAACCGGCGATATTAGCTTGACGTATAGCGATGTTGGTGCTTTGGCGGCCAACGGAACAGCGGCAAAGGCAACAGCCGATGCTTCCGGCAATAATATCGCCTCAACCTATGCGACTAAGGCGGAAATCATTACCTATGAGGAAATGAGCTAATAACGAACTTTTTGACTAACGAGACTAAAGGACTTATAATGACTATAAGGAACGTGAAACTAAAAAACCGTGCCGGTGAATACCTCCAACCGTACACGGAAAATCTTCCGACCGCGTCTACTTCAACGGCCGGAAAGGTAAAACTTGATTCAAGCCCGACTTCCGGCTCTAACAATGCAATTACTTCAGGGGCGGTTTATTCCGCCCTTAATCTTAAAGCAAATGACTCTGCGGTAGCTCATAAATCAGGAAGTGAAACATTTACCGGAGTGAAGACGTTACAAGCCGGTAACGATGATGGCTGGATGATAAAAAAAGCTAATGGCGATTATACCGAGGCGGCTCCTGCGGCGCAGGTTGCCGGTGCTTTTCGGGTAACCGATAAAAATAACAAAATTATGGGTGATGTCCGATTTATTCGGACAACAGCAGGCTTGCAGACAGCGACTTTAATGGCGCGTAACGCCGTAACCGGTAGCGAAGTTAATTGCTCTATATCTTGCAATGTTGATAAAACGGGAAAAGTTTATACTGCCGCACCTACACCGGCGGCAAGCGATAATTCCACAAAAATCGCTACGACAAGCTGGGTTACCACAAAAATAAACAATGTCATAAACAGTACTTCCGGCAATAGGAATATTGGCGAGATTATTGCCTCAACTGTTCCGCTTACGGATGCAGGACTTCATTTATTAGACGGAGCAACTATTCAAGGCGACGGCTCTTATGCCGCCTTTGTTACTTATATGGCAGGCCTTGTTTCAACTTATCCGAAATGCTTTACCACCGAAACAACTTGGCAAAATACGGTTAATGCAAAGGGTGTATGCGGAAAGTTTGTTTACAATTCTTCGGCAAATACTATTAGATTGCCTAAAATAACCGGATTTATTGAAGGAACTGTAGATACAAATGCACTTGGCGATTTGGTTGATGCTGGATTACCGAATATTACCGGAAGTTTTAATGGATTACTACAAGCTGAAAGTGATGCCGGTTCTTCTGGAGCTTTTACGCATACACTTGAAGCAGGTGGCGAAGGTGGCGACCGTAATGGCTCTCCTGAAAAGCAGGTTACGCATTTAGATGCCTCGCGTTCTTCTTCAATATACGGTAATTCTTCAACCGTTCAACCGCAAGCGATTAAGGTTTTTTACTATATCGTTGTTGCGACATCAGCAAAGACAAATATCGAAGTTAATTTAGACAATGTTGTTTCTGATTTGAACAATAAGGTTGATATTTCACAATTAGCAGATTGTGAAGTTGTCGTTGAAACTTACAGAAACGGAACGCAATGGTATAGATTATGGTCTGACGGCTGGATTGAACAAGGCGGCTACCTTTATGTGAGTTCAAACGGACAAACATTGTCATTTATGAAACAATTTCAAGACATCAATTATACGATTACGGCGGCAGGAACAGAAGAACAGCGCGGAAATGTGGCTTTTTACAATAGAGCCATCAACTCTTGTAAATGTTGGACTTCTGACGATGAAACATTCAACGCGGCCGGTATAAATTGGACAGCTTGCGGATATTAAGGAGTTGATATGAAAGTTTTTGGAAATATAATTACAAAATATTACAAATACGGCAATATGGTAAATGTAACTCCTGTCGGTAGCCCAACAATATCTAACGGCATGGTAAGTGGTATCAGTTCTAAAAACTACTTAAAGATTATTCCTGATGAATTTCCGACAGATACAGCAAATTCTTGGGAAATGGTTTTTAAGTGGACACACGCAGGTGGTAGTGAAAGACAAGCCTTTTTTGCCCAGACTGCCGGTTATGAAACAATTTTGGCGGTGGATGGCGATGATACCTCAATAGGCGTTAATCTCATTATCTCTAACGCCAAAAACGACAATTATCTTGTCAATATCAAATCTCTAAACAGTTGTGTTGAAAATGGCAAAACATATTGGGTAAAGGCAGAATTTACCGGAGCGCAATATAAATTATGGCTTTCAGAAAATGGTTCTAATTGGGTTTTGCAGGGCTCTGTTTCAACAACCACCAAAGCCTCAATACGAGGAAACTGGACACTTGGTATTCATAACGAATCAGGTTATTATTATCCATTTTTGGGAACGATTGACCTTAAACATTCGTACATGAAAATCAATGGACAGTTGTGGTGGACAGGAACGCAACCGGAAGAAGCAACTTCGGCTGATTTTGATTTCACAAAAACGGTTTTGAAATGCAAAGCCAAAATAAACTCTGCTAAAAAGTACTTTAAGTATTCGGAATGGACACAACCTGTTTTAACATCAAATTTTTCTTCTGGTGAAATGTGGCTTGAAGATCCGAATAAAACCGGCGCAAAAAATTCGAGCGACCAAACCAAGATAGAAACTTGGGGCTCCTCTGCCATGAAGAATTTTAATAATGTCTATCTTGCGCTGGATTCAAATACCGGAAATGTTTTTACGCTCGGAGCATCAAACGCAACGCAAGCAACAGTAAATGAGCAGACCTATGATGTTTTTGACGTTTGCTTTTCGCAATACATGAAAATTACGCATATTAAAATCGTTTGCAAATTTCAAAGTGGCTATCATTGCGCCTTAAGACGAGCGATGGGCTATGTCATAAATGATAACGGCTCTGTCGGAACACGCTTATTCAATATATCGGGCAATAACGATAAATTGACGTTAGAGAACGATATAGGCTCAAATAAGACAAAGCGTTTGCGTATTTGTTTGCGACCAGATTGGAATAACGGTTCATATTCTTGTCAAATTCAGGAAATCACGATTTCAGCGCAAAAAGCAGTAAGCGGAACGTCTGCAAATAATGATTTTTCTGAAAACATTTATAAATATCAAATTTTTAACCATTAAAGGAGCTTTTAATGAGACTTAATAAACCTTACACAAATAAGGAATATGCTGATTTTGCCTCTTATTGCAATAACAATAAATGCGAAATTGTTGATAGAGGCGAATATTTTGAGGCGATGTTTAGTGAGCCATATATTCCGACAGATGAAGAAAAAGCCGCCATTATCCGCCGAAAACGAGATGCTTTGATTGACGGTATAAAATGGCGGATTGAACGCTATAAAAGCCAACAGGAACTCGGAATTGAAACTTCTGATAATGCGGTAACATACACACAGATTTTACGTTATATGCAATATTTGCGTGATATACCGGCGCAAGAAAATTTTCCGAATGTTGAACTTTTAACTTTCGAGCAATGGCAAGAAACACTTTCAGATTAAACGAGACTAAAGGACTAAGAACGTGACTAATACTGCAATAAAACCTTATCGGATAATGCTCCCGACCGATTATGGTTAGTATGACCGCGAGCTTAACTCTGTGCGTCATAATATCTTCGGGAGCAATAATTTTAGGAGATATTTATGGCAAACAGAAATGTAAAGCTCAAAAACAAGAGCGGTGACTATCTTTATCCCTATACGGATAATATTCCGACAGCGACCACGTCAAAGGCGGGTATCGTAAAATTAGACAGTGCGCCAACAGCAAATTCTAATAACGCCATCACTTCCGGTGCAGTAAATACGGCAATAAACACTGTAAATACTAATTTAAGCAACAAACTCGGAAAAACCGAAACGGCGGCGAAAGCAACTGCCGATGCTGATGGCAACAATATTGCTAACACCTACCTTAAAAAGACGGAAACGGCGGCAAAAGCAACTGCTGATGCAGACGGCAATAATATCGCCAGCACTTATCTTAAAAAGGGCGACGAAGGCAAAGGCGGTTTGAATTTGCTTGTGAATCAGCTCCGTAAAGCCTATGCTTGGACTTGGTCGCAAACCTCAAGCAGTGGTATGGTTTATGTCATTTACAATAGTAACGGCGATATGCTGGATGGGGTGGCTTGCAGCAGTTACGCATCTTACGGCGGATATGGCGGTTATGTTGGAATTAACGGAAATCTTTATTATTACAATACATATTCTACACCCGTCACCTTAACACAAAAGACATCTGACGGCGGTATTACACAAGTTGGTTATGGTAATGTGATAAAAAACGGGAAACTATACAGCTTTTTCAAAAATGATTATACCGATAATAATACCGGCTGGACTAAGATTAGCGGCTTTTTCGGTATTAGAAATGGGACTTTGATGAGTTTTAATAACCAATCAACGCTGATTTGTTCTGTTTTGGATAATGGTGGTGTGTGGACAGATGTTGTCACTGGTTATAACGATGCATCTTATTGCGGAGGAATTCGTGACGGCTATCCTTATTATGTCAGCAGAAATGGTGTGAGCGGTGGTTTTCAAAAAAATGAGATGATACAATTTGACACGACCAACGGTTATTCAATGGTGTCATCCGCGAGTAGTAATTACTTTTATTTTATTAAAGGTAGCACATATAAATGTTGGAATAGCGCGGTCTACCATAACACCGGAAAAACAGAGCCGTACTACCAAGGCGATTTAGGGGAACAAATTACTAAAGTTTACAACAATTATGCGTTAACATCTGGTGGAAAACTTTACAGCATGAGTTCAAACAAGCCATCGTTAATAGCAGAAGATGTAATAGATATAGGTGTATGGGGTTACCTCAAATCTGACGGATTATACAATTACAGTAAAACCAAAATTGTGGAAGGCACTTATGCAAGGATTGAGGGCGTCATGCTTTATGCCGGAGCCGGAACAACACAGTATAGAACTGTTTATACCGTGGCAAATCCGGCGGTTAATTATAAATCGTATGAAAGAGTTAATCTTGACATTCCAAGTAATGTAACAGCCGCAAGTTCAACATCCATAACAACAAATTCAAAAACATACAACAGGGATATTTCAAAAGATAGTGTATTCACGCAAACGCCGGATGACTTAAAGAAGCAAACACCGACTAAATGGGAACTTTTGGATATGATTAGTAATCTTGAATAGGAGATAAAAATGCCGAGATATTATAAATTTATCAATGGTTTTATGCTAAATTTTTATGATTTGGATATAAGCGAAGAAGAAGCGTTGGCACAAGGTTATAAAACCGCCAATGAGCCGCCGCAGGACGGAAAGCAATACTATGCGGAAAAAGTAACTGAAAGCGAGCACAATATTGAAATTGAGTGGGCAGAAATCAAGATACCTGAACCGCAAGAGGAAGAACAATGACCGATGCAACCTTAACCGAAGCACTAAAGGAAGCATATGCCTCCGCGCCGAGTGATGTTACCATACTTCATACGTTGGAGTTAAGGCATCCGTCGTTTGTAGATGCAAGCGGCAAAAAGACAGCCATTCGAGTGGTGCGTGATAATATCAACCATAAATGCAAACTGGAAAGTACCGCGCCGCTTGATGCCAATAAAACGGTGGAATTTGTGGCGATGGCGTTTGATTTACAGCTTCCGCCGGTGGAGACCGTTCCGGTGCCGGAAATCACGCTTTCGCTTGACAACGTTTCAACCGAACTCATTCAATACTTGGATAACGCTATCGAAACACAAGATATGATTGAGATGACGTATCGACCGTATTTATCAAGCGATAAAACTTGTCCGCAGATGAATCCGCCGATAACTTTGGTTATTACCGACATTCAGGTTGATGTGCTTAAAATCACGGCAACAGCGCGGATGATGGACATCGGAAACAAATCGTTTCCGAGCGAAAACTATACCGTCAAAAAATATCCTGGATTAAGCAGATGACACATTTTGCAAATAAATATATCGGCTTGCCGTGGGTGGCAGGTGCACAAGGCCCCGACAGTTTTGACTGTTGGGGTTTTGCTCGTTATGTGCTTAAAAACGAATATGGACACGACGTGCCGCAAGTGACCACCAATCCGGATAATCTCCGCGATGTTTTGCACGCTTTCAAGCACGATTTGGCTTTTCATGCTTTTTATGAAGTATCGGAGCCGCAAGATGGCGATGTTGTCTTAATGCGGCAAGCAAAAAATCCGGTTCATGCCGGAATTTGGCTTGATGTTGACGGCGGTGGTGTTTTGCATTGCGTGCGTGAAATCGGCGTGGTGTTTCAAGATGTGCCGTCACTTAATTTGTGCGGTTGGTTTTTACATTCCTATTACCGAGTAAAAGAGAATATTTAATGCTATACTTTAACTATTTTACAAACCCTTGTCAGCCGGATAAGGGGCGGATAAGCGCGATTATTGAACAGCCGAAAACCGTTTGGCAGATAATCAAAGAGCAGAAAGTCGATTTAACGATGCCGATAATTTGCCTGATTAACGGTGCTCCGGTGTTACGCAAAGACTGGGGCAATGTGTTTGATGACGGCGAGCTTATCAGCATTGTCTCTCTTCCTCTCGGCGGTGGCGGCGGTAAAAAAAGCTCAAATCCGGTGCAAGTTGTCTTAACGGTGGCTGTTATTGTCGCCTCGGTTTATACCGGCGGCGCAGTCGGAGCGGCTTATGGTGCCGCTATGGGTGCCGCGGCGGCCGCGGCTGTCTCTATCGGCGGTAGTATCTTGGTTAACGCACTCGTACCAACACCGAAACCGGCTCTCAACGGCATGACTTCCTCGTCATATACGCAAAGTCCGACATATTCTCTACAAGCGCAGGGTAACACGGCACGTTTGGGCAATCCGATACCGGTTATTTATGGCAAGCACCTTATTTATCCGGATTTTGCCGCTCAGCCGTATTATCGTTACAAAAACAACGAACAATACGTTTATCAGCTTCATTGCATCGGACAAGGCAATTACAACGTTGAACAAATCCGCATTGAAGATACGCCTATCGGCTCGTTTAAGGAGATAACCTATAAAGTCATTAACCCAGGCGAAAGCAACACGCTGTTTGACGAAGATGTGGTTACATCGGCGGAAGTTGCCGGTCAGGAATTGCTCAAAGGCGAGATTTGCGGCGGCTTTGTGCTTAACCCGACCGAAAGTAAGGTCAACAAAATCGAAATTGATGTGGCATTTCAGCGAGGTTTATACTATGCCAACGACAATGGTAGTTTAGGAAGTAAAACCGTGCAATGGCGAGTTGACGCACGGCTTATTGATGATGAGGACAACGCTCTCAGCGATTGGAAAACTCTCGGAACGGAAACTGTAACCGATGCAACTGTCAACGGAATTTATAAAACCTATACCTATTCGGTGGCACAAGGCAGATATGAAGTTCAGGCGACACGGCTTGATGACAAGGACAATTCTTCACGTGCTGGACATGAAATCCGTTGGGTTTCCGCCAAAGGTTATGTGGTTTCAGATAAAAGTTACGGCAATGTCACTTTGTTGGCCGTGATAATGAAAGCCACCGACAATCTTTCGCAACGTTCATCCCGTTTGATTAACTGCGTTGTTACACGAAAGCTCAAAACGTGGACACCGAGCGGTGGTTGGAGCGGATTAACGGCGACACGCTCTATCGCTTGGGCGTTGGCGGATATTTTGAAAGCCGATTACGGCGCAAAATTGGCCGATAAATCCATCGATTTGAACGCACTTTACCAACTTGACCAGAAATGGAACAGCCGCGGCGATACGTTTAACGCCGTGTTTGACAGTAAATTGACGGTTTATGAGGCTTTATCCCGTGTTGCAAAAGTCGGTCGCGCGGTAGCGTTTATTCAGGGTGGCATTGTCCGCTT
>CAKJXZ020000046.1:0-7377 GCA_918234285.1 Pseudomonadota bacterium | reverse complement strand
GCTTGGCTTCGGCCTCGGCACGCAGAGCGGCTTCTTGCGAATCATAGAGTTGCATCAGCTCGCCTTCGTTGTACTTCTTGCCGCGCACCTCAATCGAAAACTTGGCTCGTTCCTCATTGTAGAGACGCACCCAGTAGTCGGTAACTGACTGCTGATCACAGAAAAGTTGTTCCATCTCGCTTGAGAGAGTGTGTGGCTTGAACTTCAGGCATTTTTTAAGCCATGCCCGCTTGCCGCGACTGTCGTCGTTATCAGGCAGAACCACTTCGGAATAATCCAATTCCTTACAGATTTCCACCTCAAAGAAAGTCAGCTCTTTCTTGCACTGCTTGACCGTGTCCTGCATATCCTGATAGAATGCGCAGACGGCCTTGTCATTCAGGTTGGTAGACCAGACAAGATAGGCATAACTGTCCAGTCGGCACAACAGAGCGCTGACAGAGGCATACTCGTACAGACAATCGTGAAGATACATCGGCTTCAGCGAAGCAACCTTCCCCTCGTACTTTTTGCGAAATTCCTGACATTGCAGGAGGGCTTGTTTACTACCGGCACGTGCGCTATCCAATGATGCGAAAATGTCGGACAAATTCCATTCACTCATAAGCAATAATATTTAAAAGATTTAACAACATAATTTAAATTTGAGACGAATTTTAGCGGAATTTTTTTACAAAATCAAGATTTTTTTCAACAAAAAAAAATCCGCCCAAAGCAATCAGCCTTAAGCGGATTTTAGATCAATCTTCATTATCTTATCTGAGTCCTTTGGCTTTTATCGCCGCAGCAAAGACAATAATACTGAATAAAAAAGAAACCAACCCGACCAATACGATAAATATCACTATCTCGCAATGAGGTATATATGTGTAACTCAAATACGAGCAGATAACCACCAAACATATTACCGCGAGCAGGTTGAGAGGAACCAATTTAGCAAACGTATCAAGCGTCTTGGCAAAATAACACACAACCAGAAGCCAGACGAATTCCTCAATAAAGACAGAGGCACTGTATAAGAACTTTGCCTGCGACACGGATGTATCCGTCATACATAACCAGTACATGGCATAAATGCCGATGATACCGAGCAGGAACACTATCTCTAAGATATTGTTCTTGTAAAAACTTTTTTCCTCATTCATACTTAATAATTTTATTAATGATACATGTTTTCTATAATTATTGATTTTACTGCACGTATCCTAAATAAAAAATCTTTGGGAGTCAAGCGTTATAAATGTCATCCCTCGAGGTGCACTGTGTGTCACCTCGTCAAGGGATCTTATCTTTGCGTAGCGCAAATTGATTTAAAAGCAATGCGAGAATATCTAAAGTTAAGGCATGACTTTAAAATAAAAAATCCCTCGCGGCGGTTAAGCGGCGGGGGATTTTTATTTTACACGCGATTGCGGCAAGTTCCGTAAAAACGGCCCATATAGCGGAGTTTGGCCGGAAGATTACCACCGTAATAATCACTGGTGTTGTCGAAACCGAGTATCCAACCGCAACCCTGCATATACGAGCTGTCGGCAAGATAACTGCCTTCCAAAATCGGTTTATTCATCTCTTTCAGGTAGAGATTCAGACGGTCAACCACCAGAGAAACACAACCGCAACAGAAACGCTCGTCCAAAAGACGGGATTCATCAACATCTTTATCGGTATGCTTTTTGTGTTCAACCTCATCAAGTTCAATGTATTCAGGCTCATCTTTAAACGGAAAAATGCCGATAACCTGACCGGAATTCCGTTGCGAGAACGGCAAACGAACCTTGCGTCCTTTAATCTCACACAACACATCAAACTCGTCGTCTAATTCTGATTCGGAGTGCTCTGTTTTAATTGCCCGCAAATCAGCCTTAAGTTTTTTGGCGTCAAGCGGCAACCTTTCCACCAACACCGCACAGGCAAAACTGTCACAATCAACCAATGACTCCTGCCCGCTTGCAAAATTCAGACAGTAATTCATCATCTTGTCTGTCCCTTCATCACCTGAGGTGTAAAGATATTTACGCTTTTCGAGCAGAGGTTCGCCGCATTCGTAAAGGTTTTGATTAATCTCTTTGAATTTGGCATAAATCTGCTTAATCTCGGCCTCATTCGGAAGACGACCTTCGTACTGTTTGGCCATTTCTCTGATATCACCGGGAAAATTTGACGTAAACAGAATACTCCTCAGCAAAACCAAGCGGTCGCTGACTTGTATGCCGCGGACGTTATCAAACGCCTTGCCGCGCCTTTTACGCGGGCGGAAAAGAACATCCTGTTCCATACCGAGATACGGCGAATAGTAGTGAATAGTGTGCACCTCTTGCCTTACCGGCTTGTCGTAATATACATACGGCAATTTGTCGGCCGGTTCGGGGAGCGGATCATAGTTGTTCTCCGCCTTGGTTGTTCCGAGCGGTATCAAAAACGGACCCATCGGCTTATCGATTCTGCCGATGCTTACACGCATATATATCAGCACAATCAGCAGTAAAGCCCCCATGATTCCGAGAGTTATACTTTCCATGGCATACCAATAAAAGAGGCAAGCGAGCACAACCAGAATCACCGCAAAATTCACGTCGGCAATGTGCCGTCTGTAAAAACTCATAATCTTTTTCATAAGCAATAATATTTTTTGATTAATAATTTTTCGTTATAATTATACATTTACGCAACGCACCTTAAATAAAAAAACATTCGGAGTCAAATAAAAAAAATACGCGGCACCCAAAGCTCCGCGTATTTATATTCATTCGTACCGACTTTATTTCATCGTAATTACCGACTTGGTGCAAACATGCGAACAAAGCGAGCATCCGACACAAGCATCACGATTGACCTGAATGCGCCCGTCTACCAACGAAAGAGCACTGTGCTCGGATTCATCGCAAATGGTGACACACTTGCCGCATCTGACACATAACACGTCGTCAATATGCGGATAAACCTGTGCCGATTTATTCAGCTTTTCGTGCGCCGAAAGATTAGGAATTGCCTTATTCTTTATATCGGCCGGGCTGTTAAAGCCTTTGTGTTCCAAATAATCGAGCAGTCCCTGTTTCATGCCGCCGATAACAGCATAGCCGTTAATCATAACCTCGGTGCAAACCTGAACCACATCGGCGCCGACACTCATATATTCCGCCGCGTCGCGCCAACCGGAAACGCCGCCCATACCCAAAATCGGCAAGTCGCTGTTTTGGCGAATTTGGGCCACACAACGCAAACCAATCGGCTTAACCGATATTCCCGAATAACCGCCGAATGTGGATTTACCGTTGACTTTCGGCAGCGGCTCAAACGTATCCAAATCAACCCCCATCAACGACTGCACCGTATTGATAGCGGCAATACCGTCGGCACCGGCAGCTTCCACCGCCTTGGCAATATGCGCAATATCGGTAACATTCGGCGAGAGTTTTACAAATACCGGTTTCTCGGCGACTTCCTTTACCCATCCGGTAATCATCGAGGATATTTCCGCATTGGTGCCGATGGCCATACCGATACCTTTTTCCGGCATTCCGTGCGGGCAAGAGAAATTAAGTTCAAAAGCATCTGCTTCCGAATCATTGAAAGTTTTTACCAGATTCTGCCATTCTTCTTTGGCTACCGGAGCCATGATACTGGCAATCTGTACCTTGGTCGGATGCTTTTGTTTCAAATACTTAATGCCGTCGAGCCATTGTTTATTCGTCAGATGGCTCAACAATTCGATATTTTCGAATCCGCAAACTCTGCCGCCGCTTTTCCAGGTGGCATAACGTTGCGAAGCCTCAATCATTTCCAAACCGTCCGGAGTAATGGTTTTCAAGACCGCACCGCCCCAGCCCAAGGTGAAAGCCTTATCAATGCTCTCTATTTTGGCGGTCGGAGGTGCCGAAGATAAAATAAAAGGATTTTCAAAATCAATCCCCAAAACCGATGTTTTTAATGTGGCCATGATATTCTCCCTTCTTTATAAAGTTATGGATTGAGTTTAGCGGCAAAATATTAAAACTTCAACAATTTAAAATTGCAAAAAAATATCCAAAAAAAAGCGGTTGATTTATGTTTGAATATATTGTATATTATGTCTATAATCAAACAAAACGGAGTATTCGGATAATGAGTTTTATCAAAAAAATCAAGGAACATTTCAGCCCTAAGCAGGAAGAAAGCGCCCCGAAAGAAGTGGCACTGATTATCGCCCGCCACGACAATGCCCGCTCTCAGGATATTTCCGCCTACGGTGCGGCTTATGCTTATCTGACCGGCAAATTGTTGTGCGACCAGGCCGAAGTTCCGTATCCGGAGCATATTTTCTATTCGCCGGTATCGCGGGCACGCAACACGGCCAAAATGCATCAACTGGCGATGAAACTCAATGATTTGTATATTCCGAGTATGAGTTACGATGCCGGCTTTCATGAGAATGCTTCTGAGCAAAAGACTAAGCAATCTCTGGAAGATGCCGTTTTATATGCCAAATCACAAGATATGCAAACTATTGAAATTGTGGGGCATGAGCCGACTGTGGCCAAGATTTTACGCAGCTTAGATGCCTCGACTCCTACTTTCGGCTACGGCGGATGTGCTGTTTTGAAGGCTAAGAGTTGGGACGATATGCTGGCCGGCAAAATTACCGATGTTTATTGCTCCGAGAGCTCCAAAGACTTTGCCGTAAAAGTTTTGGGCAAAGAACAGGCAGAATTGCTTGATGATTTGATGTACCGCGGCACAACCGGCATGTTGGATTTATCGAACGTAGCCGATCGTGTGCAAAAGCAAATTAAAAAGGCTTATACGTGGATTGACGCGCATGAAGCCGGTAAACCGACCGAGGAAAAATATTCTCCGGCGGAATTTTTGGAAGTTCTGGACGCTTATAAATTCTGGGGCGCCAATTCCATGACGGCACTCGGAATTGCGCCGGATGAGAAAGGTCCGTTCCAGAGCAATATTCAAAAACTGTTGTTCGGCCAAGATGAATATTTCAATCAAAAATTTTTGGCGGAATTTCATCTGCGTTCGGATGAAAGAATGGACGATAGCGAATCAACTCAGCCGTATGCGCTGTTCAATGCGGTTGCCAAGATGGTGGCGCAAAGAAACGGTGCCGGCGATAAGGTAAATGCCGAGTTGGAAAAAGAGGCAGAGCAAATGGAAGATTTCCCGCTGTATCGCGACATTATAGCGGCCGGTGAGGAGCGAATTCTTGACGGTGACAAAGAAATAAAAGATGTCAAAAAGGCTTCTTACCGCGTAACGCAAAAAGAACAGGCAGAACACGATAAAATCGCCGATATTGTGCGCGACTTCAAAACCAATCAGAGATAAGCGGCTATTCCTCGCGGCCGCCCGGTTTAAACTTCTTTTTGAAGGCCGCATATCCGGCCTTGTGCTTTGCCTGCCGTTTAGCATCTTCTTCGGCTCTGGTCATAAACTCGCCGCTCGGATTAATTCTCCGTTTTAATTCCCGTATTTTGCCGCTGTTTTTCAACTCCTGCTGATAAACCGGATTATCATATAGCTCACGAGCTTCTATTTCCCAAGATGATAAACCGTACTTATCTACAATTTGCCTAGGGCAGATGATTTTACCGTCAGGTTTCATCTGTGGTATGTCTTTTAAGTCTTCTAGCTCCTGGTTGGCAGTACAATTAAAATCTCCGCCGATAACTTCCGGTGCTCCTTCCAAATTCTCTAATTTATTTACTTTTACATACATGCCTCCACCGATTTTGCGCGGGGCTCCTTTTAAGGAAGTGAGCTGATTCCACTCACAACTGAAACTTCCCCCTACTTTTTGCGGCGCTCCCTCCAATGATGTCAGTTGATTGCTGTTGCAGTTAAAAGCTCCTCCCACTTCTTTAGGGCAACCCTTCAAAGATTTTAATTTATTGTCACAACACCAAAAAGTGCCTTCGACGACAACTTTCGATAAATCGGGTAATTCTTCCAAACACTTAAATCTCAAAAGCAAATCGCCTTTAATTACGAAATCATCCGGCATGTCGTAGAGGTTATATTTTATCCCGTCTTGCTCAAATTCCAAGTATTTATCCATCAGCTTAATCCTCACGTCCGCCCGGTTTAAACTTCTTTTTGAAGGCCGCATACCCGGCCTTATGCTTTTTATGCCACTCGGCATCTTTAGCCTCACGCTCCTTGCGTTTGAGTATTTTTGTAATCATCTCCCGACACTTTTTCTTAACTGGCTCTTGCTGAAATATCTGATTGTCGTAAAGTTCCTTAGGTTCCAGATAGCCGCGGAGAAAACCGTATTTTTCAACGGCTTTTACATCGCAAAAAATATCGCCGGATATTTTTGGTGTTATGCCTTGTAACGATGTCAGTTGATTAAAGCCGCAACAAAAACCTCCGCCGACTATCTGAGGTGCCCCCTCAAGCGAGGTCAGATTATTGTGGTTGCAATCAAATATACCTTTAATCACGCGCGGCGCTCCCTCTAAAGAAGTCAGTTGATTGTCATTGCACCAAAAATTACCATCAATCGTAACTTGCGACAAATCCGGCAGTTCGGTCAGACCTTTCTTTTCCAGATGCAAATCACCTTTGATTACGAAACCGTCAGGCAAGTCATAAAGGCTGTATGTCTTTCCGTCTTGTCTAAACTCAAATTTATCGTTTAATTCCGCCATCGCCATTACTCCTCGCGTTCTTTTGTCTGTTTCTGTTTTTTAAATGCCGCATAGCCGGATTTAAATTTGGCCGCTTTTTGCTCTTTTTCTTCATGCTTTTTCTGGCGGATTTTACGGGCGGATAACTCGCTTTGGTATTTTGCACTTTCAATCAAATCCTTATAGTAAATATCGCCATATTCTGACTTCGAACAATTGTATTTTTCTTTTAATGCCTCATCGCAATCTATTTCTTTAACTTTCGACATCTTAGGTAATCCTGCCAAGGAAGATAAATTCTTATTGGCGCGACAAGCAAAACCCCCGCCGACTTTTTGTGGCGCTCCCTCTAAGGAAGTCAGTTGATTATAACCGCAACGAAAATCTCCGCCGACTTTTCGCGGCGATCCCTGTAGGGTGGTCAGTTTATTTTTGTAGCATATAAAATCTCCGCCGACTTCCTGCGACGCACCTTGTAGGGTGGTCAGTTGATTGTCGTTACAAACAAAACATCCGCCAACTTCCTTCGGCGCGCCTTGTAGGGTGGTCAACCAGTTATCGTCGCATCTAAAATCCCCTTCAACAATAACCTTGGATAAATCCGGCAACTCGGTTAAACCTTTACGGCTTAAATCCAAATTGCCTTTGATCACAAACCCGTCCGGCAAATTGGTAAGAATATAATCTTTCCTGTCTTGTACGATATGAAATACCCCGTCTACGTTGTATAGAGAAGTCTTTTCTTTTTTCTCGCCGCCGG
>CAKJXZ020000045.1:0-5321 GCA_918234285.1 Pseudomonadota bacterium | reverse complement strand
TGTACTTAGCTAAAGAAGTCTTTTCCATACGCAATAATATTTTATTTAGTTAATAATTCATTGTTACAATTATAGATTTTCTAACTGGCACCTTAAAGAAAAAATATATCAGAGTCAAACAAAAAAAATCTCCAATGTCATGTCTCGCACTATGCGGTGTAAGAAAGATAATGTCATTCCTCGAAGTGTGCGGAGCATCACTTCGTCAAGGAATCTGGTCTTTGCGCAGCACTTTATTTTATATGATTCGGAAGTGGCACTAGCGTGCCAAAAGTCGAGATACCTTGACGCACGAATACACCGCATCGTGCGAGGTATGACAATAATAAAAAAATCCCTCGCGGCGGTTAAGCGGTGGGGGAGTTTTTAAATGTATCAATGACACTTTGTTCATATCGTGCATATTTATAGGCATTTCTCAGTTGAAGAAACCTATTATCTGTTTTTATAACAAATAAAATATCTGGTAACAGCTCATATCTTCTGCCATAATCAAGAGGTAAGTAGAGGATATCCTCATAGGGCAACCACGGCTTTAAGGGTTTTACGTAGTGTCGAGCGTACGCAGGAACGTGCTCAGGAACATACGTATAGTCATACTTACAATCACTTTCGTTAAAAAAATCAGAAGGTAAAAAATTAGCATGCCAATTATGCACCCATCCATACTTTGGTGGATAAACACTGAATACAAGCCTTTGAAAATGTTCATCTCTATCCGCATGTATTCCGAGTTTCTGAATATTTTCCCAGAACCTGATTTTTAAATTTAGATAGTCATTGATATATGCCAAACAATCGCCATCATGCATCAGTTGAGGTGTCGCCTCCAAAAACCACGCATCGTCATCATAGTGCTTTTTCAGTTTCTGCAGTAAGTGATTACCAATTACGTCTGAGCGATACTCACAAAACATCAGGTCTTCCGGTTTTTGACTTACCTGTGCAGAGGACATCCTGAGTTTCGGGGATTGCTCCATTTTTTTGTCTTTTGAACCAAAAATGATGCCACCGATAATAAACGGTAAAAGGCAACAAATGGCTACCAATAAATAATAATTTTCCATACGCTTTTATGTTTTTAAGTTAATAATTCATTGTTACAATTATAGATTTCCTAACCGCCACCTTAAAGAAAAAATATATCAGAGTCAAATAAAAAAAATCCCTCGCGGCGGTTAGGCGGCGGGGGAGATTTTGATTTCAAACATCAGCATTTACAACAGGAACTTCAGTAGACTTTCTTTTTGCATTTTCGTGAGTACTCACCAGTACAAGGCCGAGGAGTATGACTGCAAGAACAATCAAAACTGTATAATTTCTGTGATACAAATCCTCAATTTGCTCAACTGACTGATGGCCGATAACAGCTTGCACTCCGGTCTTGCGCGGTGAGGTAAATATCGTCACCAGCATTTCCTCAACCGGCTCAAAACTCTGTGTTTGGGCAACGGTATATTGAGTTGAGTCAACAACAACAAACCACGTGCCGCTTTTAGCCTCATATTGTAGATTGCCAGTACCGATGATTTTCGGCTCAATCGGTTCACTGTCGAACCACGAGCAACTTGTTAATGCTACGCTGAGCGCGGCAAGTAACATAAAGACTAACTTTTTCATACGCTTTTGCATTTAAGAGTTACTACATCTGTAATAAGGACTGCTCTTGAAAGAGCGTAACCTTTTCGGCTCTTCAACAGAAAAGCCCATGGCTTTTACTTCTTCTGCCGTATAGGCTTTCTTGCCTTGCGGCATTTTACAGTTCTTTTTCATACGCGTTTATGTTTAGAGTTTAACAATCATTCGCATCAGAACGGCAAGTCGTCATCGGCGTATTCCGGCTCAACGTAATCGGCGGGTGCTTCTTTGGCAAAGCGGATAATTCCGTGCCGACAGAATTTGTCGCGACAATCCAGTCTGAAAGAATATCTGAAAATATAGACTTCCAAACCCCACAGATCTTGTCTGCCGGTAACGATTGTATATTCCCTAATCGGAACATCAACCTTCTTGTCACGACACATACAAACCAGCTCACAGTCTTCAGCGTCATCGAGCTTCACCCTGAAATACTCCTCATAGTCATCATGCTTTAAGCACATTCTGACCGCATGATACCCTGGCAAAGTTTCCAAAAACTCTTTTTCCTTTTCTGAAAACGTGCCGATAGTTTCAAATGCCGCAGACAATTTTTGATTACCAGGAAGCATTGGGGTTTTGCTAAACGGGAGGAATTTATCATTGCGATAGTATTCCAGATCCATCAGAATGTCGTACCAAGACGAATTCTCATCACATTTTTGACAGTCTTGCGTATATAAGCGTTTCCACGCCTTAACACGCTCTTTAATTTTCTCAAGCATATAATCAAATATTAAAGTTATCCAAAAAGTGCTTTCGGAAGCCAAAATTTCCAATCCTTACCCTCGCAACACCATATTGCGAATATCAGGAAGAAATTTGCAACAATCAGATTTGCCGCCATAAGCCATGCACGCGCATCTATTGTAGTCTGTGCGACAACCAATAAAAGAGCGTTCATCACTCCGAGAGCCTCAAAACAAATCGCAATACGATTGTAAAAGCAAGATTTGTCGTGAATGTGCTGTTGCCAATGGCGACATCCGGTATTCGCCGAACGTTTCAGAAGAACGGTCAAGAGCGTTAATGCTACATAACCGATAAGAACCGCACCGCAGTATAAATACCACGAATGCCATACGAACAAAGCCACCGCGGCAACAGCAACAAATAAAATTGCAGTAGCCGCCATAAATGCCATTTCTTTCATAATTATGTTGTTTTACGTTAATAATTCGCTGTTATAATTATAGATTTTCTAACCGCCACCTTAAAGAAAAAATGTATCAGAGTCAAACAAAAAAAATCCCTCGTGGCGGTTAAGCGACGGGGGATTTTTTAATCAGTTCATTTATTTACGTTTCTTTCTTCGCTTTTTGGATTTAGCCAAGAAGTACGCATTTATAGCACTACTAACGTCGGTATCCGGCGTAACGGTAATCTCATGGCCGTTAAACTTCGTTATTACCGGCAGTTCTATTTTTTTGCTTAATGCGCACATCTCTCGCACCATTGCTGACAAATCCGCTCCGGCGCAAGGCTCTACATAGACTTCCGTAAAACTGTATTCCATAAGCACTTAAAATTTTATTGAATACCTAACTTATGCATTTGCAGGCCTTGTTCGCGTTCTTCGGGTGTCGGCTCGCGGTAGAACAATGACTGTTTCACTCCATCAGAAGTGATTTGCCATTTATCCTTGCCACAGCGGATATACCCTAAGATTCTGAACTTTTCCAGCAATTCCGGCTCAATCTGAGATTGTGCCTCGGCCAAGTTGCCTTGCTGTTTCTGAACCAGATACAGCAAGGCTTCTTTCATTGTCGAAATCATACGCTTGAAATTTTAGAGTTATTAATTTCTCCTCGCATTTTGCGCGCTACCTCTTCGTCGTGTTTCCTGATGTCTCGTTTGGCGTTGTGCTCTCCGAGCCAGTTAAAAAACGAGCCGACAAGAGTACCACCGCCAACAGTGACAACAAGGAGAACAACAAATAATCCAATTACTTCCATAGCTATAACGTTTTAATGTTTGACCAACCAAGTTTGGTATAGAGCTCTTGCGTTTCAGGTGTCGGAACGCCGTACTCGTCAACCTCTCCATAGAAGATTTGTCCATCATCAGGATCAGTCACCAGATACAAGGTTGCCCGTGTATTCTCAGACGGCTGATGCGGACGGGCACCATGCTCTCTGACTGTTGCAAAAGTCCTTTCCGGATGGTCAGGATTAGGCGTAATCCACACATCACCAAACTTGTTGAAAACAGCTCCATCCAATTTCGTGTTACCTTCCGTCTTTTCTGCCAAAACTTTGGCTTCATAGCGAGTTGGCAATCTCAACTTAAATTGGTTGAGCGCTTCAAACTTCTTGGCAAGACGATTTTTGATAGTTGCGGTACTCGTTCCCAATACATCTTGCGTAACACCGCAAATGTATTGATTCAGATAGACAATACCTTCAATCTCGATGCCGACAAATTGATCTTTTAAGAGACCGTCAGGATACGGCATTGAATACAGCTTGCCATCAATAAAGTAAACCGTGTTGAAAGGCGGTCTGCTCTCGAAAGGATTGTTAATCCAGTAGCGATAGCCTTCGGCAATGTCTCGCACTTCACCAGCCGTTACGTTGAAATGGCGTAACGCTTTGTAGATGTCAACGATTTTACGTCTCATAATGCAGTTGTTTCTCGACTTTAACGAGCAGAGGTTCTCTCCGGCTTGCATTAAGTTGTTAAATGATTACTGATATATATGTATTCTTTGTTTGCACAAAGAACCAATTTCCAATTATATCTTCATAATTTGATTGTTAAACACGATATTAGACGAAAATTTTCGCAAATGCAAGAGTTTTTTTATAAAAAAATCCGCTTGAGGTTGTTAGCCTGAAGCGGATTTTAAATCATTTGCTAAGATAGAAGTTTATGCCAAACCTGACGCACCAATAGAAGCGCGTTGGCACCAATTTCTTCTTTCAAAGGGATGTAAGTATGTATAATAATGCTTACTTACTTCATCAAAAGCACGTTTACCTCGCTCATCAAGATCTTCAACGTAGGTATGACTATACTCTGGGTGACGGTCCAAAAAGAAACGCCACAACTCGCCAAAATGCCTATAATATTCTTCATCTTCAGGACAGCTTGGATTCTGTCTTGTAAAGGAATACTCGGTACTACAACCACAATTATTATGGCTAGTTTCACTAGATTCACAGCATAAATTACCAATGATTAGCAATACAACAACACACCCAGTAATGGTACAGGTACCCAGTACTGCTATCATAAGCTTTTTCTGCTGATAGGCAATATCAGACACATGAATACAAGCCATCACGAATACTGCTAAGAGAAGACACACGACAAAGAAGCATAACTTTACTTCAGGCTCCTTAATAAAATCGATAATTCCAAAAGATTCCTTACGCTTATTTTCCATACGCGAAATTTTCTCGACTTTAACGAGC
This sequence comes from Pseudomonadota bacterium, assembly GCA_918234285.1. Lineage (GTDB taxonomy): Bacteria > Pseudomonadota > Alphaproteobacteria > RF32 > CAG-239 > RUG410. The sequence goes on along the minus strand of CAKJXZ020000045.1, from coordinate 267 downwards.
GGAGGTTCTCTCCGGTTTGCATTAAGTTGTTAAATGATTACTGATATATGTATTCTTTGTTTGCACAAAGAACCAATTTCCAATTATATCTTCATAATAGATTGATACCCGCTATACTAGACGAAAATTTTCTATAAAGCAAGCAAAATTTATGATTTTTCTTGACTCGCCGGAAATTAGGTGCTATCAACGGCTTAATTTCAAATTGTTATGATATTATTCTAACTAACACAATATATACTTAATTTAAGGAAATTTGCATTGCGA
>CAKJXZ020000044.1:0-30249 GCA_918234285.1 Pseudomonadota bacterium | reverse complement strand
GGTATCCTTGAGGGCTCGGGCTTCCAAAAGGAAGTTCGACCACCAGCGAAAGGCACACGGGAGTGTGCCGGTCGCCTTTAGGCGATGAGCGCAGGGGCGGCGGAGGCGGTTTACGCCGTAGCTAGTCTTCTTCACAAAACGCAGTTTTGTCGGCAAGCAAAAATAATATTGCATAACAACACCCTCCCTATGTGGAGGGATTTTTTATTGGTATCCTTGAGGGCTCGAAATTCCTGGCGTCATCCTGAACGGACACGTCAGTGTCGTCGTGAAGGATCCAATCGTTTCACGGAAACGATATGGCGATAAGACCGGTTATTTTTGCATAAGATTATCGCTGATTGATTTTGATAAATTATTCATAGCTATTTTTTGTGTGACAAATTTGTTGATGGCTTTATTGGCTTCCGGCGTTAACAAAACATCTTCGTAACTGCGCAGATTTTTTTCTTTTTTAATATTACGAAAAGTGTTGGCAATTTTTCCGAAATCTACTTTCGTTGAGGCAAAGGAATAATCGACTTCTTCTTCTAAAGGTATGTTATGGATTTTTTTATATACTTTATCCAACATATCAATCATATCCAGTGTCGGCGCCAATTCAGCCAATCTTTCACTATAATCTTTTTGGGCCCCCGGCATAATTTGCATAATATGTCCTAGTTCATGCGCCTTAACAATCGCTAACGGACAATACACTCCCTTGGTTGCGTCAAATTGATTGGAATTTATCGATAATTGCAAATTCCAATTATTAAACTCATTATCAAGATCACACAGATAAACGGCTGATATTAAAGCATTATAGCTGAAACTGGTGTCTTGAGCAGCTATATTGTAGGCTTCTAATTTTTCTTTTAAGAGTTGTTCTGCGATTTTTTCGGCTTCGGGAGCATCTTTGTTGTTAATCATTTTAAATACGTCGCTGCTATATATTTGCTCGCAAAAGTTTCGCACATTATTGGAAGCGGTTTTAGTTAATTTATGAAAAGATTTGGCATCTATACCCAAAAGATAAGATTGTTCATCATAGATTCCGCTCCTGCTGTCGGCCGATAATTTGCCTGTTTTTACAATTTTTTTATACGCTAAAAATGTCTTGCGGATTACAGGATCATCTAAGTCAATTTCTTTGTCTTTGATATTCTCGTAAAACGAACATAATTTATCGCAGAGATCGTTTTTCTCAGTAGTGTTTTGCAATATTTCCACGGCCCTCTGAGCCATATTTAAAAAATCGTCTTTTGATAAAGGAATATATGTATACTTTTTGTTCTTGCGGTTGTAACGTGCCTTATTCCCTAAAACAAGTTCCAGTTCTCTATCACGCTCTTTCGGATTGATGACTGTTTCTTTATTGCTACTCTCATTGACTGATTTTGCCTCGGTTTGAGCACTCGATGCCAAAGGAGAGGCGCTAAGTAAGAGAGACAGCCCGATATTTTTAATTCTTTGTTTAATATTCATCTTTTTTGCCAATAAATACCATGTTCTTTCCGCAAATTTACTGCATTTTCCTATTTATGTCAAGTGTTTTGTATATCGGCAGACTATATGCAGTCGGCATTGTACCTCTCGGTTTATGACAACTTACAAAAAAAGTTTTATTTTTAAATAAAAATACTTGCAAAAAAATAAAAAAAAATATATACTCCGCGCAGTTTAATATGCGATGTAAAAATCCATGCTTTTATTATTTGGCGAATAAGGCTGAGAGGTCAGATTTTACCGAGGGTTTGGTCTTATTCTTTATCAACAGTTTTGAAGTTTTAACCTTCTGTTGACGGGATTGAATTTTTTTCAAAAGAATTGTCGCAGAATCAATATTTTAGAAGGGAAAAATACATGAGTGACTCTTATACGGGCAAAAAGCGTGTAAGAAAAAATTTCGGCCGAATCGATGCCGTTATGGATATGCCGAATTTAATTGATGTACAGACCGGTTCATATTCCGGTTTTATTAACAACGTAGACACCAACGGCGACCACTGTGAATTTGGGTTGGAAGAGGTGTTCAAATCAATCTTTCCGATTAGCGATTACGCCGGCAACGGTGAGCTTGAATTCGTCGGTTATGTTTTGGATAAGCCGAAATACGACGAAGAAGAGTGCATTCGTCGTGATATGACTTATGCCGCACCGATTAAGGCTACGCTGCGTTTAGTTGTGTTTGATGTAGATGAGGCCACCGGCTCCCGTTCTATTCATGATGTGAAGGAACAGGAAGTTTATATGGGCGATATTCCGTTGATGACCGAAAAAGGTACGTTTATTTTCAACGGTACCGAGCGCGTGGTGGTTTCGCAGATGCACCGTTCTCCGGGCGTGTTCTTTGACAGCGACGGCGGCAAAAACGTATCTTCGGGTAAAAAATTGTTCTCGGCCCGCATTATTCCGTATCGCGGTTCGTGGCTTGATTTTGAGTTTGATGCCAAAGATTTGATTTATGCACGTATTGATCGTCGCCGCAAATTGCCGGTAACTTCGATTTTCTATTCTTTGTATTCGAAAGAAACCGAAGAAAAAATCGCCAAAGCCGCCAAAGAAGGTAAGGAAATTGCGCTTGAAGACATCAAGGGTATGGATAAAGAAGAAATCTTAAATTACTTCTATGATACCGAAACCTATCTGGCTGATAAAAAAGCATGGAAAATGAAGTTTGAGCCGAAGCGTATGAAAGGCGTTAAGTTTGACTTTGCGCTCGTTAATGCCGCTACCGGTGAAGAAGTATGGGAAGCCGGCAAAAAACTGACGCCGAGAAGCGCGCAGAAATTGGCTGACGAAGGCTTGGAATTCTTCAAAGTGGGTAAGGAACAAATGTACGGCAAGTTCCTGGCCAAAAACATTGTTACCAAAAACGGCGAAGTTTTAGCCGAAGCCGGTGATGAAATCAATGAAGAATTACTGGATAAACTGGCAGAAAATAAAATCAAAGAAGTTGATACTCTGTATATCGACGGTTTGAATGTCGGTCCGTATATCCGTAATACTTTGGCTGCTGATAAGAATAGCAATCGTCAGGAAGCATTGTTTGATATTTATCGCGTTATGCGTCCGGGCGAACCGGCAACTTTGGAGGCGGCGGATGCCTCTTTCAAGCAGCAGTTCTTTGATTCCGAGCGCTATGATTTGTCCGCTGTGGGCCGTGTTAAGATGAACGCCTCATTGAACATTCCGTTCAGCGAAGCTCCGGATACTTTGCGTGTTCTGCGCAAAGAAGATATTTTGTTGATTGTTAAGAAGCTGGTTGAAATTCGTGACGGCAGAGGTCAGGTCGATGATATTGACCACCTCGGCAATCGTCGTGTGCGTTCGGTCGGCGAATTGATGGAAAACCAATATCGTATGGGCTTGCTCAGAATGGAACGCGCCATTAAAGAAAAGATGAGTGCCGAAGTTTTGAACAACGTTAAGCCGCAAGATTTAATCAATGCCAAGCCGATTGCCTCGGTTATTCGCGAGTTCTTCGGTTCTTCGCAATTGTCGCAATTTATGGACCAGAACAACCCGTTGTCGGAAATTACGCATAAGCGTCGTTTGTCAGCTTTGGGCCCGGGCGGCTTGAGCCGTGACCGTGCCGGCTTTGAAGTCCGCGACGTACACCCGACACACTACGGACGTATCTGCCCGATTGAATCACCGGAAGGTCCGAACATCGGTTTGATTAACTCTTTATGTACATACGCGCGCGTGAATAAATACGGCTTTATCGAATGCCCGTATCGCCGCGTAGTAAACGGTAAAGTAACCGACGAAGTGAAATATTTGTCGGCAGATGACGAGAGCAGAACCTATAAAGATCCGGTAACCGGCGAAGATAAAAAAATCATTATTGCCGAAGCCAACGCCAAGGTTGATGACAAAGGTCATTTCGTTAATGATTTGATTACCTGCCGTTGCGCCGGCGAAGTTGAGTTTCATAAACCGGAAGAAATCGATTACATTGACGTTTCGCCGAAACAGTTGGTTTCGGTAGCAGCCGCTTTGATTCCGTTCTTGGAAAACGACGACGCCAACCGCGCGTTGATGGGTTCAAACATGCAACGTCAAGGTGTGCCTTTGCTTCGTTCGGAAGCACCGCTGGTCGGTACCGGTATTGAAGCAACGGTGGCAAAAGATTCCGGCGCTACTTTGGTAGCTAAATATGACGGTGTGGTTGATGCGGTTGATGCCAATCGTATCGTTATTCGTACCGACGGCGATGAAGTTCGCGATGCCGGTGTTGAAATTTATAAACTGTCCAAGTTCCGTCGTTCCAACCAAAATACCTGCATTAACCAGGTTCCGCTGGTAAAAGTCGGTGACCATATTAAGAAGGGCGATATTATTGCCGACGGTCCGTGTACCAATTTGGGCGAACTTGCTTTGGGTAAAAACCTGTTGGTGGCCTTTATGCCGTGGAACGGTTTGAACTACGAAGATGCTATTTTGCTTTCGGAACGTATTTCCCGTGACGATGTTTTGACTTCGCTGCACATTGAAGAATTTGAAGTTATGGCACGCGATACCAAACTCGGTCAGGAAGAAATTACCCGCGATATTCCGAATGTCAGCGAAGATGCGTTGCGCAACCTCGATGAAGCCGGTATCGTTTATGTCGGCGCTCACGTTAAAGCCGGCGATATTTTGGTCGGTAAGGTTACACCGAAGGGCGAGTCTCCGGTAACTCCGGAAGAAAAACTCTTACGCGCCATTTTCGGCGAGAAGGCCAGCGATGTTCGCGATACTTCGTTACGCGCTCAGCCGGGTGTCGACGGTATTGTGGTTGATGTTCGTATTTTCTCGCGCCGCGGCGTGGAAAAAGACGAGCGCGCTCTGGCTATCGAACAGGAAGAAATTTCCGCTTTGGCCAAAGACCGTGATGATGAAATGGCAATTATTCGTCGCAACTATCAGGCTCGTTTGGAAAAAATGCTGGTTGGTCAGACTGTGGTCGACGGCCCGAAAGGATTTAAGAAAAACGAAAAAATCACTGCCGAAAAACTGGCGGAATTTCCGGTTGCCAAATGGAAAGAAATCGTGGTTAAAAACGAAGACATTATGGGCAGAATAGAGGAATTTAACGGTGCATTTGATGCTCGTATGGCCGATATTAAGGCTCATTATGACGACAAAGTTGCCAAGGTTCAACGCGGTGATGATTTGTTGCCGGGCGTTTTGAAACTGGTTAAGGTATTTATTGCCACCAAGAGAAAAATGCAAACCGGTGATAAGATGGCCGGTCGTCACGGTAACAAAGGTACGGTTTCGCGCGTATTGCCGTTGGCGGATATGCCGTATACCGAAGACGGTACTCCGGTTGATGTGGTGTTGAACCCGCTCGGCGTGCCTTCGCGTATGAACGTGGGCCAAATTTTGGAAACTCACCTCGGTTGGGCCGCTAAAGAATTGGGCGCACAGCTCAACGAAATGTGCGAACAATATAAGCGCGGCGAAAAAACGGCCGAAGAACTGAATAAGCGCCTGAAAGAAATTTATGGCGAAAAGCAATATAAGAAAGAAGTTGCTACTTTGACCGAAGATGAAAAGATGGAAATGATTTCCAACTTGAAAAACGGTATTCCGATGGCAACTCCGGTATTCGACGGTGCAACCGGCGACGATATCAACAGTATGCTGACTATGGCCGGTTTGCCGGTTTCCGGTCAGATTGACCTGTATGACGGTCGTACCGGTGAAAAAATTGACCGCAAAGTCACGGTCGGCGTTATGTATATGATTAAACTTCACCACATTGTTGATGAAAAAATGCACGCACGTTCGGTCGGTCCTTACGGTTTGGTTACACAGCAACCTTTGGGCGGTAAGGCTCAATTCGGCGGCCAACGTTTCGGCGAAATGGAAGTGTGGGCACTGCAAGCCTACGGTGCGGCTTATACGTTGCAAGAAATGCTTACCATTAAATCCGATGACGTTGACGGCAGAACCAGAGTTTATGACGCCATTGTTGCCGGCGAAGACAGCTTTAATACCGGTATTCCGGAATCATTCAACGTATTGGTCAAAGAAATCAAGTCTTTGTGCTTAAATGTTGAAATGTTAAACGAAGATGACGCATAATTCGGAGGAGTTTAGAGAATGAGTAATGAATTAGTAAATGTAATGGATCAGCAACAATTGGCGGCTGACAGTTTTGAGGCAATTAAAATCTCGATTGCTTCTCCGGAACAGATTCGTTCGTGGTCTTATGGTGAGGTTAAAAAGCCGGAAACCATTAACTATCGTACGTTTAAGCCGGAAAAAGACGGTTTGTTCTGTGCACGCATTTTCGGTCCGGTTAAGGATTACGAGTGCTTGTGCGGTAAATATAAACGCATGAAGAGCCGCGGTATTGTCTGCGAGAAGTGCGGTGTGGAAGTTACGCTTTCCAAAGTTCGCCGCGAAAGAATGGGACATATCGAATTGGCGGCACCGGTGGCACACATTTGGTTTTTGAAATCATTGCCGTCGCGTATTTCCACTTTGACCGATATTTCGGAAAAATCTTTGGAACGCGTATTGTATTTTGAAAACTATATTGTGATTGAACCGGGGTTGACCGATTTGCAGATAAATCAGTTGATGACGGAAGAAGAATATCAGGATGCCATTGATAAATACGGCGAAGATTCGTTCAGAGCCGGTATCGGCGCCGAAGCATTGCGTGAAATCCTTTCCAATATTGATTTGGAAACAGAACGTGATGCCATGCGTTTGGAACTGCAGGAAACAACTTCCGAAGCCAAACGCAAAAAGTTGGTTAAACGCCTGAAATTGGTGGAAGCATTTATTCACTCCAACGCTAAACCGGAGTGGATGATTCTGACCGTATTGCCGGTTATTCCGCCTGATTTGCGTCCGCTCGTTCCGCTGGACGGCGGCCGTTTTGCCACTTCTGATTTGAACGATTTGTATCGTCGTGTGATTAACCGCAACAATCGTTTGAAACGCCTGATTGAATTGCACGCTCCGGACATTATTGTCCGCAACGAAAAACGTATGTTGCAAGAATCAGTTGATGCTTTGTTTGATAACGGCCGTCGCGGTCGTGCCATTACCGGCACCAACAAGCGCCCGCTTAAATCTTTGGCCGATATGCTGAAAGGTAAGCAGGGACGTTTCCGTCAAAACCTTTTGGGTAAGCGTGTTGACTATTCCGGTCGTTCGGTTATTACCGTCGGTCCGGAACTCAAAATGCACCAATGCGGCTTGCCGAAGAAAATGGCTTTGGAATTGTTTAAGCCGTTCGTATATGCCAAATTGGAACTTTACGGCCACGCCACCACCATTAAGGCGGCAAAACGTATGGTAGAAAAGGAGCGTCCGGAAGTTTGGGATATTCTGGAAGAAGTTATCCGCGAGCACCCGGTATTGTTGAACCGTGCTCCGACCTTGCACCGTCTGGGTATTCAGGCTTATGAACCGGTATTGGTTGAAGGTAAGGCAATTCACTTGCATCCGCTGGCTTGTACCGCATTTAACGCCGACTTCGATGGTGACCAAATGGCAGTACACGTTCCGCTTTCAATTGAAGCACAACTGGAAGCGCGCGTATTAATGATGTCTTCAAACAACGTTTTGTCTCCGGCTTCGGGTAAGCCGATTATCGTGCCGTCGCAAGATATGGTGTTGGGTATTTATTATCTGACGTATGAAATGGACGGGATGACAGGTGAAGGCAGTATTTATTCCAGTCCGGAAGAATGTATGTTGGCTTTGAATGCCAAAGCGGTTGATTTGCACGCTAAAATCAAATGCCGTATGGAATATGTCGGCGATGACGGCAAATTTACCAAAGGTATTGTGGCAACCACTCCGGGACGTATCATCGTTTCCGACATTTTGCCGAAGAAAGAGGGCGTTCCGTTCTCGCTGGTGAATCGTTTGGTTAAAAAGAAACAAATTTCGCAGATTATTGACGAAGTATATCGTGTTTGCGGCGGTAAAGAAACCTGTATCATGGCCGATGCCATTATGGGCTTGGGTTATAGATACGCTTGCTTGTCCGGTATTTCGTTCGGTAAGGACGATTTGATTGTTCCGGCTAAAAAGCAGGAAATGATTGCCGAAGCTTCCGCTCAGGTGGCAGAATTTGAACAGCAATATCAAAACGGTTTGATTACCAAAGGCGAAAAATACAACAAAGTCGTTGATATTTGGGCATCTTATACCGATAAAGTCGCCAACGCGATGATGGAAAACATTTCAAAACCGGTCAACGGTTCATATAACTCCGTGTTTATGATGGCCGATTCCGGCGCCCGCGGTAGTGCGGCACAAATGCGCCAATTGGCTGGTATGCGCGGTTTGATGGCAAAACCGTCAGGCGAAATTATTGAACAACCGATTATCTCTAACTTTAAAGAAGGTTTGACGGTGTCGGAATACTTTAACTCAACCCACGGTGCGCGTAAAGGTTTGGCCGATACCGCTTTGAAGACGGCAAACGCCGGTTATCTGACCCGTCGTTTGGTTGACGTCGGCCAAGACGTGGTTATTACCGAAACCGATTGCGGTACCGAGCGCGGCATTATCGTACGTCCGGTAGTTGACAGCGGTCAGGTTATCGCCACCATCGGCGAGCGTATTTTGGGCCGTACGGCACAAGAAGATATCTTGAATCCGGAAACCGGCGAAGTTTTGGTGGTTAAGGGCAAATTGATTGACGAAGCCGACGTTGAGAAGGTTGAAAAAGCCGGCGTTGAACAGGTTAAAATCCGTTCGGTATTGACCTGCGAAAGCGAACACGGTGTTTGCGCTGCCTGCTACGGTCGTGATTTGGCCAGAGGTAATCCGGTCAGCATCGGCGAAGCTGTCGGTGTTATTGCCGCTCAATCCATCGGCGAACCGGGTACCCAATTGACCCTGCGTACGTTCCACATCGGCGGTGCCGCCTCCAAGTCGGCCGAACAATCGATGATTGAAGTACCGTTCTCCGGTATTTTGAAATTGGAAAATACGCATACGGTTGAAAATTCGGAAGGTAATCTGATTATCTTGTCGCGTAACTGCGATATCGTTATTCAAGATAAGCAGGGCCGCGAAAAATCCCGCCACCATGTTCCGTACGGCGCCAAGATTTTGGTTGCCGAAGGTACCGAAGTGGAGAAGGGTAGAAAAGTTGCCGAGTGGGACCCGTTCATGACGCCGATTATTTCCGAAAAAGCCGGTAAGGCCGAGCTGGTTGACTTGATTCCGAACGTTTCGGTTAAAGAAACCATGGATGAAACAACCGGTATCAGCTCTAAGACGGTTATCGATTGGCAATCCGGTTCGGGTGCATATTCGGGCTTGAAACCGAGCGTTATGCTCAAAAACAGCAAGGGCAAGCATGTAACTTACGATTCCGGCAAGGAAGTTCGTTATTATCTGTCGCCGGATGCGGTTTTGAACGTTGATAAAGATACCGAAGTTCATGTTGGTGACGTTATTGCCCGTATTCCGAGAGAAAGTACCAAAACAAAAGATATTACCGGTGGTTTGCCGCGCGTGGCCGAGCTGTTTGAAGCTCGTCGTCCGAAGGATCCGGCGATTATCTCCGATATTGACGGTATTGTTGAATACGGCAAAGACTATAAGGCTAAACAACGCATTAAAGTCATTGACGAAGAAAACGAAGGCCGTGAAATCGAATATCTTATCCCGAAGGGACGTCGTTTGGTGGTTCAAGACGGCGATAAGGTAAAGAAGGGCGATTTGTTGGTTGACGGTACACCGGCTCCGCACGATATTTTGCGTGTGTTGGGCGTGGAAAAACTGGCCGAATATCTGGTTCAGGAAGTTCAGGCTGTTTATCGTCTGCAAGGTGTGGCAATTAACGATAAACACATTGAAGTAATTGTTTCGCAAATGCTGAAGAAGGTAGAAATTACCGACGCCGGCAGTACCACTTTCCTGGTGGGCGAACAGGTTGACCGCGATGTGTTTGAAGCCGAAAATCAAAAGATTATCGCTGAGGGCGGCGAGCCGGCCAAAGCTGATGATATTCTTTTGGGTATTACCAAAGCCAGCTTGCAGACCAAGTCGTTTATTTCGGCCGCATCCTTCCAAGAAACAACCCGCGTTTTGACCGAAGCTGCGGTTGAAGGTAAAGTTGATACCTTGACCGGCCTTAAAGAAAACGTAATCGTCGGTCGTTTAATTCCGGCAGGTACGGGTAGCGTTTTGCGTTCGCTCAGAAAAGTTGCGGCGCAGAACGATAAGGAAATTTTGGAAATGCGTCGTCAGGAAGCAGAAGCCAATGCACAAAAGCAAAAGGCTCTGTTGGAAGCGGAAGGTAACGCCGCTCCGGAAATGACGGAAGCCGAATAATTCCTTTCTGACTAAAAACAAGAAACTCCCGAGATGTTTTTATTCTCGGGAGTTTTTTATTGTCGGCGTATAGCCATGAAGATTTAATCGTTATAAAATGCATCATCCACAGGCAATGATGTGTAAAAATGTGCCTTTTTTATCAAGAGAATTTAATTAAACAACATGGGCAAAAACAAGAAAAGTGTGCACATAATCAAATAAATCAGAATAAAATAAAACTTATTGGAAATTTTATTCTTAAATAGGTATGTAACAATAAAAGCCCATGAAAATATTTCCGAAATATATTTTATAAATTCTTTTTTATCTATACCGAAGAATGAAATAATGTTTTCATCCGGTATTACAGAAATAAGTGCAGAAACAATACCGACCGTAAATCCTGTTATAATCAGTAGAGATACTATAAAAATCAATATATGCTTCGCTGCGGTTATCAATTTCTGCATTTTTATTACCTTATATTACCATCTTTTCTTGAGTTTATCACGTTCACGCCAATCCTGCAAGTGTTTTTCTATAATATTTTTATTATATTGATCTACTTGTTGCTGCAAATAATAATTATATTTATAAGATGGCGAGTTTTCTGCACGATATCTATCCCAGTCATCCCATTCTGACACATCTTTGTGCATTGGTGAATTAGGATTTTTCATTTCTTCAATAACTTCATTTTCACCTACATTTAACTCAGTCGGTGCAAATGCTTTTTTTTATAATTTTGTTTCGTCCAAATCTTAGAGCCCAAATAGGTATTGGCATATTTTTACCCTTTCATTATTAAAGTTAATACAATGTATTTGTTCAATACAAAATCAATGTAATATATTTCTTATTATAATGCAAGATTTTTATTGTGTTTATTAACAATTTTCTTATTTCTTAATGATTATTGTGTATTTTCTTGTCGAACCAGCCGAATGTCGGCCACGGCGCTCCCGTTGCTTCAAATCCGACACCTCGCAGATACAAAAAAACCTCCCACAAGGGGAGGCTTTTTTGTATCTGGTAGCGAGGGTCGGATTGTTCCGCTGCGCGTTTCCTTCGCGCTCAACGGCTTACGCCTTATTCGCTTGGCGTCAAACCCCCGCAATCCGGCTGCGCCGTCTTTACGTTGCTTCAAATCCGCCACCTCGCAGATACAAAAAACCTCCCGTAAGGGGAGGCTTTTTTGTATCTGGTAGCGAGGGTCGGATTCGAACCAACGACACGCGGATTATGATTCCGCTGCTCTAACCAACTGAGCTACCCCGCCATAAAGCAAATAGATTATTACAATGTATCTGTGCCGTTGTCAATATTATTTTTTGATTTTTTTATAATTTTTTCTGTCGGGCAACGAAAACTCATATATTATCAGTACTATGCCTGAAATTATCAACGGCAACAAATAATAAATAATGCGGTATAAAATCAAAATCGCAAATAATGTGGCCTGGTTCAAGTCTTCCGGCAACAAATTGGTAAACACCACCTCAAATACTCCCAATCCGCCCGGAACCTGACTGTATATGCCGAGCAACTGTGCCGTAATAAATACGCCGATAAAAGTGAAAAACGGAATATCTATATAGCTTTCCATAATAAAATACAGCACCAACGATGCCATCAAAATATCGGCACTTCCGATGAGCATTTGCGCCAACGCCATTTGCGGCGAGGGGGTATCAAATTCGATTTCTTTGATAACAATCGGCTTTTTATAAAACATACAACCCCAAAAATAAAATAATAATCCGCATACCGAAAGCGTCAACACCGCCCAATTAACATAACGTGAAGACATCGCGGTTAAAACGTGTTGCGGCGAACAAATGACTCCGATAATCACCAGAAAGAAACAGGCAATTAAATAGGTAAAACCGGAAAAAGTCACAATTTTGACGATATCTCCGGCCGGAACTCTCCACCTCGTATACAGCCGATAACGTATCGCACCTCCGGAAACTACGGCGTGTCCGGCGTTGTTGCTGATGGCAAACCCCAGAAAACCTGCAAACATCCATTTCCAAGCCGCTAATTTGTGCTTTATATATTTTAACGCCAAAAAATCATAAGAAGATAAAGCTATATATCCGCATAACGAAGCTATGCAGGCAAATAGAATATTGCGATTGGGTACGTTTATCACCGCTTGTTTTATCTCCTCGAGTGAATATTTGGAAAGCTGATGATAAATCATAAAAGCAGCCAGCCCGAAAAAGAATAATCCGGACCAAGATAATATTTTGCGTAACAGTTTTTTGCTTTTTCTACTCATGTTACTTATTTTTATATATTATTTTCGATGTATTTTCTGACATTGGAACCGTACGTCTGTCTGATGTATGTGGTCAGCTCAGACGGAGTACTTTGATAATTTTGTGCAGTTTCCTGAGCTTGTGTCAGTTCTTCCAATTTCATTTCCGCCGTGAGGTCATCACGTTTTTCCTTCGCTCCCGGAATATTCTTGGCTGAGGCGATATTGAACAGCGAGTGAGCCAACACAAAGTTTTTCGGGCACATAACACCATTGGTATAAATTTGTGCCAACTCCATAATCGCTTCCATATTATTTTGTGATACGGCCGCACGATATGCGTTGAGCGCGTTTTGGTAGTTTTGCACCGTACCTTTGCCGTCAGCATACATTCTTGCTAATATCAGCTGAGCTTCATCAATCTGCGCCGGGGAATCGGCCGCAGCCTTAACCAACTGGAAGGCTTTTTCATAATCTTGCGGCACTACAAACCCTTTATAGTAGGCATAACCCAGCATAAACTTGGCAATATTGTTCTTTTTCTGCGCTTGCTCAAATAACTCAACGGCTCTTTTATTGCGTTCCGCATTTTTTTTGCCGCCCGTCAGATAGATAAATGCCAAATTGAGCGCAGCATTATCGTTACCCAAATCGGCGGCTTCGCGGAACAATTCCAAAGCCTTACCGATATCTCTTTTTGCGCCGATGCCGCTGAAGTATAAACTGCCCAGATTATTCAAAGCAATCGGGTCTTTTTGTTCTGCGGCTAAAGTATAGTAGTGCAAGGCTTTTTCAAAATCTTGTTTAACGTTGTCTATTCCGTAAAGATACAAGTAAGCCAGTTCTATTTGGCTTTCGAGATTGCCTGAGTCGGCAGAACGTGTCAGCTTGTCGAATAAATCTTCTTCCTCTTCTTTATCTTCATCATCGGAATTTCCTCCGCTGAAAAATTTGGTAATCGGGCGCATAAAACCGAAGATTCCGCCGGATTTTTCATCTTCTTCCGGCTCGTCAACATTGGCATCGGTCTGCGCGGTTTCGCTGTCACTTAAAAACATTTCGTCGGATAACAAATCCACATCACCGCTGGCGGCAAATGAATTATGCGCCGTCAAAAGCGTAATAAAAGCAATGCTGAACAATATTTTCTGCATAATATAACCTTTCAAAATAACTTTGCATTACAATAATACGAAAATAAAGATGTTTCAAGGCAAAAAAATAAATTGCTTGTAATATTTTTTATTTTGGTTTAGATATAGTCCGAAAGGTTGAAAATATGGTTGTGGAAGCTCCGATATATACAGTGCGCGGGGCACGTTTGAGTTTTGGTCTGAAGCCGCTTTTTCTCGGGGTTGATTTATACATTAACCGCGGTGATAAAATATGTCTGGTCGGGCGCAACGGTTGTGGTAAATCGACGCTCTTGAAAGTTATTGCCGGTGAAATAGAAGCCGATGACGGCGAATTTTTTATGCAACCGGGAATGCGGGTCGGCTATATGCCGCAAGAGCCTGATTTGAGCAGTTACAAAACCTTGCGCGAAGTAGTGGAAAGCGGGTTGCCGTCAACCGAAAAAAATCAGATTTACCGTGCTGATAAGCTGATTGAATATTTTGATATCCGTGACAAGCAGAGCCCTCGGGAATCGTCCGGCGGAGAATGTCGTAAAGCCGCTCTGGCCAAGGCATTAATCAACGAACCGGATATTCTGCTCCTTGATGAGCCGACCAACCATTTGGATATCGAAGCCATCGAAAAACTGGAAGATATTATTAAACAGTTTGCCGGTGCAGTCATCGTTATCAGTCACGACCGCTCTTTTTTGTGTCATGTATCGCAGACCACGTTTTGGCTGGATAGGGGCATTTTGCGCCGCAACAATAAGAGTTTTGCGCATTTTGAGGAATGGGAAGACCAGGTTATCGATCAGGAAATTATCGAACAAAAGGCACTCAACAAGAAAATTGCCGAAGAAACCGAATGGCTGCATAAAGGCGTTACGGCACGACGCAAGCGCAATATGGGACGTCTGCGGCGTTTGCAACAATTGCGGCAAGAACGGCGCGAACAAATCAAGATGATGGGCTCGGTCAATATGGAAGTGGAAACCGCCGAACAGCGCTCTAAAATGGTAATTGAGGCCAAGCACGTTTATAAAGCTTTCGGCGAGCGTCAGCTGATTAAAGACTTCTCTATCCGTATCATCAAAGGGCATAAACTCGGGATTGTTGGTCCGAACGGCTCGGGTAAAACCACTCTGGTAAAACTTTTGACCAAGCGTCTGGAGCCGGATTCAGGTTTTATTCGTATCGGTAAAAATCTGGAAGAAGCATATTTTGATCAAAATCGTCTTACGCTCGACCCCAAAAAAACACTATGGAAAACTCTGTGTAATGAGGGCGACCATATTTGGGTGCGCGGCCATTTTCGCCATGTGGTGGCTTATTTAAAAGATTTCTTGTTTAAGCCGGAGCAGGCGCAGTGTCCGGTGGCGGCACTTTCCGGCGGTGAAAAAAATCGCCTGATGTTGGCGGTGGCATTGGCGCGACCGTCTAATTTGCTGGTTTTGGATGAACCGACTAATGATTTGGATATGGATACGCTCGATTTGTTACAGGAAGTGCTTGACGAGTATGAAGGGACGGTACTGATTGTCAGCCACGACCGCGATTTTATGGATAAAGTTGCCACCTCTTTGTTGTATATGAAAGGTGACGGCACAATTTATGAACACGTCGGTACTTATACCGAGCTGTTGGATAAGTTGAAAAACCGTCCGGCGGAGAAAACACCGAAAAAGGCTCCGGCCAAGGCAGAACCTAAGGTAAGAGAGCGCAATAAAACCGTGAAACTAAGTTTTAAGGAACAATATCTCTCGGATAATCTGCCTAAGGAAATTGCCGAATTGGAAGCTGCAAACAAGGCTATTGAAATTGCGCTCGGCAATCCGAATTTATATACCGATGACCCGCAAAAATTTGACGAACTGACCACCACTCTGGCCGCCAATAAAGAGGCAATTGCGCAAAAAGAAGAACAATGGTTGGAAATTCAGCTTAAAATTGAGGCAATTTCATAAAAATCAATCTTCATTCCAGATTTGCGGCAGGATTTCATCCCAGTCGGCGTTGTGCGCGGCACCTTCAACCACCACTATCTCGGCACTTTCTGCCACAAAATTTTGATTAAGCTCCGGCGGCATAATCGTATCTTTGGTGCCAACATAATGAACTTGCGGAATTTGCGCAAACGCGGAACGATAATCGTTCAAATCGGCAGAATCCGTAAGCGGCGGCACGCGATGATACGCAGTCCATGCCGGATGGTCCAAATTTCCGCCGACAGTGATAATTTTTTGCACCTTAATTTCCGGATGCGTTACGGCAATCAGGCCGGCAATTTGCGCTCCGCCGGAAAAGCCGACGAAGGTAACCGGATGATTGCTCACAATTTGCTTGACCGCATCGGCCTGTGCCGCTACGATTTCCGGCGCAAAACGCGCGGTAGTCCAATATTTTTGCTCGCACTTTTTATTTTGCACAAACTGGCAGGCGCGCGCCATATAAATCACGTTCGGATGCCGGTCGGCAAACGCGGTCGTGCGCATAAAAGTTCCGTGCGGAGTAGGGTCGGAGGTCGGTTGGCCGTAAGCATTGAAAGCAAAGCCGTCACCCTCAAAATATATTTTATACGGTGCCGACGGCTGTTCGATTTTTTGCCACACCGCAAAGTCAAAATCGTCGGTTTGGGCCACCGAATATTTAAATTCGGCGGGAATCTGCAACGGTGCGACACAACCGGTCACAGCCAAACACATTAAAAACAGACGAATTTTCAACCTATTATCCTTTCTTGTCGCCATCATATAGCTTTTAACATAAAAAATCAAGCCTCGGTTGCAGATAGGAAAAATCGATATAAACGGCAAATATTAGAATCCGCGGTTTTTGAGCTCACGTTTGATGCGCTGTTCCAAGTCGGAAATCTTGAGCTCCAGACTCTTGTCTGCACCGGCTTTGCGTGCATTATCCAACTGTTTTTGCGCCACATCCAAATTATCCATTTCATAGCTGAACTCGGCCGCCGCATACAGTGAACGTGCCCGCTGACCATTCATATCATAAGCACGGGATAACATCATCCAGCCGCTGACGGTCGGGGTTTTGATCTGCGCTTGTTGCAATAGGGCAATAATGCGTTGCAATTGCGCTTTATTCGGATTATTCTCCAGCATGGCTTGAGCCAAACTGGTTTGCAACAGCGGATTGTTCGGTAACAGCTTGAGCGCGGTTTCGTACTCGTTAACACTTTGTTTTACCTGGCCGCTTTCAAACAAAAATTGGCCTTTTAACTCGTGAAAATACGGATTCTTCGGTTGCTCGGTAATTAGGCCGTCAATCAGGCGCAGTGCTTCAGTTATATTGTTCTGCCGAAATGCCAGAATACTGTGAGCATAACGTCCCTGAGCCGAATTATCACTCGCCGGATACATCCGCATAACCTTTTGTTTATCCAATAAAAATGCCGCCAACTTTGCCTTAATCATCGCAAATTCGCCATCCAGACGGTGCGCGCTCGGATAGTGATTGCTTTTGCCGGCTTCAATGAAGTGATTGATACGCTCGTTCGTCAACGGGTGTGTGCGGAAATAGGTGCTTTCCGTAACGCCGCTCAGGGCATTTTTCTTTTTGATTTTGTTCATAAAATTTTGCAGGCCGGCAGTTGATTGTTTGGTTTGGGATAACAATTTGATTGCACTTTCATCGGCGCTGCGTTCTTCTTCCATCTGATAATGCAACATGCTGTTAATGGCCGAACTCTGCGAGCCGAGCATAATCGCCATTGCCGCGTCGCCGCGACCGGTGGAAACGGCTGTAGCACCGGCGGCAATCATTGAGCCGAGCATCACATACTTCATTTTTTCCATTTTCAGCTGTTGTCGCACGATATGACCGCCCATAATATGTCCGGTTTCGTGCGCTAAAATGCCGGAAAGCTCGTTGACATTGTCGGCCTCAATCAGTGTGCCGGTATGCACAAACATATAGTTGCCATCGCTGACAAACGCATTGAGAGAATTGTCACGCACTATGTGAACATCTGACTTAAACGGAATACCGGCCGCTTTATACAGCGGAGACAAAATCGAGTTCAAAAAATTTTGCGTTTCGGCATCGGTAATGAGGGTCACGCTTTCGGCCGCGGCCGGTTTGATAAACAAACCGGTCAACAGCAGTAAAAGCGCAAAAAAGCGCATTATCCGAGTAATTTTTGCCACCAAGACTTTTTCTCCGGTTTGGCTTCGACAGGTGCAGCAGAATTTTCTGCATTGTCGCCGCGTCTGTCATTGCGACGTTCATCCGAGCGGCGTTGTCTGCGTCCGCGAGAATTGCGGCGGAAGCGGAAACGACGGTCGCCGCTTTCTTCTTCGGTTGTTTCTTCCGCGGCAGCGTCGTCTTCTTCATCATATTCCATATTTTCCGCTTCGTAACAGGTTGCGGCCGTATCTGCGGTATTGGTATTGGCAATTTGCAATTTTTCGCGGCAAATCTTGAAGTCGGAAATATCTTTCATTGTCGGATCGCCGGCAATCACGATTTGCAACTCATAGGTCTCTTCCAGAGCCGCCAACTGTTTGCGCTTTTGGTTCAAAATATAAGCGGCAAATTCAACCGGAACGCTGACTGTCAATTTAGCCTTGCGGTTGCGTACACCTTCACCCTCAATCGAACGCAATACCAAAGTTGCGCCGGATTCTACGGTACGGGTTACGCCGCGGCCGTGACAATACGGGCAAGGCTCGTAATTGCTTTCCATAAACGATGAATGCATACGCTGACGCGATATCTCCAGCAGCCCGAAAATACTCATCTTGGCAATTTGAATGCGGGCGCGATCATCTTTCATCGCTTCTTTCATTCGCCGTTCGACCGCCACATTATTTTGTTGTTCATACATATCAATGAAGTCAACCACAATTAAACCGGCCAAATCGCGCATTTTCAGCTGTTTGGCGATTTCGTCGGCAGCTTCCAAGTTGGTTTTGAGCGCGGTTTCTTCAATATCTTTTTCTTTGGTGGCACGTCCGGAGTTAACATCAATCGAAACCAGCGCTTCGGTCGGATTAATCACCAGATAGCCGCCGGATTCCAGCTGCACAATCGGATTATGCAATTTATCCAGCTGGGCTTCAATCTGAAAACGTTGAAATACCGGCACATCGCCCGGCTTGCGACAATGAATGTGACGCAGGTTGTGCGGCGATAAAATTTTTACAAAGTTGCGCGCCGTCTGATAAGCCTCATCACCGTCAATAATCACTTCGGCAATATCTTTGGTATACATATCGCGCAGGGCACGTTTGATTAAGTTACCTTCTTCGTACACAATGGCCGGCGCCGGGGTGCGCAAAGCACCGTAGCGAATGGCATTCCAAGTGCGGATTAAGTAGTTGTAGTCGCGAATAATATCGGCATCGCTCTTATCTTCGCCTGCTGTGCGGATAATCAGCGACATGTCGGTATTCATCGGCAAGCTTTTAATAACGGCCTTCAAACGACGACGATCGTTGGCATTGGTTATTTTGCGCGATACACCGCCGCTCTTAATGCGGTTCGGCATCAAAACGCAATATCTTCCGGCCAGCGAAATATAGGTGGTGCAGGCGGCGCCTTTGTTGCCGCGCTCTTCTTTTACCACCTGAATTAATAAGGTCTGTCCTTCCTTTAAAACGTCTTGAATGGTGCTGCGATGAAACAGCTTGCGAGCAATCAGCAATTTGCGCTGAGTTTCAAAATTATACTCGCCGCTTTCGGTATTTTCGATATCGTCGTCATCATCGCTGTCCAAATCGTCATCAACTTCGTCTTCCAGCGTTTCTGCTTCCAAACCGGTCGCCTCGGCCTGAGTTTGTACGGCTTTTTTACGATCGCGCGGACGGCGTGTCGACTTACGGTGTCTGCGTGGTTTTGCGTCCTCGGTCGTTTCTTCTTCAACCGGCTCGGTTGCTTCCGGAGCCTCGGTAACCGCTTCATCCGGAATCGGTGCATTTTCCGCAACTTGCGGGGCAGGAGTCTCAGTAGCGGCTTCAATCGGAGCCGTATCAGCGGAGTCTGCTGCTTCTGTCGCGGCTTTTTCATTTTTGCGTTTTCTGAAAGAACGACGAGATTTCGGCGCTTTTTCCGGCGCTTTTTCTTCGCTGTCGGAACTTTCCTCAACCGGCTGTACCTCGTGCATCATGTCGGCGGTTGCCTGAATATTCAGGTATTCATCATTTTCCGGCTGAACATTTTGTGCCGGTTCCAACTGAGCTTCTTCCACTTCATGAGCCTGCTGAGCTTCCATGCGGCGACGCGCTTCCTGAGCCTCTTTTTCGGCTTTATAGCGCGCACGTTCGGCTTCTCGCTCCTTTAAATAACGGATTTTTCCGGCAATTATTTCATCAACTTCGGCTTCAACCTGCTTACGTACTTCGTCGGATACATTGTAATAATCCGGATGAATTTCGTTAAAAGCCAAAAAACCGTGTTTGTTGCCGCCGTAATCAATAAAAGCTGCTTGCAACGAAGGCTCGATTCTGATTATTTTTGCAGTATAGATATTTCCTTTGATTTGCTTGCGTGATGTGGATTCAAATTCCACGTCTTCCACTTTGTTTCCATCCACGATAACAACTCGGGTTTCTTCCGGTTGCGTATCGTCAATTAACATTCTTTTTGTCATCATAAACCTCATATTTATAGCTCTTTATACAAAAAAAGAGCCGATTACGGGCTCGATAACGCTATACAAACAACCTGATACACCACATAATACGACATTGGTCGCAATATGTGTGTTTCCTTCATTTGTTCTCGACTCGGCCGTTTTTGCGCTTTTTCTTCTTGGTTATTAGAAAAACGGCGGAGTGTGCTATCTTGCCCAAACTTACATCCTGCGGAACGGGTTTGTTTTGCTGACGTCTTTATAACTCTCCAATAAAAACAAAATCATCCCGCAATCGCCCTAAGCATAATTCATAAAATTAAAAAAACAATAAAAAATTTAAGAAACTACCCAAAAAAAATAATCGGCAATTTAATATATTTTAACATATTGGTAATATATAGCCGCTATACTGATAGACAATTTATAAGAAGAAAATGAAAGAGTATGTCTGGATGGGACTGATGAAGCGGTTATTTGTAAAGATTTTTACCGTGTTTTGTTTTGTACTGCTTTTTGCATATCAGGCGCAAGCTGCAGTCGATATTCAAAATATGCGTATCGGCAATCAATCTGATGGCGCACGAGTGGTGTTTGATATGGATAAAAGTATCGATTATCGGGTTTTTCTGCTCGATGAACCGCAACGAGTCGTGGTTGATTTGGAAGATGCGGATATCAAACAGTTATACACCAAAATATCTAATCAGGTAGTCAAACAAACGCGAGTCGGCAGAATGTCCGGCAATGATAAACGCGTGGTTTTGGAACTTTCCCGTCCGGCCGTAGTGAAAAAAGCTTTTTTAATTCCGCCACAATCAGGCCAGAATTGGCGATTGGTGGTGGATTTGGCAATGACCGATGCCAAAAATTTTCATAATAAAATCGGCAATAAATACATGCTGACCAACAATAAACAGTTTTCTCCAGATGCTGTCAGCTTTGAAGATAAATCACTGGAAAAACCGGCAGAAAAAGCAGTTTCCAAGGTTAACCGCAAGCGGATAGTGGTGTTGGATCCGGGGCACGGCGGTAAAGACCCGGGGGCAATCGGCGCATATAACAAAACTTATGAAAAAAATATCACTTTAGCGATGGGAAAAGAATTAAAGCAAATTCTCCAAAATAAAGGCTATGTTGTTTATTTAACGAGAGAAAATGATATTTTTATTCCGCTGCGTCAACGGATTAAAATCGCGCAAAATTTTAAGGCTGACCTGTTTATGTCAATCCATGCCGACAGTGCTAAAAATCGCAACGCTACCGGCTTATCGATTTATACGCTTTCCGATACCGCATCCGACCAGGAAGCCGCGGCACTGGCAGAACGTGAGAACAAGGCCGATATTATCGGCGGTATCGATTTGGGCGGTAACACCAAAGAGGTTAACGATATTCTGATTTCGTTGTCGCAAAACGATACTCGCAACAAATCATCAAAATATGCCACTTATCTGGTGCAAGAAATGGCTAAAAGCGTTAAACTCGTAAAAAATACCCACAGGTTTGCCGGATTTGCGGTTTTAAAAGCACCGGATATTCCGGCCGCGCTTTTGGAAATGGGTTATCTCTCGAATCGCACGGAAGAAGCCAATTTGCGCACACCGGCATATCGTCGGAAACTGGCCGATGCCGTGGCTCGCGCCGTGGATAAATATTTTACCGATCCGGAAATTGCCGCTAACTGGTAAATAGTTATTGCAATTTTATCAAATTGTAATAAAATCCGTTTTCAAAGTTCGAACGTTTATTTTAAGTGGGTTTATATGCTAAGAGTGCTATCTTATTTGGCCAGCTTGGGCCTTTTTTGCCTTATCATTTTGATAATCGTTATTACTTACGGTATGGCAAAAATCAATATCACGATTCCGGATTATCATCAGTTGGAAAATTACGAACCACCGGTTACTACCAGATTATTTGCCGGTGACGGACAGGTTATGATGGAATATGCCGCCGAAAAGCGTTTGTTTGTGCCGCAGGAGAAGATTCCGGATTTAGTGAAACAGGCATTTATTGCCGCGGAGGATAAGCATTTTTATAAGCACTCCGGTATTGATTACAGCGGTATTATCCGCGCCGCTTTGGGTAATTTGCGCAAAATGGGAACGGGGAAACGTCCGGCCGGCGCTTCTACCATTACACAACAGGTAGCGAAAAACTTTTTGCTCAGTTCCGAGCTCTCTTATATGCGTAAGCTCAAGGAAGCAATTTTGGCGCGGCGGATTAATCGTGCTTTTTCCAAAGAACATGTTTTGGAACTTTATTTGAATGAAATTTATTTAGGTAATCGAGCTTACGGTGTGGCCGCTGCCGCCATCAATTATTTTGGCAAATCGCTCGACGAATTGGAACTGCATGAAGTTGCCTTTTTGGCGGCGTTACCGAAAGGACCTAACAACTATAATCCCAAAACCAAGTACGAGGCGGCCGTTGCTCGTCGTAACTGGGTTATCGACCGTATGCTTGAAGATGGTTATATTACCGAACAGGCGGCAACCGAAGCTAAAGAAAAGCCGTTGGAAGTGGTGGAACGCAAGAGCGGATTTTTGAAAGATACCGAATATTACAGTGAGGAAGTACGCCGCACCATCAGCCGTAATTTCGGCGACGAAGCGTTGTATCAGGGCGGTTTAATCGTGCGTACCACGGTAGACCCTCGCTTGCAGGAAATCGCCACGCGTGCCGTGCGTAAAGGCTTGATAGATTACGATTTACGCCATGGTTGGCGCGGAGCCGAAGCCAATATCGATATCGATGAAAATTATAAGCAAAACCTTAAAGATGCGATATTGACCGCCGGTGCAGAGCCGACTTGGGAAAAAGCCGTAGTGCTGAATGTTACTGCCGATAAGGCCGAGATTGAAACGATAGACGGCAATACCGGCAATATTCCGCTTTCTGCCGTCAAGTGGGCGCGCTATAAGGAAAAAGGCAAAAATATGGGGCCGGTGCCGAGCAAAATGGAACAGGTTTTGCACAAAGGCGACGTCATTTATGCCGAAAAGGATACCTCTAAAAATGCCAAGGCCAACGACTATAATCTGCGACAAATTCCGGAAGTCGAAGCCGGTATGGCGGTGATGGACCCGCATACCGGAAAGGTTTTGGCTCTGGTTGGCGGTTTTTCGTTTGCCAAGTCGCAGTTTAACCGCGCCACGCAGGCTTATCGTCAAACCGGTTCCAGTTTTAAGCCGTTTGTATATTTGACAGCCTTGGAGCAGGGGTATTCGCCGACCGATTTGATTTTGGATGCGCCGTTTGTGCTTGATCAGGGTGTGGGAATGCCGAAATGGAAGCCGGTGAATTACTCCAAAAAGTTTTACGGGTTGATGACTCTGCGTCGCGGTGTCGAACTTTCTAAAAACCTGATGACGGTACGTCTGGCTCAGGATATCGGTATGGATAAAATTGTCGATATGGCGCGTCGTGTCGGCGTTAACGACCATTTGCCACCGTACCTGTCGGCATCTTTGGGTGCCGCCGATACCCGTGTAATCAATATGGTCAGCGCCTATTGCGTGATTGTCAACGGAGGTAAAAAAGTGCCGCCGTATATGATTGAACGTATTCAAGACCGTAAAGGGCGTACCATTTATAAGCACGAGCAAACTCCGTGTCCGACTTGTGCCGCCGATAAGTGGGAAAATCAGCCGGAACCTGATTTTGAAGTAGTGCGTGAACAGGTGGTTGATCCGCTTTCTGCTTATCAAATGACTTCTATTTTGGAAGGTGTGGCGGTACGCGGAACCGGCGCCAAATTAAACGGATTGCATCGTCATTTGGCCGGCAAAACCGGTACTACCAACGAAACCAAAGATGCTTGGTTTGTCGGTTTTTCGCCGGATTTGGTGGCCGGTGTTTACATCGGCTATGATGAGCCGGAAAGTTTAGGTATGGCCGAAACCGGTGCTCATGCCGCTTTGCCGATTTTCTATGACTTTATGAAAGAAGCTCTGAAAGACACGCCGGATACCAGTTTCCGTATTCCGGCCGGCATCAAACTGGTGCGCGTGAATCCGTATACCGGCAAACCGTCGGCACCGGGGGACAATGCCGCCATTATCGAGGCTTTGAAACCTGACTTTGAATTTTATAATCGGCAACGGGTTATCGGTGACGATAATTCGGTCGTAGCCGGTCCGGAAAACGAAAACAGCAGTCTGCAGCTGGGAGGAGAATATTAATGCGCGCGGAATTTTATAACATTGTAACAGAGGTCGAGCAATCTTTGGCGTTGCTGAGGAGGTATCTTTGACTACGATAATGCTGTGTTGCGCCGCGAAGAACTGGCAACTTTGACTGCCGATGCCGATTTATGGAACAATCCGGAAAAAGCTCAAAGCCTGATGAGCGAAAAAAATACGTTGGAAGCCAAACTGGCACAATATGAAAGTTATACGCAGACTTTAGATGATTATAAAGAGATGATAGAGTTTGCCGAGGCGGAAAACGATGAGGCTATGTTGGGCGAACTGATGAATAATCTGTTGCAACTACAACAACAGACCAAACACGCCGAGTTGGAATCTCTGCTTTCGGGCGAAGCCGACGGCAACGATGCTTATTTGGAGGTTCACGCCGGCAGCGGCGGCACCGAGGCGATGGATTGGGCGCAAATGTTGCTCCGAATGTATACGCGTTGGGCAGAAACTCATCAATATAAAACCGAACTGATTGAAGAAACTGAAGGCGATGTGGCCGGCCTTAAATCCGCTACTATAAAAATCAGCGGCAAAAACGCATACGGCTGGCTCAAATCGGAGAGCGGTGTACATCGCTTGGTGCGAATTTCGCCGTTTGACAGCGCGGCTCGACGCCATACCAGTTTTGCCTCCATCGGCGTATATCCGGTGATTGATGATAATATTCAGATTGATATAAATCCGGCGGATTGTCGGATTGATACCTATCGCGCCAGCGGTGCCGGCGGACAACATATTAACAAAACCGATTCTGCGGTGCGGATTACGCATATTCCGACCGGTATTGTTGTTTCGAGCCAAACTCAGCGCTCACAGTTCCAAAATCGCGATAACTGTTGGAAAATGCTGCGGGCACGCCTTTATGAAATAGAAATGCAAAAGAAGGCCGATGCGGCGCAAACTGCCAGAGATAATCAGGGCGATAACGGCTGGGGCTATCAAATACGCTCGTATGTGTTGCAACCGTATCGCTTGATTAAAGACCTGCGTACGGAGGCGGAAACTGCCGATTGCAAGGCCGTTCTGGACGGAGATATCGATTTGTTTTTATCGGCCGCTTTGGCACAAAAAATTAAATCCGATACGGAGAGCGGGGCGGTATAAATATGAAAAAAATATCGGCACGAGCATATTTTTTCAAAAAAATGATAGACTGGTTTTTCGTCGGCCTGTTTATTATTTTTCTGTTGCTGATGTGGACTTTGTATAAAGGGCCAATATCGGTGCCGTATTTGAAGCCGTATATTGTGCAAGCCTTAAACTATGACGAGAACGATTACAAAATAGAAATCGGCGACGTTAATATTGAATTGGTGCGCTCGATTCAACCACTCAGGGTAACAGCTAACAATGTGGCTGTTACCAAAAAAGACGATACCATGAGCATTGAAGCACCGAAATTGTATCTCTCATTCAGTCTGCGGGCATTGATGAAAGGTATTATCGCGCCGAGTGATGTCAGTTTGATAAATCCGACCGCTTACATTTACGCCTCATACGGCTTGGAAGAAGAAACCAAACACGAGGGAAACCGTAAAAAATTGCAGTTCTACGTGGAACGGATGAAAGAGTTTTTGGATAATTATAACTCCGACGATAAAATCTACCCGGAAAGCTATGTTAACAATATTGCGATAACCGGCGGCGAGCTTGAATTCAACGAGGTTGACTATGGTCGGCAGTGGGTGCTTTCCGACGTGAATTTTGAGTTTAATCGCAAGCTGATAAATATGGAAATAAATGCCAACGCCCTGGTCAACATCAACGAAAAAATCGCTTCGGTCGGTTTTGAGAGCGAATATCATGCGTCATCGGATACGCTGGATATGGAAATTTATTTTTCCGATTTGGTAATTTCCGACTTTATGAGCACTTTTAACGAAACCACCGAAGAAAATATTTTTTCGATGATGTCGATTGAAGTACCGGTTAACGGTAAAGTCAGTACCACCCTGAAATTGACCGATGTGTTAGAGCATCCGTCCGAGGTGCAGGATTATATTGACGGAGCGGTTGAAAAAATTGTGTTCGAATTGGATGGCGGACACGGCTATATTTCCTTTAACGGCGATGAAAAATATAATTATGATATTGATGAGTTGTTGCTTGAAGGCAAAATGGTGGGCGGTATTGATGAAATTCATATTGATAATGCTGAACTTAAAATGGGCGGACAAAAGGCAAATATCAGCGTCGATATCAGCGGTATGGAAACGTTTTATTTGGAGCAGACACTGCAAGATACGGCCATGCGTTTCAACGTAAAAGTCGATAAATTCCCGTTTGAAGAATTGTCGCGTTTTTGGCCGCGATACTTAGCAGAACCGGCTTGGGAATGGTGCAAGGACGGTCTTATCGGCGGTTATGCCGAAAATGCTTCGTTTATGTTTGACTTCGGTTATCGGCGCAAAACTCAGGATTGGGGACTGTTGGCGCTTAACGGTACGGCTCATTTGAGCGACGGCGATTTGTTCTATCTGGAAGGTATGCCGGTGGTGCACAATGTTTACGGCACGGCAAAATTTACCGAACACAATATTTTGATTGATATCGACAAGGGTGTGAGCGACGGGGTGATTATTACCGGCGGTAAGGTTGATATTTATGATTTGGATAAATACGACAACTTCATCTCGATAGATTTAATCGGCAATGCTTCGGTTACGGATGCGCTGAAGCTGATAGACAATAAGCCGTTGGAGTTTACTTCGCAAATGGGGTTGGAGCCGGACAAGATTAAGGGCAACGTTGATGTTAAACTGGGATTGGATTTTGAACTGCGGCAAGATTTGGACACCAAAGACATAAAGGTCGATGTGTCGGCAGATTTGCATAACATCGTGCTGAACGGGATAGCCGACCCGCATAAAATTACCGCCGACGAAATGAAGTTAAAGGTTAATTCCGGCGGTTGGCATTTAAGCGGCGACGGGCAGTTTGATGAAATTCCGGTAAAATTGGCGATGGATGAAAAATTTGCCGATAAAAAATATAAAAGTCGTTGCCATGTTTCGTTTGCGTTTGATGAAAAGGCGCGGAAAAAACTCGGGCTTGATGCCAAAATTCTGCAAACTCCGTATTTTGAAGGTGCGGCCATGGTTAATGCCGATATCGTGGTACGCGAAAATAATCTGACGGAAATCGATGTCAGAGCTGATTTACAGAAAACTAAGATGGATTATGCCTATATGGGGTTGGTAAAAGCGGCCGGTGAACAGGCGGAGATAAAGGCCAAAGTCAATGTTAAAAACAACAAGGTTACGTCTGTTTCCAACCTGAGCTTGTTAAAGCCCGGCTTTGCGGTCAGCGGCAATATCGGAATGTATGCCAGCGGCCGCGTAAAAGAGATAAATATTGGTAAAATCAGCGCGCCGCGGACAACCGCCAGCGCCAAAGTCGGCATGAGCGACAGCGATAATCCGAGCTACAAAATCAACGTCAGCGGCGAAAGCTATGATTTGCGCCCGCTGTTTGATAAAATCGACGACAAGAGCGATACCGACAAGAATACTACTCCGACGCAGGAAAATGAGGACGACGGCTTGGAAAAGCTCAATAATACCGACGTCAATATTGCGGTGGGTAGTTTGTGGACCAATGATACCACGCCGATTCAAAACTTTACCGGCAACGCCAAGCTGCGTCACGGTATCGGCATTGATGAACTGAATATGGTCGGCAACTTCGGTATCGACAAGTCGATTAAGCTTAATTTGAGTTATATGCCGCGTGCCAATAAAGAGCACTATCTGTCGGTAGAGAGTAATAACGCCGGCGGTACTCTCAAGGTGTTGCGCTTATACGAAAATATGGTGGGCGGAACGCTGAAACTGGAAGCGCGGCGAGAGCTGAACAAAAAGTTTATCGGCCATGCCATAGTGCGCGATTTCAGTATTCAGAATGCGCCGGTAGTAGCCAAGATTCTGTCGGTGGCCTCGTTTACCGGAATGCTTGATTTGTTGAAGGGCGACGGTCTGACCTTTACGCATTTCAGCGCGCCGTTTGAATATCATTATAAGATTCTGAAATTAAAGCACGCCAAAGCGGAGGGGAATGTAGTCGGCCTGACCGCCATCGGCCAATACAATCGCGCCACCGATGAAGTGAAGATTCACGGGGTGGTGGCGCCGGCATACAGCCTCAATCGCTTTTTAGGCAAGATTCCGGTGGTTGGCAATCTGCTTGCCAGCAAAGACGGCACCATTTTTGCAGCCGATTATAAAGCCGAAGGTTCGGCCAAAGATGTCAAGGTTGATGTCAATTCACTCTCAATTTTGAGCCCGAACTCGATGAAAGAGTGGTATAACAAGAACTTTGGCGACGGCGAAGACGAACTGTAAAAACCGTTTTTATTTGTCATTTTTGTATAAAATTTTGTTGCGTTTTGCGATATTTTCTGTTATGTTAATACAAAGACAATAACAGAGAGATAGATCATGGCGAAAAACCTGATACAACAATTAAAAGATAAAATAACCGGCGGCGAGAAAAAAGAAAAGACTTCTCTATACAACGTAGACGGGGTATTTCATATCGTACAAGACAGGAAAGATTATATTCTTACCAATTTGCCGGCCGGGTTTGTGATCAAAGGCAATTTGGATTTAAGCCGTAAAGGTTTAACCGAGTTGCCGGATTTATCCAAGGTTATTGTGAAAGGTGATTTTAATTGCTACAAAAATCTGCTAACATCCTTAGAGGGATCGCCACAAAAAGTCGGCGGAGATTTTAAATGTTACAGCAATAAACTGACCACCTTACAAGGTGCGCCGCAGGAAGTCGGCGGAAGTTTTGAATGTTCCTACAATAAACTGACATCATTAAAAGGTGCCCCCCTGAAAGTCGGTAGGTGGTTTGATTGCAATAATAATCAGCTGACCACCTTAGAAGGAGTTCCGCAAAAAGTAAAGAGTTTACGGTGTAGCAACAATCAACTGACTACCTTAGAAGGAGCCCCGCAAGAAGTAAGCTATTTTAGTTGCAGTAATAATCAGTTGACTTCATTAAAAGGTTCACCGCGAGAAGTCGGCGGAGATTTTTATTGCTACAATAATCAGCTGACCACCTTACAAGGAGCGCCGCAAAAAGTCGGCGGAAAATTTGATTGCGATAATAACAAACTAACTTCCCTGACCGGAGCACCGCAAAAAGTCGGCGGAAATTTTGAGTGCGATAATAATCAACTTACCACCTTGACCGGAGCACCGCAAGAAGTCGGAGGAAATTTTTGGTGTAACCATAATCAACTGACCTCTTTACAGGGAGCGCCGCAAAAGGTTAAAAAGGATTTTTGTTGTTATGATAATAAACTGACATCTTTACAAGAATCGCCGCAAGAAGTCGGCGGAAATTTTGATTGCAGAACAAATGATGGTTTATCCTCTTTGGTAGGATTATCCAAAATGACGGAATACCAAAAAATATATTGCGATGAAGAGTTTATAGAAAAATACAATTGTGTAAAAATAATTGATCACGACACGGAATCAAATTATACCCTTTATAAAAACCTGATTGCCAGCGTAAAATACCAAAGTGAGTTGTCCGCTTATAAAATCCGGCAGAAAAAACACGAGAACCGAGCACAAGAAGACGAAGCAAAGCAAGCTCAACACAGAGCCGGTTATGCCGCGTTTAAGAAAATGAAAGCCGAGGAACGGGAATAGGGAGTTGCAACTATGGCCAAAAACCTGATACAACAATTAAAAGATAAAATAACCGGCGGCGAGAAAAAAGAAAAGACTTCTCTATACAACGTAGACGGGGTATTTCATATCGTACAAGACAGGAAAGATTATATTC
>CAKJXZ020000043.1:0-7449 GCA_918234285.1 Pseudomonadota bacterium | reverse complement strand
TTCCGAATCTTATCGTCATACCTCGCACGATGCGACGAAAAAAAATTATTGTCATCGCTCGGTCTGCGCGGTGCGTCAGGCCGTCCAGCGATCTGACCTTTTGGCACGGCAGTGCCACTTCCGAATCTTATCGTCATACCTCGCACGATGCGACGAAAAAAAATTATTGTCATCGCTCGGTCTGCGCGGTGCGTCAGACCGTCCAGCGATCTGACCTTTCAATGCGTCAGCATTGCTTCCGATTCACACATAATCTGTGCTTTGCAAAGACGAGATCCCTTGACGAAGTGACGCACCGCACACTTCGAGGGATGACTATTTTTATATTACATTCAGGATGATGACAAAACACCGCCCCGTCATACTGAGGCAAAGCCGAAGTATCCATTCGTTCCGCCGGAACGAACAACACCAAGGGTGTTGAGGGATCCTTCACATTCGTTCAGAATGACGATAAAACAGAGGGATGACGTTTTATTTACTTCGCGAGATGACTGTAATATTCTTACCGCAACAAAAAAAAACGCCTCCTTTTCACGGGAGACGTTTTTTTCAATAAAGTTCGTTGGCCGAGTGACGTAAATCGAGCGGATTGACAAACATAACCCGATGCAACACCCGCATCTCAAAGCGACTCAGATTAACCATTACATCTTTGGTAAACTCCGGACATCTGGCAGCCACCCAGGCCGACATGGCCGGTGAAACGGCACCTTCTTTGAAGCGCGGCTCCAAAAAAGCCTTCAAATCCGCCATTCGCTTCTCGTCATCATCTTCACGGTCAAAAGCCACATAAGCGACGCGTTCTTCCCGACTCCAATCATCCGGAACGTATACCATTGAATTTACGGCAATTTCATGAATGGAACTGCGCTGCTCCGATATGGCAACCATATCGCGCAAATGCTCGGGTAAATCCATCGCCAACAGCTCGGAAACCAAGTCCTTGTCATAAATGTAGCTGACCGACAGATACCAGTTCAAATACTTCGGATTCATCTTTACCATCCGGCGTATCATCGCTGGTTCCATAAGGCAATCGTCCATATTGCACTGATCGATCACCGTCATAATGAACTCGTCATTTTCCTCATCGGCAAACAGCGACCATTGCGCCATAAAGTCGGTAAACAGTTTGTGCCCGTAAATACCGCTCTGACACTTAAAATAGCGCTTCAACAGCTCACGATACATCTCGGCGCGAACCGGATTGCTCTTGTCCGAGGCCGAGATTGCCAGCTGAGCTTCACCGGCTTCACGCAGAACATGACCGATGATGTAATCCTCAATCTGCTCCTTGTTGCCGTTGTAAACCAGCTGATACTCACTGTTGGCCGAAAGCGACAATTTCAGGCAACGGAGGGCACCGGGCTCGCCGCATCCCAAAATCCACTTTTCCTCAGCGTTTGTATACGGTATTTCACGCGTACAAAGGCTGTGTAAATACGCATGACGTATGAGTTCCTGTTGCATCATCCATTTCGATTTAAACAAGCCCTCATCCGCCGTATGATACTTCAGATACAGCTTCATAAAATACTCGCTGTCTTCTTTTGTCAGCTTGCGCCAAGCATACAAGCTCATCCACGCAACCTCGCTTTTCAGCGGGTTCTGATACTCCATGTAGATGACGCTCAAATGCTCAAGCTCATCCACCCCGAGTGTGCCAAATCTGATTTGCCACATTCGATACAACTTACTTATCAGATTCATAATTATAGAATTTTAATTAATACTTGTCATAATTATATTTTGAAACTGTCCTATTTTAGTTGCGCTTTATACAGTGCGCCGTAAATACTGTCCGGATTGTTCAACAGCTCGTCATGCGAACCGCTTTCCACGATTTTGCCGTAATTAATAACCACGATTTTATCGGCATGACGCACCGTAGAAAGCCGGTGTGCAATCACAATAACCGTCCGGTCTTTCATCAAATTTTCTATGGCTTTCTGCACCACCGCTTCCGATTTGTTATCAAGTGCCGATGTTGCCTCGTCCAAAATCACA
This sequence comes from Pseudomonadota bacterium, assembly GCA_918234285.1. Taxonomy (GTDB): domain Bacteria; phylum Pseudomonadota; class Alphaproteobacteria; order RF32; family CAG-239; genus RUG410. The sequence continues at coordinate 5,439 of CAKJXZ020000043.1, read as the reverse complement.
ATCGGCGCATTTTTCAAAAACGCCCGCGCAATCGCAATTCGTTGTTTTTGTCCGCCCGAGAGCAACACCCCGCGCTCGCCTATATCCGTATCCAGTCCCTTGGCCAATTTCGGCACAAAGTCATTCAAATATGCCATTTCCACGGCTCTTTGCAATTCTTCTTCGGTAGCGTTTTCTTTGCCCAGCATTATGTTATGGCGAATAGTGCCGGAAAACAGAAAATTATCCTGAAATACCACGGAAATACTGTCTCTGAGCGATTCCAACGTATATGAGCGAATATCGCGATTGTTAATCATAATATTACCCGAAGTAACATCATAAAAACGTGGCAACAGACTGGCAAAAGTCGATTTTCCGCCGCCGGAATTACCCACCAGCGCCACCGTCTCTCCGTGTTTTATGTTCAAATTAATGTTTTGCAATACCGGTTTACCCTTAACATATTCAAAACATACGTTTTTATACTCAATTTGTTTAATATCGTTCAGCTCTGTCGCGTCTTCGGCATCGTGAACCAGTGTTTCCGCCTGCAACAAATCAAACACCCGTTCCATCGCCATCAATGCAATCTGTACGTTATTGAAACTGTTGCCGATACCTTTAATCGGATTATACAGCAAAATCAACGCCGCAATAAACGACACAAAATTACCGGCCGTAATTTGGTGCGACAAAATCAAATAACTGCCCACCCAAATCACCGCGGCAATACCGAGCGAAACAATAAAGTGCATCAGCGGCGAAAGCATCCCGGTACGCTGAATCATTTTCATATTGAGCTTAAACACCCGACGCAACGCATCATCAAACCGGGTATTTTCATAGTCGAATAAATTATACGAGCAAATTACCCGATTACCGCCGAAAGCCTCGTTATAATGTGTCACCACCTCGGCGTTGGTATAAACCGTTTTCTGATTGATATCCTTAATCCGTTTGCGCACTTTCGTCAGCGGAAACAACGCACAAAACAGCACTGCCACCGCAATGAGTGCCAACTGCCACGAATTATAAAATAACACGGCAACCAAAGAAATCGACGAGAAAAAACGCGTACAAAACTGCTTCAAATTTTGCAAAAGCCCGCTGCAGGCCGCCTCAACATCATTATTAAAGCGCATAACCACGGTACCGGAAGTATTGGTGTCGAAATAGCCGGCATCAAAACGCAATAGTTTGCCGAACAAACTGATTTTGACATCACTGGCAATACGCCGTCCGACCCACGTATTCAGATACATGGCGGTAAATGTCAATATCCCTTGCAAGGCGCTGAAACCGATAATTACCAACGGTATCCACAGTGTGTTGGTATTCTTTTCAATCATCATCACGTCCATATACGGCTTGAGTGCCCAAGCAATCACTGCATCTAGTGCACCCACCGGGATTGTAATCAGTACCGCAGCCAAAGCCCATCCCCAATACGGACGGATATACGGCCACATCATTCGATAGTCGCGAATAAAATTGGTATTTGTAAATTTAGCAAAGAGTTTTTTAATCATCGTTTTCTTTCACATTCGCTCACATTATAGGGAAAAATTTGTAAAAGTAAACAACTAATCGCGACCGTTTGATTTTATCTTTAAAAAAACGCAAAAGCAAACGGCGCCGAACTCATTCCGACGCCGCTTCAATCATTGGTTTCAAACGGAGTATCAACGTCCTCTTTCCGCCATATTCATCATCAGGTTCAGATTATATGCTTTTTTATCCAACGAGCGTTTCAACCAGTCGGCATTAGTAGCAATTCCCAACATTCTGGCCTTAGCGACTTCTTGTGCCCGTTGTGCGCTCATCGCATTACCTTTCATGATGCTCTTGAGCTTATCCTTGTCCTCAAAAACCGGCTCGGATACATCGATATTACCGTCTTTACCGAACTTGGCGCGACGCATACTCTGATCCGTAATTGTCGTAACATTACCTTTATCATCGTAGCTGATAACATTGCCGTCCTTATCAATAACCGACGAAATTTTTCCGTCTCTGTAATGTAACTCGTTACCTTGGTTATCACGAATAAAATCAATCTTACCGTCAACATATTGCACATACGTTCCGTCATCGCGTTCAATATGCTCGATTTTTCCTTCCTCGTATTTGGCATACGTGTCATCTTTCGTGACCATTGAAGTTATCTGGGAATCTTCATAATTCACCATGGTCCCGTCCGTGGTCCGGGCATACGCCACCCTGCCGGCGACACGACCGATTACCGTTCCGCTTTCCAGAGTTTCCACCTCTTTGTTTTTTATTGCTATTCCCATATTCCACACTCCCTGTTTATGGCCATCTGCTTCGCATGTTAACACATTTTTTACAATTAATCAAGTTTTTTTCGTCAATTGCCGAAAATTTAACAAATCTGTAACACAAACAATCTTGCCAAAATCGTAAAAATATGCTAGCATCATACTAATATGAGGTGTTTTTTATGAGTAACGAAGACGAAATCGAGACCGATGTCGCACCGGCAGTGGTAGAGGCAGAAGCCCCGATGCAGGATAGCAATGCGGCTACCCTGGATGATGCTCCCGCCCTGAACGATGCGCCTGCCGCAAACACCGTTCAAACCGCACCTGCACCTTCGTATGACAGCAATATGACCATTCTGGACAATTCGTACGATGTAAACACCACCAGAGATGATTTAACCGCTTCCGCTCCGCAAATGTTTGAAAGCTTTATTCGGGATAACTACACCCCCGAACAACAACAAGAGCTGCGCGAAGCTATTGCCAATCAGCTTGAAAACGAAAGCGGTGACCATTTGGTCGTCAGTTGGCGTGGTTTGGGCGAAAACAAAAAAGACCGCATAAAAGCAACATATCAGCGAGGGATGCAAGAAGGAGACCGAGATTGGCGATTAACCGAATTTTCGGCACGCAATCGCGACCAAGACAAATCCCAAAAGCTTAACAATACACTTTCTTATGAAGAAAGCAAGACAAAGACCAAAGTAAAATACACGGGAAAGGCCAAGGCGGCCGGTACGAATACCACCGCCAAAAATAAGGTTAGCTTATCCGCTTCCGACGACGGTAAATTAAAAGGGCGTCAGAAACTGTCGACCACAACCTCCAGTTTGAATTTAACCAACCTTTCTTACGAAAATAAGTCCCAAACTCTTGACTTGCGACGCGACCAAGAAGGCGAAGCCTATGTCCAGAAAGCCAATTCGTCTACCGCCTTAAGTGCCGGTCTCAGCGGAGTTGAAGCTTCGTACAGCCGCGAAGGAGCTTCCGGCACCTATGATGCCGAAGGCGATTTAACCCACTCGGCAACAACAAAGACCGCCGCTTCGGTCGGTACCGACGGATTAAAGGTCAACACCGCCGGTCAACAAACAGACTACGCCGAAGACGGCAGTACCAATACCACCGGATACAATGTCGGATTACAAGCCAATCTTTCCGGCATCGAGGTCAACGGCGGCTATGAACAAACTCGGGTCGACGCGTTCAACAATGTTCAAGCCAAAAAAGTACAGGCCGGTGTATCCTTAAATACGGACGGAAGTTTAACCGCAAAAGTTGACACGGAAAAAACCACCACCGATGAACTGGGTAATGTTCATGCCCATACGTTGCATGCCGGCGCAACCGTAGGCGTAGGCGCAGTCGGAGCCGAAGTCGGCGGTTCGGCTTCTCATGCATACGTTGATGGCAGTTCCGAAGAAGTACACCGCACTTTCGGAGCCACCGTCAGCAAGAGCCAAATGGCCTTCAAATACGGCAACGGCCGCAAAGTAGTCGACCAACTCGGCAATTCCGACGAACACGACTTTGCCATGAATTTAGGTGTGAACCAGGATGGCGTGCAAGCGGCATATACCAACAATTCGCGAGAAGTAATCGATAAAAAGGTCACTGCCAAAGGACACACATATTCTGCCAAAGTAACCGGTAACAGTTTCAGTGCTTCCCGCACCGTAACCAATCAAGACGGAACCGACGAGCGCGGCTACGGTGCCACCTGGCAAATTGTCGACAAAGGTGGCGAGGATGAATATACCGATGCCGATGAATATACCGATACCGAGCCGAGCAAAAAAGTCAAAGGCGGCAGAGTCGGCGTAACCTCAACCCACAAAAAGACTAATGCCGCCGGCGAAATTGAAATTTACAAACATCAAGAACACGGTATCGAATACAGCACCGGCGATGACGGTGTCGCATTAGGCCTCAAATCGCAATCCGTCAACGGTGAAGACGCTACTACTTTCGGACTCGGCCTGCAAATGCAAACATCCGGTGCAGACAACGAAAACGAAGACGGCGACGATTATTATTCCAACAACTACACCGCCTCCGGTGATTCTTACGATTATGACGACGATGATAGCGATACCGACGGCAGTTCCGCAGAGGCTGATGAAGATACATATGACGATGTTGCGGCCACTCGCGGCACTACTGATGACGAATACGATGTCGGTTCCGACGATGACGAATACGACGTAGGCAGCGACAACAGTGACGATGAATACGATATAGGCAGCGGTGATAACAACACCGCCTCAAGTGCGGGCGACGATGACGAATACGATGTCGGCAGCGATGACGATGAATACACATATTCCGGCGGCAGTTATGATTACGGCTCCGGCAGTAATTCCCTCGATAACAGTGATGCCAAGGCCCAAAAAGAACATAGGGGCAAATTCGGTTTCAGCAAAACCTTTGAAAAAACCAGTAAGGGTAAAGTTACAAAGCGTGACAACCGCTCTTACGGCGTAGAATATACTGTCGGCAAAGACGGTGCCTCTGCCAGCGCCAATTCCACCGTAGCCAAAGCCGATCACGCCACTTCCCGCAGTTTCAGCGTCACCGGCGACAATACCGATGAGAAAAAAGGTTTGGGAGTAGCTTCCACTTATCAGCAAACCAACGAAGAAGGCGATATCATCAAACAAAATGACCATTCATACAGTGTAGAGTATACCAACACCGAGGAAGAAGGTCTCACTTTAGGCGCCACGGCAGCTACCAATAAGGGCAATGTCCGCACCACGCGCAGCATAAAAGTATCCGGTGATTTGGACGACGAAAACAGCCATATCGGCGCCGAACAACAATTTATCCAAACCGATGCCGCCGGCAATATCCTCAAACAAAACGACCACGCCTACGGTGCAGAGTTAAATCTCGGCGAGCACGGCGGTAATTTCACGGCTAATGCTTCCACCGTAAACTCGGAAAAGGGCAACTCCACCAACAGTTTTACCGCTTCCGGTAATATCGACGGCCAAAACAATTCGGTCGGTATTCAAAAGAAAAGCCTCAAAACCAACGCCGCCGGAGAAGAAGAGCACAACGATTACAGCTACGGCGCCGAACTTAATGTCGGCGAAAACGGCGGTGCCGTTAAAGTTGAAGGTGCTACGGTGAGCACGGAAAAAGGTTCCACCGATTTCAGCTTTACCGCCGC
>CAKJXZ020000042.1:0-6771 GCA_918234285.1 Pseudomonadota bacterium | reverse complement strand
GAGATGTTCCGCTCCGTAATGGTAAATTACCTCGGACCGAGTGTAGAGCTTAGCGGTACGGAATTTATGTGGGCAGTCATTCCTCACTTCTTTGAGTATGATTTCTATGTTTATTCGTACTGTTTCTCGTGCTGCGTTGTCAATTCGCTCTACGAGATTTACAAGTCGGGTAAGGTAAGTAATTTTGCTGAGAAGTATATGGAAATGCTGACCGACAGCGGTATCGAGAACTATCGCCAGGCACTGAACAAATTCGGCATTGATGCGACAAGCCCGACCTTCTGGCAAGACGGTATGCGCCTGTTTGAGCAAGAGTTAACCGAGTTGGAGGCCCTGGCCGAACAGCTCTGATTATGATTTTTAAAGGAAAAGCGACACCTTAATCGGTGCCGCTTTTTTTGGGAATAAAATCAATATAACTTTTAAATCTCTCATTAACTTTTTATGTTGATTTTGTGTATTTTCCGTGTAATATTACAGGCATATTTTAATATAATAGGATTTATCAAATGAAAAAGACTGTATTATCAGCTATTGTTCTGACGTCCGTCGCAGCCGTTAGCGCTCCGTCTTCGGCGCAGGTCTCGCCGGCGGGAGTTCTTCCGCAACTGGGCACCGTTCAGCAACAAGATATTGACAGCGCCAAACGTATCGAGATGGAACGTCGCGGTCTTCGTGATTTTGAAAGCCATAAATCGGGGCAGGAACAAAAAGCCAAAAATATCGCCACAAAAGAAAAAAAAGCGGTGGTCAAAGCCAAACCGTCGGAATATAAAACAAAGGGTGTATATGTTGAAAAATTTGCCGTTGACCCGAGCGATGTGTTGACACAGGAAGAAATCAAATCCGTCACCGCCGATTATGAACAAAACAACCTGATGTTTGAAGATATTCGGGAAGTTATAAACCGTATAAACGAATTGTATCTTGATAAGGGCTTTGTGACGGCGCGCGCCTATCTGCCGGAGCAAACCATTGAAAACGACACCGTTAAAATAAGTTTGTTTGAAGGTAAAGTCGGTAATGTGGATATTAACGGAAATCGCTGGACTCACGATTCACATATCCGTAAGCGCTTGGCAATGGAAAAGGGTGAAGCTTTCAATATTCAAAAACTTGAAGAAAATATGCTGATTTACAATCGCTATAACGACAACATAGAAATCAAGGGCAATTTGAAACCGGGGCAGGAAACCGGCACCACCGATATTGATATAGACGTTAAAGAAAAAGCACCGTATCACCTTATCGCCGTTGCGGATAATGCCGGCCGTAAAACCATAGGCAAACAGCGTGTCGGATTGATGGCGGCGCATGACAGCCTTTTGGGCTATCGCGACAGATTGTCCGCCGGTGTCTATGTCAACCGCTATTCATGGACGCCGTTTGTTGATTACAGTATTCCGGTAAATAAGTATGATGGCCGTATCGGCGCTTCGTTTTCGCATAACAAAGCGGAAGTCGGGCACGGCGATTACAGCGATTTTAACATTGAAAGCCGTTCGCAGAACTATTCGATTTATTATACGCATCCGCTGATTCGTAAGCTGTATAAAGAGTTAAACAGCACAACTTCGTTTACATATAAGCGGGCGGTAACCAGTTTTGACGGCGAAGATTTGTATGAAGATAAAATACCGGAAATCAAAACCGGCCTGAGTTTCCGCTATGATACCGAGCGCGGGATTTGGTATTTGGCGCAAAACGTTTCGTACGCTGCGCCTTGGTTCCAGAAACGCATAGATTATTGGAAGTTTGAGGGGCGGGTTACTCGTTTGCACGATTTCGGACACCGTATTTTGGGCTATTTCCGCGGCAATTATCAATATATTCCGCAGCATGTCATTCCGTATGCCGACCAAATGTCGGCCGGCGGTTTCGGTACGGTGCGCGGTTATTCGCAAGGCCTGTTGACCGCCAAATCCGGCTATATGTTAGGGGCGGAAATCTATATTCCGGCCGGTCCGCAAGAATTTAATATCGGCGGCAAGAGTTATCGCACCGATGAATACATCCGTCCGTTTGTGTTTACCGATTATGCGGCGCTTTATCCGTATAAAGGTTCCGGAGCCGGTGCCGAGGGTTTCAATAACAGCGATATTTTGCTCTCAAGCGGTGCCGGTTTAAGGATTCAACTGCCGTATGATATTGTGTTTAAGGTAGCATACGGCGTGCCTTTAAGACACAACCGCTACGAAACACATCACGGCGGCGATTGGAGTTTTGAACTCAGTTTTGCTCCGGATTTTAATAAATTTTTTGCCAGATAGAAGATTATAACATGAAAACAACGATAGGAGTAATTATGGCAGGGCTTTTTGCAACCTCGGCAATGGCTGCGGATATTAAGTTGCCGGAGCCGGATAAAACCAATACCGCAACTTTAATGAGTGCGCTTGAAAATCGTCATTCGGATCGCGAATTTTCCGATAAGACCATTGACAATGCAACCCTCAGTACGGTTTTGTGGGCGGCATACGGTGTCAATCGGGCGGATGGCAAGCGCACCATTCCGACCGCGATGGATAAAAAAGATTTGAGCGTGTATGTATTTAATTCGGAGGGTATATGGCTTTATGATGCCGATAATAATACCTTAAAGCAACTGTCGGCCGAAAATCATCTGGCTCTGTTTAAGTTGCAGGATTATATGCAGCCGGTTTCCACCGTTTTGGTATACACCGGCAGTAGCGAAGAATATGCGGTTATGCACGCCGGCTCGGCTTATCAGAATGTGGAACTGTACGCGGCCGTCAACAATATGGCAAGTATTGTCCGCGGCTTTTTTGAACACGAAAAAGTGGCTGCGGTGTTGAACTTGCCGGAAGGTCAGCGCGTTATCATCTCACAGGCCATCGGTTGGAGAAAGTAAAAAATATTTATGCCTTTTCAAACCCAAAGAACTCGTCAGTTGATTATGCGAGTTCTTTAGGGTATCAGATTATCTTGCCAACCCTTAAAATCATCTGCCGAAGAATTTGTTAAAATCAGGCGCGATACTTAATTCCAAATTCCAGTTACCGTGATGTTTGTCGTGGGGCACGTATTACTCGAACCTATAACCAGATACTTTCGTTCGCAAACCACCTTGTTTGATAAAGTTATTATATTTCAATTTGTTAGGTAATATAAGGATATTTTTTACTTTAATGCACTTTTTTCAAAAAAATTCATAACCCCGAACTCATAAGACGCGAACACGAAACTCATATTTAACATTTTTTATTGTTTTTTAATGATTCATTTTATATAGTGAATCTCGTTGGGATAAGCCCAATTCTCAACTGGATATTGACAATCCAATCGACGCGGGCAAAGACATAGCTTTTGTATTACATTGTTAATGCAGAAGAAAATTGCCATATTGGGCATCACACCGTAACGGGTGGATGCCAGTGAATAAGGCATTACCCAAATAACTGGGCTACTTATCGCGTCGATTGTAGTGTCAACATCCACCCACCTTACGAGGTGGGTGAAATTGTTTGGGCTGATGGGTAGTTCGGATTGAGTAAAACTTGTGCCTTTTTAGGCAACGATTATGATTTTATGAGCGGACGGAAACGCATACGCCGTCCTAATCAGGAATTAAAATTAAAAATTCAGGCGCAAATTATCAACTTAATAGAAAATGAAGATGTCGATACTTTTCTTGTCGGCGAAATCGGCGGTTTTGAAGAAGATGCCTACGATAGCGTATTAAAAGTTTTTGAAAGTTACCCCGATATACACATTACCCTTGTTGTCTCAAAAATATCCGAGCTTAACGACATCGGGATTGATGGTAGCGGTATTATTCATCAACGAAGATTTTGCCATGACTGGATTTATCCGGACAAGTCTGCTATCGGTTACAAACGCTGGTGTATTGTGCACCGCAACCGCTTTATTATAGAAAACACCGATTTTATTATTGCATACAACAAATATAAAGGCAGAGCTTACGAATTCTGCAAACAGGCCAAAAATAAGGGCGTAACGATTATTGAATTGGCAGAAAAAGAATAGTTTTACAAATAAAAATCCCTCGCGGCGGTTAAGCGGCGGGGGATTAAAATTTCAGACATCAGTATGCACTACATCAACTTTTTTTGTTCTGGGTAGCAAAGCGATACCTAAGACACACAACAGTAAGAGCCCAAGAAGAATAACACCTGTAGTTGAATTGGTGTGGTATAATTCCTCAATCTGCTCGACTGATTGTTTACCGGTAACGGCTTGCACTCCGGTTTTACGCGGCGAAGTGAACACGGTAACGAGCATTCCCTCAACCGGCTCAACATTCTGCGTTTTGCCATATGAACGCGGATTGCGGTCAAGAATAGTCACAGTGGCAACGGTGTATTGAGTTGAGTCAACAACCACAAACCAAGTACCGCTTTTTGCCTCATATTGCAGATTGCCGGTACCGATAATTTTCGGCTCAATCGGCTCGCTGTCAAAAGCAGAGCAACCAGTTAATGCTACGCTGAGCGCGGCAATTAACATAAAGACTAACTTTTTCATACGCAATTACTTTAGTAGTTCAGATAGGTAATGTTTTTACCTAACTTAAAATTCTTGCCCAGTTTAAGCACCTTAATGTATAAGGTAACAACTACGACAAGCCAAACAGCCAGAAAGACGTAGCTTACCAAACAACGCCAATGAAACATCTCTTGATACCGTTCCACGGCATCAAAATAGTTTATCATCACCAAGATCAATGGCCACAAAGCCCAGAATATCATCCCGCGGATGATGTTCTGCTCGGTTTTGTAGGACTCGATTGCTTCTTCGGAGGCGGCATATAAAAAAGCATTCTGCCTTTCATAAGTGCCGATTACCGGAAAACCTGCCTCTTTAGGAGTTTTGCCATACTGTTTCTTAAACAGAGCAATGGCTTCATCTGTTCTTTCCATACGCAATAATATTTTAGTTTGTTAATAATTCATTGTTATAATTATAGATTTTCTAACCGCCACCTTAAAGAAAAAATATGTCAGAGTCAAACAAAAAAAAATCCCTCGCGGCGGTTAGGCGGCGGGGGAGTTTTATTTTAATCATTATAAAAATCCATTATTTTAGCTACTGATATATGAGACGCTTCAATAATCTCATTTTCATGCGGCGAATAATGGTCACTTTCTTTCTCAAGATGCATTGTTAATTCTGCTAAATCCAGAGATGTAAATTTTAGTTCATGAATAACATCAGTTTCTTTTAATTGTTCATCTGACATTCCTGCCAGACGACCGCTAATTTCTTCTTTGGAACAATTCCAAGGTTTACACGCAATTAGAGCCTGACGCATCATCTCAACAGTAACTTCTTTCATACGCGTTAAAGTTTTATTGAATACCTAACTTATGCATTTGCAGGCCTTGTTCGCGTTCTTCAGGTGTCGGCTCGCGGTAGAACAATGACTGTTTCACTCCATCAGAAGTGATTTGCCATTTATCCTTGCCACAGCGGATATACCCTAAGATTCTGAACTTTTCCAGCAATTTTGGCTCAATCTGAGATTGTGCCTCGGACAAGTTGCCTTGCTGTTTCTGAACCAGATACAGCAAGGCTTCCTTTCTGTTAATTATCATACGCTATAACATTTAATGTTCATTCACTCGCGGGTATCAACCAGATGCCGATCGCCGCGACGATAAGTGAGATGATACCATAGAGGTTAATCGCCGGTTCAAGACCGTTGAAAATCATCGCACAGTATGCACCGATACCATAACACACATAGGAATATACTCCGATAGCAAGCCAAAATGTATCAACACCGAGTTTGTGCAATCTCCACATGGCCGAAAAAAGTAGGACTAAACAGCCGACTAAGATGCCCGCGTGGAAATACCAGACAACACTGACATAAAGTCCCATAATTGCCGTCAATCCCACGAGGATGTTGCCGTTTCCCTTATGGTCTGTCAATCCTGCCCCGATAAAAGCGGGTAAAACAAGTAACATAAAGAGAATGGCATCAATCGTAAGACCTAAGTTCTCGACTGACGGGAACAATCCGCCAATCCAAAAGAGCAAGCTCTCAACGCCGATTATGACCGCGGCGATGACGAGAAAGAGGAGAATACACAACCCAACTTCCTCATCGAGCCATTTACTGAAGAAATCTTTAATCTTTCCCATATTTAAAACGTTTTAACCGAAAGCAACAGATTCCGATTCAGCGATGTCTTGGGTGTAAGTTTTCCGAAATAGTCAACCTCACCGATGAAAAGGTCATCACCTTTAGGCTGAACGACTAAATAGAGTGCAGCTTGCGTATTCTCTGACGGACAATGCGGTTTTGCACTGTGGTCTATGAGCGTTGCAAACGTTCGTTCCGGATGGTCGGCACTGGGCGTAATCCACACGTTGCCATACTTGTTGCAAATCTTGGTACTCAGATCACGATTATCGTTCGTTTTCTCCACCAAAACTTTGGCCTCATCTCTGGTCGGCAATCTCAGCTTGAAACTGAAGTGGTCTGCCGCGGAAAACTTCTTAGTAATTTCAGCCTTGAGTTCTTGGATTTTAGCATCCACCTCATTATGGCCTACATTGCTGAAGTACCCTGCCAGATAAACAACACCGCCAATCTCAATACCAACGAAGCGACTATCCAGCCCCTCAAGCGGGAACGGCATCGAATACAGATTGGTATCCAGACAATAAACAGTCCCGTAAGAAGGAACGTTTTCTACCGGATTGTCCAGCCAGTTTCGATAACCATGAGCAAGTCCAACGACTTCTTCAGAAGACACTCCAAAATGGCGTAATGCCTTGTAG
>CAKJXZ020000041.1:0-4009 GCA_918234285.1 Pseudomonadota bacterium | reverse complement strand
CGTGGTATACGGCTCTAAATAGTCGCCGTTTGCGTTTTTAAGTTTAATGCGTTTTGTAGCCATTTATTTTCTCCTAAAATTGAGTTAATCCATTTCTTCGTAAAAAATAACATCAGCAATCTTGGCATAGGTCTTGCTGATGTCGTTACCTTCGGCATCGGCTTGATGAATTTGCTCGGCAACTTCATCCAATGCTTGGGCGACTGCGCCGGAAGTAATGAGTTTATTACTCCCTGCGACCGGCGATGTATCAAGGTCGATACGCGATGCCGGAATCTTGCTTTTATCTTCAGCCATTTTGCACCTCACATATCTTCATAAAGAACTGCATCTAAGTCCGATCCCATGGACTGAAAATCGTTTAAATACTTCACACACCACCGCTCATTGACCGACAACGGATATTGCAGAACGACTGATTTTCCGTTATTTGAAAGCGTGTAGGTATCAGGCATAAGCGACAGGTTCTCGACACTAACCATTAAAATCTGGTCTGAGGAAACAAGCGTTTCCGGAAGATTTAAAGTTGTCTGACCGGCTGTTGCCACGCCGTTTATTGTGGTTGGAAAACAACCGCGTGTTTTCTCTTCCGCTAATTCCACCCATTCACGCGCCGAATGTGTGCCGCCCAATGCCGCAACTTCGTTGTCTGTGCCATTTGCCCAAGCCTTGGCCTCATCAGCATACTGCTTGCTGTTAGTTTCTGAAGCCGCCGCCCGTGTTGCCGAGGCAGTGCTTTTGTTAGCCTGTGTTGTAGCAGTTTGCGCCGCTGTCTGCGCTTGTGTGACAAGGTCATTTGTACCGGATTCAATGGCGTTTCTAATATCTTGAATAGTCTTGGCGGCACTTGGAACTTTACCGTTATCGGTTTGAACTGTCGTTGTCGCGCTACCATTGGCGATATTGTGCAATATCGTCAAATCTTTGTTCATCGAGTTTTTAGTGTCATTGATGAGTTTTGCCGCGCTTGGCACATCGCCGTTGGCGGTAGCCACCACGGTCGTGACATCTCCGTTGGCAATCAAATAAAGGATTGCCTCGTCAGCGTCCATTTTGACCTTGATATCATTCAAAACCTTGGCCACACTCGGCACTTTACCGCCCTCGGTTGTTACCGTGGTGGTTTTAGAACCGTGAACGATTTGATGTAATAATCCGGTATCAACCTCGGCTTTGTTGACCGCGGTATCTAATCTTTCCTGCATATTTGGCATTGGTAATTCCTTTAAATTTTTAATTCAGCTTTTGCGGACACGATTTGTGAACGAGAATGTGGAGCTTATCGACCGTGAATTCCAACTTTTGGAAGTCGGAATCCATAATGATAAGCATCGCATCTTCGGTAATTGTCGGACGGTCACGGATTTCAAGCTCGGTTGTGATTTGCCACAAACGACCGGCGATAATGCTTGCCTCAAATTGTTGCGTAAAGCGTGCCTCTTGTTCGGTTAAGCCGATACCGCCTAAAAGCGTGATAACAAACCATTCCGCACCTTCTTTGGCATAGTATTTGTACCAAGCCTCAAACAGGCAGAACTGCTCCGGCGACATAATCCATTTAACCGCGATTTTACTTGGTGTTTGCGTATATCTGCGCCGTTGCCGTGCGGGACCGGCTTCCATATCGGTACGAATAATCGCTTCGTCCGGCCGAATAGAATAGCCCTCAACCGTCGGATAAGGCAGACGTTTTGGAAAGGTTATTGTTGTCATCTGTAACTCCCATAAGCCGGATTAAGTCCGTAACGTTGCTCCAAAAGCGGCGATAAGCCTTCGCCTTTGGAGATGTTTTTGCCGATTGCACCCTCGATTTTTTCAATAACGACATCCAAGCTGAAATCGCCGTTACCGAGATTGGTCTTAGATACCGAAGTTTTGACTTCCGAGGCGGCATTGTTCACGACGTTAACGTTGACATTTACTTCCGTTCCGCCGCCATTTCCCAACGCTTTCATCTGTTCCTTGGTAAAGACACCTTCACCGCGTTTAGCGATAATCGGCACTTCATCGCCGACAATACCACCTTTGTGGAACTTCGGCGCACCGGAAAACACCGCCGGACTGGCATAGGTTGTTTTGAGCGTATCCGCGCCGACAATGCCGCCGGTATGCGCCGCTCCAAACCCCATATATGCTGAAAGGCTTGCCATGAGTGGTTGTGTGACAGCTTGCCGCATTGCCAGCTTGGCAAAATCCTGAACAATCGAGTTAACCAAGTCCGAAATGTTCATTTTGCCGGTTGTCACAAATGACACCAGCGCATCTTCCATGCTATGAAAAGCATTGCGCACCGTGCTTTCCGCCAATGTTGCAAAATCGTCAACTTCTTTTTTAAAGCCGATAAAGCCGCGCTTGAAGCCGTCTTCCATTTTTTTCGAAGTGGCAAGAGCTGTTTCATCGGCTTTTTTAACCATATTATCGTAAACTTGCTCGATTTGCTTTTTATAATCCTCATAACCGCTCGCACTTGAACGCAAGTTTTTGAGTGCATTTTCTTTCCATTGGTCGGCTTTGGCCATCGCTTGTTCGTATGGCGTTTTAAGCTCCAATAGTTTGTTTTTAATGTCCTCAATATTGCGCTTATAAGCATTATCCGCCGATTTATCCGCAGATTTCGGCACAATGCTCGATGTTGGTGCCGGCGTTACGGTTTTGCTTTCCTCTTTCGGTCGCAACTCCGGATTTTCAAGATATTTAAGCTCTTGCTGAGCTTTATAAGCATCTTGCTCGGCGGCTTTCAAAAGCAACAGCTTATTCTGAATTTCCTTTGCTTGCGGCTGAAAATCCGGATATTCTGCCGCCACCGCCCAAATCTCTTTTTCGTATTGCTCAAGGCTGATTTTAGACTGCCGGAGCGTTTCCGCCCATTCTTTGGCATAAATCTCGTAATCCTTAAGCAGAGCTTTCGGCGAGTGCCTAATCCGAAACGATAAACCGCCGGTGTTTTTTATCTCGGCGGTTAAATCTTTAATGTTTTGTTTGGCGGTTTTGAGTTTTAAGCCCCATTCGGCAAGCGACATATCTTTTTGTTGTTCTGCCGAGAACTTCGCCGCTTCCTCGGTGGTGGCTTTGAGTTCATCTTGCAGTTTTTTAAGTGTTTCTGCGTGATCGTGAGCCGCACGTTTAGCCACATCATGGCTATCTACCAACTTATAAAGAGCCATACAAGCCAAAACCGCCAAACCGGCGGGGCCGCCAATCAGAGCAAGCGCACCGCGTAAAACACCGGCCGCCGTTGCCAACACACCCATTTGCACCGCCGCCAACTTTGACACGTTACTCATCATGGCAATACCGGCCACCGCCGATTTTGCCTGTAAAGACATTCCGGCAAGCGAGGCTTGAACATAACCAATACCGGCACGAAGCAAGGTTAAACCGCCAAGCAGAGCCTTTGAACCTAATCGCACGGTCAGCAATTCTATTGCCACATCGGCGTGTTTGGCCAAGAAAAAGAACGCGTTTGCCGCCAAATTTACCGCCGTTGTCAGTCCTTTGCCGATTGAAGTGGCGGCATCTTCCGCGCCGTCAACCATATCATTAAACTGTTGCAAGGCGTTTTTTATGGCGGTTGTCAGTCCGGCTTCGCCAATGTTTCGGGCGAGCTTGCCGAAAGCGTCCTCGATGTTGCTCATCACGCCGCCCATGGTGTCCATTTGCTCTTTCATTGCTCCGGCAAATTGCACGTTGCCAAGAGAGCGCAAATAGGCCTCAATCGCTTTAGCATTCTTGGCAACCGTGGTCGTTATGCCCTGAAAGGTAAAGTTAACCTTGTCTTTTTCGGTGGTCGCCATAATACCGAATGACCGGAGCGAGCGGAAGTTGAACATCACAGCGTTTGATAACGCTTCCGTAAAGTCCATAATACCGCGCCCGAAAGCCGATGCGGTGTTGCCGTATGAAGTTAAGGCTTCCATACTTGGCTCTAAGCCGAGAGCTTTAAGCCGAATAAATGCCTCAACGATTTCTTCCAACTGATACGGCGTGTCCAGTGCGAACTTTTCAATCG
>CAKJXZ020000040.1:0-4131 GCA_918234285.1 Pseudomonadota bacterium | reverse complement strand
TTTGCATCAAATATAAAAACTTGATTGAAAGCGCAAAATATCAAAGCGAGTTATCCGTCTATAAAATTCGGCAGAAAAAACACGAGGAAAATAAGGTTGCTCAG
Source organism: Pseudomonadota bacterium (assembly GCA_918234285.1). Lineage (GTDB taxonomy): Bacteria > Pseudomonadota > Alphaproteobacteria > RF32 > CAG-239 > RUG410. The sequence continues at coordinate 4,027 of CAKJXZ020000040.1, read as the reverse complement.
GATAAGTTTAAGGCCGGCTATGCCGCATTTAAGAAAATGAAAGCCGAGGAACGGGAATAAAAGAATTACGCTGCGTTTTGAAATATACCGATTTTTGTCGGTATATCGGTGTTTTTCGTGCCATTAAAACCAACCTGTAAAATATTGCACACCCTGCCGAATAAAACTTGATTTTTCAATATTGTGTGGTATAAAAGCGCCATAAACATTTTTGTTTACTGCAGTAATAAAGTAAAATGTATTTATTTTCAATACGTTATACTCATCTAAAACTAACTTATAAGGATATATAAATGTCAGATGTAAAAATGAAAATGATGGATGCCAACGAAGCCTGTGCTTCCGTGGCACATCGTATGAACGAAGTCTGCGTGATTTACCCGATTACGCCGTCGTCTCCGATGGGCGAATGGGCTGACGCGTGGTCTGCCGCCAAACAAAAGAATCTTTGGGGTGTTGCTCCGACCATTCAGGAAATGCAATCCGAAGCAGGTGCCGCCGGTGCTTGCCACGGTTCGTTACAGGCAGGTGCTTTAACCACCACCTTTACGGCTTCGCAAGGCTTGCTGTTAATGATTCCGAATATGTATAAAATCGCCGGCGAATTGATGCCGTTTGTTATGCACGTTGCGGCTCGTTCGCTCGCTTATCACGCTTTGTCGATTTACGGCGACCACTCCGATGTTATGGGTTGCCGTCAGACCGGTTTTGCCATGTTGTGTTCCAATTCGGTGCAAGAAGCCGGCGATATGGCCGCTATTGCGCAAACCTCGACTTTGCGTTCGCGCGTTCCGTTTATGCACTTCTTTGACGGTTTCCGCACTTCGCACGAAATCAAAAAAGTTAAATTGCTTTCCGATGATGATTTGAAAGCTATGCTTGACGGCGTTAACTACAAGTTTAATGCCGAGCATGCTTTGCGTCCGGAACAGCCGGTTATCCGCGGTACGGCACAAAATCCGGATGTATTCTTCCAAGGTCGTGAAGCGGCTAATCCGTATTATGCCAAAGTTGAAGGCATTGTTCAGGAAGAAATGGATAAGTTTGCCAAGATTACCGGTCGCCAATATCATGTTGTTGACTATACCGGTGCGGCCGATGCCGAAAACGTAATCGTGGTTATGGGTTCGGGTGCCGAAACAGTGGAGGAAGCCATTGAATACCTTAACGCACATGGTGCCAAACTCGGCGTATTGAAAGTTCATTTATATCGTCCGTTCCCGACGGAATCTTTCTTGAAGGCTCTGCCGAAGACCGCCAAAGTTGTTTCGGTTTTGGATAGAACCAAAGAAGCAGGCTCCCTCGGTGAACCGTTGTATTTGGATGTGGTTACCGCTTTGTCGCAAGCTTACAGCAACGGCAAAATCGCTGCTTTGCCGAAGATTTACGGCGGCCGTTACGGCTTGTCTTCCAAAGAGTTTACACCGGCTATGGCTAAGGCTGTATTTGACAATGCGGTTGCGTCTGCTCCGATTAACGGCTTTACCGTCGGTATTGAAGACGATTTAACTCATAAATCTCTGGCTTATGATGCCTCGTTTGATGTTGAACCGGATGATGTGGTTCGTGCCGTATTCTTCGGTTTAGGTGCAGATGGTACGGTCGGCGCCAACAAGAACTCGATTAAAATTATTGCCGAAGATGCCGGTAAGTATGGTCAGGGCTATTTCGTTTACGACTCTCGTAAATCCGGCTCTATGACTACATCTCACTTGCGTTTTTCGGATAATCCTATCCGCAGCGCTTATTTGATTAATCAGGCCGATTTCGTGGCTTGTCACCAATTCCAATTCATGAAGAAGGTTGATATTCTGCATATTGCCAAAGATGGCGCTACTTTCTTGTTGAATGCTCCGTATAAGGCGGAAGAAGTTTGGGATCAGCTGCCGATTGAAGTACAGGAACAAATCCTGGCTAAGCACCTGAAGTTCTATACCATTAACGCAGTTGAAGTGGCACGCGCCACCGGTATGGGTCAACGCATTAACACGGTTATGCAGACCTGTTTCTTTGCAATTTCCAATATTTTGCCGAAAGATGAGGCTATTGCGCAGATTAAAGCCGCAATTAAAAAGACTTATTCCAAAAAAGGCGATGCAGTTGTTCAAAAGAACTATGCCGCGGTTGATGCTTCGCTTGAACACATGTTTGAAGTTAAGTATCCGGATCACGTTACTTCTACCTTCCATCGTTTGGCACCGGTTCCGGCCAATGCTCCTGAGTTTGTTAAGGGCTTGACCGCGAAATTGATTGCCGATAAGGGCGATAGCGTTAAAACTTCGGAATTGCAGGCAGTTGTTGACGGCACCTGGCCGACTGCAACCACGCAATTTGAAAAGCGTTGTATTGCGACCGAAGTTCCGGTTTGGGATCCGAACACCTGTATTCAATGCGGTAAATGCTCGATTGTTTGTCCGCACGGCGTTATTCGGATGAAAGTGGCTGACGATGCTCAACTGGCAGGCGCTCCGGCTACTTTGAAACATGTCGAATATAAGGGTAAGGAATTTGCCGGTAAGCAATTCATCTTGCAAATTTCTCCGGAAGATTGTACCGGTTGCGGCGTATGTGTTACCGCTTGTCCGGCTAAAAACAAAGAAAATCCGGAATTGCACGCCATCAATATGGATCATATCGAAAATCATCTCGATACCGAAAAAGCTAACTGGAAGTTCTTTGAAACTCTGCCGTATGTTAAACGCACCGATGTGGTTAAGAATATGCCGAAGACAACTCAGCTTATTCAGCCGTTGTTTGAATATTCCGGTGCTTGCGCAGGTTGCGGCGAAACTCCGTATATTAAATTGCTGACACAGTTGTTCGGCGACCGTATGGTTATTGCCAATGCAACCGGTTGTTCTTCAATTTATTCCGGTAACCTGCCGACTACTCCGTATTGCAAGGATGAAAAAGGTCACGGTCCGGCTTGGGCCAACTCTTTGTTTGAAGACAACGCCGAATTCGGTTTGGGTATGAGAATTTCTATCGACCACGAAGCCGAAACCGCAAAATCTTTGCTTGAGGCAATGAAAGATCAGCTCGGAGAAATTGCCGATAAAATTTTGGCTAACCCGCAATCCAACGATATGGAAATTGACGCTCAGCGCGACAATGTAGCGGCTTTGCGTGCCAAATTGGCCACAATAAACAGCGATGAAGCCAAGCATTTAAGCGAAGTTGCCGACTATCTGATTAAGAAATCCGTATGGATTATCGGCGGCGACGGTTGGGCTTACGATATCGGTTTCGGCGGCGTTGACCACGCTATTGCCAGCGGTCGCAACGTCAATATTTTGGTGGTTGATACCGGCGTATATTCCAACACCGGAGGTCAACAATCAAAGGCTACTCCGATGGGTGCATCCGCTAAATTTGCTACTGCCGGTAAAGAATTGCCAAAGAAAGACTTGGGTATGATTGCCATGTCTTACGGCAATGTTTATGTGGCACAGGTTGCCATGGGCGCCAACGACATGCAGGTTATCAAAGCAATGAACGAGGCCGAAGCTTATAACGGTCCGTCCATCATCATTGCTTATTGTCCGTGCATTAACCAGGGCTTGAATATGGCAGACGGCTTGAGTCACCAAAAGAATGCGGTTGAAACCGGTTCTTGGCCGCTCTATCGTTACAATCCGGATAATATGAAAGCCGGCACTGCGCCGTTGACGCTTGATTCTAAAGCTCCGAGCAAACCGCTTGCCGAATTTATGGCCAGCGAAACCCGCTTCCAAGTAGTCAATAAAGCCAATCCGGAGCGTTACAATATGCTCTTGAATAAGGCTCAAGCTAATGTGGATGAAAAGAGAGCGTTGTTAGAACACCTCGCTCAATATAAGTAAGTAAAAACCACGTTTAACTGGTATCTACTAGAAAGCCTGTTTGTTTATGTACCTTTTTTGTACACTGCACAAACAGGCTTTCGGCGTATTTACACGCTATCCGTGGTTTTTTAACTTCTTTTTAGGGAAGGGTGTACCTCTTTGTACACTGCGTCGAAAAATCATCACGCATTAACCTAATTCTA
>CAKJXZ020000039.1:0-3693 GCA_918234285.1 Pseudomonadota bacterium | reverse complement strand
GACTACGTTAAAAGGAGCACCGCAGAAAGTCGGCGGAGATTTTCGTTGTGAAAATAATCAACTGACTACCTTAGAAGGTGCGCCGCAAAAGGTTGGCGGAGGTTTCGGTTGCTTCAGTAATCAATTGACCTCATTGCAAGGCGCACCGCAAGAAGTGGGCGGAAATTTTCATTGTGGCGATAATCAGTTAACCACCTTACAAGGTGCACCTAAAGAAGTCAGCGGGAATTTTTTGTGTAAAAATAATCAGCTGACTACGTTAAAAGGAGCACCGCAAGAAGTAGGCGGAGATTTTGAGTGTGAATTTAATAAACTGACATCTTTGCAAGGCGCACCGCAAAAAGTCGGCGGAGATTTTAATTGCAGCGATAATCAGTTAACCACCTTAGAAGGAGTACCGCAAGAAGTCGGTAGACATTTTAGTTGCCACAATAATGCTTTGACAACACTTAAAGGCGCACCGCAAAAAGTCGGCGGAGGTTTCAGTTGCTTCAGTAATCAATTGACTTCATTACAAGGAGCCCCGCAAAAAGTGGGAGGAAGTTTTGGGTGCGACGGCAATCAACTGACTTCTCTCGCCGGTATATCGCAAATGAAAGCGGGAATGGTAATAACATGTGATAATGAATTGGCAAAAAAATACGGTTTTTCCAGCAGTACATTTAAGGCAGAAGAATTATATGGCAGCCCGCAATATATTGCGGAGTTCGGTAACCAAAGCAGAATAACGATGCTCAGGCAAAAAATTGCCGACGGCAAGGATTTGTCGCGAAGTGAAGAACAAGTGTTGGAACAGGCTAAACATCGCGCCGGCTATGCGGCGTTCAAAAAGAGAATGGCCAAAGAAGAACGCGAGGAATAGGAGAACACAATGACCAGCTTATTGGAACAGATGAAAAAGAAAACAGGCAGATACTTGCCGCTTGAACAGGACGGTGTGACCTACAACCTTTATGACCTACCTGATGGGTTTGTCATTAAAGGTGACGTGAATTTAAGCAATAGAGGTTTAACCGAACTGCCGGATTTATCCAGGGTTACCGTTGAAGGTAATTTTTTGTGTCAATATAATCGACTTACCACCTTACAAGGAGCACCGCGGGAAGTCGGCGGAAATTTCTCTTGCCCCAATAATAAACTGACTTCCCTGCAGGGAGCGCCGCAGAAAGTCGGCGGAGATTTCAGTTGCCGCAATAATCAATTGACCTCATTGCAAGGCGCACCGCAAGAAGTTGGTGGATATTTTAATTGCCGCAAAAATCAGTTAACCACTTTGCATGGGGCACCGCAAAAAGTCGGCGGAGATTTTAATTGCGGTGGAAATAAACTGACCTCCTTAGAAGGTGCACCGCAAAAAGTGGGCGAACATTTTAGTTGCCGCTATAATCAACTGACCTCACTCGCCGGTATATCGCAAATGAAAGAGGGAATGTTAATAGAGTGTGATAATGAAGTGGCAAAGAAATACGGTTTATCTAGCGACGCATTTGGTTCATTTGGTGCATTTGGTGAATTTCATGCGGAAGAATTATATAACAGCCCGCAATATATTGCGGAATTCGGTAACCAAAGCAGAATAGCAATGCTCAGGCAAAAAATCGCCGACGGCAAGGATTTGTCGCGGAGTGAAGAACAAGTGTTGGAACAGGCTAAACATCGTTCCGGATATGCGGCGTTCAAAAAGAGAATGGCCAAAGAACGCGAGGAATAAAAGGAAAAAGGCATGCTTAAAAAGTTATTGGATCACATCAAAGGCAAAAAAGAGGCATATGCTCTGTCTCGATATTTGGAATTTGTACAAGACGGTAAGACGTACAATCTTTATGATATGCCTGATGGGTTTGTCATCAAAGGCGACGTGGATTTATCCGAAAAAGGTTTAACCGAACTGCCTGATTTATCAAAAGTTACGGTGACAGGATATTTTGATTGCTCCCATAATGCTCTAACCTCTTTACAGGGAGCGCCGAAAATGGTCGGCGGAAATTTTGTTTGCAGAATAAACAAGTTGGTTACGTTGCAAGGTGCACCGGAAGTAGTCGGAGGTCATTTCTTTTGTTCTCCGAATCCTCTGAAAACACTTGAGGGCGCACCGCGGCAAGTTGGGGGCGACTTCGACTGCAAAAATTGCAGATTAACCTCGTTAGATGGTGCTCCCGAGAAAGTCGGCAAAACGTTTGATTGTTCGAGAAATAATCTGACCAATCTGCAAGGTTCCCCTAAAGAGGTGGGAGAACTTTTTAATTGCACGGAAAATCCGCTGAGCACATTGGAGGGAGCACCGGAGAAAGTAGACGGGTATTTCTTCTGTTGCGGTTGCAACTTAACCAGCCTGAAGGGAGCACCGCAAAAAGTCGGGCGAGGCTTTGATTGTCAGGTCAATCAATTAACCTCGTTGGAAGGAGCACCTCAAGAAGTAGGCGAATACTTTAATTGTGAAGATAATAAACTGACCTCGTTGTTACATATACCGCTGATGAAATATGAAGAAGTAGTCAGATGCGATGCCAAGGTGGCCAAACAATACGGTTTTAGCAAAGGCAAATTTACGGCGGAAGCGTTATATGAAAGTACGCAGTATCTGAGCGAAGCCGGTAACAAAACCAAAATTGAAATACTCAAACAAAAAATAGCCGACGGCAAAAAGCTCACGCGGAGTGAAGAACAAGTGTTGGAACAGGCTAAACATCGCGCCGGCTATGCCGCGTTCAAAAAGAGAATGGCCAAAGAGCGTGAAGAATAATTTCCCCCCAATATAAAAAAATACAAAAAAAATCATTGCCGTACTTGCATCGGTAAAATTTGCTCCCTATATACATCCTTAGAATGTTAAAAGGAGGATTTATACAATGAGTAATAAAGTTATAGGCATTGATTTGGGTACAACCAACTCTTGTTTTGCCGTTATGGATGGCAAAGATGCCAAAGTTTTGGAAAATTCCGAGGGCGCAAGAACCACGCCTTCCATGGTGGCGTTTACCGACACCGAGCGTTTGGTCGGATATCCGGCAAAACGTCAGGCGGTTACCAATCCGGAAAACACGCTGTTTGCCATTAAGCGTTTAATCGGCCGTCGTTATGATTCGGCGGAAGTCAGTAAATTTAAGGAACATTCGCCGTTTAAAATTATTTCCGGCGACAACGGTGACGCGTGGGTAGAGGCTAAAGGGCAAAAATATGCTCCTTCGCAGATTTCCGCGTTTGTTTTGCAAAAAATCAAAGAATATGCCGAGAGTTATTTGGGCGAAACCATTGACAAGGCCGTGATTACGGTGCCGGCATATTTTAACGATTCGCAACGCCAGGCCACTAAAGATGCCGGTAAAATTGCCGGTTTGGAAGTTTTGCGTATTATCAACGAGCCGACAGCGGCAGCGCTTGCTTATGGTTTGGATAAGAAGACATCAGGCACGATTGCGGTTTATGACCTCGGTGGTGGTACCTTTGATATTTCAATTTTGGAAATCGGCGACGGTGTTTGAAGTTAAATCAACAAACGGTGATACTTTCCTCGGAGGTGAAGATTTTGACCAGCGTTTGGTAAATTATTTGGCTGATGAGTTTAAAAAAGAAACCGGTATCGATTTGAAGAATGACAGACTTGCATTGCAACGTTTGAAAGAAGCTGCTGAAAAGGCAAAAATTGAGCTTTCTTCAACTGCACAAACAGATGTAAATCTGCCGTTTATTACT
>CAKJXZ020000038.1:0-30080 GCA_918234285.1 Pseudomonadota bacterium | reverse complement strand
CAAATTCCGGCGTATGCGTGCGGTGCATTGCGCTTCGGTAATCTTCAAAAATCTGATATGCCGGTTTATCGCCGTCTTTAGGCGGATAACTCCGGAAGTAATGCCCCGGGTGCCGCTTGCCGGATAAGTCGCGTTCATGAAAACGGCGATAGGCCTCTTCCAGCGGCAAATCAAGCCGTAAATTAAGGATGTTTTTGTTTTTGAGGGCAGCAGTCAGCATTTCTTTGTGGCGGTCGCAGAAAGGATATTCCAACAGCGGCACAAGACCTTGCTCCGTATAATTCAAGGCTTCGTCCAAGGCAATTTTGAACGCGGCGGCTTTCAATTTACGCCGCTCGTCCGGCGAGGCAAAGCCCAACGTATCGTATAAACTTTCCTGAATTAAATCGACCGACACAGCAACCGCATTTGCATATTTTTTCTGCAACTCTTTGACGAGCGTGGTTTTTCCCGCCCCCGGCATACCGGTAATGAGGATAACTTTCTGTTGTCGCATTTTGCACCTCTATTATTCACATTTTTAACATTTATTTTATGCGGTATATATGACACCGACAATACAGTTGTTTATATCTTTATTGTTTATCAGATTTACCGAAATTTTTATTTCCGATAAGATTACTGAGCTTGCGGCTTGGTCAAATCAGGCTTGCGTGCCACCACAACATAGCCGTAGACCGGCACTTCCGCCTCGTTGCGCAAAATATGCTTTTCAGCGGATATAAGCTTAAAACCGACACTTTTCAGCACTTTTTCCACGTAAGAGTAGGAGTGCACAAAGCGACCGCTCGGAGCCATAAAGAAATCTTCGCCATTCAGCTCGTTCTCCGAAAAAGTAAAGACAAACAGTCCGTCCGGGGTCAGTGAGCGCCAAATACGTACAAATACCTTGGTTAAGTCACCGAAATAGGTCAGCACGTCGGCAGCTACCATAATATGGAAGAAATAATCGCTGTTTTCCATATAATGACAGATATCATCACAAATAAGCTGGGCATAGATACCTTTTTGCTCGGCGATTTCCAACATTTTATCGGATAAATCCACCCCGATTAAACCGCGGCTGGAAGCAAACGGTTTGACTTTTTGCCCGCATAAACCGGTACCGCAGCCCAAATCCAAAATATGATAACGCTTAAATATCGACTTTTTCAAATTATTGGATAAAGCTTCGGCCACCAAATCCGGTGCCTGATATTCCAAATCGGCGAGGGTGGTCTCAAATTCGGGAGCAAATGAGTTGAACGTCTCTTTGATAAAGTCGGCGTCGGAACCCTGCATAGCCTTACCGTTGGTAAGAGCCAGTCCCAAATGCTGAGTAATCTTGTTGTTAGGGAAAAACTTCAGCCACTTTAAGGCATATTTTTGCGCCAATTCCTGACTTTTTTCGGAGTAGCATTCATATAGCAGATAACCGAAGTTTAAATGTGCCGCGTTGGACGGCTCTGCCATATTTTTGATATAGCGCCAGGCAAACAGCATACAATTTTCCCAATCGTTATTGGAACGATACGCATCGCTGAGCGAATTAAGCATTTCCAGATTATTGTTATCCAATTCATAAGCGCGCAGATACATATCAATGGCCTTTTCGTATTTTCCCATAGCATTGAGGGCATTTCCGGCCAAAATATGTGCGGTTATGCTGGAAGGGTGTTTATCCATTGATTTTTTAGCAAAGTCGAGCGCTAAAACATATTTACCGAGGTAATAGTAGGTATTAGCCAAATTAATCATGGCAATATAACTGTTATGATTAAAATCATACATTTTCTGATAATATTCCAGCGCCTCATCGTATTTGCCGTTACAAAAGGCAATATTGGCTAAGTTTTGCCAAGCAGCAATATTTTTTTCGTTAAGGCTGAGAGCTTTGCGGGCATATTCTTCCGCACTGTCATAATCCTGCAATTCGTAGCTGATGGTAGAGAGGTTGATAATGGCTGCTTCGGAATTACGATTTATTTTATGAGCTTCAAGATAATAGCTGACGGCAGTTTCTTTATCGCCCAATGCATCATAACAGTTGCCGCAAGAAATCGCATATTTTTCGTTTTTAGGATTCCCTTGCAGCAACAACTGATATATTTCAAGGGCTTTGGCATATTCTTTCTCGCCAAATAATGTAGACGCCTGTTGCTCTAAATTTTCCACGATAACCTCGATTTTTGTAAACTAAGGCGGATTATACCATATATTTATGTTAAATAAAAGTAAAAAATAAACACATTTTTATAAAAATAATGCAAAAAAAGTATTGACGAATGAAAATAAATAGGTTATTAAGTTTGATTGTCGACGGGGTTGTGGCGGAATTGGTAGACGCGTCAGACTCAAAATCTGGTTCCTTCGGGAGTGAGAGTTCGATTCTCTCCGGCCCTACCATCGAACAGAGAGCTTGTATGTAATGATGCAAGCTTTTTTTGATTATTTATGGGGAGAAAAATTATGGCAGATGAAAAAATCGTAAACGTTGAAGTAGGAGGTATTGATGCTCCGAGACTGCGTTCTTTGATTGAGCGTATCGAACGTTTGGAAGAAGAAAAAAGAGAGCTACAGAGCGATATCCGCGATATTTTTGCCGAAGCTAAAAGTGCCGGTTTTGATGTTAAGGCCTTGCGCACGGTTTTGAAGTTGCGTAAAATGAACGCCGATGATCGCAATCAGCAGGAAAACTGGGTGGCAATTTTCCGTAAAGCGCTGGAATTTTAAGATATAGCTAAAAAAACAAAGGCCTCACCGTAGCAAAGGGTGAGGCTTTTGTTTTTACTTTAACGCAGACAGGATTTTATCTAACTCGTTACGCAGTTCGGCATCATTCAGATAATAGAGCCGTTCCAGAGTGCTTTCGCTGAATTCGTTGACCAGACCGATACGCATGGTATTTTGATAGAATCGCGCCGTAAACACGTTATCGAGGCGATCCAAAACCCATACGAACTGGGCCTCGGGAGTCTGATGCTGTTCGTATTCATCAAACAACTCCTGCAGTTGCGGTACTCCCAGATTCTTGACGATAGCCTTCATGGCAGAGCGTTCGAGTTCGGATTTAATCTTGTCGTCAACTTCTCCGGGGACAATATCGCCGCAGAGAATCTCAGGCAAATCATGCACCAGAGCAAGTTCTAAACACTTCTGCTTATCCAGACGAGCCGGGGCAAACAGCATAACCAACATTGCCAAGCTGTAAGAATGGTCAGCATCACTCTCCGGATTCATCACCATACGCTTCATCCAACCGGTGCGCTTAACTCGCTTCATACGGCCGAGAACATCAGCCAAATTCAATACCTGTTCTTTTTCCATAATCTCATAATTTTTGAATAATTGATTGTTGTAAATCTGATATAACGCTTACAACCTATTTTGTCAACCACAAATTTAACCCGCCTTGCAATCGGCAAAGCGGGCAAAAAGTGTTTTGCTTAAAAATATTATTGTGCCATACTCTTCAGGTTGTTGATAATATTTTCGGCAGCGGTTTTGTTTTCTTCGCTGATACCGACTGATTGCAAAGCCAGTTTTTTGGCGCAAGTGGCAACCAACTCATCGGCCGTATCGCTGATACCCTTTGTAAACAAAGTGCCGGCTTGGAATTTATTCTGTGCTTCGGTCAGCATACAAGCCTGCATTTTTTGGCGTACCGAAGAATTGGCGTCGGTAGCGGTCAACGACGATAAAAATCCGCCGTCGCCGGCATTGGAATTGGCACAAGCGGCCAACACTAAAGCAAAGCCCAATACTAATGATTTTTTCATATTTTTCCCCTTAATTAAAGTAATATTACGTTCGCAGTTTAAGCCGTTTTGCACTGATTGAAAAGTAAATAATGCAAATTATCCGCTTTTTTGCCATAAACACCTTGACAATTTTGTCAAACAAGGGTAATATAGACTTAATCAAATATTATTATGCCCTAGAGATTATAATATCTTTATGATGTCAACAGCGGTTGAATTTTGCATAGTTTTGGGAAACATTATTCACTTTCAAAAAATCAAAAAAAAATGAGAAAAATTGCAACTGAAGTTACGAATCTGAGCCTGGTATTGGTTCCGGTAGCATTGTTGGTGTGGGGTATTATCATTGCCGATAGCTCTTATTGGCAGTATACTCTCGGCATCGGTATCGCTGCCTTTGCCTGTTTTACCTATGAGAGGTATATGCAGGCTAAGAAGAGCGGAAAGATGCGGGATGAAGCCAAGTTCTTTGTGGCTGTATTCGGTGTCGCCACATCATTTTTCCTGCTGTTACTACAGGTTATGTTCTGCGGTATGACGGGAGCAAGAGCCTTGCCGCTAGAGTGTTCCCTCGGCTGGATGATGCTCTTGGGAGCTGTTTACGGCTTTAAGTTGCTCGCCAAAGACCGTCCGGACATCAAGGCTATCGGCTACAGTGTTTCGCTCGGCTTAGCCTTTATGGCAATCGTCGTAATCGGAGTAGTTTTTGATTTGTTCGAGCACTTCTCCGGAATGGAAGTTCCCGAACTCGTCGGCGGTTTCTTTGGTTGGCTTGCTCCGATTGTTGCAGTAGGCTGTATAGTCTGCCTGTTCGTCGGTCTAGTTCAAGACAAGTTGGCTCATCGCTGAATGACAATGCGCAAAATACACCCCCGTTTCTTTAATCGGAAACGGGGGTGCGCTTTTTAAAAGCTTATTTTTATTTTTTATTCAGCGAATCCAAAATGGTTTTGGTTATAGCTTGCTTGGCTTGCGCTTTTGCCGAGCGTTTGGCAGATTTAACCGCAGCATCGGTGGCATTTTCCAATGCGGATTTTTTGGACGACTTATTATTTATAAGCGCCATCACAAAGGCAATTCCGATACTGACAATTCGCCGCTGCATCGGCTTGCCGAGCTTATTCCAATAACCTTTGATTTTAGCAAAAAAGCCCTCGGATTTACCGGCATTCAAAGCATCTTCTTTGGCTTTTTCTTGCTGTGCGATATATTCCTGCGTTTGCGTTTGAATTTGCTGACCGGTGATAATGCCGGAATAATCAATATCTTCCAATTCACAACGATGCGGAGTGAGCAGGGCAACAATATCTTCATTCGGAGCATAAGCACCGAGGGTGCGGGTAAGAGTGCCGTTTTCTTCGAGCAACAACGAGTCGCCGCGACCGAGTAAGTCTTCGGCACCGGCCATATTCAAAATAGTCATGGAATCGGTCGGCGACGATACTTTATATGATAAACGCGTCGGTAAATTGGACTTAATCACACCGGTAATCACATCAACCGACGGACGTTGCGTGGCAATAATCAGATGAATACCCGAAGCACGCGATTTTTGCGCCAGGAGTTGCACCTGTTTTTCTACGTTTTTATCCGATAAAATCAGGTCGGCGAACTCATCAATCACGCAGACGATATACGGCATTTTTTTGCCTTTGGCATGATATTCGCCGATATTGCGCACCATATTTTGCTCAAACACGGCGTAGCGTGCGTTCATTTCATCAACCAATTTTTCAAGCCAGCGCGCCGCCATACTCATATCGGTAACCGGCGGACACAACATATAGCGCTGTTTGTTATACATACTGAACTCAATACGCTTCGGGTCAACCAGAATCAGCTTCAATTCTTCCGGCTGTTTTTTAGCCATCATCGCCAGAATAAATGAGTTTAACCCCACCGATTTACCCGAACCGGTAGTACCGGCAACCAACAGGTGCGGCATTTTGGCAAGGTCTTTGATAACCGGTTTGCCGTGCATATCAACGCCCACCAAAATCGGCAGGGCGCCGGTTGCATTAACAAATTCTTCCGATTGCAGCAGCGGTACAAAATCGATGGTTTGCGCCTTAGGCCGCGGAATTTCAAAACTGATATAGGTCGAATTAACCACCGGAGATACGCGAATACCGCTGACACCGAGTTCGCGGGCAATATCTTTGATGGAACCGGCTATGGTCGAAAATTTGGTGCCGGTGGTCGGTTGAAATTGAATATCCGTAATCAGCGGACCTTCAAAAATTTCGCCGATGGTGCCCTTAATACCGAAATGGGAGAGGGCTTCCGTCAGCTGTGCGGTTAAGTTCTCGTTCACTTTTACATTTCCTTTTTGTTTTTGCCGTCGCCGAACATCTGATATTGTCCGACTCCGCCGAAGTATTTACGGAAGAAGCCCTGTTCACGCTCGGTAGCCTTGGTTTCATCCGAATCTATTTTGATTTTGTTGGCATCAGCCAATGTGCGCTTATCTATGCGGGTAACCACGTTATCTTTGAACGTAACGGCAACTACGTCTCGTTCCAATTCCGTCGGCTTTTCAAAAGCAATTCGGCGCATGGTGGATGACATATAAATCCAATGGTCGTCGCTGAGGGCGGTTGTCAGATTAGGCGCTCCCAAAATTTCATAAACTTCTTCTTTACTCTGTCCTACGTGTAAGCGTTGCAAATAGCGATCTTCCGGCATATTGCCGTTATGCTCTATAAACAAGTCGCTCGAACACGCCGTATTCAATAACAGTGCGGAAAGAAAAAGCAAATTGCGTATTGACATCTGTATAATTCCTTATATTTATATTGATTATAGGATATATATAACACAAGGATTTCAGAATGCAAAAAAAATTTTCATATCCGGTTAAAACAGATGAATTAAATCAAAACAGCTATAAGTTTGTTTTGGAAGCGGATGCGGAAGAACTTGAGGATATTACCGAGATTCTGCAAGTGGAAGATGTCAGTTTTTTCCGCGGCGAAGTGTTTATGAAATTCAATAAAAAAGAGAATATCCTGCGGGTTTGGGGGAATGTGGCGGCAACCCTGACGATAAAAAGCGTAATCAGTTTGGAAAATTTTGAGCAGAAAATCGCCGTACCGTTTGAGCTGTTTTATGACACCAAAGCCACTTATAAAGATATTCGCGATATGGATCCTACCATTAATGACGAGGTGCCGGATATTATCGAAAACGGTGAAATTAATCTGGCTGATATCTGTATCGAGCAAGTGGCACTGCAACTTGACGATTATCCGCGAGCCGAAGGCGAGGTGTTTGACTTTGCACAATACGCTAAAGTTGAGCCGCTGGAGCATAATAACCCGTTTGCGGTGTTGAAAAAGCTTAAAAAATAGAACTTACCGAATAAATTCGGTTTAAAAAATCCCCAAGGCGGCAATTTATACAAACTGATAGCCGATAAAGAGAATCATAAATATAATGCCGCAGATGATAATTGCAGTGGTAGACATCGTATTTCTCCTTCACGATTTGATTATAACTTTTTTTTCGGCTTTAAGTCAAACAAAAAAGAACCGATGTTTCAAAATAATTGTGCAAAAGTGCGGGGCAGACTGTACTTTTTTATATACATAGTGCTAAAGTTATTTCGTTAGATAAACTAATAAGGAGAACTATATTATGAAAAAAATTTTAATCTGCATGGGACTTGTTTTGGCTTTATCTGCATGCAGTACACAACGATTTGATTTAGATGGTCGCCATACGACAATACCGTCTTATGAAGGCGTAAGTCACTTTGTCTTCTGGGGCATTGGGCAAGAAAAAGGTTATAATCCGCGTGAAATTTGCGGCAATAGAGGTATCAGCTCTATTGATACGCACCATTCTTTCTTAGACGGTTTATTCAATGCTATTACTTTCGGAATTTATGCTCCTGAGAGTTATGCGATTTATTGTAGATAAGAGGAGAACTATATTATGAAAAAAATTTTAGGTGCAGCAGTTATTTGTGCTGGTTTAAGTTTAGCCGCTCCGGCTAATGCCGTTGACTCTACCGGCGGTTGCGGTTTGGGTTCTATGGCTTGGCGCGGTCAATCCGGTATTATTCCGCAGTCTTTAGCTATTACTACCAACAACACTTTTGCCAACAACACTTTCGGTATTACTTCCGGTACTTCCGGTTGTGACCCGAACGGACGTATTACCGGCGGCACCGGCCGTATGGTATTGGCTTTCTTGGAAGACAATATGGAACAGTTTGCTATGGATGCAGCTTCCGGTAATGGCGAAACCATTGAAACTTTGGCCGGCATTATGAATGTTGACAGCGCTACTTTGGGTAAAGAAGTTCAACAGAACTTTGCTTATATTTTCCCGAATGACAATGTTGAAGCGCTTGACGTTACCATTCGTGTAATGCAGATTGCTCACGCTTAATAAATACCGAAAGTCATCCCTGTTCTCCGCTGAATGTGAAGAGGGATGACTTTCTCTTTTTAAATATCGTTATGCGCCGCTTATTTGCCTTAATTTTTGCCGTACTTTTTCCGCTTTCCGCCGTGGCCGCGCCGGATGTATCCGAGTTTGCTTACAGTCCGGAATGGTTGAAACTACTGCATTATTACAAAAATTTCGGCGGTTATAAAGGCCTGATTCATACCGAGGATTTTTATATCAGTCCCGAGGGCAGATATAACCCTGAGGCCGAGCTCAAAGCGGAAATTGCGAAATTTGCAACAGGGGAGAGTAAGTGTCGCTTTCCGGCACGCTTCAATTTGTTGAAAGATAACGGCTTTATCAGCGGTGATTTGACTGCTTGCAAAGAATATCAGGAATTTATGAAAGATGTGCAGCCAAACGGTGTAACGCTTTTGTTTACCGATGCCTATATGAATAACCCGGCTTCGATGTTCGGGCATACGTTGGTGCGCATAGATACGGCGCGCAAAGGTACGCAAATGCTGGCTCACGGCTCGAATTTCGGGGTCACTTCCGGTGCGGACACAGGGCTTGCCTTTATCTTGAAAGGGCTTTTCGGCGGTTATGACGGCAAATATTCTTTCAATCCGTATTGGACGATTATCAATACCTACAACAATATCGAAAACCGCGATATTTGGGAATACGGTATCAATTTGACCGAAGAAGAGCAACTTAAATTCGTCAACCATCTCTATGAGATGCAAGAGGCGCGGATTCAGTATTTTTTCCTGACTAAAAACTGCTCGTATATGATTTTGGAATTGCTGGAGGCGGTGCGGCCGAGTCTTGATTTAAGCAGTCATTACAATTATTACGCCATTCCGATGGATACGCTCAAAACCGTGCGCGAGGTGCCGGGATTGGTCGGAGATATAAACTATCGTCCGGCGCGATATACCAAAATTAAGTATCAGCTCAAACAAATGAGCGCGGAACAATATGCCGCATTTCGCAAGGGAATTAAAGAACACGATTACGAAATGCCCGATTTAAGCGAGACCGAACAACGGCAGGTGTTGGATACTCTGTATCAATATTATCAATATCGCTATACCAAAGGTGAGATGGAGCTCAAAGAATATCGCAAAAACAGCTTTGCCGTGCTCAGAAAGCGCAGCGCTCTGCCGGCGGCGGAAGAACTTAAGCCGACAGGATATGATCCGAGCCTGTCGCATGGTTCAGCGCAAATCAGCTTCAGCGGCGGTGTCTATAATCATAAAAGCTTTGAACAAATAATGATTCGGCCGGCCTATACCTCATTGACCGACAATAACGAGGGCTTAATCCGCGGTGCCGGCGTGCGCGTAACCGAAATCATCGGGCGCTACTATAATCAAAGCCATAAGTTGGTATTGCAGCGTTTTACCGGCTTGGCGATTTATTCGTTGATGCCGATGGATCGGGTGTTTATGCCGTATTCGTATAAAACCGATTTCAGTCTGGTGCGCGAATTTAATCCGCAAAACGAAAAAGAGGGGACGGTCGGCAATATTGAGTTCGGTATCGGTAAAACTCTGGGCCTGACCGAACGCTTTTGGTTATACGGCATGATTGACGTACACGGACAATACGGCGGCTTGATTCCGGATAATTATTGGGTAGGTGCGGCACCGGAAATAGGGATTTTTGCCGATTTTTCGCCGGTAAGAGTACACCTGGCTGCCGAGCAGACCTTTGCTACGGCTAAATTCGGCAATCGTTTGCAATATAAGGCCGATGTTTCATTCGGCATTACCCGAGATTTGTCGCTCAATTTTGAATTTAACGCTTCGCACAACAAACGCGGCCATAATCAGCAAGAATGGCTGACCGCTGTCAAGTATTCGTTCTGATGATACTTAAACTTTCATAAACCTTTTATTAAAAACACTATTTATCAGAAACTCTCTGTCTTGATATATTCAAACTCTGTCTTTCCAATGCTGTTTTCTTTTTATCAACCATATCATTAATAAACTTTTTGTTATCAGATGAAGGAATTGATTTATAAGCAGACTCGTAATTAATAACACGACTATTGGCAATTATCTAAATTTATCGCATAAGAGGAAAATTACATAATTTATAGGAATTTATAGGCAAGAGTGTAATCTAAGCGTTTATATAATTAAATTTGTCGCATAATGTATATTATGTATAGTTTTATAATTACAAAACCACATATTATCAATATATTAGCGATTTTATAAGATTGACGCGCGTATCAGCTGTTTGGTGTACGTATGCTGCGGATTGTTAAAAATCTCGCCTGACGGACCGCGCTCGATAACTTTGCCGTCTTTCATAACCATAAGCTGATGCGACATCGCTCGCACCGCATTCATATCGTGCGAAATAAAAATGTATGATAAATTATGTTTGAATTGCAATTCTTTTAACAGCCGGATGACTTGTGCCTGAACCGTGACATCGAGAGCCGAGGTCGGCTCGTCCAAAATAATGATTTGCGGATTTAATATCAGCGCTCTCGCCAAAGCAATACGTTGGCGCTGCCCGCCGGAAAATTCGTGCGGATACTTATTTAATATGCTTTCATCCAATTCAACTTCGCGCACGATTTGCTTTATTTGGGCCAGATATTCTTCGCGGCTGAGTTTCGGATAATGCACGGTCAGGCCTTCACCGATAATTTGTGCGATATTCATGCGCGGATTCAAGGAGTTATACGGGTCTTGAAATACCACTTGCAGGTCTTTGGAAAAATGATTAACTTCTTCAAATACATTATTGTTTTTAATATATATTTTCCCTTTATGCTTTATCAAATTCACCACAGACATAGCCAAAGTGGTTTTACCGGAGCCGGATTCACCTACAATTCCCAAGGTTTCGCCCTTATTGAGCTCAAAACTTACGTTATTTACCGCTTTTAATTCTTCAATAACCCTGCCCCATAAATTCTTTTTAAGCGGAAAACTTACTGCGATATTTTCAGCCTTTAATAATATATTATTTTGATTTTTATTTTGTAAATTCAATAACAAATTCGAGGATATTAATTTTTTAGTATAATTATGCTGCGGGTGGTTAAAAATCTGCTCGGCACTACCGTATTCCACAATATTACCCTGATACATTACGGCGATGTTGTCGGCAATTTTATGCACCAGGCGCAGATTGTGGCTGATAAAAATAATCGCCATACCTAGTTTTTGCTTTAATTCCAACAATAAATCAATGATTTGTTCCTGAATGGTAACATCAAGCGCGGTTGTCGGCTCGTCGGCAATCAAAATCTGCGGATTATTGGCAATAGCCATCGCAATCATTACCCTCTGCCGCTGCCCTCCCGAAAGTTCGAACGGATATGCATTGATTTTTTTTGCCGGATTGGGTATTTTTACCGCTTTCAGCAACTCCATCGTGCGTTGTTTAATTTCCTTATTACTCAAGTTATTACTCAAGTTTTGATGGAGTTTCAGGCTTTCGGCGATTTGCTTGCCGATTTTATGCAACGGATTTAAGGATGACATCGGCTCTTGGAAGATAAAAGCAATTTTATTGCCGCGGATTTTCTGAAATTCACGTTCACTTAATCCGATAAGTTCTTGATTTTCAAAAATAATCGACGATTCTGCTGAATGCTCTGCTTTCGGGTACGGCAATAAACCCAAAATCGATAAAGCCGTGACCGATTTACCGGAGCCGGATTCACCGACAATTCCCAAAATTTCGCCCTGCTCTAACTTTAAGTTTATATCATTAACCGCCTGAAATTTAATATTTTCTCGGTTATTAAAGGCAATAGAAAGATGTTTAATTTCAAGCAAACTCATCCGTTTTTCCTTGTATCCAAAGCATCGCGAATACCCTCGCCGATAAAGATTAACATTGAGAGCAGACCGGAAAGTACCACAAATATACTGATTCCAATCCACGGCGCTTGCAGATTATCCTTGCCCTGGCGTACCAAATCGCCAAGCGATGGATAATCGGTAGGCAGTCCTAATCCCAGAAAATCAAGTGCACTTAACGAGGTAATGGCCTCTGCCATAATAAACGGAATAAACGTTACCGAGGTTACCAACGCATTCGGCAGAATATGGCGAAACATAATACGGAAATTGCTTACTCCCAGCACTTTGGCCGCCTTCACAAATTCAAAATTCCGCAACCGCAAAAACTCCGCCCGCACCATTCCGGTCAGACCGGTCCACGAAAACAGTAACAGAATAACAAGTAAACTCCAAAATGTTGGCAGAAACACACTGGCAATAATGATTAAGATAAACAGTTGCGGCAAAGAGTCCCAAATTTCAATGACCCTTTGAAAAATGAGGTCAATTTTACCGCCAAAATACCCCTGAACTGCACCGATGAATATCCCGAGGGCCGAGGAAATAACGGTCAGCACAAAGGCAAAAATTACCGATAATCTGATGCCGTACAATAAACGCGCCACAATATCGCGCCCCTCCTCGTCCGTACCCAGCCAATGTTTTTTATCGGGAGCCGATGGGGTGGCGGTTTCCAAATAATAATCCACCGTATTGAACGAATACGGTATCGGCGGCATAATCATCCAACCGTGAGCATTGATTTGTTCTTTGATAAGTTTATTGTTATAGTCGGCCGGTGTCGGAAAATCTCCGCCGAAAAAAGCGTCGGAATATGTAGTCAGCGCCGGAAACAATATCTGATTATTATATTTTACAATCAACGGCTTATCGTTGGCGATAAGTTCGGAAAACAACGAAAGAAGAAAGATTATGCCAAACAATACCAGCGACCAGAAGGCGCGTTTATTCTTATAAAATATCTGTGCCTTCTCCGCTATAATCATCAATTTTCCTCAAACACCGAGTCGATATCTGCTTCGTCATTAATATCCGTTTTACCACCGATGTCGGCTTCGGTATTAATATGTGTTTTGGCATTAATATCGGGATTACTGATATTAAGATCTTCAACTTTTTCTTCGTTCTTACTCTCTTTTTTCCCGGTGTTATCGGTAACCGCTATGTCGTTGATGCCGTAGTTCTCGGCGGCTGAGACCGTCGGCTCCGCAACGGCTTCTTCAAAGTGAGTTTCAATGGCAATATTATCCGTCGGCCTATTGGCATTATGTTCTTTCCAAGTATTGAACCAGGCATTAAATACGGCCGTTTTATCGACATTGATATTGCGATTATATAAATTCAATTGCTGATTTACGGTATCTACCATCTTCTGGTGATAATCGGTCAAATCGTTTTCGCATTTTCTATCCGGATACAGATATTCGGTAAGAATTTGATTGGTGGTGCAGAAACGATCATCGGTCGAATATTTATCTGCCTTATCGTCGTAGATAGCCATATTTACGATACGATTATTGATAATTTGCTCTACCGATACGTCATTATTGCCGGTGGAAAAGTCGTTAACGCCGGAGGTGCCTTGAATAATGATTGAGGTATTATTCAGTAAGCCGTTCTCACGCATATTATCCATGAACTCGCCCATTTTACCGAACAAACAACGCATTTGCGCCAAATATGCGTTTTGCCGCTCGTCTTTATAGTTTTTCCGTATCCACGGCAGATTTACCATGGTAACCCACTCATTTTGCGGCTTGATTTCGCAATATTCGTTATAGATATACATATCCGACGGCAGGTCAATAAACACAAAGTATGCCTGCTTGCCCGTATCCTCTTTGATATTATCAAGCAAAATATCAAATGTTTTGTCGGCATTAACCACATACAGGTTGTTGAAGTTCGTACCAACCATCGGCACATCTTCTATATCCATTACCGCGCCCAAAATGTTGTAGATAAACGAAGCATCGTTAAACAGCCCCATACTGGTTATCCATTCAACCGCCAGAATTCCGGCGCGGGACATAACCGGTAACCGTGTATTATACAGATTTATCGGCTTATTGATTTTTTCGACGCAACGGTCAACATTGAGCTGATGCTCACGATGGCACATATCAAAATCACGGGATTTATACGCGGAGATATTGAACAATCTTTGTTTGAATATATCATATAACTCATTGTTTTTAATAAATATGTACTCGTTCTTAAGATTATGGAAATTCCAATATCTGTCCAGCAGCTTGGTGTTCAGACGATGATTGAAGCTGAGCTCATTTGAAGTCGGATTAAAACTGCGAATCATATTGGCAAAATAGTTGTTCTCCGGGACATACGCCTTGGCAAACACCGTAAACTTATTCTTTTGATAGAACCCCTGCATTATATCCTGCGTATCGCGGGCGGCGTCGGTATCCATCATACTTAAATAAGCATAAGATTCAAAGTTAGGCATCATCAGATAAATGAATCTTTCCGCCGGAGCATCGCTCGGATGCTGGATATTGTAAGTTTCCTCAAACTCCTTATTTTCCGCGGTGCCGGAATATGCAACATACACATTGGCAAACATAACCGCAAACGCAATTACATACAACACCTTGAAAAACACCTTCTTTTGCTTAAACACAGCAAAGGTCAAACCACCGAAAAGCAAAGCAAGTATTATGGAAATCGGAACCAGACTTCCTCCTAGAGAGATATTCTGACGATATAGGAAAAATTGGCTGAAAACAATGTATACAAACAGCGCGGAAATCAGAGTTGCTACTATGTATTTGCCGTTTCTTCGGCTATGAAAAGGTACAACCAATAATGCGGCGACGATAAAAATACCGCCGAGAATAATCGCCACTTCGGTAATCGGCTTATAATGCGAAGATACGATTTGTAAATCTCCCGAGCCGGCAAATAAAATAAAATCTATTGCCAACAAAAAGAACACAAATAACGTTACCAACCAAGTATCAAACCACTGCGGATCTCGATTGATTTTTTTGATAAATTTACCTTTACGCGAAAAAGCGCCGGCCACATCGTGGTTCAACGGCGATACCGCGTCGGATTGATCTACTCTGTTTGTACTGTTCATCCACATGTTATTTATCCAATTTTTCTCTGACTAATTTATTAACGATTGCCGGATTGGCTTTACCTTGTGACATTTTAATCACTTGGCCTACAAACCAGCCAGCCAGATTTGTTTTACCGTTTTTATAAGCGGCAACGTTGTCCGGATTTGAAGCAATAACATCATCAATAATTTTTTCGATGGCGCCGGTATCAGTAACCTGTTTTAGGCCTTTTTCTTCTACAATTTTTTCCGGATTTTCGCCGGTTTCGCTCATAATTTCAAACACATCTTTGGCGATTTTGCCGGAGATGACTTCTTTACTTATGAGTTCGACCAAATTACCTAGATTCTCAGCGCTTACCGGACTCTGGGCAATATCCAAACGTTTTTTGTTAAGCATGGCAAAGAAATCGCTCATCATCCAGTTTGCTACTTTTTTGGCATCGTGTCCGGCGGCTGCTTTTTCAAAGAATTCGGCATGTTCTTTATTTTCACACAAAACCGCGGCATCGTACGGAGTAAGGCCTAAAGTTTCGATAAAGCGTTGTTTTTTGGCGTCCGGCAACTCAATCATTTCTGCCTTTATACCATCGATATATTCATCGCTGAGAACCAGCGGCGGCAAATCCGGCTCCGGGAAATAGCGATAATCGTGAGCAAATTCTTTTTTACGCATCAACTTACTCTGTCCGGTAGTCGGATCGAACTGCCGGGTTTCCTGCTCGATTTTTCCTCCGTTCTCATATATTTCCACATGGCGCTTGGCCTCGTTTTCTATGGCCTGCATCACAAACTTTACGCTGTTGACGTTTTTCATTTCGCTGCGCGGACGCAACTCAGTCGAACCGTACGGACGCACCGAAACGTTGACATCACAACGCATCGAACCCTCATCCATATTGCCGTCGCAAGTACCGAGATAGCGCACAATCGAGCGCAATTTACGCAAAAACGCCCCGGCTTCTTCCGGCGAACGAAAATCAGGCTTGGTCACAATTTCCATCAGGCCGACACCGGCACGGTTTAAATCGATATAACTCTTGGTCGGGTTTAAATCGTGAATGGATTTGCCGGCATCCTGCTCAATGTGCATACGTTCGATTCCGATTTTTTTGCTACTACCGTCGCTCAAATCGACGGTGATTTCCCCTTCTCCCACAATCGGATAACGGAATTGCGTAATCTGATAATCAGTCGGCATATCGGCATAGAAATAGTTTTTGCGTGAAAATTCCGAATATTTATTGATTTTGGCATTTAATCCCAAGCCGGTTTTAACCGCCTGACGCACACATTCTTTATTGAGTGTTGGCAACATTCCCGGCATACCGGCATCAACGAACGACACATTAACGTTCGGGTCGTCACCGAATTCGGTAGAAGCACTGCTGAAAATTTTGGATTTGGAAATAATCTGACAGTGAATTTCCAACCCGACGATGACTTCCCATTTTCCTTTGTTGGTTGTAATTACATATTCGGACATCTCTATTTCCTTTCAAACTTTGCATCTGCCTCGAGTTTGGCCGCCACATTAAAGAGCGTACCCTCGTCAAACGGTTTACCGATAAGCTGCATACCATACGGCAAGCCCTCGGCGGAAAGCCCGATTGGCAAGCTGAACGCCGGTAATCCGGCCAAATTCACCGAAACCGTAAACACATCGTTCAAATACATATTAATCGGATTTTGCAACATGCTTTCGTCGCCTATCGGAAAAGCCGTAATCGGCGATGTCGGTGTCAGAATAACATCACACTCTTTGAATGCGTTAATAAAATCATCGTGTATCAGGCGGCGCATCTTCTGAGCCTTTAAGAAATATGCGTCGTAATAGCCGGCAGAAAGAACATAAGTACCAATCATAATGCGGCGTCTGACTTCGGCTCCGAAACCCTGAGTACGGGTATTAATGTATAAATCGTCCAAATGTTGTTGCCCCGGAGCGCGGAAACCATAGCGGATACCATCATAACGCGCCAAATTGGACGACGCTTCCGCCGGCGCCAAAACATAATACGTGGCCAAGGCATACTTGGTATGCGGTAACGATATTTCCTTAATTTTAGCACCGCGAGCCTTAAGATATTCGGCTGCTTTGTCCCAATATGCGGCAACTTCCGGATTTAAACCTTCCGGACGATATTCTTTCGGCATTCCGATTGTCAGGCCGGCAACATCGCCGTTCATAAAGCTTTCATAATCCGGTACCGGAACTTCGCACGAAGTCGAGTCTTTATCATCAAATCCGGCCATACTCTTAAGTAAAATTGCACAATCACGTACATCCTGTGCAATCGGTCCGGCCTGATCCAAAGATGATGCAAATGCCACAATACCGTAACGAGAACAACGACCGTAAGTAGGTTTGATACCGGTGATGCCGCAAAATGCCGCCGGCTCTCTGATGGAACCGCCGGTGTCGGTACCGATTGCCGCCGCGCATAAGTGCGCTACCACGGCTGCGGCCGAACCGCCGGAAGATCCGCCCGGAACCAGCGGTTTATCCTTGCTCCACGGGTTGATAACCGGTCCGAAATAACTGGTTTCGTTACTGCCGCCCATGGCAAACTCATCCAAATTCAATTTACCCAGAAATACCGCGCCGTCATTGAGCAGATTTTGCGTAACCGTCGACTCATACGGCGGTATGAAATTATCCAAAATATGCGAAGCCGCCGTGGTGCGAATATTTTTGGTGCAGAATAGATCTTTAATGCCGAGCGGTATGCCTTCAAGCGCGCGGTTGGTGCCGGCGGCATAGCGTTTATCCGCCTCTTTGGCCTGTTCCATGGCTGTATCGGCACTTTCTGTAATATAGGCGTTGTATTGCCGATTATTTTCCATCCGACGCAAATAGGCCTCTGTTAATTCGGCCGAGGTAAATTCATGTTTTTTCAGGGCATTCAGAGCTTCACTTACGGTTAATTCGGTAATATCTGTCATCTTTTTACTCCACAACTTTCGGTACGGCAAAATAATCATATTCGGCGGCCGGGGCATTTTTCAGCACTTCATCCTTACAGTTACCTGAAGTAACCGTATCTTCACGCATTCTGAGCACCGTGTCGTTGACCGATATCAGCGGCTCAATCTTATCGGTATCCACTTCATTCAATTCCTCAATCCAGTTCAGAATTTTATTAAATTCCTCCTTGGTTGCCTCTACCTTTTCATCTTCAACTTTCAGACGGGATAAAAACGCAATTTGCTTTACCGTCAAATTATCTATTGCCATAACTCTTACCCTCTTTGATTAAATATTCAACATAAACGGTAACAATACAGTATCATATTGCAAACGTTTGAAAAGTTTTAAATAACGGATATCAACACCGCTTTGGGTTAAAATATCTGTTGTATCGACTTTGCTCTGCATTACCATATCGCGCACTTTCTCGCTCAGTGTTTTTTCACGCGGATAAGTAATGATTTTTATTTTGGCACTCGGCGCAATGCCCGCTTTATCTTTGGCCTCGCCGATTGCCATACTGTAACCGCCGAGTTTATCAACCAGACCCAATTCGAGCGCTTCGCTACCGGTCCAAACTCGTCCGCGCGCCACTTTATCGATATTTTGGGTCAGATGGCGATTTTCCGTAACTTTAGCTGTGAAATCTTTATAAACATCATCAAGAGATTGATTGAAAATGCTCTTTTCGTCGGCGCTGAAAGGTCGGTTCATACTAAGAATACCGGCATTTTTACCGATATTTATTTCGGTCCAGTTTAAGCCGATTTTATTCCATAATTCCTGCAAAACGAACTTTCCGCCCAAAACACCGATGGAGCCGGTTATGGTGGTAGGTTCCGCTATAATAACGTCACCAGCCAGAGAAACAAAATAGCCGCCCGATGCCGCGTAGCCGGATTGTGAAACGATTATCGGAATCTTCTTTTTATTTTTTAAAAACTTCAAGGCATAATAGATTTCATCGGCCGCGTTATAACTGCCTCCCGGGCTGTCAATTCGTACCACCAAGGCTTTTAAGTTATCGAGTTCTTCGATTTCCGCCAAATCTTCTGCCACACTCTGACTGCCGATAACCGCCTGTCCGTCAAAATCGGTGGTGTTTTTGCCGCTGTTGATAAGACCGGTTAAATTCAATACGGCGATTGTCGGCAATTCACCTTCATTCGGCTGTATCTGCGACGCATAATCTTCAACGGCAACAAATTCCTCCGCTCCGTCTTTTTTCAGCATGGCCTCCAAGTCCGGTAAATACATAATCCCGTCAATCAGATTATATTCCTTGCCTTTTTCCGCACTGAGCGGCGCTGTGGCGATAACAGTGTCGATATCGGTCGTCAGCTGACGATTGTTGACGATATCTTTTTTCAAATCAGTCATCAGGCTGTTGCCGAGGCGTGTCATTTCCGCCATATAAGCCGCCGAAATATGCTCATCGGTAAACGACATCATGGCAGTTTTATACTCATAACGCATATAAAATTCGGGATAAACCCCCAACTTATCCAAAATCGAGCGGGCAAACGGCAACTCGATGCCGATACCGGTTAAGCCGATGGTGGTATGCGGCTGCATATAGATTTTATCAAAGAAAGAGGCCAGATAATATTCGCGGTTACCCTGCCCCAACGGGCCGAAACCCTGCGAAAATACATATGCCTTTTTTCCGCTTTTGCAAAAAGTGGTAATCGCCCGCGCCACATCTTGTATTTGCGCCAGCTTTAAGTCAGAAATATCCAATCTGGCGACAATCCCGTCAATCCGCCGGTCGGTTGCCGCTACCTCAATTGATTTGAGCAAATCGGCAAAACGCATACTTTCTCGTCCGATAAGTTCATCCAAGATGTTATCGGTAGCCTGTTCGCTGAAATCGTGACTGAAATCAACGGTAATAACCGAATGAGCTTGAATCGGAGTAGCGCTACCATACATACCGAATACCGTACATATAACGATACATATCAACATAATTGCACCCAACGCGGTGCAGGTCGCCTTGATTAATTTGCCGATGGTCTTCATTGTTTTGCCTCTTGTCGAATTTGTTCCAACATCTTGGCCGCGTGCGGATATTTGGCAGCTGCCTCTTCATTAAGCTCTACACATTTAGCTTCTATAACCGATTGTAATTCCTTCATAAATTCTTCTTTAGTCTTACCCTCAGCGCTGATGGCCGGCAAAAATTCAAACACCGCCGTACCCGGATAGCGCAAAAACGAGTTCTTTGCCCAGAACAAACCGGTATTTAAGGCAACCGGAACAACCGGCAGATTAATGTTTTCGGCCAAAAAGTAAATTCCGGATTTATAACCTTTGGTAGTTCCCGGCAAACAACGGGTTCCTTCCGGAAAAATAACCACCGGACGGCCGGTATCCGTCTGTTTTTTAACCGATCTGACCATATTTTTCATAGCCGAGGCACCACCTTTACGATCAACCGGTATCATGCCGTAGAAGTACTGTGTCCAGCCGAAAAACGGCATATAAATCAGTTCTTTTTTCAAAATATAAGTGATAGTCGGCACAAATTGCGTAAAGGAATAAGTTTCCAGCGCCGACTCATGCTTACAGGCATAAATTGCGTGTTGTTTTTTGATGTTTTCTTTACCACGTATTTCGAATTTTATACCGCCGAAAAAATGTATCCAAAACAAGGCAACCGGCATAATGATATTATCCCAAAAATAAATGGTTACTTTTCGCGGGAAAAACGCCAAAATCAGCTGAATTGTGCACCCCACCATCAGAGTCCCGAAAAAGAGAATATTGGTTAAAAAAGACCGAATATACAGCATAAAACTTCTCCTAAAACAAATTACGCAACCAGGCTGCCAAGAATTTATTGTATTCTTCTGCCATAAACTTAAACGTTCCCCACGACATAAACCACCTTTTGGCAATGCGGTCTGAATACACCGGATGCGGCAGAATTTCGAGCGGAAAATCCAGTGCGTTCAATTCCACCATACTGCGCGGCAGATGATAGTTAGAAGTAACCAAACGCACGGAAGTAATGTTATTATTTTCAATCCATTCTTTAATTTCTAAGGCATTACCGATGGTATCGTGAGCCTTATATCCGAGCTCGACCCTGTCCGGATTATCGATATGCACTCCGGCTTTATTTTCTATATCTTTGATTGATACCTTTTCGGATACGCCGGAGATAAACAGCTTTTCGGCAAGGTTGTTGTTCAGCAGACGAATGGATTCCGCTATGCGATTGCGACCGCCGGTCAGAACCACAACAGCATCGGTTTTGCGATATTCATCGGCCGCATATTTGTTAATGGCATTATCAAAAAGGATAAAACCCGCCGACCACGCCATAAATAAAACAAATATAATGGCGACAAGCAGGTATATTCTTTTTGAGTTTATCATTAACACATTTTCTCCAACGATTTACGCACCGTGTAATAGGCAGTTATTTTTGCAAAAAACAGCGAAAATACCGGGGTAAACATCATTAATATCCAATGAAGCTGAGTCAAACCGGCACCGTTTAACAACCCGCTGCCGGCCGATATGGCATATTTTGATATCAGGATAATCGTCGGCACGGCAATCATCAAACCGATAATCCCGGAAAAGAAACCTATTTTGGCATAACTGCGTGCATATTGTCTGGCCACATAATCGTCTTGGGCACCGATTATATGCAGAATTTCTATTGAATTCATATTAATCCCCAAACTGGCGCGGGTGGAATAATAAATCGAAAAGGCACAGATTACCACCACCATTGTCAATACCGCCAAAGCCAGAGAATTAAGCGAATTAGCAAACTTCAACAGGCGATTGAGCCACAAACGGTGATTATCAATCGAGGCATTCGGGGTTATCTTATATAAATTGCGAGTAATCTCATCATAATTTATCTCCGCGTCTTCTTCCAGCTGAATATCCATCAGTTGCGGAATCGGTAACGACGAAATATCAACCTTATTGCCCAGCCACGGTGTCATCAGTTTTTCTATGCTTTGTGCATCCAGAACATTAACACTCTTTACACCGGATACATTTTCCATATATTGCAGAACTTTATTGACCTCGACCTGAGTTTTTTCGTTATCTATCTTTTTGTTATCGTCTTCAACCGGCAACACTTGCACCGTTATTGAGCCGGTAATATCTTTTTCCCAATTGGTAACCATGGAATGAATGGCCATAACCATCGCCAGAACCACCACAAACAAATACATATAAATCGACGATAATACGTACATAAACAATGAAGTATCTTCGTCTTCGACCGTTATTTCGTTTTTACGCATCAATTCTCTATACATGGCTTTCTCCGTTATACACGCTGCAACGCCGGATATAATTTGGCGGTACCGTTGGATAAATCGATTCTTTGATAGTTATAAGAAGATGTCAGTTGCTCGTTGTGCGTAGCAAGCACAATGGTAGTCCCTACTTTATTGAGTTCCACCAATAAACGCATCAATTTCTCGGCAATTTCGGAATCTACACTACCGGTCGGTTCGTCGGCAAATAAAATATCCGGACGATTAATCACTGCTCGGGCAATTGCCACGCGCTGTTTTTCACCGCCGGATAAAGTACTGCATTGTTTATAAACGCTTTTATGCAGTTCAATCCACTTCAACAGCTCGATAACACGCTTATTTATTTCTTTTTCATTCATTCCGCGCACCCGGAGCGGCAACGCTATATTGTCATAAACCGTCAAATGGTCCAACAGGCGGAAATCTTGGAATACAACCCCCATCTTTTGCCGCATTAAAGCCAGACTGTTGCGATTGGAGAAATTAATATTGTTGCCGAACACGTTTAAAACACCTTTGCTCGGCCGTTTGGTTAAATAAAGCATACTTAAAAGGGTGGTTTTGCCGGCGCCGCTCTTTCCCGTAACAAAGCTAAAAGAACCAGGCATCAGCGACAGATGAATATTGCTTAAAACATCCTCGCCGTCATAACCAACCGAAACATTTTGCATGTCTATAATCGGTTGCAATATATTCGTTGTATTATCCGTCATAATTTCTCCTCCCAACAGACGATAGACGGATGATACTACAATAATCTATTTAATAAAATATTTTTTTTAATTGCTTATCAATATTTTTGGAATATAGTGTAAAAAAAAGAGGTTAATATGTTAATAAGTTGTCCCGAATGCCGAGCGGTATACAATATTTCGGCTGATTACATACCGGAAAGCGGTAAAAAATTTAAGTGTGCGGAATGCGGTTATATCTGGATGGTTTATCCGAGTGACGGTACTTTGGTCGAACCGGAAACCGAAACCGTGCCGGAGCAAACCGAAATTAAGGCCGATACCAATGAAGCAAATGCGGTTGAAGAGGAAATTAACGCCGCTCCTGATGTCAGCGACGATATCGATGCGATGTTCAAACGTCTGTCACACAACACCAAAAATCTGTTTTCTTCGGGAGATACCGTTGAAGATATGAGCTTGTCGCAAAAAATTCGTCATTATGTACTGAATAATTTTTCGGTTTATATGCTGACGGCTTTTTTGTTGCTTACGTCGATTGTGCTCGGCGCACGGTTGATATGGGATTATCGCTACGATGTGGTGTCCAAAATGCCGATGATGGAACAGCTGTATACCCGTCTGGGGGTAGAAAGCATTTATCGCGGTAAGGATCTGACTATTGAGGATGTGGTAATTAAAAACATTAACCAGAATAATAAGCCTTATTTGGAAGTAAGCGGCAGATTATATAACGCGGGAAACAGTGTCGCGGTGGTTTTGCCGGTAAAAGCCTCGGTTATTAATGCCGATAATATGGTTGAAGACGAAGTAACGGAGATTCTTTCCGAACACAGATTGGAACCGCAGTTCGGCGCTTTGTTCAGAATTTTGCTCAATCCGCCGTCTGCCGATGCACGAAAAGTCAGAATTACGCTGGATGATATAAACAGATAAAATTGAAAGGATAATAAATGTTAAGAGAAGATTTGCAAAACAGTTTAAAAGAAGCCATGAAAAATCGTGACACCCAGACCGTTAATGCGGTTCGGTTGATCATTGCCGGCCAAAAGGAAAAGGATGTAGAGGCTCGCGGCAAGGGGCAAGAAAAGGCATCGGACGATGTATTGCTCGCCATGATGCAATCCATGATTAAACAACGCAAAGAATCAATTAAAATTTATCAGGACGGCAATCGCCCGGATTTGGCCGAAAAAGAACAATCGGAAATTGATGTGATTACTCGCTTTTTACCGAAACAGCTTTCGGCAGAAGAAGCAGAAGCCGCCATTAAGGCAATTATTACCGAAGTCGGCGCTGCCTCAATCAAAGATATGGGCAAGGTTATGGGAGTGCTTAAAAACAAATATGCCGGACAAATGGATTTCGGAGCAGCTTCCGGTATTATTAAACAGCTTTTATCTTAGGAAACAGCGTTTAATCTGATGAATGACGATTTTTTAAAATTTTTGGATGAACTGCGCAGTCGGATTTCCATCGCCGAAATTATCGGCGAAAAAGTAAAGTTGCAAAAGCGCGGCCGGGAATATACCGGATTATGTCCTTTTCATCAGGAAAAAACGCCCTCTTTTACCATTAACGAAAGCAAAGGTTTTTATCATTGTTTCGGTTGCGGCGCTCACGGAGATGCCGTAAAGTTTTTGATGGATAATGAAGGCTTGCCTTTTATTGATGCCGTTAAAAAGTTGGCTACCCGTGTCGGTATGGAACTACCGGCCTTCTCGCGCGAAAATCAGGAAGCGGCACAACGGCGGAAATCACTTTACGAAATTATGGATATAGCCGCGGAGTTTTTTGAAAAAAATCTGCGAATGCCGGTCGGCTCCAAAGGATACGCCTATTTTACGCAAAAACGCGGTCTGAACGAAGATACAATGAAAAAATTCCGCCTCGGCTACGCACCGAGTAATAATGCGCTGAAGGCTCACCTTTCTGCCAAGGGAATATCCGAACAGGATATGGCAGATTTGGGGTTAATAAGCATTCCGGAAGATAAAAATCGCCATCCGAATGACTTTTTCTTCGATAGGGTGATGATTCCGATTATGGATAAGCAGAAAAACGTGATTGCGTTCGGCGGCAGAATTTTGGGCGACGGTCAACCGAAGTATCTTAATTCTCCGGAAACCCCGATTTTTAATAAACGGCGGATTCTCTATAACATGAATAATGCACGCGAATCGGCATATTCCGCTAAGCGACTGATTATCTGCGAAGGCTATATGGACGTTATCGCGTTGGACAGCTTCGGCTTTGGTTACGCGGTAGCACCGCTCGGTACGGCCTTAACAGAAGAACAGATGATTGAGGCTTGGAAAGTATGCAATATCCCCACTCTGTGCTTTGACGGCGATGCTGCCGGCATAAGAGCCGCCATCCGCTCGGTTGACCGGGTATTACCTAATTTAAGAGCCGGATATTCGGTAAATTACATCTTTTTAAAAGAGGCTAAGGATCCGGATGAATTATTACATAAATTCGGGGCGGAAGTGTTTGAAAAATATTTGGTTAAAGCTCGCCCTTTGGTAGATATCCTCTGGCATAAATGCAAAATGAATAAAGATACCGCAACGCCAGAACAAAAAGCACTGATAGAAAAAGAAATCTTTGAAGAAGTGGCCAAAATAAAGGATAATCAAATCCGTAATTATTATACGCAGGAAATGAAAAAGCGAATTTATTATGCCTTCGGGCGCGGGGCCGAATTCGGGAAGAATCAAAATAATAGCATCGGAAATAAATCAACAAAAAACAATAAATTATATAATAAAAATTCACGCATAACTTTAGAAAATAAACAAGGTTATAATCTGGTTAAAAAAACACCGCTTACCGACTTGTTTTTGCGCAAAATAGTGGCAGCAATGATCCTGTATCCGCGGCTGGCGGAAGACTATGGTGAGCGTCTGGCGGAGTTTGATGTAGGTAAAAGTCCGTTTGCCAAGATGATGAGCGAGATTATTGAAATCGTGCAAGAGGAAAAAAATATCGATTCGGATGTGCTTGTGGAAAAATTGCAGTTAAATTTTGCCGATAAAATTGGAGAACTTTGGGAATTTAACATGTATAAAATGCAGAAAATCACTCTGCTGGAATTAAAAACCGAAATTAATGATAGCTTAAAAGAAATTCAATTAAAACAAATAGATAAAGAAATAAAAGAATGTACTGCATTACTTAAAAATCAGCCGGAAAATGCAGAAGACGTCTATGCCAGATACAAACAACTCATCGTTGAACGCAACAAGTTTTTAACAGATGATAAATTAATTTAATTTTTTCACGTTCTTTTCTTGACAATTTGATAAAAATTCACTAAATATATGCCGTGCTAGCAAATGTAATCTTTTTAAAGATTAAAATCGATTTTTTAAGGAACGTCATGGCTGAGAAAAACAATCAGGATTTATATGAAACGGAAAATAGCGACGAAGCTATTGTTTCAGCGTCGGAAAGCGCTGTCAGAAACTTAATCGCCAAAGGTAAAAAACTCGGATATATCACCATGGAAGAACTCAATCGAGCCCTTCCGCCGGAGAAACTGTCTTCCGAAAAGTTGGAAGATATAATGTCAAACATATCAGAGATGGGAATTACCATAACTTCGGATTCCGAACTGGATGAGGAAGAAAGCGAAAAAGGTTCGGAAGACTATCAATACGGTAGCGACGAAAGCGAAGATATTGAAAATGTCGGTAATATTGATATCAAGGATATCGGTCACTCCGACGATCCGGTAAGAATGTACTTGAAAGAAATGGGATTGGTTGAACTACTCTCGCGTGAGGGTGAAATAGCAATTTCCAAGCGAATCGAAGCCGGTAAAACCGTTATGATAAGCGGGTTGTGCGAAAGCCCGATGACTTTGAAGGCAATTTCCGAATGGCGTGATCAGTTGGAAAGCGGCGAATTACAGCTGCGCGACGTGGTTGATTTGGAAATGATGTACGGCGATGATTCCGAAGCCATGGTTTATGACGATACTTCCGAAACTCAGGTGGTTGACGATTTTGAGAAAGTAACCAAAGAACTCGACGAAACAAATTTAGATGAAATCGACGACGATTTGGATGAAGATATCGACCTTGACGGCGAAGTCAGCGGCGATATTGAAGAAAGCGATGACGACAGTATTGAACAAATGGAAGAAGATGCTGCCGAAAACGAAGATGATGAAGATGCCGAAGGTATCGGCCACAGCGCGACTTCGGTTTCTGCTATGGAAAATATGCTGTTGCAACCGGTGTTGGAAACTTTGAGTAAAATCGCCGGCCAATACGATAATCTGCGCAAAGTTCAGAGCCAGCGTATGGCTGCTATTTTATCCGGTCGCAAGATTATCGCTTCAACCGAGAAAAAATATATCAAGCTGAAAAAAGAATTGGTTGAGCTGATGAGCTCGATTCATCTTAACAGCTCGCGAGTGGAACAATTGGTCGAACAGCTTAATGATTTGAACAACCGCCTTCTGACGCAGGAAGGTAAGTTGTTGCGTTATGCTACGGCCTGCAAAATTAAACGCGAAGATTTTCTCAAGTCTTATCAAAAATCGGAGCTTGACCCGAATTGGATGAATAAGATTGCACAGGAAAAAGACAAGCATTGGCAGTTGTTCCTGGAAAAATACGGCGACGAGATTGCGGAAATCCGCCAAAACGTTGCGCAAATGGCCAAGGAATGCGACCTGCCTATCAGCGAATACCGCCGCATGGTTGAAACCATCAAAAAAGGTGAACGTGAAGCGGAACGCGCCAAAAAAGAAATGATTGAAGCCAACTTGCGCCTGGTTATCTCGATTGCCAAGAAATACACCAACCGCGGTATGCAGTTTCTGGATTTGATTCAGGAAGGCAACATCGGCCTGATGAAAGCGGTTGATAAATTTGAATATCGCCGCGGTTACAAGTTTTCTACTTATGCCACCTGGTGGATACGTCAGGCAATCACTCGCTCGATTGCCGACCAGGCACGCACCATTCGTATTCCGGTACACATGATTGAAACCATCAATAAATTGGTACGCACTTCGCGCCAGATGCTGGCGGAAATGGGGCGTGAGCCGGTGCCTGAGGAATTGGCTAAGCGTCTTTCCATGCCGCTTGATAAAATCCGCAAGGTAATGAAAATTGCCAAAGAGCCGGTCAGCTTGGAGGCGCCGGTCGGTGATGAGGAAGATTCGTCTTTGGGCGATTTTATTGCCGACGAGAGCGCAATGCAGCCGCTGGATATGGCGATTCACAGCAACTTAAAGGAAACCTGCACCAAGATTCTTTCGTCGCTGACGCCGCGAGAAGAACGCGTGTTGCGTATGCGCTTCGGTATCGGTATGAACACCGACCACACTTTGGAAGAAGTCGGCAAGCAATTCAACGTAACGCGTGAACGTATTCGTCAGATTGAGGCTAAGGCTCTGCGTAAGCTGAAGCATCCGAGCCGTTCGAAGCGTCTGCGCTCGTTTTTGGACCATTCGTAATTTTTCATACGGATAAGATAAGAAAAACGCCCTGCTCTTTTTGCACGGCGTTTTTTGTGTTTAAATAAGGAAAAATATTTTATTCCCGTTCCTCGGTTTGCATTTTCATAAACGCCTCAAATCCGGCTTTGAGTTTTTCTTTCCTTGCTGCATCATTTTGCGCACGTTCTTCGTGCTTTTTTTGCAGGATTTTATAGACGGATAACTCGCTTTGATACTTTGCGCTTTCAATCAAGTCTTTGTATTTAATATAATAATTGCCGTCTTCATTTTCCGCCTTCGGGCGATTATATCTTTCCATCAAATCATCATCGCAATATATACTTTTATCATCCAACATTTGAGGCAACCCGAATAAGGAAAATAAATTATCGTTTTCATAGCAATTAAAATTTCCTCCGACTTCTTGCGGTGCGCCTTGCAAAGAAGTCAGTTGGTTTTTGTAGCAACTAAAACCGCCAGCTACTTTTTGCGGTGCTCCGGTCAGGGAGGTCAGCTGATTATCAAAGCACCAGAAATCTCCACCGACTTCCCGCGGGGCTCCGGTCAGGGAGTTTAGCTGATTATTATTGCAATAAAAATCTCCGCCGACTTCTTGCGGTGCTCCGGTCAGGGAGGTCAGCTGATTATCATAGCACCAAAAACCTCCGCCGACTTTTTGCGGTGCTCCTTCCAAGGATGTTAGTTGATTATTTCCGCACCAGAAATCTCCACCGACTTCCCGCGGGGCTCCGGTCAGAGAAGTTAGTTGATTGTCGTTGCAACTAAAATCTCCTTTTACCGTTACCTTGGATAAGTCCGGCAGTTCAGTTAAACCTTTTTCGCTCAAATGCACATCGCCTTCAATCACAAACCCGTCCGGAAGGTTATACAAATTGTACATCTTTCCATCTTGCTCAAACTCAAATTTATCGTTTAACTCAGCCATTTTTATTGCTCCTTATTCCCGTTCCTCGGCTTTCATTTTCTTAAACGCGGCGTATCCGGCTTTGAATTTGGCCTGAACAGTTTTATTTTCCTCATGTTTTTTCTGCCGAATTATATGAGCCGATAACTCGCTTTTATATTTTGCGCTGGCAATTAAATCTTTATAAGATTCCGGATTATCGTATTTTTCCGCCAACTCATCATCGCAATATATTTTATTATTCTCCGGCATTTTGGGTAATCCGAACAAAGAAACTAAATCCTGATTGCCAAAACAAACAAAATCTCCGCCGACTTCTTGCGGTGCTCCTTTTAAGGTAGTAAGCTTATTATTGAAACAAATAAAAGACTTTCCGACTTCTTGCGGCGCTCCTTTAAGCGAAGTGAGTTTATTACTGCGGCAATTGAAATCGCCCACTTTTTGTGGTGCTCCTTCTAAGGTAGTCAGCAGATTATTGCGGCAACTAAAACATCCGCCAATCTTTTGCGGCGCCCCTTGCAAGGTGGTCAGTTGATTAAGGGAGCAATCAAAATCTCCGCCTACTTTTTGCGGCGCTCCTTGTAAGGAAGTCAATTTGTTATATTCGCAATTAAAATCTCCTTCAACGGTTACCTTAGATAAATCCGGCAACTCGGTCAAATCTCTTCGCGACAAATTTACAT
>CAKJXZ020000037.1:0-8843 GCA_918234285.1 Pseudomonadota bacterium | reverse complement strand
TGCCAATTATTCGCTGCTGTCGCAGAATAATTCGGCGAACTGCTCCACGCTGTCGGTTGTTGCGTCGGCGATTGCGGCGAGTGAGTAATGTTGTTGGTCGGAGTTGTTCCGAATACCCCATACTCTCGTGCCACCCGCTCCAAAGTTTGCCGCACGGTTTCGTTTTGCGGTTCATCTTCATCTTTAAAATTTATCATTTTTTTCTCCAATATAAAATGCGAAAACCGCACGCTTTTATACGCACGGTTTTCCGATTGTCAGCATACTATTTTTTTAAGGCACCGATAGTATTATTTAGGCCATTCCATGCACTAAACAAATTATCCCAGCCGGATTGCTTGGCCGCTGTTTGCCGTGCCTCAACCCCTTTCTGAATATTATACAAATTCGCCATATTGTCGTAGCCCGAAACCGAACCGTCCAACAACGATTGTATTTGCTGGATATAATTTTGCTGTGCCGCGTTGCCGAACTGCGCCGCATTAATGCTGTCGCTCAGCGATTGCGAATACGCATTCTGGCCGTTCAACACACTCTGATATGCCGCCTGATTGAGTGCCGCATTCTGCGCCCCTTGCAAATCCCCCATTGCTCGCTGATAGGCCTCACTGCCGACCGGCACTCCCTGATTGATTAACCTTGTCTGTAAATCGTTTGTTTGTTGCTGATATTGCGGTGCCAATCTGTCGACATACGATTGAAAAGTCGCATTTTCCGCCTGTTGGC
Source organism: Pseudomonadota bacterium (assembly GCA_918234285.1). Lineage (GTDB taxonomy): Bacteria > Pseudomonadota > Alphaproteobacteria > RF32 > CAG-239 > RUG410. Next base: position 8,117 of record CAKJXZ020000037.1, on the reverse strand, counting down.
GCGCTTCATCCGACGCATTTACAGCAAACTGATATGCCGGCATTGAACTCAAATTTTGGCTCATGTTCAACGCCGCGTTTGTCATATTATTCAACGTATTATCATAGTTTGATGTATTATAATTATTCAAATAATTCATATAGTTATTTTCATATCCATAAGTTCCGGTTGAACTTGTTCCGAATATTTTTCCGATTGATTTACTCATTTTTTTCCCCTTTCTTATTAAGCCACGGACACTCTTTGGCGAGCATCCCCATAAAATAACAATCATCGCCGTTCTCGCGATATTCGCGCAACAAGCCTTCGGGTTTGAAACCCAGGCGCCGCACAAAATTCAAACTGCGCCGATTGCGTCTGCTGATTAGCAAATTAATGCGCCGGCAACGCAACGTATTAAACGCCAGCGCAAACATCTGCCGCAACATACTGCGGTTGCACCAGTGCGGATCAACCGTATAAACCGTCCACCAAATATCATGACCGCAACGCCAATCATGAAAAATCAACCCGCCGACCAACCGCCCCTCGTATTCAAAGCCGAAGGTCAGATAATCGCCGAGCCAATCGGTTTTGTAGCCCAAACCCTGACACACCCAACGGGTTATCGTGCCGTCTTTGTCTTGTATAATACGATAACTCATAATATGCCGTCTCCCATTTCATAGCATACTCCGGTTTCGTACCATTCGATATGATTGCCGCGGGTTTTGGTTTTGAACACGATACCTGCTTTATATCCGGTAGCCGAATTAGCTATCCACTGGCTACGAATAACGGTTCTGCCCGAATTTGACCAACGTGCTCCGCTGGCATTGGCAACGGAAGACCACTTCATTTCATTCCACTTATGCAGGCCGGACAAGCCGATATTTTCCGCATAATCGACGTTTTGTTCTTCCATATCCATATTGGTATAAATAGCCAGACTGTACGGCACCGATGACTTGGTGCGCGGATTAAGCATCTGCACTTTTTTCAGGCGCTCGGTTCCCAAATTGCTGTATGCTTGCTCCACCACCCCGCAAATCGGAGCCCCGTCATCGCTGTGGCCCTCATCAAACAAATATACCGCGTTATCGGAGCCAAAATACAGTCGCTTATCAAAATTACACCAACAATACGAGCGAATGCCGGTAAAACGACACCACGCCCCCGTATTTACGTTGATAACGTGCTGCTCAAACGAATTCGCCACCGGCACATTAAACAGTCCGTATCCGCCGCGACTATAGATAATGCCCTGCCACCCTTCGCGACTGCCGTATTTTTGCGTACGATCGATAACCAATCCGCGAATGCAATCACTGAACGCCACCTGCGCCGTATTTGATTGATTAAGCGGCAAAGCCTTTGAAAGCGGAATATAACCGTCTTCCGTGATAATGACCACATCGCCCTGATACTGCAAACAACACTCATATCCGATGGGTTTGCTGATTTTATACGAGCCGCGCAACGTCCAATCGTCAGCATTCTCTATATCGGAGCCGGAATATACCAAAACTTCTCCCTCCGAGGTAATAAACACCGTTAAATCGTCTATACCCTGTCCACCATCTTGCGTCCAATCCGCTACTGCCAACAAGCGGCCGCCGTAACGACAAACCTGTGCTAAATCGAAAGCATGTAATGTGCCGGAAATATTGCCGGCGGTTTCGGGATACCAGACCTTCAATGAATCTTTTTCCACAAACCACAAACGTTGTTTAGAAACGCTGACGTTAACAATATTGCTCGCGGTCAGACCGCTGCCGGAAAATCCCCAATTGCCGATGCAATCGTTACCTTCGCCATTGATATAAAACGCTTTGGGCGTGTCAACCCCGTTAACAAAAAACAGATAGTTCTTATATTGGGCACAATGAAATCGATTGTTATTTATACCCGACGATAAAACAGCCTGTACATTATCGGCATAAGTTATATTCCATATTTTTTTGCCCGATACGGCAAAAAAGCGCTTGTTTACACCACAAACATAGTCGACCAATGTTTCAACCGGCGCGGCAAAGTCAACATATTTGGCATAGCCTCCGCGTAAAACCACCTTGGTATCTTGCGGAATATAATTATCCATAACCGAAGCATACCGCGCATCCATATCCATGCAATTATCACGTTTATTCAACCCGTTAATCGGAGAAGGCAAAGTAATATATACAGATTTATTATTCCTTGTAACTGACTTTAACCGCATTGATTGTTACTCCTTCGTCTATGGAAGCAGAACCGGCAAGGCAAATATCTTTTGTCGCCAATTCTGCCCCGAATTTCTTTTTCAATTCATGCTGAAACTCGTTGTATTCTTCGGCATAATCCATCCCGTTACGTTTGAGCCAGCGCCACAAAATATCCAGTTTTACCAGATATTCATCAAAAATCGGCACATCGGTATTCGCCGTTAAAACGTTTTTTTCCTCAAAGGTGTTGAAATCCCACACAATGTTGTCGGAACGATATTGAAACACGATTTTCATCCGACACGGCGGTTCGTGCAAAAACACAAAACGCCCGTTTTGGATTTTGAACTTAATCTCGGTCCCCGCACAGCAAAAACACTTTTCGCGGGCCCATTGTTCCGGTGTAATCGCGCCAATAATTCGCTCCCGCGTGTCCTTCACAAAAATTGTGTTATTGAGCAAACAGAAAAAATCCGGCGCAATTTCGCTTATCGGATACTGTTTTTTGCCTTCCTGTGTCAAAAACCAAGCCTCTTTGGTAAGCTCCTGCCAATCGCCGTAACGCAACATACTGTCCAATGAAGACTTAGCCACGCTCAAAAACACACTATCCTGTTGGCTCGAGGCATTAAACAAATCATTCGGCCGTTTAACCGCGGCCAAATCGGCGACCTCACGACAAATTTCAAGAATTGTTTTCATTTTTTTCTCCTTTTCTCCTATTTAATGTTTTACCTTTATTATCTTTTTTAATTATTTGTTTTAATTGATTATTTTTGTATTCTAATTTTTCTATTTTGTTTAGATATTCCTCCTCCTTGCGGGCAAAAAATGCTGCAGCATCGGCTGATTTTGCCGCCTGCATAAACAACTCCGCCAGATGATGTTCATTTTCCAACCCCAAATCACGTACCCTTTCGGTCGATAACCCGGCCAATGCCTCCACCGTAAAAATTCCCCGATTGCCGCAGGTGGCGATTTCCGCCGCAGTCAAAAATGCAAATTGGTTGAGCGGCGTACCGCTTGCCGTTTGTTGCTTTGCCGCCTGATACATACTATATTCGCGCGGAAAGCGTTTGATTTTTTCTTCGCTTGCCGGTTGATTAAAAACTTCGGTATTATTGTCTTTCAAGCGGATTTCCACATAAGTTACGTTCTTAAAAATCGGCAATCCGTTGGCCGTGGTTTTATCGGTTTTGACAGCTTTATCATAAAAACGCGCCCGCACGTTACGCTCGTCGTTTACGTTGTCCGCTGCCTGCCGAAATATTGTAAAATCCATATCCATATTTTATCCTTTCCCCTATGTATTTATCCAAAACGGAAAAGGACGGATATGCTCCGCCCTTTTCTCACAGCTCACAATGTCTAGCTACCGGAAGAATCACTGCCGGAAGTTGCCGTATTGATTAAAACGCCCTGCAATGCCGCGTTGCTCATGGTCATATTGCCGGCCCAACCGATAATACGATAGAGCGCATCCTGATTGACGGCCGTTCTGTCGCCGCCGATAACTGTCATATCGCGGTCGCGGTGTGTACGCAGATAGATGTAATCCGTGTTCAGGAAATACATGTGATTTGTCGGACAGTTACCGCCCTGTCCGCCGTCATAAATCACGTCGGCGCCCTTAAATTTGAGGCTGATGAAACCGCCTTCGGCCACATTCGGATTGGAAAAGCGTTGCAAATCCATCAAAGTCAAATCATAGAGCGTATAAAGAGAATCATCACCGACAATCAAATCCGGCTTATCACTGCCGCGAGAGCATTTCAAATACAACTCATTCATCTTTTGCAAGATATTATCCTTAGTGATTTCGGTAGCAACAACCTGATTGCGCCAGAACTCGTTACCTACCTCGGCGCGATTGATGGCTCCGACGGTTCCGGTGGTCGGATCGTCTGCCACCAAAAGGGCCAAACCGCCGATTTCTTTGCCGGAAGAACCGGTACCGTCACCGTATACCGCCGCCGACATTTTCTTAATCAGCGTTTTTTCGGCATTGTCAACGCGCTTTTCAAACAAGTCCATAATCTGTTCGGAACCGCTGTTCATTAAAAGCTCTTCACCCGAAATTGCCACCGGAACCGCACACAATTTAAGCGCATATTCCGCTGCCGTGAACAGCTGTTTTTGCTGGTAGGTAATGGTATCATAGCCCGAATACCACACCATATCACCTTCGCCGTATTCCAGCTCTTCCAAAATCTTGGTACCGCCGGAAATCTGCTTCATTTTTCCTTTTTGTTTCAAACGATTGAGTACCGCGCTGTTTTTTGACATGTTATCATGCAGCGTACCGGTGCGTTCTTCAAGCGTATGAGTCAGCATATCATTGTATTGTAAAGTCATATTTTTTTCCTTTTCTCAAAAATTAATCCACATATTTTGCCATATTTTTGGCGATGGTTTCCCGCAAGGTCAACTCACGCTCGGGCTTTTCGGCCTTACCCTTAATTGCAAAAGCGGCTTTCTGTGCTTTTTCGGCCGCCTTTGCCTCAGAATCGATGTGTTTTTGCACCAATTCACTTCTCACCGACGGGTTGAGCCACAAAGCGCTCTGATAGGCTTCTTCGATATCCGCAACCGCGCCGGATTTCAGCAAATCGCAAATACACTGCTTTACCGTTTCAAAATGTGGGTGCAACAAATTGCCCTCACTGTCGGTTTGCCGACCAAACGCATTTAAAGTGCCGTCAAAATTGCGATTTTGCATTTCCCGAAGATAAGCGGTCAAATCGTTATAGCTGCGTTCAAGCTTGCATACGCGCGCCATAACTGCCGGATTTATTTCCGACTGTTTTTGTCGCGCCGCACGCAAATCAACGCCGTAAACCGTGGCAACCGCGGCCAAAGTTGCGGCCGGATTTTCATCCATCGCCGCATCCAGCCAGGCCAATCCGTACAACCACTGGCCTATGGTTTCTACCCCCTTTGCAGCCAGCCGATCGCGCCGATTGCCAAACAATGTTTCCACCAAGTTATAAGCATCGAGCCTGGCGCTACATTCAGCGATTTTCTGCTTATTTTCGGCTTCGCGTTCGTATAAAAAATCCTGCCATTTTTGCGGCAGGTTCTTAAATTCGGACGCATATTCCTCCGGATACCCCGGCGGTGCCGAAACATCTGAAGAATCTTCGTTTGTTCCAGCTGCCGGAGTTTCCTTCGGAGTTTTTTCGTTTTCGGCGTCGGACAACAGCCCGTGCGCCTTGAACTGACGTTCAATAACATCTCGTAATTCACTCATTTCCATATCATCCTTTTGTAATTGTATAAAAAATCGGCAAAAAGTTCTTCTTGCCGCTGCTTCTCGTTTTTTGCCCGAATATTTCTGATATACTCGGGCGAATAGTCGCTGGCACGCGCCATTCCGCTTGTGCGTAAATACTTATCGACATCGGCAACCGACGATGCGACAGATCCGTCCGGAAGAACGACATCTTCCGCGAATTGTTTTGCGATATAAGTCATTGTTTTTGCTCCTTTATTTTTCGTTTTGTTCAATAATATGTTGCCGTATTTCAGCCGCAGCAGCACCTTTAACACTGCTTTGCCAACCCCTCGGCTTTGTTATTATGTAATTATCATTCAGATAAGCGTTGGCGGCATTAATTTTGCCCCGATTGAAAATACCGTACGGACGCACTTGTTTCTGTTCTGCCATCCCACGCAATATATCAAGCCGATTTTGCATAGACTGGTTTCTCCGAATATATTTCAGATTTTCTTCAAACAGCTGTTTACGCAAAGTTTGTCGCATTATCTCGGTATTTTTATCAACCATTGCCAACAACTCCGGATTATCATTTGAATTAAGCAAAATCCTATTTATTTGCCCTTGCAAAAACGCATGTTTATCACGTGCCGACGTAAGATTCAGAGCCTTAAAATCCATATAATCCGGATTGAAATTCAGTCCTGCCTCATAACTGTTTTTCAGTGATTGCGCCTTGTCCAAACTCTGCATCTGCTTAACATAATCCGCCGGCATTGTTTCGGTCAGACGCTTATCTGTCGCCGCCAAATCCGATTTTATTTGCGGATTTTGCTCTGTGGCCGCCTGTTGCCGCAGAACTTTCTGTACCGAAGCCAATGAATCAAGCGTACCGAGTTTTTTATCAGAAACATTTAATAGCGACCTATTGACAACTCCTTTTTGAAGTGCTACATTATCAGTATATTCCAACGAGGGACTTATCCCCATATCGTTGAGGATATTCTGGCTGATAGATAAGTTATCAGTTTCAGACCTTTTGATTTTATTTGCCAACTGCTTTAATCTAATCTGATATTTGCTATAAAGTTCGTTATTTCTTGTGACTAGATTGTCAATTTCTTGTCTGCCAAGCAATGTGTTATTTAACAATCCTATATAGTTTTTATCGTTACCTTGTATTATTGTAATATCAGGATTAACGTATGTTTCGTTTAATGTGCCGACAAACGGTGCCCTATTCGATATTTTACCGTTTTCATCAAGAACAAAGTGCATTACCCCGCTATTGATTTTATCCGGATTTCCTTCAGCTATTTTTACTCCTAAGTTATCTGCTTGCTGTTGCACAATATTTGCATATTCTCTGGGTTTTAAGTCTGTCTGCGGTAAAACGTTCCTAAATCTTTCCGATTTAATTTGTAATAGTCTGTTTCTTATTTCATCAACAGACATATTTTGCAAAATTCCAATCTGTTGAGCGTTGTTTAATACATGGTTGATATCTGGTGTAATATTTGTAGATTTATTGTACGGATCATAGTATCCGGCCTGTATAAATGCTTCATCTAACAACCGGCTTTGCTCCGACGTTAATCCTTGATACAAGTCAGATATATGAGGTAGGTTCCTATTGACAACTACCGGCTGTAACGGTATATTATCAGTATTCGGAATAGCATCTGTTGTGGTCATCACTCCGGATATAGGTGCTAAGGACATATCTTGAGCTCCTTCTATTTTGTTCGAAATGTGCTCATCATTACTCGAAAGTTGTATATTTTTTTCATTGACAACTTCTCGTTGTTGTATTACATTATTATTAGTTCCATATGGTGGACGTGTCCCCTCTGAGCCCAGTGGAATGTTGCCTTGCAAAGACACGTTTTGCATTGGTGGAAGATGTGTTTTATCAGGGAGGTGAGTATATGTCGCTCCGTCGTAACCTGGTAAAAACTTTCCGCTCAAGGACATATCTTGGGCGGATTTATTTATTTGATTGTATATATGATTCGTTGTTGTTGGGTACTTTGTTACAATTTTACCATTTTCAATGATTATATAATCCATAAAATTCTTATTATTGCTTGTATTATTATACATTTTAGCAATAAAATCTCTACCTTCCGATGAAAATCTAATATCCGGATGCTGTAATGTATGATTTAATGTACGAATATACGGATTACGTGCTTCACCTAATATATGATAAATACCTAATCTGTTGTCAACTGCATTTGGCAGGTAACTTGCTTCATCATTATAAATGCCTATTTTTTGCGCTTCAGACCTTTTACGTAACAATGTATCTGCTTCCTCCCTACTTAAATTTATATTAGGATTAAAAGTACTGTTCGGCCTGAGCTTGGCAAATTGCTCCCTTGTCGGTGCAAAATCGAGCACTTCTTTTGAGGCGTTGTTTTGCATAAAATTATCGAAATTGTGTTGCTGATTGCTGACAGCATTATTCACATTCAAATCATGCCCCGAAAAATATTGCACTGCCGACTGTAAGTCGGTATACATTTTTTGTTGCAACGCTTCTGCTTGCTCCCTGACGCGCGCCGCCACATTTGCATCGGCTTGAGTTCCTGCGCTCACGGTATTATAAACGCGCGGATTATTTAACGCATTTTCCAAACCGCCTTTGACAACCTGCATTTGCGGCGTCAATCCTCCGGCGATACCTCCGGTTGCCGTTGCTCCTACGGTATTGG
>CAKJXZ020000036.1:0-52227 GCA_918234285.1 Pseudomonadota bacterium | reverse complement strand
GAAAAATATTATGGAAAACAAAATAAATATTAAAAAAGTCGCTGCATTAAACGATAATTTGCGAAAGACCTTTACTGGTGGGCGTGTGCTGTTGACAATCGGTTTCCGCTCACTCCCCGAAGACGAACAAGCCGAGGTATTGCAAAAAGTTCGGGCATTTAATGATTTTACTCCCGATAACGACCCATATAACGAACACGATTTTGGACAAGTTATATCAAGCCGAGGAACTCAAGTTTTTTGGAAAATTGATTTATATGATATTAATGACGAGTTCTATTCACCTCAACCAGATGATCCTACGCAAACAAACCGTGTGATGACAATTTTGTTAGCCGAGGAGTATTAAAATGACACAAGATATTAAACTATATAGACAAGGGAATCTCGATAATCTCTGCGGTATATATAGCACCGAAAATGCAGTGCTAAAATCAACCAATGGTTTAGCCAAGTTTACCAAAAAACAAGCCCAAATCTGGTTTCAATTAATTATTTCAGACTTATATAAACACCGTAAATTGCTCGCAGTCCATAAAGAAGGCTCAGAGGTTGAATTAGTTGAAAATTATCTTGGCATTATTCAATCACAACTGGCTGATAATATTAAGTTGAGTTTTTATAAGCCATTCAACGATAAAACACGAACATCGACAGCTATCAAAAAAATATCGACACTAACAAAACAGCCGAATACAGCCGTTATTATAGGCATACAAGGGCTACACGACCATTGGAGTGTGGTTGACCGAATAACCGTAGATAGAATTTACTTAAATGATTCCGACGGTTTGAGATTTCTACGTTCAAGCAATATACCAAGAATTTACGATTTGACTGTTGAAGATACGATTGTTGTCAAAGCGATGAAATTACCGCCAATGAATAAGAATATCAAAAGTTATTCATCTTGAGGTTAATATATTGAATTTTCGTAATATATTTAAAACACCTTTTATATGTATAAAAAATAATGCGAATTTTTATTAAAAATCTAAACAAATATATTCATTAAAGGAGCAAGAACTATGATAAACAGAGCCATAATTGATGATAAAAAAATTAAGCAAATATTCCAATATATTGATACGTTGCCAAATTCCAAGCAAATTAAAATGATGTTTCGATTAAGCTTTATGGGCTTAAGGTGCATAAACTTCTGTTATTTGCAAGTTTCCGATGTATGCAATGACGATGGAACAATCAAAAGTATTATTGAATTGAGTGCCGATAAAAACAAAGGGAGACGTAAAGCTAAGTATTACTTCAATACAAGCACAGTAAAAGAGCTGAAAAAATATATTGAATGGCTTAGAACGCAGAAAAAAGTTGATTCTGATACATATCTATTTACCTCTCCTAAAACACGAAAGCCATATTTACGCAACTCCATCAGCCGTATATTTAGCCATATCTATAACACGTTTGGGCTGCAATGTTCAACTCATTATGGGCGCAGATATTTCATTACCGAAACCTTAACCAGTGGTGTTGATATTGCTACCGTTAGGACGTTGGTTAATCATTCTAATATACAAACAACAGCTAATTATTATAATACCAATGAAAAGCTACTTTCTAATGTTGTTGAAAAAATAAAAATTTAGCCGATTTTCCACATTTTACTTGACTTTTGGGAGAATATATGCTATATGGGATGCTGTAATAATTAAAGTTGGAAAGGATAAATAACGGTCTATTAAGTGTATCACATTTTAAGGTATTATTTTTAGATAATACAAGCTGTAATTGGTCTTAAGTTTGACCGTAGGAGTCCATCGGCTTTAATGATCCTCAACTCCATTTCTGAGAAGAAGTGGTGTTTTTTTGTTTTTAAGCTCTGCTTTCTATCTCGGAAGTGGAGTTTTTTTATTAACTGTCTTTTGAAAAGGAATAATAATATGACAGAATTAAATATGAAACAAAATGACACCGCTTCCGAAGTTATTACAAATGAGGGAGCTAACAATGTGACAGAACCGAAGATTGATGCTATTGCGCAAGTTGAACAAGTTATAAACTGCTTTAATACTGTGCATACGTTCTGGCGCTCTTGTAATGAAAAACTTTACGAGGGATTGGCTGAGTTGTATGGTGTGGTTAAGGATGCAAGTGATGCCGATATTAAGGCTATATGCACAAGGTATAAGGTCGAATATGAAACACTTAACCATATAGAAGTCATATTTAAAGCCACTTTCGATAGTGCTTTCAAGGACGAATTATGTGATGAGCGCTTTGAAACTCGTTTTTGTGAACGCCGTAAAATTTATAAAATGGCTGTTAAAAATATGCTGGAGCAAGGTTTAACAAAAGAACAAGCCTTGAATGAGTTAAAAGCCAAAGGAGTTGAAGCCGTTGCACGTGGAAAGTCAAAAGAAATTAAAAAAACGACCTCTCAAGCAGCTAATCAAACAGATGATGCTAGTGTGTCCAAAATGATAAATAAAAATACGATAACTTACAAGTTAACGCAAGCGCAAAAAGCCATAATAGATGCTGTTACCGATAATGATACTCCAGATAAAGTTAAAAGTGATTTTGTAATTTTGCGCTATAATAATGATGATGTTATCGGAGCCAATCGTCAGAGTGTAATCAAAAAAATGTGGGATTATACTGAACATTCTAATACCTATAAAGGTGTTGAACCTTTTGTTGTTATTGTTCCGTATGATGAACAAGGAGTGGGTAACCCACCAAGTTCAAATGATGATGCTGTTGATGAAAATGGGGCTGATAATGAAAAAGAGTAAGAAGTCCGAAATTGATGAGCGTATTATCGACTTAAATCGACAAGCAAAAGCCCAAAGTTGCCAGTATTACCGAGAACTAGCCAAAAAGCTTGATGATGACGTAGATACACTCGCAAACCCACGCTATGTTAATGAATTACAAAAACGCTTTATCGACCATTTTTTACCGTTAATCAATTCAGATACTACCCCTGTGTTTTTTACGATTAATGAGTATATACAAGGCAAAATGATAACAATTCCCGAAGATGAGTTATTGTCATATAATCCTAAGCCTTTTTTGGAGCGTGTGAAAAAGTGGTTTTGCCGTGGTTTATCTGATGCCATTGTTCATTTAGTCTTGGAAGTTAAATTTGATAATCGTTTCGGTTGGTTGCCTCATATTCACGGTTTTGTTTTTGGTTCCGATAAAGATACGGTTTTTCATTTTCTGAATCAAAAAATGCCAGAAATGTATGAGTATTATCTTGGTTCTGATTTATTACCGCCTAAAAAATCGTGGGTGTGTGATGAACTGGCTTATAAGATTCCGCATAAAGTAAAATTGATTGATGTAGAGCAAATTAATAAAACTCCGGAAAAGGTGGTGAGCTATTTATGTAAGTTTCGCACCTATGAAGAGCTTTATTATATTAATCTTTTAAAGTTGAAAAAGCGAAAGAAAAAAAGGCATGCTAAACGTGGCTGTTTGCATTTACGATTTTTGGATTCTCATAAATACTCCGATTTTTATCGCAACATTAACACTAACTTTTCAATGACAAATCCACAAAATACTGTCATTGATAAAAAGTCCGAAGTTTCATTAAAAGGGGTTGTTGATGGTAACGATAGGCTTAAAATTGACGAATATGTGCTAAATTGGTTTGAACACAATACAAAAAATACGTTCACTATTAATTCGGCTTTGCATTTTTTAGGCTATAAAAATTTTAAGTCTGAAGAACAAAAAAATATTGTCCGTTATATGCGCCATCATCATTCTTGTTTGGTTGTCGAAAAAACTGGCTTTGGAAAAAGTTTGGTTTATCAACTTATCGGTCTAATGCGAAAAAAACTATGTGTGGTGGTTATGCCGACAATTTCTTTAATGGACGGTCAAAACCGAGCCTTAAATGATAAAATCAAAAATATATCGGTAACAATCCACTCTAAAATGACCGCTAAAAATCAACAAACCCGATTAAAAGAGGTAAAACAAGGAAAATATAAGTTTTTATTTGTATCTCCTGAGCTGGTGTTATCCAAAACAATGCAATCGGTCTTAAAAAATGTTGGTGTAAGCACGATAGTTGTTGATGAAGCTCATTGTATTAGTTTTTGGGGTGCTGATTTTCGTCCTGAATATGGGGAGTTGGGAAAATTGATTGATATGTTCCCTAAAGCTAAAACAATATGCCTGACTGCGACGGCTGATAAACAAACGTGTAAGGATATTAAGACCACTATTGGTTATGAAAAATTGTTTCGTGGTGATTTATCACGCCCAGAACTTGAATATGCTTTGGTTTGTAAAAAGTATGGTGCTGATGCGCAAATAAAACAGCTTTTACAAATGTTGAAACCTTACCACAAAAAAGGCAAGCCGATAAAAACGGTGCTTATTTACTGTGGAACAAAGGATAAAGTTAAGGCTGTGCATTATATACTTGCCCAAAATGATATAGATTCTCTTATGTATCATTCCGAAAGTAAAAAGCATAATGAAGTTCTTAACGAATTTTACACTAAACCGTGCTTTATCGTGGCAACTAACGCTTTCGGTATGGGGATTGATAAGCCAGATGTGCGAGCTGTAATACATTATGACGTGCCGAGCAGTATTGAGATGTATTACCAAGAAACTGGTCGAGCTGGTCGTGATGGTAAAAAGGCTCAGTCAATATTGTTCTTTAATAAAAACGATGTGAAACGCACGCAAATGCTGTTTTGCAATCCTAACAAGAAAGGTGTAACCAAGGAAGAAAAAAAGCAGCTAAGAGTTAAAAGGCAACGTTTCAAACCTATGCAAAAAATGTTGACTATATCCTCGGATAAACGGCGAGTTAAATATATGCTGAAATACTTGAAAAATGGGCTTGATTAAGCCCTTTTTTCTTGGTCGACGTAGAGGTGCGATAAATCAAGCCCTTCATAGCGTAGCTTGTCATTTAATTCTGTATAAAGCAGTTCGAGAGAAATGTCGCCGTAATGATTAGACAACCCTTTATCGCCATCTTCCCAACCGCAGACTCGCTCAATAATATCTTTTCTTATATTATTGTTACGAGTTATTTCCCTTACAGTATGCCTAAAAGAATGGAAGACTTTCCCTTTTTGCGTAATGCCGATTCTATCTAAAAATCGAGCATACCATTTTGTTGGTTGTTCACTCATACGCTTATTGGCAGTCAATCCCTGAAATAGATGTTTGTCCTTTTCCTTACGAATGGTGTCAACATATTGCAAGAAACCAAGCTTAATTAATTCGTTATGAATAGGGATTTTACGACATCCAGCGGCAGTTTTAACGGTTTTGCCATCTTCGGTATTAATGCTTATATAGTGTATGCCGTTTTCTTCCCTTATATCCGATATTCGCAGCTGACATAGTTCATTAAGCCTTGCACCCGTGAACATTCCCAGCAAAATCAACCACCGCAAAATTCCGTTTTTGGTATGATTTCCCCATTTAGTTTGAAATAAGTCGCTGTTAATAATCTTATTAAGTTCTTCTGGTGTATATGAAAGATATTTGCTTTGTGGTTTGTCTTTCGGGGGAGCTGGGACATCTACAGCATCGACAGCATTTTCTGCAACGTATTTATGTGTAACCGCCCATTTTAACGCACTTTTTAAAACCTTAATATAATCAACTTGCGTATCAAACGAAAAACCTTTATGGGTTGGATTGTTGCGATTTTTTTCAATCACGGTCAATAAGCTACCTTTAATATCGTTTTTACTTAATCGATAAGGCAAATATTTTAGGTCTGGCACAAGTTTTTGAATGTCCTCAGTCGTGATAGCTCCGATGGTTTTGTGCTGTAAAAGGTTATCCCAAATAGTTAAACGTTGCAGAATTTTCTCTTTATGTTCCTTAGCGACATTAGCTCTTGACATTGCGTTATTATATTTTTCTGCCAGTTCAACCAATGTTATATTTGACTTTGTGCTTGCAATGTTCAAAGGTTGCATTTGTTGAATGCCTTTCTCGGTTTGCGGTGGTTCTGTTATAAGCTTTCTTGGTCGTTTCAGCTCGATATTTTTTGTGCGTTTAACCGCAAGTTGTAGATATTGCAAGTAACCGAGCATAAATGCTTTCAAAAATTTTGGATAACAGCTTTCGGTTGGCTTTTTCAGTTTGTGCGTTTCAATATATGCGTCCACAGCGTCTTTAACAGCACTAAAATCGCTAAATTTGTATGCCGTGATGTTTTCGTTAAGCAGATATTGGAAGTAGTTAAGTGTCTGCATATCACATTCTAACTGCGGAAACTCGTTAAGGGCTTTATTAATGCAGAAATCGAGCGCATACATCTCTATATCGTCATCGGTATAATCAGCATTGCCTTGGGGTGTGTTCAATAGCTCATAATATACCTTTAATCGAGGAGCGTCATCTGTTTCATCATTAAATACAGCCATTTTTTGTTTTCCCATTATAAAAAATCTTTTGATGTCCGATAATACCACCGCAGATTTGATAATGGCAACATCTTTTTGCTTGGTATGCAAAGAAACCCATATTTGTTTTTTTCCGACAATAGGAATGAGTTTAGTGGGCACGTTTTCGACCACGTAATAGGAATAGCCACGGTTATAAAGCATAAAATATGTTCCTTTTTTTCAAGGTGCATATTTAAGGGAATTTATTAGCAGCTTTTATTAGCAATTTTGATTTTTGCGATTTTCATAAAAGAAAAAGCCTCGTAAAAACAAGGCTTTGTTCTATTTTTGGCTCCGACTGTCGGATTCGAACCAACGACCAATCGGTTAACAGCCGATTGCTCTACCGCTGAGCTAAGTCGGAATAAAGTGGAGGCCGGTACCGGAATTGAACCGATATAGAAGGATTTGCAATCCTCTGCATGAGCCATTCTGCCAACCGGCCAGTTCGCTACGCGGAGTACCAAACTCACTCAACAAAAATCATTTATATCTATTTTTTTGCAAACGTCAACACTTTTTTTCATAAAATTTTATTTTTTTCGGTTGCTTGTGTAAAAGTGCGTTTTTTATCACTCATTTTTTCTTATGTATTATATAGTTACTCAGACTTATGGAGAAAAATCATGAAAATTGCCATTGCTGCCGACCACGGCGGATTTGAACTCAAAGAAGCCTTAAAGCAACATTATGTTGCTCTTGATTTAATCGATTTGGGCACCTATTCGGCTGATTCGGTTGACTATCCCGACTATGCGCAAAAAGTTGCACAGGCAATCTTGTTAAAGCAAGCCGACTTGGGGATTCTTATTTGCGGCACCGGAATCGGTATATCGATTGCCGCCAACCGCTACAAAGGCATCCGCGCCGCCTTACTCTATTCCGCAGAAGCAGCACGGATGGCTAAGGCCCATAATAACGCCAACATTTTGGTTTTCGGCGGCCGCACCATGGCTGTTGATGATGTGATAAATCGTATTGATACTTTTATGCAAACGTCGTATGAAGGGGGAAGACATCAACGCCGTTTGGATAAACTGGATATTATGGAGTAAAACATGGATTTTGAACAAAACTTACCGACCGAAGATGCGGATATTGCCGCAATTATCGCCAAAGAATTGCAACGTCAGCAAGAACAGGTTGAGCTGATTGCCTCGGAAAATATTGTGTCAAAAGCGGTAATGGAAGCTCAAGGCTCGATTCTGACCAACAAATATGCCGAAGGTTATCCGGCACACCGCTATTATTGCGGCTGTGAGTTCATTGATGAAATCGAAGTTTTGGCGCAAGAACGTGCCAAACAGCTTTTCGGTGCCAAGTTTGTAAACGTGCAACCGCATTCCGGCTCACAGGCCAATATGGCGGTATATGTTGCTTTGATGAAACCGGGCGATAACTTGATGGGAATGAGCCTCGATGCCGGCGGCCACCTGACCCATGGCTCCAAAGTTTCGCTTTCCGGCAAAATGTTCAACGCGGTACAATACGGCGTATGCCGCGATTCCGGCCTGATAGATTATGACGAAGCGGAACGATTAGCGCTTGAATATAAACCGCGCGTAATTGTAGCCGGCGGTTCGGCCTACCCGCGGCAGATTGATTTTGCCCGTTTTCGTGCCATTGCCGATAAAGTCGGAGCATACCTGATGGTGGATATGGCGCATTTTGCCGGACTTGTTGCCGGCGGAGTACATCCGAATCCGCTCAAATGGGCCGACGTGGTTACCACTACCACCCACAAAACTTTGCGCGGTCCGCGCGGCGGTATGATTTTGACCGACAACGAAGAAATCTATAAAAAGGTCAACTCAGCGGTATTTCCGGGTACACAGGGCGGTCCGCTCGAACACGTGATTGCCGGCAAGGCCGTATGCTTTAAGGAAGATTTGACACCGCAATTTAAAGAATATGCCGCACAGGTGATTAAAAATGCTAAAATGCTCGGCGAAACATTGCTCAAGCGCGGTCTGGCGCTGGTTTCCGGCGGCACCGACACTCATCTGGTACTCGTAGATTTGCGCCCGAAAGGTCTGACCGGAGATGTGGTAACCACCGCCTTGGAACGCGCCAATATTACCTGCAACAAAAATGCCATTCCGTTTGATCCGCAACCTCCGAAAGTAACCTCCGGAGTGAGATTGGGAACTCCGGCCGGCACCACTCGCGGATTTAAAGAAAAAGAATTTGAGTTAATCGGCAACTGCATCGGCGATGTGATTGACGCATTGGCTCAGTCGGGTAATGCCGATGAGGTGATTGCTCAAACCAAACAAAAAATTGTGGCGCTTTGCCGCGATTTTCCAATTTATCGATAGAAAGGAACAAAAATGATTAAAAACTTTTTGAATGAATTTAAAACATTCGCCATGCGCGGCAATGTTATGGATATGGCCGTCGGTATCATCATCGGTGCCGCTTTCGGCAAAATCGTCAGCTCTTTGGTTGAAGACGTAATTATGCCGCCGATAGGGTGGGTTTTGGGCAATGTTGACTTTTCCGATTTGAAATTGATTTTGGTACAAAAGTCAGCAGAAGCCGAAGAAGTTGCCATTAAATACGGTGCGTTTTTGAACACCGTAATCAGCTTCATTATCGTAGCTTTTGCCGTATTTATCCTGATTAAGGCCATTAATACCCTGCAAGCTAAAATGATTAAGGAAGAAGCCGAAGCAGCCCCGACCACCAAGAAGTGCCCGTATTGCTGCTCCGAAATTGCTATTGAAGCAACCAGATGTCCGCATTGTACATCTCAGGTAAAATAATTTATGCCGTAAAAAAGGGGAGCTGCGACGGCTCCTCTTTTTTAATATGGGAAAATAAATGAAGTCATACGCAAAAATTTTCTTGGGATTGGCCGCAATATTCGGTCTTTATATATTGTTTCTCTGGTCAATGCAGCGCTATCTGCTGTTTTGGCCGTCGCACAATTACATATCGCCGCAAGAAGCTGACTTGCCGGAATTTACGGAAGAGCGCATAAAAGCGACCGACGGCACAACGATTATGACTTGGTATGCCGCCGGCGATAAGAACAAACCGGCAATTTTGTTTTTCCACGGCAACGCGTTTCAAATTTCGGGATTTGCGCTGCAATTAATGCCGTTTGTGCGGCAGAATTACGGTGTTTTGGCGATGGAATACCGCAACTTCGGCAACACCAAAGGCACAACTCTGCAAGAAGATATTTTTGCCGACGCGGCGACAGCATATGATTGGTTAAAGGCGCAGGGATATCCGCAAATCATTGTATATGGCTATTCTTACGGTACGGCGATTGCCTCCGGCCTGACCACTTTGCGACCGGTGGAAAAACTTATTTTGACCTCTCCTTTTGCTTCCATGCGCGGGTTGGTGGCGGAAAAATCGGTGCCGCTCGGTAGTTTGCTGATGCGTGATACCTACCCTTCAAAGGATTATCTGCGGCAATATCACGGTGCACTGCTTATCATTCACGGGCAAAACGATTTACTGATTCCGGTGCATCACGGACAGACGATGTATGATGCGGCGGCCGCCGACGACAAGGAACTGGTGCTGTTGGATCACACGGACCACCATAATATATTTTTCAAAGAGAAAAATTTGCCGATTATTTTTGAGTGGTTAGAAAAGCACAAAACTAAATAAGTTGCGATTATCGACCGCTTTTCACAAAAAAAAGAATATATTTAATAAAAAATGCTTGACCTGACATAAAAGTTAAGTTAAAAGAGTGTGCAAATGCAAATAGATTATGTGATAAATCAATGGAGCGTTGGTAGAGTGGTAATACAGCGGATTGCTAATCCGTCAGCCCCTTAAAAGGCTGCATAGGTTCGAGTCCTATACGCTCCGCCACTAAAAAAAGACACCTGCAAGGGTGTCTTTTTTTTGTGCGTATAGGGCTCGAACCGAGAGGCGCGAGGATAAAAATAACCGTTGCTCCGGTTATTTTTACCGCAAGCGGTAAAGTTTTAACGTAAGCAAGGGCAGCAAAGCAACCGCAGCGAACGTCAAAAAAACTTTAACCGAAAGAGCTTTTTATAAAAAAGCGCAGTCCTATACGCTCCGCCACTAAAAAAAGACACCTGCAAGGGTGTCTTTTTTTTGTGCGTATAGGGCTCGAACCGAGAGGCACGCTAAGTCAAAACAACCTCTAAATGTTGTTTTGATCTGCAAGCGCTTGAAAATCTTATTGAGCAAGGGCAGCGTCTGCAACCGCGGCGAAATTTGATTTTCTAGAGCAAGAGCTTTTTTATAAAAAAGCGTAGTCCTATACGCTCCGCCACTAAAAAAAAGACACCTGCAAAGGTGTCTTTTTTTATTTTTTAGAAATCAACAAAAAATATCCCCGTCTTGCAACAGGGATATTTTATAGAACAAGTGTGTAAAGTTAAATTACTTCAATTCAACCTTAGCGCCGGCTTCTTCCAACTTCGCTTTCATAGCGTCGGCATCAGCCTTGGCAACACTCTCTTTAACGGTCTTCGGTGCACCCTCAACCAGGTCTTTAGCTTCTTTCAAGCCCAAGCCGGTAATTGCACGAACTTCTTTAATAACGTTAATCTTGTTAGCGCCTGCTTCAACCAAAACAACATCGAATTCGGTCTTTTCTTCGGCAGCAGCAGCACCCGCACCAGCACCGGCACCGGCAACGGCAACGGCGGCAGCAGCGGAAACGCCCCACTTTTCTTCTAACATTTTTGACAATTCAGCAGCTTCCATAACGGTCAAGGCTGACAATTCATCTACGATTTTGGCTAAATCTGCCATCTTTTTTCTCCAAATAAAGTTAATTCTACAAATTTATTACTAAAAACTAGTTTTTTACCCAGTAAAGAACCCACTCATTTTTTGTGGTTTTAGGCTGAAGATTACGCAGTTTGTTTTGAGCGCGGTGTACAAAACAGTACATAAGCGAAAAACAAACAAGTAAGAACAGCATAAAACCGCAAAAGAAATTAGGCGGCTTCTTTCTCGCTGTAAGCCTTGAATACTCTTGCAACTTTCGAAGCAGGAGCCTGCAACAAGCCGACGAGTTTGGCACGCAATTCGTCCATCGACGGAATCGAGGCCAATTCTTTGATTTCGTTCAAGGTCAATATCTTATCGGATAAAGCACCGCCGACGATAACCAACTTTTCGTTTTCTTTTGCAAACTTAACACAAGCTTTGCAAGCGGCAATCGGGTCATTGGCATAAGCCATGGCCACCGGACCTTTGAAAAGGTCAGCCAAACCTTCAAATTTTGTGTCTTTCAAAGCCAAACGGGCAATACGGTTTTTAGTAACTCTCAATGAAGCACCGGCCTCACGGATTTCTTTACGCAAAGCTTCCGCTTCCGCCACGGTCAAACCGATGTATTCGGCCACCACTACGGATTCGGATTCTTTAAAGATACCGTTTAATTCAGCCAGCAATTCTGCTTTTTCTTCGCGGTTCACTTATTGTCTCCATACGAATTATGTTCCTTTGCGGAACGTTACCAAAACCCACATCATACCGAACGGTACAATGCGGAACCCATTTCTGTCCTTTAGGAGATAAAGATAAATTTCTTCAAGTTCACTCCGTCTGCGTCGGATATTAAGAAACAGGTTCATTCATAAAATCCCCTGCCTCACCCACGGTCTTGGACAGCAATGAACACAGCAATTTGCATTCATTGCTTGCGTATATAAAATACTCTGCCACCGTTGTCAAGCAAAAAATACATATCCACCGCACATTTTTATCGAGCCGCCTAACAAAAAAGTGCCGCCGCAGATTTCTCTTGCAGGGCACTTTTTGAATTGATATCACCGTCAACGATGGTGATGATGAGGTTTTGAGTGATGGCGCGGCGGCGGTGGCGGCGGCGTCGGACGATGATACGGTCTGCTGTAATACGGACGACCATAGTACGGGCGGTAGTAATACGGGCGGTAATAACCGTCAGAATACACCACCACCGACGGGCTCGGATATGTATCAACCACAACGGCACGCGGCGCGACACAACCGCTGAACAATGCCATCACACACACAAACACGAAGAAAAAAACAAACTTTTTCATATTCGTAATGTTTTGGTAAAAAATAATAAACTAATAACTCTCTGATACCTTTGATTTTAGCACTTATGAAAAATTTGTCAAGTTTTTCATTTAAGGAATAAACCGCAATAAAAAACACCCGCCGAATAAGCGAGTGTTCTTTTTTAATTTAATTGGTGGGACTTTCGTTTGACAGATAATCGATATACGATTTGCCGTCCGCCACCAAATCCACAATATACGGTGTATGGCCGTCGGTATATGCAAAAATCAGCTTCACGATACCGGCGTTGACGGCCTGCGTCAATTTGGCCGATTGCTCACGACGGATATAAAATTTATAGCGCTCGCGAAAAGCTTTTACCGGACATTCGGCATTGCTAAACTGCGTACAATCGGTTGCCTGCCAATTCGGCCGCAATTCCATATAATAGCCGGAGAAAAAGTCCTTCGGATCATAACCGGAAACCACAACTTCCACCCAATTATACCGAGTAGCACGAATATAATATCCCATTATGATGCCGAGTACCAAAACCGGCAGAAAAAAGAGCATGAATATATATTTATTTTGCATTTCTGTTCTCCCATAACAAACGACCGTACTTCATCAGCAACAAAATCACCGCGATAATAAACAATCCGGAACCGATTAAATAAAATCCGGCATGTTGCAAATCACTGACATCGGCATAATAAGCCAAAATGCGGATAACCGCCGCCATCACCGCAATATTGAACCATTTGCGGCTGTTCTCCTTATAAGCCAACCACGCAACCATGGTGCACAGAACCAACGACGGAATCAAATCAAAAATATTTTCGCTGAAGGTTACGCCGAACCACACCAACAAACCGATGTAACAAGCCAGACGGTCGCGGAAATCAACCCGATGATAAGAAGTATAAGCGGTTGTAATCAGCAAAAATACCAGCGGGCAAACCATCTCGGTCGGATAATGATTAAACATTCCGTCCGCTTGCAACGTCGGCAAATTTATATTGCCTGCAACCATGGCAAACACCCACAGACACTCCGCCAACATGCCGACCAGGAATAACGGCATAAATCCCCTGCGACCGTGGCGACGATTCAATTCAAACAAAATTATACCGAGGGCAACACAAGACAACACATAAGCACAGAACAAACCGGCCTTAACCATTGTCGGCAATGTCGGTATCAATATAATGGTGTAAACGGCTTTAATCACACGGCCGTACATAAAATACATTATCAAACCGCTGTAAAAGAACAGCGGACGACGTATCGTTTTGTCTGATGAATTACCCTTAAGCATAAACATTTCATAAGCCGTAAACAGTGCCAAAATGCACAGATTGCGCCCGAAATCAAGCCATATTCCCAATGGTGCCACATTGATGGCCGGACGATGCAACAACGAGCTGAAATATCCGCCGAAAACATATTCCCACAGCGTTTTCAAATCAAAACAATGTATGCCGCAATAAAACAGAGGAATCCACAGCCAGAGCAAACGCGGCGCCGCAAACAGCAACGGCCAACTGATTAAACTCCACAGTAGCAAACCGTTTTCCACATCGGTCGGCAAATGAAAAATCTGCCCGATGAGCCCGATAACAGCCATAATTAAAAAGGCATACACACAAGCCACCACCTGTTTCAACACGTTTTTACCGGCCTTAATCGTCCAAATCAACAAACCGGCATTCGCCGTCATCGCCGTCAAAGCTCCGAGCATTTTAACATCGTTCGGAATCTGTTGCCAATTGGCGGCAATCATGGCTATAATGCCGAGCCCCACCAAAAACGAAGCAAAATACAGCAAAATCATAAACCAGTAGTTTTCATTGCGCGGCGCCTGCGCCACAACTTTCGGGGTTGCAACCGCAACCGGCTTCTCTGTGGCAATCGGCTTTATTACCGGCTTTTGCGGAGTTATTTCCGCCGTTTTTGCCGGAGCTTTCTTTGCCACCACCACCGTTTTAGCCGGAGCTTTCTTTTCGATTACCGCTTTTTTAGCAGGTTCAGCCTTGCCGGCGGTTGTTTTTTTCTTTGTAACCATATTATTCTCCTTTATTTTCCGCTTTCAGCATTACTTCCGGTGCTTCAATACCCAAAAGATAAAGCATCAGCTTCAAAATATCGCGTGTCAGTTTAGCCAGTTTCAAACGCGATTCCGCCAACTGCGGAGTGCTTGCGCCCATCATCGGGCAAGCATTGTAAAACGTACTGAACACCTGTGCCAAACCATGAGTATATTCGGCGATTATGCTCGGTTCTTTGTCAGTGTGTGCGCGCATAACCACATTATGTACCTGTGCCAATTTCAGCGCAAGCGCACGCTCCTCCGGCGCTTCCAAAACAATCGGGCCGCATTTCAACCCGGCAGCATCCGCCTTGCGCAAAACCGAGTTAATCCGCGCAATTGCGTATTGAATATACGGGCCGGTCTTGCCCTCAAACTTGGCAAAATCATCCAGCTCAAACACATAGCCGGAAGCAATGGTATTTTTCAAATCCTGAAACTTTATGGCAGCGATGGCGATTTGTTGGGTCAACTTTTCGATTTCCGCCTCACCGTAACCCGCAACTTCATTCGGCTGCGGCAACGATTGACGCACTTTTTCCTTAGACATTTCAATCAACGTCTCCAAATCCATCACACCGCCGTCCCGGGTTTTAAACGGTTTGCCGTCAGCACCATTAACCGTGCCGAACATAATGTGTTGCAATTTAACATTCGGCGCAATCCCGAGTTTGTCGGTTGCCTCAAAAATCTGCTCAAAATGCAACGACTGGCGATTATCGGTAAAATATACAATTTCCGTGGCATGTAAATCATCCACCCGCATTTTGATGGTGGCAATATCGGTCAGCTGATAGCCGAATCCGCCGTCGCTTTTAACCATAATCACCGGAGGTTTCGGCTTGTTGCTTTCTTCCAATCTGATGATTTCCGCTCCGTTATCAATCTCGGAAATACCTTTGGCACGGGCAATTTCCACAATTTCGCGACAAGTTTCATGGGCATCGCTTTCGCCCCACCATAAATCAAAGTTAACATCAAGTTGCTCGTAATTGGCTTTGACTGCCCTTACCGATTCATCTCGCAAATACTTCCACGCTCTGCGATAATCGGCATCACCTCCCTGCAGTTTTGCCGTAATAATCCGGGCTTTTTCGCGTGCCGCCTCATCTTCTTTGCAACGAATATTGGCATTTTTATAAAATTCGGTAATTTGCGCGATATCGTAGCTTGAAACCTTATCCAGGTTCCCGTCTTGCAAGATAATCTCGGATAAAATCATCCCCATCGGCGTACCCCAATCGCCCAAATGTACATCGCTCGTCACATCGTTGCCGACAAAGCGTTCGATACGCGAAACCGATTCGCCGATAACACCCGAGCGCAGATGCCCGACATGCATGGTTTTGGCCACATTCGGTCCGCCGTAATCGAGCACCACTTTGTGCGGATTCTCAACCGTACCGCAACCCAAACGTTCATCTTCCGCCATATTATCGGCATTTTGCGCAATAACTTCATTTTTAAGTTTAAGATTGATAAATCCCGGTCCATCCACCGAAATCGATTCGCAAAAGTCGCATTTTTGCATCTCATCGGCAATCATAGTGCCAATCTCACGCGGATTTTTATGCGCGATTTTTGCCAAAGCCAACGCACCGTTGCACTGAAAATCGCTCAAATCCGGACGGTCCGAAACTTTCACAAACGCAAACTTTTCATCCAAATCAAGCCGCTTGAATATATCGGCCAAAATATTGTTGATTTTATTCTCCAATAGCAGATTCATTTTTATCTTCCTTTAAGTTTTCCATACCTTTTTTTGCACACCTGTAATATGCCCGTGACGGCAGCAATAATTTGCCGTCCAAATAACTCTTTTTCACAAATTCGGCATAGTCCCCCGTTTCTTCATTAACACAGACATCATCAGCTATTTGCTGCAGTTCATCATTCCCCGTAACTAACGGATTATAGCAAATTACCGGAGCATCCGGTTTGGATTCGCCGACATAAAGCGCATTTACGTCGGAAACCCCGGGATTACGGCGCCTGTCTACAAAAGGTTTAAACAAACCGCAACCGCACATACAAAACAACAACAAACACGCAATATAAAATTTTAGACTAGACAATTTGAAAAACTCCATTAAATTATATTGTTGGTTTTGGTATAATAAACGAAGATTCTTAAAATGAAAAGCGAAAATAAATATATTGGTGATGATAAGTTCAAAAAGTTTCTCGAACACTATAAGTGTGCGGCACCGCTTGAGGTAATAAAACTGCGCTTTGCCGGTGCAATCTGCAGCCCTAACACCGACCTGCGTCCGACCGACGTCATCGCGTCATTGTGGCCGGAAAACGCCGTACCGCGACTCGAAACCAAAAACGAAGCAGAATTGTTCTTTAAGTTTTTCATGGGGTTGTGGGACGAAATGTTTTTGGCGGTAAAAAACAACAAGATAAAGCTTTCGCGCATCAATCCTGATGATGATTTGGCAAAGGTTTGCCAAGAACGCTTCGAGGCGGTTGAGGCCGGCTTTGTCGAAGGTTTTTTCGGCGGTCAGGATAATTTGAAAATTCCGGCGTATATTGCCGAAATCGTCGATTCGCTCAGTCAATTGGCACTTTTGTATAAATCGCTGGCCGCAAAAATCGAAAAAAAGGACAACCGTCAAAATGTATTTGACGCGATTATCGATTGTGATAAAATGGCAATGAAATCCATCGGCTTTGTTATCGAAAATTATACATTGCCGCATATTGCCGAATTGCAACGCAAACCCAACTAAAGGAGGATGAAATGGATATCATTGAAGGGCTCAAAACCAGACGTTCCGTACGACGTTTTGATACTACAAAAAAAATCCCGCACGCCGATATTGAGAAAATAATCGCGGCAGCATCTTTTGCTCCGTCGGCGCACAATACGCAACCGTGGCATTTTGTAGTGATTGAAGACAAAGAGCAACTGGCCGCGTTACACACACTGCAACCGTGGACCGCATTTGCCAAAGATGCCTCCTGTGTGATTTTGGTGTGTGCCGATACCGACGTTTCGTTCCACCGGGAAAAAGAGAGTGATCAATGGAGTTATGCCGATATTGACGGCACTCTGGCAGCTTACGGTATTTTGCTGGCTGCGCACGATTTGGGTTACGGCGCTTGTTTTTGCGGCGCGGCTCCGATGCCTCTGGTTATCGAAAAAATACAGGAACGTTTCGGTCTGCCGGCCAATATTCGCCCGACAGCCATTATTCCTCTGGGGGTTCCGGCAGCACCAAACGTAACGGTTGATAACCGCTACCATGCCGAAAAAGTTCATTGGGAAAAATGGTCTGATTAGTTAAGAGGATATAAAAATGAAAAAGTTATTAGCTGTTATTTGCGGTATATTGTTCTGCAGTTCGACGGCCGACGCCGGACAGGAAGATTTAACCAAAATCGAGAACTACCTCAACAATTTGCATTCGCTCAAAGCCAATTTTATTCAAATGGCCAGCAACGGCGGCACTGCCGAAGGCAAGGTATATATTTCCAAGCCGAGCAAGTTGCGTATGGAATATACCGCGCCGGAACCGTTGCTGATTGTCGGCAACGGCGACTACATCATTTATTACGATAAAGAGCTCGATCAAATTACCAATATTGACTATAAAGACATTCCGGCCACGGTTATCCTGACCCACCAGATAAAATTTGACGGTGCCAATCTGAAAGTTACGGATTTATATAAAGACAGCGGCCAGACTTCGATTACGGTCGAAACTCCGAAAACTCCGGGAGTTAAACCGATTACGTTGGTGTTTGATAATGAGCCGTTCCGCTTAAAACAATGGAAAGTGATTGATCCGCAAAATATTGAAATTACCGTTTCGCTGTTTGATGTTGAACAAGATGAGGCTTTGTCGGATAATTTATTCAAATTTGATAAAAATGTGGGTAAATCCAAATCAAAAACTCAGCGCAAATAAAATTTTATTACTGATAACATCCGGCCGCGACGTGATTCGCGGCTTTTTTATTACCGATTTTTGCCAAAAAACTCTTGATTAAGTGCGTATTTCGTGTTAGACTACCATAAAAATCAATTATTTTAGCCTATGAAAAAAATTACGAAAATTATTAAAAAATTGGTATTACGCGCCCTTGCTCTGGCATTGCTGTTAATACCGATATGTGCTATGTCGTTGCTTGCATCGTTCATAGTACCGATGGTTTTTATATTCGTATCGTTCCCAATGCCGGTTTTGCATGTGCAACAAATCGTCTTTGTCGTGTTTGCCATTGTGCTGTTTGTAATTTATGCGCCGAGTGTCTGCCATTGGGCCGATCAATATGTATAAAATAAAACACCCGACTTAAAATGTCCGGGTGTTTTATTTTTTTAGGTGTGATGTTCTCACCAAGGAGACAGACAACCGGTGCTCCACTTGAGACGAGCAACACAGATGCGGGCAAAGCTATCAAGCATCTGCTGCTGAACGGGGGTGGGAGTGTTGTCATACAGGCAGTTGTGAATCGCAGCGGGGACTTTGGTTGCTCGACCGTAAAGATCGACCAAACCCAGGTTCATGTGAGTCACCTGGCCGGCACTGTTCTCAATCATCGCTACTACCTGATTTCTCTCGTTGGCCTCGAAAGTAACATCAAAAGCCTCGGTCCGAGTGGTTACGGACTTAACAAATAATTTTCTACTCATACTCATAAATATATTGGATAATGTTGTTTTTATAACACAATATATTTATTTTGTCAAACATAAAATTGATTTTGTTTATTTTGCCGCGGCTCGCATCATTTTGATTTCGGCGGCATATCCGGCTAAATCATTCGGTGTTTCCAAAATCATCGGCAAATCTTTAACCGCCGGATGACGCACAAAACGTTCCAGCGCCGCCTGCCCGATTTCCCCCTCGCCGATTTTGGCATGGCGATCTTTGTTAGAAGAAAACGGCATCATACTGTCGTTCAAATGCACCGCTTGCAAACGCTCCAAGCCGATGATTTTATCAAACTCGGCAAACACCCCGTCAAGATTATTCACAATATCGTAACCGGCGGCAAAAACGTGGCAGGTATCCAAGCAAACCCCCATCTTCTCTTTCAGCTTCACACCGGAGATAATCTCCGCCAGTTCTTCAAAACTGCGCCCAACTTCCGAACCTTTGCCCGACATGGTTTCGAGCAGAACGGTGGTTGTTTGTTCCGGTTTTAGTATCCGGTTGAGCGCATCGATAATCATGGCGATTCCTTTATCAGCCCCCTGTCCTACGTGCGAACCCGGATGAAAGTTATAGTAATTATGCGGCACAAATTCCATTCGTTGCAAATCGTCGGCCAGCACCATCAGAGCAAATTCGCGAGTTTGCGGGTTATCCGAACACGGGTTGAGCGTATACGGAGCGTGTGCCACAATTTTTGCAAAGCTGTTTTCGCGCGCGTAGGCGTTATATTTTTCGGCATCCGCCGCGTCAATATCCTTGGCCTTGCCACCCTGCGGATTGCGCGTAAAAAACTGAAACGTGTCGGCACTGATGGAAGCGGCTTCCTTGCCGATATGCATAAAACCCTTTGAAATTGAGAGATGACAGCCGATATGTAACATTATTTTTCCTTTCCGTTGTTTTAAATGTATTGTAGGGAAAAATTTTAAATAGGCAAGTATGAAAAATTGCTTGCATTTTTTGTACATTTTTGTTAAATTGGTACTCGCAATCAAAAATTATTTACTTATGAATATGAATGACGAAATCCGCAGTGTGATATGGCAGCTCAGCCGCTATATCCAGTCTTGCCAGCTCTCTCAGTTAAGTAACGAGAAAGTATCGGCTTTGTTCAAACAGGTGTTTGCCCTGAGGTTAGTCACATTGAGTTCGGACCTCCACGAAATCGAGCATCAAGTCATCGAGCAGTGCT
This sequence comes from Pseudomonadota bacterium, assembly GCA_918234285.1. Lineage (GTDB taxonomy): Bacteria > Pseudomonadota > Alphaproteobacteria > RF32 > CAG-239 > RUG410. The sequence continues at coordinate 31,872 of CAKJXZ020000036.1, read as the reverse complement.
ACACGGCTATTGCCGCCGAAGCCCGTAACCGCGGACTGAACGTCCCCGGTCTGCCGGTTGAAGTAGTGATTGATGCAGACGGAACTTTCCGCAAGGGAGAAGCTGAATTGCGACGAGCACTCAGCACCCTCAGTTTCGAGGAGATGATTCGTTTTATTGATTCGCTTCTGGAGCAGCCCATCAACGAGGCGCAGCGCATGACAATCATCAATTTAGCGCGCGAAAAGGTGTATGCCGACAGCGCCGATTAAAAGTAAACCCGCCGGATTCGACTCCGACGGGTTTGCTTTTTTAATGCTTAATCTGCCTTAACATGCTGGTTGTTCATATCGCCGTTGATAGACAGGCTGATACCGGGGGTGGTCCTGGGCGCACAGTCCTCCAGAGCACAAACAAAGTCCTCCAGCGTGCGACGGGTACGGCCTTCCACCTTAACAACCTTAGCCAGAATATTGCCCGGCTCACCCGACACGCGAACGCGAACTTCCGTTCCGACAATCAGGAGGGCATACATATCCTCTGCCGTCATGTCTGCAAAGTCGCGAACGTGAATCGAAATCAGCGTAGGCAACGGGAACTGCCACTTGGCGTCATTGTGATTGTGCAACACGGCGCCGGTTACGAACATTTTGAAAGTCGACAGCTTTTCGCCGATAGACTTCAAACCGCAGCTCACTACACCCTTCAGGGTAACGTCAATTTCTTTCATAAGCCAATTGATTTTTTTTTGATAGGATAAAAATTTCTAAATTGTATAACACTAGAACCCTGTATAACATATTTCTTTTATTTTGTCAAACTCAAAAATATATATTGACGCATTTTTTCTTTTTTGCTATAAGACCGCATTATAATTTTTATTATTAAGGAGCGAACGATGAAAATTATATCTCCGGAACAAGTAGAAGCGGCATGCCGCCTGATTGCTCAGCGCATCAAAGCCCAATCGCCGGAAAAATACACGCTTGCCGCAGTTTCGCGCGGCGGATTGATGCCGACGGCTCTGATTGCGCATTATCTTAACTGTAAAGATATTCTGTTTATCCGCCTTTCTTCGTATGATGCCGCCAAAGAACGCTCCGCAATGGTTGATACCACCACCGATAAAATTCCCGATAATCCGGACACTTATATTATTGACGATATATGCGACAGCGGCGAAACGCTGCGCTATTTGCGTAAAAAATACCCGCATACGCAAATTTATACGCTGATTAATAAAAATCCCGAGATTAAGCCCGATTTTGCCGCCCTGACCGAAGCGCCGGGAGTGTGGGTAAACTTCCCGTGGGAACCGGAAGACCGCGCCGAAAACTAATCAAATTTCAACGAATATTTTATATCGCCGAGCTCGTCATAAAGTTCGGTAAAATCGCCGCAATTAAGCACTTTTTGCAATATTCTGTCGGCCGCTTTCGGCTCGTATTTATCAAGATAATGCTGATAATTTTGCTCCGTCATCGCCTCACGTTTTGCCTCATCGGCCAACAATTCCTCAATACCGGCATACATCTGTTCCACCGTTTCGTACATATACGGAAAATCCGGCGCCTGATATTCATGAAACGAAAGCGCGGCATTTTCGGTATTGATTTTTACCACATACGGCACTTTGAGCCGCATTAAATCAATAAACGCCAAAGCCGAAGACATCGGAAAGCTGTCGATAAACAAATCGGCGCTCTTAAAAGCCAGCTCATAATTCTTTTGATACGGCAACAGAATCAGGCGGTCTTTAACCGGCGAGTCGGCAAACATTTCCTGCACGATTTGTGTTTCAAAATCTCGCATTTCACTGATTACGACATGATAAACGTCGTCGTGCTCGGTCAGAAGTTTTTTAATCATCTCAAAATAGCGTGAGCCGTCGGCATCAAAAAACTTGTAACTGGCCGCACCGGACAAAGTGCATAACTTGCCCTGCGGTACCCCCATTTTTTGCCGCATTTCGGCAATTTCCTCGGCACTGAATTGCGGATTTTCTTCTTCCGGCTTGGAGATAAGCCCCACTATGTGCGTCTGCGGAATTTTCCGCAAATTTTGCGTAACATAAGCCGAACTCGGAGTTTCTTCCAATACCAAATCGGCAAAAGACATAGAAAGAGCCGGCCGGTGCGTAGCGTGGTTAACAAAGAAAACCTTAATGTTCGTATGTCGCTTTATCAGCGCCAGCACCGCCGTTGCCACCACGTCGTCGGTGTGAATAAACACGAATATCGCCCGCGGTGCAAATGCCACAATGCTGTCATAAATTTCGCGAACATTTTTTTCGTCCGAACAGGAAAACTGCCGAAAGTTTTTAATTTTAGATATCTTTTGCAAATAATCCAAAGTTTGCGGGGCCGCCTTGCGCGAAGTAACGGTCGTAGTCAGAAACAGCGTTTCTTCATAGCGCGGTGCCAAAGTTTTTTGCATATCGCGCATCCATTTGGTATGCCCGCCCATGTCATAAATTTTAGTGGCCAAAAATGCCACCCGTTGCGGGTTGGATACACAGCCGTCAACATTTTCGTAGGTCGCGACAATTTCATCAATGCGCTTATCCATGTGCCGCACATCAAAATCGGTATTTTTTGCAAAATCGGCACGCACGGCATCAAAATCGTTTTTAATTTTAAACAACGGCAAACCAAAGGCATAAAATTTGCTCTGTCCTTTTTTATACTTAATTTTAAGGGCACTCCACCCGCAAATCCTGACACTGCCGTCCGTTATTTCAAAAATTTTCATAGTTTCTCCAAAAATTCTCGGCAAAGCCCTATAACTTTATCCTGCTCTGCAACGGTCAAGTCGTAATACAGCGGCAAACGCACCAATGTTTCGGAAACCTTGTCGGTAACCGACATCGAATACGGTGTGCGACAGAATTTTTGCCCTGCCGGTGCCGAATGCAACGGAATATAATGGAACGGTGCCACCACCTCGTTTGCTTTCAAATAAGCGATAAATTCGGTGCGGGTTTGCAAATCATTGAACAGCAAATAAAACATGTGGGCATTGTTGGAGCATTCGGCCGGAATTATCGGTCGACGAACCTTCCCTTGAGTTTCAACCTCGGCAAAGGCATCATAATAGCGTTGCCATATCTGCCGACGTTTGGACTGAATATCATCAGACTTTTCCAAAACCGAATACAGATATGCCGCCACAATATCACTCGGCAAATACGATGAACCTTTATCCACCCAGGTGTATTTATCCACCTGCCCGCGGAAAAATTTGCTGCGATTGGTACCTTTTTCACGCACAATCTCGGCCCGCTCAGCCAATTCGGCATTATCGGTTACAAACAAACCGCCCTCACCCGCCATAATATTCTTGGTCTCATGAAACGAAAAACAGCCCATATTGCCGCATGTTCCGAGCGGACGCCCCTTGTAATAAGCATCAAAAGCTTGTGCCGCATCCTCAATAACCAGCAAATTGTGCTTGGCCGCAATCGCGTTTATGGTATCCATCTCACAAGCCACTCCGGCATAATGCACCGGAACAATCGCTTTAGTTTTCGGAGTTATCGCCGCCTCAATCTTTTGCTCGTCAAGATTAAGCGTATCCGGCCTTATATCCACAAACACCGGTACCGCTCCCTGCAACACAAATGCATTGGCCGTGGAGCAAAAAGTATATGATGGCATAATCACTTCATCGCCCGGTTGCAAGTCGGTTAAAATTGCGGCTACTTCCAACGCTGCCGTACCGGAATGCACCAACAGAGCCTCTCTGCTCCCCAACTTTTGCCGCATATATTCGTTACACAGTTTTGTATATTTACCATCGCCGGATACGTGTTTCTGCGCAAATGCGTCGGCCACATATTCCGTTGAATGCTCTGTAAATACCGGATTATTGAATTTTATCACTCTCTTAGCCCTCCAATTAGTTATTGGTGTTGCAAATACCAATCAATGGTTTTGACAATGCCGGTTTCGAAGTTTTCGTCAGCATGCCAGCCGAGTTCATTAGTCAGCTTGGAAGCGTCAATGGCATAACGAAAATCGTGTCCGGCCCTATCTGCCACAAACGTAATTAATTCGGCATACTTCTTGCCGCCGGCACGTGGTCGGCGTTCGTCTAACAAAGCACAGATTTTCTTAACTATGACAATATTACTACGCTCGTTGTTACCGCCCACATTATAGGTTTCTCCGGCTTTTCCGGTATGGAATATCAAATCAATGGCCTTACAATGATCTAAAACATACAACCAATCACGAACATTTTCGCCCTTACCGTAAATCGGCAGCGGTTCTTCCGCCAACGCCTTGGCAATAATATGCGGAATCAGTTTTTCGTGATGTTGCTTCGGCCCGTAGTTATTGGAACAGTTTGAAGTGGTCACGTTCATACCGAAAGTATGATGATAGGCGCGCACCAAAAAGTCCGAACTTGCCTTGCTGGCGGAATATGGCGAATTCGGCGCATACGGCGTGGTTTCGCGGAAAAATCCTTCAGCCCCGAGTGCACCATACACCTCATCGGTGGAAATATGATGAAAACGGCAATCTTCATAGCCCGGTTTAACTTTATTCGGAGCCTCCATCCAATGTTTGCGTGCCGCTTCAAGCAAATTGAAAGTACCGATGATATTGGTATTGATAAAAGCACGCGGCCCTTTAATCGAATTATCAACATGACTTTCCGCCGCAAAATGTATTACTCCGCGAATATCGTATTTTTCAAACAATTCATCCATTTTTTCGGCATCGCAAATATCTTCCTCAACAAAAGTATAATTCGGCATATTTTCACATTCGCGCAAATTATTCAAATTGCCGGCATAGGTCAATTTATCCACATTAATTATTTGATATTGCGGATATTTTTTACAGAAATACGGCACAAAGTTGGAACCGATAAATCCGGCGCCGCCGGTAATCATAATTGTTTTAGACATTGTTTTAGTCCTTCTTCCCAATGTTCGATTTTAATACCGAACGTTTGTTTGATTTTATTTTTATCAAGCACACTGTAAAACGGCCGAATTGCTCTGGTCGGATACTCCGCCGACGATATCGGATTGACACGACATTTCAGCCCCGATAATTCCATTATTTTGCGGGCAAAATCATACCACGAGCATACTCCTTCGTTTGTAAAATGATATACACCTTTATTGGCAGCATTCATCTGCGGCAAAATTTGCACAATTGCCGCGGCCAAATCGGCGGCATAAGTCGGAGTGCCGATTTGATCTGCCACTACATTCAGGCTCTCTCTTTCCGTCCCCAAGCGACGCATGGTTTTCACAAAATTATTGCCGTACGGTGAATAAAGCCATGCCGTGCGAATAATCACCGCTTCTGCGGCATATTTCAAAACTTCCCGTTCACCGGCCAGCTTGGTGCGACCGTAAACCGACAGCGGATTAGCCACGTCTTCCGGCTGATACGGTTTATGTCCCGAACCGTCAAAGACATAATCGGTCGAAACATGGATTATTTTGGCACCGGATTTTGCCAGATTGCGCGGCCCGTCAATATTGATTTTTGCCGCAGACGCCTCATCATCTTCCGCCTTATCAACCGCCGTATATGCCGCGCAGTTGATGACGGTATCGACATTATGTTCGTCAATATACGCCTTAACAGCTGCTTCATCGGTAATATCCAAATCGGCAACGTCCGTCAAAAGCGCTTGCGGCAGCAACTTTGCAAGTTCTGTTCCGAGCTGACCGTTACTACCCGTTATCAGGAACATCTTTCAACCCTTTCGCGATTCTGTCTTTTTCCGAAGTCAGCACCTTAGCGGCCGGCACCCGCCAATCAACCCCGATTTGCGGATCATCGTAACGTATACCGAACTCGGCTTCTTTGCAATATAAATTATCAACTTTATAAGCAAACACTGCGGTTTCGGAGAGCACCGAAAATCCGTGCAAAAAATGGCGCGGAATAAACAACTGACGCTGATTTTCCGCCGATAATTCCACCGCCACGTATTTACCGAAAGTAGGCGAACCTTTACGGATATCTACCGCCACATCCAATACTTTACCTTGCAGAACCCGCACCAATTTAGCCTGACTGTGTTCCCCGAGTTGACAATGCAATCCGCGGATTACCCCGTAGCTCGATTTAGATTGATTATCCTGAATAAAGCGATTGGTTATGCCGTTTTTGATAAATTCCGCTTCATTGTAGCTCTCAAAAAAATAACCGCGCGCATCTTCAAAAATCCGCGGTTCAATGATATAAACACCGTCTATTTCCGTTTTGATGAAATTAAAACTCATGTTTTTCCTCATACACTTTCTGCAAATATTTTTTATAGCTGCCGTCTTTCAACGACGCGATAAGTGCCGACATCTGTTCATCATTCATAAAACCGCGACGATAAGCGATTTCTTCAATACAGGCGATTTTCAAACCCTGCCGCTTTTCGATAATCTGCACAAACTGTCCGGCATCCATCAGGCTGTCCGGCGTACCGGCATCAAGCCAAGCATTGCCGCGCGGCATTACCACCACATTAAGGCGTTTTTCTTGCAAATAAAGATTGTTTAAATCGGTAATTTCCAATTCTCCCCGCGCCGAAGGTTGCAATCTGCGCGCTTTTTCCACCACATCGGCCGGATAAAAATACAATCCGACCGAGGCATAATTTGACTTCGGCTGTTTTGGTTTTTCTTCAATCGACAGCACGTGATTGTCCCTATCAAATTCCACCACTCCGAAACGCTCCGGATCGGAAACGTGATGTGCAAAAATCGTGGCACGTTTGCCGCAATTGTTTTTTACTTCTTCCTTAAAACTGTGGAATTGCTGTCCCATATAAAAGATGTTATCGCCCAAAATCAGGCACACATCATCATTGCCTACAAAATCCGCACCGATAGTAAAGGCCTGCGCAATCCCTTTAGGCTCATTCTGCACGGCATAACTTATATTAAGCCCCAGCATTTTACCGTCTCCGAACAGTTTTTCGATATTAGGAGTATCCTGCGGAGTTGAAATAATCAAAATATCCTTTATTCCGAACAACATCAGTGTTGACAGCGGATAGTAAATCATCGGCTTATCATACACCGGTAAGAGCTGTTTTGATGTCGTTTTTGTCAGCGGATACAAACGCGAACCGCTACCGCCGGCGAGCAATATTCCCTTCATGGTCTGGTCCCTCTAAATCTTCACAGTTTATAATTTACGCGCAAACTTGCGTAAATACCACGTCATTTGATGATTTATAAACAATATTTTAAACCGCAAAATGCCGCAAAAACCCGCGACATTATCTCTATCCAAATAAGACTGTTACGAAAACTAGCGACAATTAAAATTATCTTTGATATACTTCATATCAACATTTTTCTTCGGGCGCCATATTTTCAGAGAACTGCAAGCATAATGCGCAAAGCAGGAAATACGTTCCGCCGGAGTCAGACTCTTTTCTCTCATATAGCGTTTAAAGGCACCCCATGCCATTTTGTCCTTGCGATGGCTTAATTGCTCAGGTCGTATACGATACAGCATCAACACCTCGTTTAAACCATAAAAATGCTCGCCTGAACGTAAGTAGTCCATCCACAACCGCGCATCTTCGCAAATTTTACGATCGTCCGGAAAATGCACATCTTTAACCCGTTTGCGATCAATCATTACCGAAGACATACGAATTTGCGAGGTGTTCAAATAAGTTTTCATATCAATTTCTTCATCAACTCCGCTCTGCCCTTGTTTGGCCATATTGCCGTCACGGTCTATAAACCCGAAGGCAGTGTGCGAAAGCGCGGCATTATGTTTATGCATAAAGAATATTTGTTTTGAAAGCTTTTCTTTGCCCCATAAATCATCGGCATCGATAAAAGCCAAAAAACGTCCTTTTGCCTGTGAAATTCCGATGTTACGCGCCGCAGCAACCCCTTTATTTTCCGGCAAGGTGATGACTCTTATGCGCGGGTCGGCATCGGCAAACGCTGCTATTTCCGCTGCGGTGTTATCGGTAGAAGCATCGTTAACAATTATCATCTCCCAGTTTCTGTAATCCTGATTTTGCACTGAGCGAATTGTGTGTCTGATGTATTCTTCGCAATTATATGCCGGCAAAATAACCGAAACATTCGTCATTTTTCATCCCCGATTTTCGTCTCAATGCAAAAATTCTATCATAACTCTTGTTTTTTATCAAATATTATTTCAAATCAAGCGCAAAGTCAGCGGCAGTAGAGTTGCGAATATCTTCAAGCGAAGAATAAGGGCTTATCTCGCGTAAAACCAAACCGTTCGACATAACATCAAACACCGCTTTTTCGGTAATAATACGGTTCACCTTATGCACCGCCGTCAGCGGCAGAGTGCATTTTTGCAAAACTTTCGGTGCACCTTTGGCCGTATGTTCCATCGCAATAATCAACCGCTTGGTACCGACCACCAAATCCATGGCTCCGCCCATTCCCGGAGTATATTTGCCCGGAATACACCAGTTAGCCAAGTTTCCCTCAACATCAACCTGCAATGCCCCCAGCACCGTAATGTCGATATGACCGCCGCGCATCATGGAAAAAGAGGCCAGACTGTCGAGAAAGCAGCCGCCGGGATTAAGCGTTACCCCAAAACCGCCGGCATTGACGATATGGCAATCGCGCGTTGCATCGTCTTGATACCCGCCGACACCCAACACTCCGTTTTCCGATTGAATTATGATGTTAACCCCCTGCGGCAAGTATCTCACCGCCTTAGTCGGCAGCCCGATACCGAGCGTAACCACATCGCCGTCATGCAATTCTTCGGCCACTCTGCGGGCTATAATGTCCTGAATTTGTTCCTTAGAGAGTTCCATCGCGACCTCCGTCAATCAGATAGTCGACGTAAATCCCCGGCACCGCGATATGGTCGGGATTCAGCGGCTCATCGGAGATATGCTCGACTTCGGCAATAACCACGTCGGCAGCCGCCGGCATCAACGCATTAAAATTACGGGTGGAACCATGAAAGGATAAATTACCGAACCTGTCGGCATAAGTGGCATAAACCAACGCAATATCGGCATGAAGAGGAGTTTCCAGCAAATAGTCTTTACCGTTAACCGCAATGATTTGTTTGTCTTTAGCCACCTCGGTACCAACGCCGACCGGGGTCAAAACTCCGCCCAACCCAGCCCCGCCGGCACGAACACGCTCGGCCAACGAACCTTGCGGTTGTAAATCAATTTCGATTTTACCTTCGTTATAAAGACGTACCGTTTCGGGATTGGTGCCGATATGCGACACTATGGCTTTTTTGATTTTGCCGGCATACACCAACTTGCCGCGATTGGCATCGGCCACACCGGTGTCGTTGGCAATCAACGTAAAACCTGAAAGGTCGGTTTTGAGCAGTTCATCAATTACCAACTCCGGCGAACCGCAGTTCAAAAAACCGCCTACCATGACGGTTTGGTTATTTCTAAATAGCGCGACTGCTTCAGCCGGAGTAATTAATTTTACCATATATTTTCCCCAATCAGACGCCAGTTTATCCGAAACCAAACGAATGTCAAGCCGGTCGGAAAGATTAATCAACAAGCTGTTTGACGAGATATTAATACAGCCCCTAAAAATCCGAAGAATGCGGTAAATACGAAGTAAGCGGGTTGGCGCGGTGTACGAAAAAGGTACACGATAAAACAGGCACATTCCTGTTAAAAATCCGGAGAATGCGGTAAATACGAAGGGTTTTTTTTCTTGCTACGCCTACGGCTTGCTTCGGTCACTCGTCCACTAAATTCGCCGTCGCTTCCGTTCCGTCTCATTAAGTGGTCTTCGCCCGTCGTCCAAAAACAACATTTTGAGGTTGTTTTTGTTCCTCCGGCGACGTGTACAAAAGAAGTACACGATAAAACAGGCACATTCCTGTTAAAAATCCGGAGAATGCGGTAAATACGAAGTAAGCGGGTTGGCGCGGTGTACACAAATAGTACATAAGCCAACCCGCTTACAAGTAGTTACCCATTATACGGATTTTAAAACTTATATTGATATGTTAAAGAGAACATATTACTATGGTTGTGATATTTTGCGTCTAAATCACCACCCTGATAGTGATCGCGAACACGACCGTGCATCATGGTTAAGAAGGCATAGCCCAAATCGATTTGATGATGGCCCGTGGCGTAACTGGCACCGGCAGAGAGCCAAATACGGTCGGCATCCGGAATACGATTAGTGCGGAAATTGTTGTTGGCAGTCGGTGCTTGGTCCCAAGCGGTACCGGCACGGAAGGTCCAATTTTCGTTGGCATAATATTCCTGACCGAGAGCAAAGGTCCAAGAGTCTTTCCAGCGATATTCCACATCATAGTTGCCACCGTTAAGCGGAGAACCCGAAGCCTTGCACGGGAACGTGTAGAAACGATGCCATTGAATATATTTAACGGTAGCTTCGGTTGCCCACTTATCGCTCCATTTATGATATCCGGAAAGAATCCAGCTGGCCGGCAATTCCGGGTCAGCCATGGTATCAAAACGCATAAATTCCGGATACCCAGCCATCTGTCCATAACCATTCATATAAATGTATTGTTTGCCATGCGCATGCTGCGTACTCTTAAAGCGATAAGCCAAGCCAATGCGGGTATTTTCATCAAAATCATACATTGCACCGAGTTGCCATGTTTGGGTCCAGCCTTTAACACGATAATCATTGTAACCGATATTCATGGTAGGTCCCAATTTATCTGTATTCACATTACTGGTCAGCTGACCTTTGATGTAACGCAAGATAGCGCTGGCACCGAGTGACAGGCCCATATCAAAGCGATAAGCGGCCGAGAAGTTGGTATCAACAACTTCCAATTCGGATTTGCGCGCACCGCCCAAAGATTCTGCTACATAGCTGTCGTGCTTATATTTGGTAGAAAGTCCGTACGGAACATAAATACCCAAACCGAAGAAAGCTTTGTCGTTATAATTATATTGTCCCATAACGCTCGGCAGCGGCACAAAATAATCCATCTTATCGGTACCCTGCTCGCTTTTGGCTTTGGCGGCAATTTCGGTTAAAGTCAAGCCGACTTGTGCGCCGGAACGTTTTTGTGCGGTCATACCGGCCGGGTTATAACCCAAAGCGGAAAAGTCATCGCCGACCACGCCGATACCGGCAAACGAACGGCCCAAGTTGGTTGTAGAAAATTCATTAAGTTGATAACCTGCCGCATTGGCATTGTGTGCGCCCAAAATCGCGGCAAGAGCTGTCATTAAATAAAGTTTTTTCATTAGTCCTCTCTTGTATTACTTTATTAAACTCACGCCTATAAAGCTAACACCGGGCACGTAATGCGTAAACATTTAAATTTATACACATGTGGTTTCCCTAAGGAAACTAATGATTATTTAGGGAGCTAAACGATGTTTTACCGCGCTTTTTCTGTGGATAACTTTCGCGGGTATAGCATAATTTAAAAAAAGATTTTACGATACAACCAGTTTTAATTTTTGTAAGGATTATAGATATGGCAACAGTAAACGATACGGACTTTTCCGATATTTACATCATTCCGGACGGAACCGGCTATATTTGGGGGCAAAAAACACCCAGCGGCTTAGTTCCGACGCACCCGGATGATTACGAAGAATTTTATCAGGCACTTAAAGACACTTACGACGGCTCCAATCCGAGCTTTTTGGTGCGCTACAAAGGGCGCAACTATCGTGTGGAAAGAACGGTTACCATTGACGGCGAGCAATTCTGCGCCCGTAAAATGCCACACTCCATACCGGATATTAACACCCTCGGAATTGACGAACGTTTATTACGCTATCTTATCTCGTTGAGCGGTGCCTCCGGATTGTTGTTGGTTGCCGGTACCACCGGTTCCGGTAAAACGACGACTCTTTCCGCACTGTTGCGCGAATGGTTGGTACGCGAAGGCGGTTATGCTTTCACGCTTGAAGATCCGGTGGAAATGCCTCTTGACGGAACCTATCAAACGATTAACGGCGAACTCGGAATTTGTAAACAGATGACACCTCCGGGCGGATCTTGGCAGAACGGTTTGAAGTCCATGTTACGTTCGAAGCCGCGTTATGTTTATTTGGGAGAGATTCGTGATCCGGATGTTGCTTCAGAAGCTTTGCGTGCTGCCATTTCCGGCCACTTGGTATTATCGTCAATCCACGCGGCAACCGTTACCGATGCCGTACACTCGGTGGTTAAATATGCCGCTGCCAGCGGTATTTCCGAAGAAATGTCGTACGACTTGGTGGGCAACGGTATTTTGGGTGTGTTACACCAAACTTTGGTCGGAGTTCCGAAGCACCCGAAAATCGAATATGTTTTCGCCAATCCGGATACGTCAGCCGGCGACCAGGTTCGCGGTATTGTCAAAAGCGGTAAATTAAATCTGGCGACTACCATTGAAACCCAACGTGTTCGCTTGAGTCGCGGAATACCGTTGTTTGATACACCGTAAAATAATCTCAAGGTAAAATGCGTATATTAACAATTTATCAAGATTTTTGCGATAGCATGAAGAAAATATAAACATATAAAGGATGCATCATGAGTAACCAAAATGACACTATTGAACAAACCATGAAAACATGGGATTATTGCAAAAACTTTTTCAGTTTGCTGAAACAAGGTAAGTTCGGCTCCGCTTTGTACGAACTGTGGCCGATGACCAAGGCTTTTTATGCCAACAACCTTAAAGGCAGATATATTGAAGTGAAGGGACACAGAATTCCGCTGACTGCCATATTGATTGTGGTTCTGGCGGGACTGTATTTTGTCTTTTCGCCATCCGGAGAAGCGGAAGTTGAAGAATCGGGTAAGGCATATATTACAAACAATGCCTACGAAAAAGACGGGTTACGCGTTTATGACCTGAAAAAATGTAATGCTTCTGCTTGCGGATACATTGAAAACGGCACAAACAACCACTACGAACATATTAAGGTTAAACTGGTGTTCTATGGTCCGACCGGAAAGAGTGTGGCCGAAGGTACCGCCGATGCGTGGGAAATGGCTCCGCGTACTCGTGCCGAATTTACGGTTCCGTGCTCTGAAGAATTCGCTTATCCGAAGCTGATTGATGTGTTGATTAATCCTAAACTTGATGCGGAAGAAGATGACACCAAACAAGCTCCGGCACAACAACAGCAGCAAGCTCCTGCTCAGCAGCAAGCTCCGGCTCAACAAGCTCCGCAGCAATAAAGCGATAAATTACCGCAAAAAAAAAGAGTTCCGATAATACGGAACTCTTTTTTTATTGTCTGAGACTTACCTGACAATAGCCTTTAAATATCCATAGTATCCAGTAAATTACGAGTATAAGCACGCAACTCACCGCTGTTCATCAGGCTCAGTTTGATGTCGGCTTTTTGCAAATCGACATTGGTGCCGCAATCAAAGCGCATACCCTTGGTTAAAACGCCATAAATAGGTGTACCGCGTATGGCAGCCAAATTAAGAGCATCGGTCAAATTGATTTCACCGTTGGAGCCTTTGCTTACTTCCGGCAGAATATCCAAAACAACATTCGGAATAATGTATGGCCCCATCGAGGCATAATTTGATGGCACCTCTTCCAGCTTCGGTTTTTCGACCAAACCAGAAGCTCTGACGATATTACCGTCGCGCTTAGCCCCGACTAATGCTCCGTAACGCACCATTTCTTCACGCGGACATTCCATAATATTCTCGACAATACCTCCTCTTTCGGCATAAACATCGCATAATTGCTTCAAAACACCGTCACCGTGTAAATTGATATAAACATCATCCACCCACATCACGGCAAAATCACGATCGCCTATTATTTCCTTGGCCATCAAAATGGCATGCCCGTTACCCTTAGGCTCGCTTTGACACGCAAAAGAGAATTTCATACCGGCCGGAATAATTTCCAGCAAGCTTTTCAACAAATCATCTTTGTGCTTTGCCTTCAGATGCGCCTCCAATTCAGGTGCCGGCGCATAATATTTTGCAAACATGTTTTTACAAGCGTCATCACTGTATATAAATACGATTTCTTTTATACCGGCTTCCGCGCACGAATCAACGGCATACTGGATAACCGGCTTATTATTAAGTGTCATAAATCCCTTATGCAAAACTTTGGTGGTTGGCAGATTGCGTGTCGACAAACCCGCCACCGGTAAAACACATACCTCTGGACTTTTATACATTATATTCTCCTTTTTTAATTTATTATTACTTAACTATAATCGTTCCGCTCGGTTTTTGTACTGCTCCTTCAACCGGACGAAGGATTCCCGAACCGGTTTTCGGTAATTCCGGTGTAGTTGCAGGCACGTCATATGAGCGAATAATTCTGCCGCTCGGCGCCCCAGTCCCCGTCCGAGAGACGTCCTTTATAAGAGGTTCTGCAAGTTTAACTTCAATTTCACCCGATTTAACGTCTTCTTTCTCGTCCTCCTTTGCCGGAACATCCGTTTTAACAGCGGATTTTTCATCATCCGCGGTTTCATTCTTCTTATTGTCGGTCGTATTTTTTTCTTCGGAAACGACAACAACCGGTTCATCTGTTTCCGTAGTCTTTTTCTCGGCCAACAAATTATCTGCATCTTCGGCCGCTTCAGCCAAACGCTTTTTCTCGGCGGCCAACCGCTCTTTATCATAAATACTTTGACGTTCATTCACTATTTTAGTTATCATCTCGTCAGCCGACTTCTGTGCATCCATAACCAATGCGCACTGATTTTTCATCTGTGTTAACATATTATTGAGAGCATCTATTGCATCTACCTTTTCCGTACTATCCGGCATAGCTTTGATTTTCTCATATTGCGTGCTATAATCACTGTAAATTCCGCCGGCCGTATTGATATTGCTCAAAGCCATTTCGTGCTCGCGATTTATCTCCTTATTATCGGTTAAATATTGTTTGGAGTTAATCTTTTCCAGCTTTTCCGAAGCAGAACTGATTTGGGCATCGAATTTTTCCATGCTGTCGGAACAGTTTTTGTTTTCCTTATCCATTTCGGCGCGCCCCACTTCCAAGCGACGATTGATATCAGTTGCCGAAAATTCTTTTATTTCACCCTCAATAATATCTATTTCCTGCCGCGTAACCTGCAACTGACGCTCGATTTGCGAAATTGTTTCGTTGGTAATATCCGGTTGACTCAGTTGCCCCCGAGTATCTTGCATTGAGCGATGTATTTCGTTTAAACGATCTATTTTGGCATTATATTTAAATATTGTTTCATCTACGATTTTCTTATCAGCATAATTCTTAGCCAAAGCCGATATTTTTTCAACTCTTCTGTCGAGAGCGATTGCCTGCAGTTTTACCTGTCCGGCATATTCATCTTTAGCCTGTTTAACCTTATCTCTTTCCGCCTGTTCTTCCTGTGCCAATTTGTCCCAATAAGCGTCGTATTTGTGCGCAATATCGCCAATCGATATATCAATTATCGGTTTATTTAGCGCGGTTGTCATTTCAAAACTGTATGCCGGCATATCGGTTAAAAGCGGATATTTAACATTAACCGACGTATCTATACGCCAATCTTTTAAGTTAACTTTTCCGCTCAAAACCGCGTTGGTATGCTCGTTTTTCAAGGCAATACTTTCCAAAGAAAGAACTCCGTTTTTAATCGCGATGGTTGCGTTAATCGGATAAAAGGTCGTTGCTCCGTTTTGCAGATTCCCCTGCACCATCTGGAACAATCCTTTAGAACGGTCGCGTTCTGCCAAGTCCTTTTCTATGGCCGCTAAATCTATACCTTTTACTTTTAAGCCCGAAGTCTTAAGTTTTGCCGTTCCCGACAATCCCACAATAATACTGTCAAGGGATTGTACCGACGTTTCAAAATCCAAACTGAGTGACATATCGTCGGTTGACAGTGCATAGACACTTCCGCCCAATTCCTTGACCTTAACTTTACTCCAGTTTAACGTTCCCGCCATTTTAGGCGTCTGTATATAATCTATCTTAACGTTGCCGACAACCGAGGCATTATCGGAATCCGCCGCAATATTCTGCAACAACATGGTACCGTTGCTGCTGATGAGGCGAAACTTAAGGTTATCTGCAGACCAATCTCCGTATATACTCTTCTGGGTGCTTAAATTTATATCTAAGTCCCAACCATTGTAAATACTGAAATCAAACGGATCTTTGCTCAAATTCAATTTTGAGATAAAAGTATCTCCGCTTGTTGATACCGCCGGAGGAACACTGCTTTTGTCTTTCTGCGTTTTTATAAACTGAGCCCAATTCAGTTCGTTAACATTAACCTCACCTTTAAGCGAACGAAGTTTTGTATCGTTCTTTACGATAATACTGCCGGTATATTGCGAAGGACCCAACTGAAACTCCATTTCCTCCAGTGCAAAATTATTTTTTCGGCCTCGGATATGCGCTTTTCCGTTCAGTGCCCCGCGCAAAGATTTATCCGCACCGGTCATATCGATTTTATTCAAAAGTTGTTCCAAACGCGTGGTTTTTATAACAAAATCGCCGTTATATTGCGTTTTTTCATCGCTCCCCTGAATCGTGCCGTCATACTCAAAACTATCGGTACCGGCAACCGCATTTATTTTGAGCGTTATATAATCAAAATCACCGCTCAAATTACCGTTTACGGTTATATTATTCTGAGAAAACAGCGGCCACTCCGGCAACGGAAGCGCCATCTTTTTAATCAACGGCAACAAATCCTGCGACTTCAGATTAAACTGCATTTCATTTATTTGCGGTTTAGCACTTTTGATATCCGAGACGGTGGCGGTAATGTCTGCAGATGTGCCCAAAACATCCTCAGTCGTTGCTTTGGTTATATTCAGACCGCCATCGGCATATTGGGCATCCAACTGCAATTTCTTAATTGAAGCGCCGCGGAAAATCGCTTCATTGACATCTGCCTGTATATGCACGCTCTTATTTTGCAATCCTGCCAATCCGTTCAAATCGTATTTCAATGCCGTTTCCAAATCTTTCGGTTGATCTTGCCCCGGCGCAAATATATAATTATCCAAATTCAGTCTGTCAGCCCTGAGAACAATGTTATAGGTATTGGTTAACAGCGCTATGTCGGCCGACGCTTTTACACTTGCCTTATCTATAGTCGAGTTTAACTCCTCAATTTGAATTCCGCTCGGAGTTATCTTGGCGCTGGCGGTTATTTTACCCGATTGATAAGCCCCCTGCGAAGGTGCTTCCAAGTCAAAACCGAAAGAATTAATCATACTGCGGAAATTACGACCGTCGGCAACAACGTTGAGTGAGAAGAGCGGCACACCCTCATTAGCAACCAGATTGCACGTAGCATTCAATACTATATTTCCGGAGCAACCAGCATAAAAATCATCCACGCTGAACCCATCGTTTCTGACCTGACCTTTTATGCTGACGTTTTCGAGCACTCCCTCCGGCTTATCGCTGACGACAACCCGTACCGACGATATGTCATAATCAACGTCATAAGGCCAATTTGGTGCAAATTTTTCCCCTTTCTGGTATTGGACAAATCTTTCCTTAATCTGAGCCCACAGCGGCCGAAAATCAAAATCTCGCAGTTGATATTTGACCGTTACCGGAATCTGCCCGTTTTCCTTCGGTGTCTGGCTGATTACGACTTCGCCCGACCCTACCATTAATTGCGAAAACACCACGGAAAAATGCGACAATTCAATATTTTTGCCGTCAATGGAAACATCGGTTGAAAATTGCAACGGCACATTATACACCTCCGGCAACACTTTCTCACCCGCCATCGCATTGATAAAATCCGACGTACGTTTGAAATCGCCTTTGGCAAAACCCTTAAAAGTGTTGGTACCCATATTGTACGGACCATCATAACGCACATAACTTTCCGAACCCTGGTGCAAAACCACAAACATCAAATTGGTATCGTTAAGCTGCGATATGGCATCAATCTGAAACGCCGTACCGTAGCGCTCATTGCCTTTCATAAAGTTACCGTCCAAACGATACGGACCGGTCACACTGCCGGCCGTAATTTCGGCGGTAAAATCGGTTAAATCAAACTGAATATTGTGCGATTTATCGCTAAAATGCAGCTTGGCATTGCTGAGGTTAATCGTTTTCATCAAAAAGCCGTTATTTTCCACAAAATCGGGAGAAGCGGTTTGCTGCACCCAGTTATTGCGGCCTTCTTCATCAAGCGTTACCCATAAGTCGGCATCCACCAAATGCAAGGTCTGAATATCCGGTGCGCCTTTGATTAAGGAGAGAAGCGAAACATCGGTTTTGAGCTGCGGAATTTGCGCAATGGTGTCATTGGTCTGCGGATTGATAACTTTTACCGACTGCGCCGAGATAACCGGCGGGAAATAAGAAACCTCCAGATTGCCGTCAAATTCCACTTTTTTACCGATAACCTCGGAAATTTGCCGAGCCATTCTGTCTTTGTGCTTATTCCAATCTATCATTGAAACGTAGGCTGCAAGGCCTCCGAACACCAATATAATCACACCCAAAGATATCAAAATGATTTTTTTCATCAACGCTTCTCCCATTGATATTAAGATAATCTTGACTTTTAATGTATAATATTCGTACAATAAATCAACATATTTTTCTACTTAGAGGCAAAAAAATGGATTATATGAAGCAACTGTATGATTTGGCTGTACAATCACGAAATATGGCTTACGCGCCATATTCCGATTTCAAGGTCGGAGCAGCCGTCCGTAGCGAAAGCGGTAAGCTGTATGCCGGATGTAATGTGGAAAATATATCTTATCCGTGCGGAACCTGTGCCGAAGCCGGAGCAATCGCTGCCATGGTAGCAGGCGGAGACACCGCGCTTGCCGAGATTTTGATTGTTGCCGATACCACAAACATTATGCCGTGCGGTAATTGTCTGCAAAAAATTGCCGAATTCGGCAAACCCGACACCTTAATTCACAGTGCCGATTTAAAAGGCAACATCAAAACTTATAAATTGGCAGATTTACTGCCGCATAACTTTAGCGCCAAAGAGGTAAAACATGCTTGAAAAATCTTATGAATACTTAAAAGAAAAACTCAACGGCTTTGTGCCGGATACCGCCTTAATCCTCGGCTCGGGTCTGGGCGGAGTTGTTGAAGCGATTGAAAATCCGCTGTATATCCCATATTCGGACATTCCGTTTTTCCCGACACCGACCGTCAGCGGCCACAAGGGACAAATGTGCATTGGCAAACTGGGTAAACATAACGTGATTTGTATGCAGGGGCGCTTTCATTTTTATGAAGGCATCGACGTTCGTATGATTTATGAAGTTATTCGCGTATTAAAACAGCTCGGGGTGAAACGGTTGATTGTTACCAATGCCGCCGGTTCGCTCAGAATGTATATGCCTGCCGGTAGTATTATGCTGATTGCCGATCACATCAATATGAGCGGTACCAATCCGCTTATCGGCGTTTGCGAAGAACCGTATTTTCCGGATATGAGTAACGCCTATGATAATGAAATGCGCCAAAATTTTATGAAAGTGGCGGAAGAAGAAAGAATACCGGTGTTTCAGGGTGTTTACATGATGCTGACCGGCCCTAATTACGAAACTCCGGCCGAAGTCAGAATGTTGCAAATGTTCAACATTGAAGCGGTCGGAATGTCCACCGTGCCGGAAGTGATTTCCGCCGTACAGTTGGGGATGAAGGTTATGGGTGTTTCGGTTATTTCCAATCTGGCTACCGGTATGGATTTGCATAAACCGAACCACGGCGAAGTTTTGCAACAGGTCGGCAAGGCCACGCAAAAACTCACGTTGTTGCTTACCAAATTTATGGAAAAGGAATAAAGATGTTACCGCAGGAAATTATCCGCCGCAAGCGTGACAAAGAAATTTTATCCGACACGGAAATCCGTGAATTTATCGCCGGAATAGGTAATCACACGGTTGACGATACGCAAGTTGCCGCCATGACTATGGCAATTTTTCTCAACGGGCTGAACAAACAAGAAACCATCGATTTGACGCTTGCCATGCGCGATTCGGGCGAAGTTTTGCGTTGGACCGATTTTGATAAGCCGATTGTCGATAAGCACTCCAGCGGCGGTGTCGGCGATAAGGTCAGTCTGATGCTGGCGCCGATGTTGGCGGCCTGCGATGTTTATGTACCGATGATTGCCGGACGCGGTTTGGGACACACCGGCGGCACCGTCGATAAACTCGAAGCTATCCCGAATTATAATACTCAAGCGGATAATACTCTGTTTCGCCAAGTCGTAAAAAAAGTCGGTTGTGCTATTATCGGTCAAACCGGCAACTTGGCTCCGGCAGATAAAAAAATCTATGCCATTCGCGATGTTTGCGGCACGGTTGAATCGATTCCGCTGATTACCGCTTCCATTCTTTCCAAAAAACTGGCGGCCGGCTTGCAATATCTGATTATGGACTTGAAATGCGGCAACGGCGCGTTTATGCAAAATTTTGACGATGCCAAAGCATTGGCGCAATCCATTATCGAGGTGGCCAACGGTGCCGGAACTCGCACCGGTGCAATCATTACCGATATGAATCAGGTACTGGGAACTGCTGCCGGCAATGCGGTTGAGGTGAACGAAGCATTGGAATATTTGCAAAACAAAAACGTCAATCCGCGGCTTGATGCGGTTACCAAAGCGCTGTGTATCGAGTTGTTGGTTGCTTGCGGCCGTTGTTCCGATAAAGATACAGCCGCGTTGCTTATTGACACGGTTCTGACTTCCGGCAGAGCTTTGGAAAAATTTGCACAGATGGTCGCGGCTTTGGGCGGTCCGACCGACTTTGTCGAGCATAGCAGTCGTTATTTGCCGCAAGCCACTCACACTAAACCGATTTATGCTCAAAAAAGCGGTTATGTTTGCGCCATGGATGCCCGTGCCGTCGGCTTAAGTATCATCGAACTCGGCGGCGGACGCAGCATTCCGACGCAAAAACTCGATTTAGCTACCGGTTATACCGATTTTGCACAAATCGGTGATTATGTTGATGCTTCCGCCCCGCTGGCAATCGTGCATTATCAAGATGAAGCACAATTTGCACGCGCTCAAGAATATCTGCTTAAAGCAATTAAAATAAGCGATACGCCGGTTGAAAAAAATAACCCGATTATATTGACCTTGGCCTGACTGTTTTTAGCGCGACCCGATTTACGATGCCGCAGCGGCACTGTTTATTCCCGCTCCTCGGTTTGCTTTCTCTTTTTGAACGCGGCAAATCCGGCCTTGATTTGCGTTTGTCTTTGTTCCTTTGCGGCTTCGTTTTCTTTGGTATGTCTCTTGCTCAATATCTCGTGAATACGCGCCTCGGTTTTATAGGTTGAGCTTTCAAGCAACTCTTTGTATCTGATTGCTTTGCCTTCAATAAACCCGTAACGTTCATTTAACTCGCCGCTGCAAAGTATTTTGCCGTAATCCGCCAT
Organism: Pseudomonadota bacterium; assembly: GCA_918234285.1. Lineage (GTDB taxonomy): Bacteria > Pseudomonadota > Alphaproteobacteria > RF32 > CAG-239 > RUG410. The sequence goes on along the minus strand of CAKJXZ020000036.1, from coordinate 10,570 downwards.
CTCCGATATTCCGTACAACGATTCCAAAAAGATATTGTGCCGACAATCAAACTTTCCACCAACCTTTTGCGGCGCTCCTTTTATGGAAGTAAGATTGTTAGAAGAGCAATCAAAATATCCGCCGACTTCTTGCGGTGCTCCATGCAAGGAGGTCAGTTTATTAAAGCGGCAATAAAAACCTCCACCTACTTCTTGGGGTGCCCCTTTTAAGGAGGTTAGTTGATTATAGACACAATAAAAACCACCCTCAACAATAACCTTAGATAAATCCGGCAACTCGGTCAAATCTCTTCGCGACAAATTTATATCGCCCTTAATCACAAAACCGTCCGGCAAGTCATACAAGTTATAGGTTTTTCCGTCTTGTTCAAACTCAAATTTATCGTTTAATATAGCCATACCTCTTACTCCTTTTCCCGCTTCTCGGTTCTCAGCTTCTTGAACGCCGCATATCCGGCGCGTCTTTTTTCCAACTTTTCCGCCTCATTTTTATCCCGTTCACCGGCGCGTTTTTTATCGGAAATTCTGTGTAGTGCCAGTTCTTTATTATATTCCGTACTATCCGTCAAATCGCCGTATTCTATACCGAAATCCGCCCCCTTGCTCGGAAAACCGTATTTGGCGCATATTTTGTTTGAGCAATAGATTTTCGCGTGTTCGTTCATAACCGGCAATCCGAGAAGCGATTCCAATTCGGTGCCGTCGCAAATAAAATCTCTGCCGATTTTCAAGGAAGATGCCTTTAACTCGGTAAGCAGATTATCAAGGCAATAAAAATCTCCGGCAATCTCCGTCACCGCCCCTTCCAGCGAAGTAAGCTCATTGTCGTCACACCAAAAAATTCCGCCGATTTTCGGTGATATTCCTTTTAATGAAGTCAGACCATTGTTTTTACAATTAAAATCACCTCCGACCTTTTGCGGTGCCCCGTCCAGCGTAGTCAAATGATTGTGATAGCAATAAAAATCCCCTCCGACCACGCGCGGAGCTCCCTTTAATGTATTCAGCATATTATGTTCGCAACTGAAAGCTCCGCCGACTTCTTGCGGCGCTCCTTCCAATGAAGTTAAGCGGTTATAACTGCAGCTAAACATTCCGCCGACCTTTTGCGGCGCTCCTTCCAATGAAGTTAAGCGGTTATCACTGCATTTAAACATTCCGCCGACCTTTTGCGGCGCTCCTTCCAAAGAGGTTAAGCGGTTATCATTGCATTTAAACATTCCGCCGACTTCTTGCGGCGCTCCCAGTAAGGAGGTTAACTGATTGTCTTCGCAATAAAAATCTCTTCCGACTTCCTTAGGTGCTCCTTGCAAAGAGGTCAGCTGATTGTCATTACAGAAGAAATTTCCTTGCACGACAACCTTGGATAAATCCGGCAACTCGGTCAAACCTTTTCCGGATAAATCCACGTCGCCCTTAATCACAAAGCCGTCGGGCATATCGTAGAGATTATATTTTTTCCCGTCCTGTTCATACGGCAAAAACTTGGCGATAGTCTCAACCTTCTTTTGGACTTTTGCTTTTAACCGCTGTAAAAAGTTTTTCGCCATACCCCTTACTCCTTACTCCCGTTCCTCAGCCTGTTTCTTCTTAAACGCGGCAAATCCGGCTTTTAATTGTGCTTGTCTTTGTTCTTTTTCCTCGTGTCTTTTCTGCCGGAGCTCTGCTATTTTAAGCTCATTTTTATAAACCGTACATTCAATCAAATCATGGTAATAAATACCATCATTTTTCGATTCCGGACAATTATATTTTTCCGCTAAAACCAAATCGCAATACACTTTCTGATCATCCGGCATTTTAGGCAATCCCACCAGGGAGGATAAATTATCATTTTCATCGCACGTAAATGCTCCCCCGATTTCTTGCGGTGCCCCCTGCAAGGTGGTCAGTTGATTATGGGAGCAATAAAAACCTTCACCTACTCCTCGCGGTGCTCCTTCTAAGGAAGTCAGTTGATTATGGGGGCACTCAAAATATCCACCGACTTCCTGCGGTGCACCTTTTAAGGTAGTGAGTTTATTTTCGGAGCAACAAAAACCATTGCCGACTTTTTTCGGCGCCCCCTGTAAGGTAGTCAGTCGATTATTGTCGCAATAAAAATCTCCGCCGACTTTCTGTGGAGCTCCTTGTAAAGTGGTTAGTTGATTATTGTCGCAATAAAAATGTCTTCCGACTTCCTCAGGTGCTCCTTGTAATGTGGTTAACTGATTCTCGCTACAATAAAAATTTCCGCCAACTTTTTTCGGTGCACCTTCTAAGGAGGTTAGCTGATTATTGTTGCAATAAAAATTTCCGCCGACTTCTTGCGGCGCTCCAACTAAGGTAGTCAGTTTATTGCCGCTGCAATAAAAATTTCCGCCAACTTTTTTCGGCGCTCCCAGTAAGGAGGTTAACGGATTGTTGTTACAAAAAAAAGAGCCTTCAACCGAAACTTTGGATAAATCCGGCAACTCGGTTAAACCTTTTTTGCTTAGATTTACATCGCCTTTAATGACAAACCCGTCCGGCAGTTTATAAAGGTCATAAGTTTTGCCATCTTGCTCAAACTCAAAAAAATCGTTTAATTCCGCCATACCCCTTACTCCCGTTCCTCGGCCTTCAGCTTCTTAAACGCCGCAAATCCGGCATTACGCTTAACCTGCGCTTCCTGCCGACCTTCTCTGTCCAAATGCCGCAATTTTTCTATTTTAACGTCATTTTGATAAGTCTGACTGGCGACTAAATCTTTATATTTGATGGCAAGAATACCCAGATTGTACCTTTCTGCAAGACTATAGTCGCAATGAATCTTATTTTCATCATTTAATACCGGCAATCCGGCAAGCGTTTTTAATTTGTTGTCAGAACACCAAAAATCTCCGCCAACCTTTTGTGAAGCGTCCCGCAACGTAATAAGTTCATTTCGTGCACAGTTAAAACGTCCGCCGACTTCGCGCGGTGCCCCGAACAAAGTGGAGAGTTTATTGCTTTCGCATTCAAAATTACCACCCACCACTTGCGGCCCGCCTTCCAATGAAACCAAATCGCCGCAACTGCAATCAAAATCGCCGTTAATCACTTGCGGAGCCCCTTTTAAGGAAACCAGCAGATTGCTGTGACAATCATAATTTCCGCCCACAATTTGCGGCCCGCCTTCCAAAGTTTCCACTCCGTTATGATGGCAGATAAAATCCCCGCCAACCTCTTGCGGAGCGCCTTTGATTGAAATCAGCCAACTATTATTGCAAACAAAATCTCCGCCGACTTTTTGCGGCGCGCCTTCTAAGGAGTTTAATTCATTGTTATTACAAATAAAACTACCGCCAACCTCTTGCGGCGCACCTTCGAGCGAGGTCAAACAAATATTATCGCAAACAAAGCTGCCGCCGACCTTTTGCGGCGCTCCCTTCAGGGTGGTTAACCTGTAATTTTCGCAACTGAAATCCCCTTCCACTATGACCTTTGATAAATCAGGCAATTGGGTATAGAAGCCGCTTAATTTCAAGTCGCCTTTAATCACAAAACCGTCAGGCAGATGGTCAAGGTTATAAGTCTTCCCGTCCTGTTCAAAGTCATAATTATCATCTAATTTAGCCATAGTTACCGCTCCGAGTTTTTCTTTATGTCTAACATAGCAAAAAAATGTCTAAAATGCAACAGATTTTTACGCGATTTACCGCATTTTTGCCGCTTTTGAACAAAAAAAATCGCCTGCATAACCGGTGACGGTTGGCCGTTTTGTTGCTTAATTACCGCATTTGCTGCGGAGTATGAGTATGTTTCTCTTATTAATTCAGGAGAATTCATTTTTGCCTTGACTTATTTGATTTAAAATTATTATAAATACAATTATAAGGGGATTGTAAAATGAAAAAGTTTGTTTTTATTTTAGGGTTACTATTGAATTTTACCTGTAACACATCTGCCAAAGAAACGGATATTACTTTCTCTAAAGTTTCAGAACAATGCGAAGATATGATTATATCTATGAAAGAGTTTGAAGGAACATTAGGGGAAGTATTTGCTGATCAACGTAATGCCGGCAGGGTTATATGGTGTTTCTCGGATAAAATCAAACAACACAGCACTCCGCAACAATTTGAATTATACGAAAAAGCCAAAGCGCAAGCGGAAGAATATTTGGATGCCCTGCTTTATTACAAAGGGTATTGGACTATTTATACCGAACGTTCTGAATTGATGTATCGATATCAGAGTTTTATCTATTATGCGCTGACTGCAGACAAAGATTTTATACTTCCCGAGCCGGATAAGATAAATTGCTCGCTTAACGACAAAATCACCGAAGTTCCGATATGTTTAAAGCAAGATATTTTAAAAATATGTAATATTGAAAGCCGCAGAAATGTTATCTATAATCTTAATAATCTGACGCAAGCAACCTTAGAACTATTAAAAACAATGACCGATGATGAGAATAAATTAAAAAAACAAATGCAGCAATATTATAATATGCTGTTTCATTTTGTGGTTTTAATTCGTGAGAGCTATTTAATGAATCCTATCAATTCGTGGATGTATCAAGGGGATGTATATTGGTATGAAGAGATGAACGGTCTGGAGCATTTGGAAGCGGAAGAGTTAAAAGAACCCTATCCGCTTCCTTTTCCGTAAAAATTATTTGATAGGATAACGTCTAAAACGATTTATCAAACCGTCTTTGTATTTTTTATTGAGTGTCTTTTTTCTGTTTTCGATAAAAGTGTCTAATAATTCCGCATCACTTTGAACAGAATTAAAGCTATTTATAGTTTGACTACCGATGCCACCACCTACTTGAATATTTGGATTTACTCCGCTTTTTAAGGTTTGTTGCCATGCAATAGGTGCATTGTTAGGGTTATTAAAATATGAATCGTAGACCGAGAATGCTAAATTGGGATCATTAATTGCTTCAGCTCTACTACCTTTATAGTATTGGCAAAGTAAATTCATAGCTTGCTCTTCACTCAAATCTTTAATATTTGCCGGATAAGTGCGAGCTATATCGTCAAATTTTTTTCTGTATAAATCCAACGCACCTTGTGAAATACCATATTTAGTAGGCTGATCGGTTCCATGCTCTTGAGAAGTGGCATAAATAACCCCTTGATTTTCCCCCTCATTCCAACGTACTTGTTTGGCAAACGGCTCAAAACGTTCGCTTTGATAACAATCATTTTCCAAAATATTATTTGAATAAGGGGAATTTACAATTTCTCGATTTGAAATTAAGCTCTTATCTAATCCTTTCAAATGAGCTTGTCTCGGTTGAGCCGTCAATCCTATATACAACGGAGAATTGGCGTAACCTGAAAAATCAGGATTTTCAGGATTTATATTTTGTTTTAAAGTGTTATCTTCCTTGTTTTGCTCTATAATATTCGGTATATTTTGTTGTCCGTAGGTATTGTCTAAATAGCGGTAAATCGCCTGCATAACCGGTGACGGCTGGCCGTTTTGTTGCTTAATCGCATCCGGATTATCAAACAAGGAAGTACTTCCACTCGATTGACCTGTTTGATTTGCCACTGCCGCCGGAGTTTGGCTCATCGGTTGTGTCGGCGATGGTGTAAATCCGGCCGGTTGGCTCGGTTGCGGAGTGCTGCCGAATGTGTTGCTATTTTGCGGCACTGATGTTGTAGGTTTAATTTGCCAATTATTCGCCGCTGTAGCAGAATAATTCGGCGAACTGCTCCACGCCGTCGGTTGTTGCATCGGCGATTGCGGCGAGTGAGTAATGTTGTTGGTCGGAGTTGTTCCGAACACCCCCAACTCGCGTGCTACCCGTTCCAAAGTCTGCCGCACCGTTTCGTTTTGCGGATCGTCTTCATCTTTAAAATTTATCATTTTCTTTTTCCTTTTAAAATGCGAAAACCGCACGCTTTTATACGCACGGTTTTCCGGTGTTAATATCAAGTTCAAGCTGATTTTATTTTAACCTTACCAATTATGCAGGTCATAGCAATAATCAAATGTATTCCCTTGTTGCATACACTTTTTTATATCCTGTTGTTCTTGCCAACTTAAATAGAAGACACCTATCAACAAAAAAGCCAATATCATGATTAAAATTATTTTGGAACATTTAATTATAAATTTTGATAAGCCACTCCGTTCCTTTAACGACTTATATTGCATCATTTTCTCCATTTATTATTTTTATAGTCAAAATCTTTTAACCATAATCTACCATCAATATTTGGATTTTGCAACCCTGCTTTCACTGCTTCAAAATTATTTTGGATATCCTTCCAGCTATCTGACAAAGTAGCATTAATCTTTTTAATTTTATTTGATTCATTCCAAAATTGCTTATTAGTGATAATTTTATCATATACATCTTTAAGCTCTTTTAATCCACCGGCTGCCAAAGAATATACTGCTTTATCTATACCATCTTGTGCATTTGTATACATACCATAACGATGAGCATAATTATCATATCCGTCTTTATTGACACTATTCATTTCTTGTCTGGCAGACTCTAAGGTTCCGAAAGTTTCTCCTATACGATATGCCGGATTAAGAGTCTGTAGATTATTCCAAAATAATCTAATCATTTTTTGATTAGAAGTTAACGAATTATCAGCCTTGATAATTTCATTATCTATATTCTTATATGCTTTTTGCTTTATAAGATTAGCATATTTTAATGCCTGGCTATTAGCTAATTGTCTTTGATTATCCGATAATATATAGGAATTAACCTGAATATCATTATTCCATGGTGTAGAAGTTTGATTTTGCGGATCCGGTGTTGTGCTGTAACTCGGATTTGCTCCGAAATTTATATTTGAGCTAAATGCGTTGTTTGTGTTACCACTAAAGCTACTGATATTGCTACTCCAACCAGATGTATTGTTATTACTCTGAAAATAACTGCCAGGCTGATTGAGTGCCGTGTTTACAGCGTTATTCTCCGGTTGTTGCGTCGACGGCGGTGTTTGCGCTTGTGCCGGTAAAGTCTGCGGATTTTGTTGTCCGTAGGTATTGTCTAAATAACGGTAAATCGCCTGCATAACCGGTGACGGTTGGCCGTTTTGTTGCTTAATCGCATCCGGATTATCAAATAAGTAAGTGCTTCCACTCGATTGGCCGATTTGATTTAACCCCGCCGCCAGAGTTTGCTCCAGAGCGCTGTTCGTTTATTTTTTCTTTTGCAAATATTGTTGAACATAATCGGCATATATTTCATAATATCTGCTTAACAATTCATCCAACGGCTTATAATCAGCAGCGGCTGAGCGCCAAGATACGCTATGTCCGCCGACAATATCACATTCATATTTTGATTTATCTTTATTGGCAACGCAAGACGCAAAGCCTATATCAACTCTGGGAAATGTCCAAATATCATTATTTTTAACAGCTGTTTGTATCAGGCATCCGTCTGTTCCGCAATCCGTATAATCACCAAAGAGATAAATATTTTCTCCCGCTTTGGCCACCAATCTTGCTGTATACAATGCCGAATAAAACCCGCTTTGTTCCAATTCGGTTTCACTCATTCCCATATACCATTTTTTCAGCATATCGGCAGTAACTTCCAGATTCAATTTTTTAATATCTTTTTCGATTAAACCTAATTGGAGTATATTCTCTTTATACCTGGCATTATAAAACGTAACTTTGTTTTTGGGAAAACAGAAACCCTCATACAGTTCCGGCAATACCATATCTTCCTTCACCGACTTCAGCAAATCATCCGCATATTTTTCGTTATATAATTCAGAGAACACGCGCCGACATTCGCTTTCATCAAATAAAGATATAATGCTGTTATTTTCAATATGGTGTTTTGCATAAAAATTTTCTTTTGACGGTAATCTGTTATGCAAAAACAGAAAGTACCAACCTAACGCAAAGCACAAAAGCAGCAGAATAGATGTCAAATATCTTCTCATGTTATCCCTAAAGTTGTTATTTGTAATATATTCTACCGCTTTTGCCTTATTATGCAAGTATTATTTAGGCGGATATAGAATTTCCTTAAAACGGTTTGTTATATTTCGTCTTCTCCTATCTCTTTCATCAATATATACATCTCTTTCCAAACGCTCCTTTTGAATTTTTATATCATTCAACCATTCATTGAGTTTTTTTGCGCCTTCACGATGAGTTCCGGCTAACATCATATCTTTAGTTAATGGAATATTTATGTCTCCAACTTGAACATTTTCATTCAGATACTTATAATTATTCCAATTTTTATTGTATTGGTCGGCTTTCTCAAGATAATTACACATCGCTTGTTCTTGCGCTTCCGGACTATTTAAAAACTCTTGCATATTTTTAACACCAGTTTCCGGGATAAAATGTTTATTCTTATCCATATAACCAGCATCAATCAAAGCAGGCTCTTGCATTTGATATCTTCCAAAAGCAACACCCTCCTTGTTGACACAGCCATAATCATTAATATTATTTTGACAATTCCCCCTTGATTCTGCATTGGCTATTTTATCGGCAAATTCCGGGGACATTCCACCACAGCTTGTTCCATTAAAAATCATTTTACGAATTTCCTGTGGATTAATATTTTGTGATTGATTAGCGTTATTTTGCCCTATAATATTCGGTATATTCTGTTGTCCGTAGGTATTGTCTAAATAGCGGTAAATCGCCTGCATCACCGGTGACGGCTGGCCGTTTTGTTGCTTAATCGCATCCGGATTATCAAACAAGGAGGTGTTGTCTCATTTCCTCTTGACAGGAGCACTTGTATCAATTATAAATTGAGTAATATTCATTTTACACCAAAGGTTAAATTAATGAAATATTTTGTTTGTTGCATTGGATTCTTGTTTTCGCTGTTTATCCAAACCGCAGTTGCCCAAACAGTGAATTTAGAATATGACTTAAACCACGATAAAACGGTATCTGATGCTATGATTGAATACTTTTACAATAGGCCGGAAATGATACCTGATATTGATGTAGAATGTGCTGAGGTTATGGAATGGGCGAAAGGTTCTTTTGGTTTAATGGAAACCTTGAATTTTCGAGCAATTTTATGCCTAACTTGGGAAACCAATAAAAAATTAACTAAGGAGCAAATAGAATTATTGGCTAAATTGCATAAAGTATTTAGCAACGTTATAATGGACCAATCATTAGCTGATGGTATATTAACTTCGTTCAACATTACATTCGACAACAAGAACGAATACTCCTTACAGTTAGCAGTTCGTATTTATAATCTTATTATGAAAGAAAGTTGGCCTGAATGTCGTTTAGAAACGGGAGAGAAAATCAAAGACATCGATGCATATACAGAACCCTGTAATAAACCCTCTAAAATTATGAAACTTTGCAATAGTAACGAAAATCCTCAAAATTGTATGCAAGATGAAATTATTAAAAGAATGGCAAAATTTAAAATACTGACAAATATATGGGCAACAGAAGAAGAAAAAAAAGAGGAAAAAGAAAAAATAAAGAAGGAAAGAATTAATGATGCAAAACAGCTAATGCAATTAACCAAGGAAATTATTCCTCAATTGGTTGATGACAATGGTAAACAAAATGAAGAAATAATGCGTTTATATGATTTTTACTGGCTATCCATACTCAGAAGTTATAGACGTTCTTTGCGTAATATTGAGGCGAACAGTTGACAGAGGGGGATTCCCCCTCTGTCAATCATTTTATGTCAGCGTCTGAAAGATTTTGCCCTCGTATACCAACCTGGGTATTCATCTTTATCCCTTAAGCCATCATAATATTTTAGTCTTCTATCAACCATCTGGTTGTTTAAGCGCAACAGTTCATCATCGCGCAAACGATTAATAGCAGAAACAGTTTCCGTTCCTATAGTGTTATCAACCCTGATATCATTATTGCTAATATCATTATAAGCATTTTGAATAATAGGAATACCCTTAGGGCCTCCTATATTTACTCCGATATCAAAAATTTGCTCTGCAATATGATTGTCATTGAAAGTTTCAATATGATTAGGTTTATAAAATCCCTGACAATAAAGATTATCAACCTGTTCTTGTGTTAAATTTTTAACTTTAGATGGATATACTTTTGCTATTGTCGGGTATTCTTTCAAAAAATCGTCATACCAACCTTGCGATATGCCGGAATTTGTTGCCTGATCGGATATATGAAATCCCAACCCTTCTTTCTCGGGTTTTTTAATGTTGTCAATAAAGGTTTTATACCTCTCGCTTTTAAGGCAATCATTAACGAGCGGATTTTTTTCGTATTCATCTTGCACATAATTATAGTTTCCCTGTTGCGGATTGTTTTCATGCCATTGTTGCTGATTTTCTCTAAAGCCGGTCAGACTTCGATACACCGTTCTTTGCGAATTCTGCCCAATTATATTCGGTATATTCTGTTGTCCGTAGGTGTTGGCTAAATAGCGATAAATCGCCTGCATAACCGGTGACGGCTGGCCGTTTTGTTGCTTAATCGCATCCGGATTATCAAACAAGGAAGTACTACCACTCGATTGGCCGATTTGATTTGCCACTGCCGCCGGAGTTTGGCTCATCGGTTGTATCGGCGATGGTGTAAATCCGGCCGGTTGGCTCGGTTGCTGAGTGCTGCCGAATGTGTTGCTGTTTTGCGG
>CAKJXZ020000035.1:0-23667 GCA_918234285.1 Pseudomonadota bacterium | reverse complement strand
GCTTTTGCCACAATTTACCGACCATTGATTTTTACTCCCAAGTTTACATGTTTTACCATAACATGGTAAAGCACAAAAAGCAAGCGTTTTTTGCGGAAAAAGTCGTTTTTTGTACAACATAGTGGAACCGCCGAAAAAGACAGGTCATTACAAGGAGGAATCCCCTTCAAAGAACACACGCCCGAAAAATCCGGAGAATGAGTCTGATAGAAAAAGGGTTTCTCGCGCGGTGTACAACAAAAGGTACATAAGCGAGAAACCCTTTGATTAGCAGACCATTATACGGATTTTTCTACTTTCTTTCGAAGAGTTTCTCGATATCCGCCACCCTAATCTTCACATACGTCGGACGACCGTGATTACATTGGCCGGAGTGCTCGGTCTGCTCCATATCACGAAGCAGACGGTTCATTTCTTCGGTGTTGAGCGCTCTGCCCGCTCGTATCGAACCGTGACAGGCGATGGTAGCGCAAATGTGATGAATTTTATCGGTTAAGGCATAGGCACTACCCCATTCCGAGATTTGCTCTGCTAAGTCTTTGATTAAATTTTGCACATCGGTATCGCCCAAAAGTGCCGGAGTTTCCCGCACCAAAACGGCCGTGGTGCCGAAAGCCTCAATGCTCAAACCCAGTGAGGCAAACGTATCGGCATATTCCAACAGATTTTCGCGCTCGGCTAAGGCCAGTTCAACCACTTCCGGAATAAGCAACAATTGCGACGGCAAGCGCTCGTGTTTGGCCATACTCTGTTTCATGCGCTCCATGGTAATCCGCTCATGCGCCGCGTGTTGGTCGACAATCACGATACTGTCTTCGGTTTGCGCAATGATGTAAGTGTTATGAAATTGCGCCTTAGCCAGCCCGAGTTCGCCGACATTGGCCAACGTTTCCGCCGTCGGCTCATCGGCCACCCGCACCGAATAGCGGTTCTGCCATTCGGAAAACTCCGGTAATGCCGCACCGCGCGAACTTTTGGCGGCACCGAGAGGATTATGCCGGGCAAACTCCGGCTCGGTATCATGCACCGAAAAATCCGTCGTCTGTTGATGCAAATTACGCAAACGTGCGGTTTGTTCCGTCATTTGCCGCAACAACAGATTTTCAAAACCGCCGGTGTCGGCGCTGTGCTGCGCTCCGGCACTCAAAGCATTGCGGATTGCACCGACCAACAGCCCGCGCACCGCACCGTTGTCATAAAATCGCACTTCCGCTTTGGTCGGATGCACGTTAACATCGACATAGCGCGGATTAACCCTGATAAAAATCGCGCAAACCGGATAGCGGCCGGACATCATCATATCCTGATAAGCGCCTTTAATCGCGCCCAAAATCAGCTTATCGCGCACCGGACGGTTGTTTACAAACAAAAACTCCGCCAGCGAATTGGCTTTGTTATAGGTCGGAACGCTGACAAAGCCGCTGATGTCGCAAAATTCGTTCTGCGCCGTAATCGGTACCGAATTTTCCTTAAACTCCGTACCCCAAACATCGGCAATCCGCTTGCGCCGCGCTTCCGGCAATTCGCCCGTACATACGTTCAGCGCCAACTTTTTCTTGCCATCGCTGTAAAGATAAAACGCCACATTCGGATTAGCCAATGCTATTCGCTGCAACATATCGACACACTGTGCCGCTTCGGCGCTGTCCGCTTTCAAAAACTTCAGACGTGCCGGAGTGGTATAAAACAAATCCCGCACCTCAATCCGGGTACCGCCGCCGATGGCCGCCGGCTCCACCGTACTTTTTATGCCGCCCTCAACGCTGATTTTAGCCCCTTCCGCCGCTCCTTTTTTGCGCGACACAATCGTCAGACGCGCTACCGAGCCGATTGAAGGCAAAGCCTCACCGCGAAAGCCCAAAAAATTAATTTGAAACAGATCGTCGTCGGGAAGTTTTGAAGTAGCATGCCGCTCCACCGCCAAATTCAGTTCTTCCGGTGACATTCCCACACCGTCATCCGCCACGGTTAAAATATTTTTGCCGCCACCGGTCAGAGTAACCTCGATTTTGCGCGCTTCGGCATCAATCGCGTTTTCCACCAATTCTTTCAACACCGACGCCGGTCGCTCGATAACTTCTCCGGCCGCAATTTGGTTGATAAGATTTGAAGGTAAAACACGAATATTCATTTATAACACCTTCTATTTGCGTATTTTTTTGATATGGTTTATCAAATTTGAAGTGGAACTGTCGTGCTGAACGTTATGTGCCGTACCTTGCAACTCCGGCAGAATATTGAGGGCCAATTTTTTGCCCAACTCCACCCCAAACTGGTCAAACGAATTGATGTTCCAAATCACGCCTTGCGTAAACACCTTGTGCTCATACATCGCCACCAACATTCCCAAAGTATACGGATCAACTTTTTTCAGCACAATCGTAGTGCTCGGGCGGTTGCCGCTGAAGCTCTTATATTTCTTCAAACGCATAATTTCCGCTTGCGACTTGCCGGCCGCCTCTAATTCCGCCGCCGCGATAGCCTCGGTTTTACCGCGCATCAGCGCTTCGCCCTGTGCCAAAACATTGGCCAACAAAATCTGTTGATGAGTACCGATTTCATTATGCGAAATTGCCGGCACAATCAAGTCAATCGGCACAATTTCCGTCCCTTGGTGCAACAGTTGGAAAAACGAATGTTGCACGTTGGTACCGGCACCGCCGAACAACACCGGACCGGTGGCATAATCAACATATTTATTGTCAGAAGTTACTGATTTTCCGTTACTTTCCATATCAAGCTGTTGTAAATATGCCGGCAAATATTGCAAATATTGGTCATACGGAATAACCCCGTAGCGATGTATACCGTAAAAATTGTTGTACCAAATACCGATAAGTGCCAGAATAACCGGAATATTATGCTTAAATTCGCTGTTTTTGAAGTGCTCGTCCATGGCATAAGCACCTTCAAGCATCCGCTCAAAATTCTTAAACCCGACGGCAATGGCGATAATCATACCGATGGCTGACCACATGGAATAACGCCCGCCGACAAAATCCCAAAATTCAAACATATTTTCCGGATTAATCCCGAACTTTTCGACTTCTTCCTTGTTGGTAGAAAGCGCGATAAAGTGCTTGGCTACCGCATGTTCGCCCAGAGCATCTGTCAACCATTTGCGGCAAGTGCGAGCATTGGTCAGAGTTTCGATGGTGGTGAAAGTTTTAGAGGCCACGATAAACAGCGTGGTTTCCGGATCAACCTTGTTCAAAACCTCGGCACAACCGGTACCGTCTATGTTGGAAATAAACCAGCATTTAATGTCCTTAGCCCAATAATGACGCAGTGCCTCGCAAGCCATAAACGGCCCTAAATCCGAACCGCCGATACCGATATTGACGATATTGGTGAGCTTTTTGCCGGTGTGTCCGGTAAAGCGCCCCAAACGCACCGCCTCGGAAAAATCCTTTATCTTTTCGAGCGTGGCATTGATTTGCGGCATTACATCGCGTCCGTCAACATAAATCGGCGTGTTCCCGCGATTACGCAACGCAATATGCAATACCGCGCGATTTTCGGTGCTGTTGATTTTTTTACCGCCGAACATATCGTTGATTTTTTCCCTTAAGCCGCGCTCCTCTGCCAGTTCGAACAGCGCATTCATCACATTGTCGTCTATCCGGTTCTTGGAATAATCCACCAACATATTCTCAAGCTGTTCCGTATAGCGTTCACCGCGTTTCGGATCGGCGGCAAACAAATCATTCATTTCGGTCCCGTCAAAGTGCTTAAAAACCTTCTCCAACTGTTTCCATGCTTTCGTTGTTGATTTTCCGAACATTACTTTTCTCCTTTTTCCGTTACTGTCGGCGCACCGATAATCACAAAATCCGGTATTGCGGCATAATATTTTGCTGCCGCGGCATTAACCTCGTCCAAGGTCAGATTCCGAATATAATCGTTACGTTTTTCCAAAAAATCCGCACCTAAGTTATATTTCTGCATTGACATCAACATATCGGCAATTCCGCCGGTTGAGGCAAAACGCAGATTATGCGCCGCAATCAACGCATCTTTAGCCTGTTGCAGCTCTTCTTTACTGACACCTTTTTGTGCCATCTGCCGCCATTGTTCCAACAACAAATCTTTTGCCTTGGCAAAATTTTCCGGAGTTGAAGCATAACCGCCAGCCAACATCACTGCAGATTTTTTATTTGATAAATATGTGTAAATTCCATAAGTTAGTCCATTTTCTTCACGTATAACTTTAGATATACGCGAACTCAACCCGGACCCGCCGAAAATATAATTAGCCACATACAGCGGATAAAAATCCGCGCTGTTGCGGTGTGTCCCTTGCGTCACAAAAGCGGCGATTGCCTGCGGCGCTGCTCGTTCTACATTATGCGTGGCGCCGGAACTGTTGATTTTGTATTCTGCCAAAGTATTCTCGGCAAACTGTCGCGGCAACCGGCCGAATAAATCGTGTATGAGGCGCTCGGCCTCAGCGGCATTAATATCACCGGCAATTCCGATTATCAAATTGCCTTGAGTAAAATGAGTCCGCATAAAATTCAACAAATCGCCACGATTCAAACCGGCCACCGTTTCCGGCTTACCGATAGCCGGGCGAGCATACGGATGCCCGGCAAAAATCAGCTCGGAGAATTTATCGCCCAAAACACCTTCCGGCCGCTCCTGATGATTGCGAATAGCTGTTTGTAACTGCTTTTTAACAATAGCGATGTAATCAAGCGTAAAATGCGGTTTATACAGGGCAGCAGTAAACAACTTTACCCCCACATTCAGATTATCTTTAGGCATTTGTAAATAGCCTTCAAAAACATCATCGGAGGCATCAAATCCCAACCTTATTCCATATTCTTCTCCGACATCTTTGAACTGCAAAGCCTCATATTCTCCGGCGCCGTTCAGCAACATCTCGGAAAGTAATGCGGTTAAACCCTGCTTATTTTTCGGCTCGTATGCCGAACCGGCATTATCAAACATAAAACTGACGGCTACAATCGGATTGGAATGTTCTTCCAGCAAATAAGCCTTCATGCCGTCCGCTTCGATTTGTTGTACTTTAACCCCGAAAGTTTTATCTTTCAAAACCGAATGTGCCAAAATGGAATCAGTATCGATACGACTGCCGCGCCAAAAACTCATGCCGACAACCGCCGCGACAACAACCGCTGCCCCCAAGACCCACCAACGACGACACTTACTCATTTTTGCCTCCGTCATCCTGTTGCGGCAACAAAACCGCCGTTATATCCGCCGCCTCGGAAAGTGCGGCAAAAGCCTGTTTAACCTCATCTAAGGTAACGGCCTTGATTTTATCTTCATAATTTTGCACATCATCCAAAGTAAAACCCATTGAAAGCATATAGCCTATCCAGTTGGCGGCCGTTTGCGGATTATCTTTGAGATAAACCAAATTGGCCGAGATTTTGCGTTTGATTTGCGCCAATCTTTCTGCCGTTAAAGCCATCTTTGCACGCTCCATAGCCGCATTCAATGTTTGCACTGCCGCTTCCGGCGCGAACCCTTTATCCGTATCCGGCACCATACTAACTCTGAACACCGTGTTGCTGCGCGTCATATAGTTATAACCGGCGGAAACTCCTACTGCCAAACGCTTTCTCAACACCAAATCGCGATAGAGCTCGGCGGTTTCGCCCCCGCCCAAAAACTCGGCCAAAATATCATAAGCATATATCATATCCTGCATTTGCTCCCGCGGCGGCAACATAAACGCCCGGGCAATCCGCGGCGTTGCGATATGCGGCAAACTCATTTGCAGGGATTGGTGTAATTTTTCATTCTGCGGTGCCGGAACTTCGCGTTCCACCGGTCTTTTCTCCAATCCGCCGTAATATTTTTCGATGAGCGGACGTAAGGTCTTTGTATCAACATCGCCGGAAATCACCAAAATCGCATTGTTCGGAGCGTAGTATTTATGATAAAAATCCAGCGTATCGGCATATTTTAAGGCCATAATTTCCTCCGGCAGACCGGTAACCGGCTGCCCGTACGGTGACGTTCCCCACATCATCTGGCGCACCCTTTCACCGAAAGGCGATGCCGGATTATTCTCCACCACCTGTTTACGCTCCTGAAACACTATTTTGCGCTCGGCTTCAAAATCTTCCTCGCTGATGTTGAGATTTTGCATACGATCAGCTTCCAGCGCCATCAAAATTTCCAAACGGCTCACATCGGCAAATTGATGATAAGCCGTAACATCATGACTGGTAAAAGCATTTGATTCGGCGCCGTTTTTTTCCATAATCCGATTAAACTCATCACCACTGACTTTTTTAGTACCGCGGAACAGCAGGTGCTCCAAAAGATGCGCACTGCCGCCGCGGCCGCGAAACTCGTCAACCGCTCCTACCTGATACCACATCATGTGTTTAACCAGCGGCGCCTTATGATTTTCTGCCACCACTACCCGCAGGCCGTTATCAAGCGTAAATTCCTCAGCCTTAAACATTGCGGCATCGGCCGTACCTGCGAGCATAAACAATAGCGGCAGAAACAAAAATTTATTCATTATCGTCTTCTTTTATATCACTGTTTTCCAAATCTTCGGCTCCGGCCGTTTTCTTCGGACGAACATTAAATTCCGGCGGCAAAATCAACGGATCATTGGTCTGTACCAGAGTTTCATCCGGTCCCGATTGTGTAAATCCGAGTTTTTTCTTGCTCCAGCCGCAAGAACTTGTCGCCAAAATTGCGGCAACGGCAATAACCACATAAAATTTCTTCATTTTTCCTCCGTTTTTTCTGTTTTTACTTTAAATATTTCCAATAAAATCAAAAGACAAGCGCCTACACAAATAAACGTATCGGCCAAATTGAAAGCCGGCCAGTGATATTCGGCAATATGAAAATCCAAAAAATCAAGCACCGCACCAAACCGAATACGGTCAACAACATTACCGAGCGCCCCGCCGATAACCAACCCGAGCGCCACCACTTTCAGCCAGTTGCTTTCTTTGAGCATCCAATGCAACAAAAACGCACATACAACCAAAGAAAACACCGATAACAGCACTCTACCGATATCACCGTGATTATTAAACATCGAAAAACTGACGCCGGTATTCCATACTTTTACCAAATTAAAAAAACTGCCGAACGAAAATGCTTCTCCGTCCGCCACATAGGCCGCCAACAGGCTTTTACTGAGCTGGTCTGCCCCAAACGCGAATATAATGGCGGCAACACCCCAAAACAACAATTTTCTCATCTTTCAATACCTCGCTGATAATATAATATGCTTGTTCATATTACGCCATATCAACCTTAAAATAATCTACAAGTTTTTTCCCTTAAAATCCGGACAAACAAAAAATATGCCGCATTTTACAACACGGCATACTTTTTTAGAGCTTTTATTGCGATTATTCTTCCGGCACTTCCTTGGAGATAACGTCTTCAATAGTCGGTTCCGGATTATTGAATTCGCGGATTGATTTCTTCATCTGCGGCGTATCCGGTTTGGTTTCCGGCATCGGTTCGTCGGTCACGACATCTTCTAAGACATCGAGTATTTTATCCAAATCCGAAACAATGCCGTCAGCGGTAGAATCATCGCTTTCTCCGGTCTTTTCGTCAGACGTTTTCGGCTGTGCCAGTTGATTAAACAATTCTTCGCCGTTTTGCTGTAAGACATCAAAGTTATTATCGATAAATTCGAGCGTATTGAGCAGCCCCGGCTTTTTATCCTTATCTTCGGCGGTTTTTTCTTCGCCCTCTGCCGGCTTAGCCTCATCTTTGCCCTTTTCCTCATCTTTCGCCTTTTCATCATCCTTGGCCTTTTCATCAGCAGGTTTACCGAAGCCGAAGCTCTCACTGGTGGCCTTAAAGCTATCAACCCAACTCTGCGGAATCATCGCCTTCAGCGGCTCAACACAAGCGGCAGCCTGCTGATAAATCTTAGATTCGGCAAACGCACCTTTTTGCGTTTCTGCCGGAATAAGCGTAGAAAACATCAATGCAAGCAAAATAATGATAATGGCACCGCGCGCCATTCCGAACACAAAGCCGAAAATGCGGTCCAAGGCACTCAACTTACTGGAGCGAATAAGCGATGCCAATTTATCTACCGTCAAAACCCAAATAATGCTGAACACAATCAGTACCGCCATACCGGTAACAAGGTTTGACAACAGCTTTGAGGCAATATATTTTTCGGTAAACGGATTTAACAACGGTACCAAATAAAACAGTGCCGCCGCGGCCAAAACCCACCCGAGGATGGATAATAATTCTTTGGTCATTCCGCGGGCAATTCCGACCAGAGACGAAATCCCGATAATAATCAGAAAAATGACATCTAAGTTATTGAGTTGCTGTTCCATTGTTATGCTCCTAATTAAACCAATTTATCAGGCGCTGAACATGACCTATTTCATAGCATGACAGATCATAATTCTTAGCTCCCTTTTCTTTTTTATCTTTGCCGTAAACCGGCGGAATGATTGCACCGGAAAAGCCCAGTTTTTGAGCTTCTTTTAGGCGCAGATTTGTTTGCGTTACCGACCTTATTTCGCCGGAAAGACCGATTTCGCCGAATGCCACCATATCGGCCGGCAAAGGCTTTTTGGTCAGCGAAGATATAACCGCCATGGCAACCGCCAAATCCGCCGCCGGCTCGCTTATCTTTAAACCGCCGGCAATATTAAGATATACATCATGTGCACTGAAGTTCATACTGCAACGTGCCTCAAGCACCGCCAAAATCATGGATAAGCGATTGGAATCCCAACCAACCACCGCCCGCTTAGGGGTGGAATATCCGCTCGGACTGACTAAAGCCTGAATTTCTACCAAAAGCGGACGAGAACCCTCAATCCCCGCAAACACACAAGAGCCGGAAATATTACCCTGTCGCTCGGCCAAGAACAGTGCCGACGGATTTTCCACTTCTACCAGCCCCTTGTCCTGCATTTCAAAAACGCCGATTTCATCGGTAGCACCATAACGGTTTTTCACCGCGCGCAAAATTCGAAAGTGATGTCCGCGCTCGCCTTCAAAATAAAGCACCGTATCCACCATGTGCTCCAACACACGCGGTCCGGCAATTTCTCCCTGCTTGGTGACGTGTCCGACCAAAAACAGCACAAAACCCTTGCGTTTTGCCAATTTAATCAGCTCATAAGCGCTGGCACGCACTTGTCCCACGCTGCCCGGAGTAGATTCAACTTCATCCAAATACATGGTCTGAATAGAATCGATAATCACCACTTTCGGCTCGGCTTTTTCAAGCGTGGTAATGATATTGCGTACGTCAGTAGCGCTGGCCAGATTAACCGGACTATCCGCCAACCCTAAACGATTGGCGCGGATACGCACCTGGTCTATGGCTTCTTCGCCGGAAATGTAATAGCACGAATATTTTTCGGCACCCGCCGCCAATCCGGCACAAACCTGTAGCAATAAAGTAGATTTGCCGATACCCGGATCACCGCCGACCAAAATCACCGACCCCGGCACTAACCCGCCGCCGGTAACACGATCGATTTCTTTTATACCTGTTTGCAAACGACTATATGTTTGCGTGCTGCCTTTAAGCGGCACAAAATCAATGATATGACCTTCTTTTTTGCGATTGATTTTGGAATATCCGTCAGATTGCACACTTTCTTCGACAATGCAATTCCATTCGCCGCAGGCATCGCATTTGCCCTGCCACTTGGAATAAGTGCTGCCGCAGTTCTGACAAACAAACATTGTAGACTTTTTAACCATTGTTTATAATTCCATCTGTATCGGTCCTTGCGAACTGCCCGAAATAAATTGTTGCAAATAAGGGTTATCGGTTCTTTCCATTTCCGCCACCGTGCCTATCCATATAATCTTGCCCTGATAAAGCATGGCAATCCGGTCGGCAATTTTGCGCGCCGAAGCCATATCATGCGTAATGGTCAGGGTGGTTGCCCCCAAACCCTTAGCCGATTCAATAATCAAATCATTGATTACGTCCGCCATAATCGGATCCAAACCGGTGGTCGGCTCGTCAAAGAAAATTATCTCCGGCTTGTTGATGATTGCTCGTGCCAAACCCACGCGCTTCTGCATACCGCCGGAAAGCTCAGCCGGTGACAAATCCGCCACATCAGGCGCCAAACCGACCTGCCGCAACACCCTGATAGCTTCCAGTTTAGCATCTTTGCGCGATAATTTGCCGTTTTCGAGCAACATAAATGCCACATTTTCCCACACGCTCAAACTATCAAACAACGCGGCTCCCTGAAACAACATCCCCATTTTTTCATGAATGTTTTTGCCGCTGTCAATCGTCTCTTCGCCGTCGATTTTGATGGAACCCTGATCCGGCGTCAACAACCCCTGAATACACTTAATCAAAACCGACTTACCGGTACCGGAGCCGCCTATAACCACCAGAGATTCGCCTTTTTTGATATCCAAATCAACCCCGTTTAAAACGTGTTTCTTGCCGAAAGCTTTATATAAATTTTTTATTTCAATTTTGTTTTCCGACATTTGCCAACCCCTATCTCGAGAAGAAAATTTCCGTAATCAGATAATTGAAAATAAGAATCAAAATCGAAGACGTTACTACCGCATTGGTGGTTGCCTCGCCCACACCTTGCGCTCCGCCCTTGGAACGATATCCGTGATAGCAACCCATAATTGAAATAATAAAGCCGAATACACTGGCTTTGACTACACCCATCACAATCGCCACCGAAGTCAGATTATTCATGGTGTTGTTGATATAATTGGCCGGATTGAAGCCGAGCTTATAAACACCGACCAGATACCCGCCAAAAATACCGATGATATCGCCAAACAGCACCAACAGCGGCATTACCACCACCGCGGCCCAAATGCGCGGAGCAATTAAATATCGATAAGGATTCGCCGACAGTGTTACCAATGCGTCAATTTGCTCGGTTACCCGCATGGTACCGATTTCTGCCGCCATTGCCGCCCCGATTCTGCCGGCAACCATCAAAGCCGACAACACCGGCGCCAATTCGCGCGTCACCGAAATCAAAACCACACCGGCCACCACGCTCTCCGCACCATACTCTGAAATTCCCGAATAAGTCTGTAAAGCGATAACCATACCGGCAAACAGAGTGGTTAACCCCACCACCGGCAACGAATAAAAGCCTATATTCAAAAACTGCTTGCCGAACAATTTAATATAAAACGGCGGCATAAAACAATTATATATCGACTTGGCGATAAATTGCGTCAAATAGCCGAGATTCATGATAAAACCGACCGGAGCCTTACCCAAAGTCTGTAAAAATGTTTCTATCTTTTGTTTCAGCATGATACTCCTGCTTGTTTCAATACATTAACACAACCGCAACGCCGCCGCTATTTTATCCGGCGCCGAACTTTCCTTAGCATACAAATCTATTTGCTTAATTTCAAGTCCTAAAATCAATTCTTTTTGCTTAAGCGGAAATCTTTCCACCTCGACCGCCTCACCAACCAAGTGCACCGCCAAATCTATTTTGGATTGCTCAATATACGGATACGTAACAATTCCGATACCGCGAACTTCAAGCATTCCGCGCAGATTTTCCGCCGCCGTACCGTATATATAATTACCTTTTTTATGAATAAAAACCACATCATCCGCCACCAGTTTAGCCGCCTTGTTTTCAATCAGCCGCAAAGCCAAATCGGACTTACCGCTACCGCTTTTACCCAGCAGTAATATCCCCTTGGATTTCAGTTTGATTAAAGTTGCATGCAAACAGGTTTTATCCGACATTTTCCAATCTTCCCGATTTTTCGGTATCCTCGGACGAAACAGTTATAACCCGCCGATTATCCTCTGCCTTTATATCCACCGTCCACATATTACGCGGGGCAAACGGTCCCATTTTTTCCGGCCATTCCACTAAACTGACCCCGGTGTAAAAAGCTTCTTCAACCCCCAATTCGAAAATCTCGTCGGGAGACTTCAGACGGTACAAATCATAATGATAAATATCAAATTCCGGCGCCACATACATTTGCACCAATGTAAATGTCGGGCTCGGAACTTCTTTGGCATTAGTCAATGATTGCACAAAAGCGCGGGCAAAAACACTTTTTCCCGCTCCCAATGTTCCGTGCAAAGCCCAAATATCCCCCGGCTTGGTAATGGCCGCCAATTTACGCGCTAAGTCTGCGGTTTCCCGCTCCGATGCCGAATTAAAAATCTTTTTCATTTAAAACAATCCCCAAAAGTCAAAACCGCCGTCTCCCGATTGCTTGCCTGGATGCTTAATTTTAATGGTAAACTTGCGATTCTTGATTTTCCGCCAATCCCACGGTGTATAAAAAGTTCCGTTCCATAAACCGCGTCTGGCTGACATTGCTTGCTGTTCATACGGTGCATAAATATCGGTGGTACGCGTATAAGCAACCGCCCAACCGGCATTAACAACGACCGCCGCCACATCATACTGATTATTATCCGTAAAACAGCTCCCGGTCGCCCGTCCCTGCTCGATTTTACTCAAAATGCGACAACTTACCTCTTTGCCGCTCAACCAATCTTGCAACCACATCATCGACATTTCTCCGCAATCGTAGTTATCTCCCAGGCGATTTACACATACCTGGTCACGATCCGGCGCATCAATCCCGAGCAGCTTAATTTTAATACCTTCCAAATACAGTATACTGCCGCTTAAAACTTTAGTATAGCCTTTGATTTCAGGGTATTCAAACGGATTAAAATCACGTTGTGGGGAAGCTTGCGGCGTCTCCGGACTGCCGAAAAGAAATTCTTTGATTTTATTGACTAAGCCGCCCTTATTATTCGGAGTCGCCTGTTTCGGAGACACATTTTGCGAATTACCGCTCTCACCATTAACTTGCTCGGCATCGCTGAACATTTCGTTCCCCAATTCCTCAGGTGTTACAACATTATCGGCAGAAGCGGAATCATCGGTTGCCGTCGTAGCCGGAGTACCTGATAAAAATGTGTCTAACGTATTACCGTCAAACAAACCTATACTATACGCGCAAAACCATACCACCCCGATACAAAGCGCCAATTTCATCAGATGGCTGAGAGGTCCCCATACCAGCTTTAGAACCAGATACAAACAAATCAGCGCCATCACGATTGACATGAAGCCCATTCCCTGCAGCAAATTATTTCCGCTCTGCGTCATTGTGCCGCCGAAATACATCGCCGCCAGAAAAAATCCCCACATAATCGTCTTTTTTAATAAAGGCATACAAGTTCCTCGCTTAATGATACGCCATTAGAACACATATTTTTTCGATTTGCAAGCTATTTATACAAGTCCGGTAACGGCGGTTTTTTCGGATTTGATTTTACTTTTTGCTGATTTTTTATGTATTTCATTATAATTTTATCATTCAATTTTTCCGTTCCGCCGGCATACAAATTTTGGTTCAACAACTGCATTTGTTCGGTAAATTCCGGAACCTTAACTTGTGCGGACAAATCATTCAAATTATTGATATATGCATCGGCATAAATTTGTTCGCCCCAACGCAGCAGACTGTCACGCAATGCCCGATAATCCGCACGACGCAGATTTTTTTCAATATCGTTAACAAAATCTCCGGAATAATCCTCTTTGCCATCAGTAATTTTCCTGCGTAAAAACAGATAATTACAAATTGCACCGCATAAAAATGCTCCGAGAATTATTGCCGCAATCAACCAAATATCGCGTTGTTGCTGCTCGGGTTGATTTATCGGCTGATTTTCCGGCTTATTATCCAATCTGTTTTTTACGGCTTCAACCAACGCATCCGGAGTATCCGCCATTGTCATCGTCGGTACGGATGCCGTCTGCGGTCCGCCGGAAGCACCGCCCACGGACATTTTTTCAGCCGGGATTACCGCATTTTCGATATGATGTGTTTTTACGTTATACCACCTTAACCTGATTTCCGGCAAAATTTGCTCACCGCCGCGTTGCGGAATATAGACCACCCGTGTTACGGCCGTTGAAATAATTTCGCCGTTTTCAACGGTTGAACCGGTAACCGGATTCTCCGGATATTGTTTCCAGGCAGCATTTTCCGCAAATTCCAACACCGGCAGCTGATTTTCTGCCACGCCGGCGGCAGACAGAGTAATCTCCCGTGTTACCGCTTCGCCCACCTTAAATACCGGGCGCGGATCGGCCCAGCGCGTACGCAAAGATACCGCCGTTGACGGCAACCACCAATCATGACCATAATCCGTCGGTATCGGCTTAACCTCAATTGTAACAGGTTTAGTTTTAAGCATTACCGGCTTTTGCTGAGCCATCAAATCGGTTACGTCAAAATTAATCTCGAACAATTGGAATAACCCGTTAACCGAACGCGACAAATCTCCCTGTTTGCGCTCGACATAATACCCTTTTACCGTTATTCGCGGTAAACTCAAATTGCCGCTTTTCTGCGGAAAGAATGCGTATTTTATCTTGATAATCCGCTGACCGTTCTTGTTGGTTATGACCGGCTCGCCCAATTGTCTGATTTCCCAATCGTCGGCATTTTCAAAAGTCGGATCTTCCGTAAATTGAATGTTCTTGTTGTCATAAATTACCAACGTACCGTTGATTTCTTGTTGCACATACGGGCTCTTTTCATCTACCGTCATATCCATCCAAAAATCGGCACTGTCTGCCGCTGCGGCTGCTCCGCCCGAGGATTGCGTCGCCCCCGATTGCACAGAGGAAGAACCCGACGGCAACACTTCAATATTGAGCGGCACCGTTTGATAGTTCCCCGCTTTAATTGCCGGAATTATCACCTTACCTTCTTTTTGCGGCATCAGAGTTAAAGACCAAACACGCTTCTGCTGCGCAATACCGTTGGTATATTGCGTTTGCATTGAGGTTGAAGTGGAATAAACCGCAAAATCTTTGTTTAACACCTCAAAATGCGGTTGCAGCAGGCCGGAATTATCCCCTTCATAACTGACCTCAAACTGCACCGTTTCGCCATATTGTATTTTCTGCGGTTCAACCCTTGCCGAAAGTTGACCAGCCCAACATTCTGCCGACCAAATCAATGCCGCAACGGCATAAATTTTAACTTTATTCCACATCATCTCAGTATTCATCCTTATATCTGTTTTTGCGATATTCTTTGGCGATTAGGGCGCGCAACAACCCGCCCTTGTCTTCCGGAATATCGCGGAATTTCTGCATACGGGCGCGCATTTTTTCCTTATCGGCAGCTTTATCGCCGTTTTGCATCTGCACTTCCTCCGCTTCTTTACCGTTTTCATCCTGCTGACCTGATTGGGCCTGTACTTCTTGTTCTTCTTCCTTATCATCAGAATTGTTATCTGCCGGTTCAGCTTGAGAATTGCCTTTTTGCCGGTCATCCTGCTTATCTTCGGCAGAGCTCTGCTGCTGATTTTGCTCTGCATCATTTTCCGCGGACTCGGCGGCATCGGATTTATTTTCTCCGTCTTGATTTTCCGCAGAAGATTGTTGCTCATCTCCGTTTTGATTTTCGTTCTGCTCCTGCTCCGGTGATTGTTCGGATTCTCCTTGTGATTGTTTCTGCTCCTGCTGTTGCTGGCCTTGTTGTGAATCGTTTTGCTGCTGTTGTTCCTGATTCTGCGACTGTTGCTCTTGTTGTTCTTGTTTAGAACCATCCTGCTCTTGTTGCTGCTGCTCTTGTTGTTGTTCTTGTTGCGTGCCGTCTTGCTGTTGCTTTTGCTGTTGTTCTTGCTGTTGTTGCTCTTGTTGTTGCTGCTGTTTCTGTTGTTCTTGCTGTTGCTCTTGCTCCTGATTTCCCTGCTGCTGATTATTTTGCTGCTGGTTATTTTTTTCTTTCTCATCGCCGCCGGATTTTTGTTGCTTTTGCTGATCCTGCTCATTATCCTGCTTTTGATTTTGCTTCTGATTCTGATTTTTATTGAGTTTTTTCAAGTATTCCAGATTAAATTTTGCATCTTCAAAATCCGGCTTTTGCTTAAGCACTTCTTCATACTTGGCAATCGCCTCGTCGATTTTTCCCGACTTAGCCAATGCATTGCCCTGATTATACAGAGAAACGACATCATTTTCCTTGGAAAATTCCTGATATGCCTGTTCAAAATCCCCGTTTTTATAAGCCGCGGCTCCGCGCCATTGTGCATTTTGAAACATCTGTGCCGCCTTATCATATTGCTTGCGTTTGAAATATTGCATCGCTTCCTGGTTATCGTTGATAAACCATCCGGCATATGCCTCGGAGCAAATCAAACACAGCAACAATCCGGCAATCACCCCGCGTCGATAATAATACAGCAACAGAAAGGCCGGAAGCCAGAACAGATAATATCCGAAATCCAACCAAATTGATTGCATATTTTTGCTTTCATTAAGTTTTTTGGCATATAAGTCATTGATTTTTCGGCTCAGCGGCGCATAGCTCTGGTTATAATTCAAATAAACCCCATAACCTTTTTGTGACACCATTTGCAATTTTTCATTTTCCTCGGTACTGACCTTGATTACATTAACATCAAAGCCGTTGCGATATGCCTTGGCCGCACTCTCCAACGCCGCTTCAAAACGCTCGCCGACATCGGCCGCCAACACGATAATATTGCCGGAAGCATACCCTATGCTCTGCATGCGCTCCACTGCCATATCGATAGCCCGATCAAGTCTATCGCCGTCAGCCGGCATAATATTACGCTCAATCACCGGCAATAAATTGTCAATCAGTGCCGCATCTTCGGTCAGCGGAGAAATCATAAACGGCTCGTCGCTGTATACTTCCAGCCCGATTTCGGTCGAGCGTAGGGTTTGTATAAAGTCCTTGATGATATAGCGCGCCCGCACCAAACGATTCGGCGCCACATCGGTCTTTTCCATATTTGAAGATAAGCTAAGAACAATCATCACCGGATTATCCACGCTCAGCGCCGGATTAGGCTTTTTAACCCAAGTCGGACCGGCCAGGGCTAAAATAGAGAAGATCATGAACAGCACCGCCAAAACATATGAAAGCCGCCGCTGATGATTATCGCCCTTAATCAACAAAAAGTTTAGCAAATGTTCGTCGCAAACGTCAGCCCACGATGATTGCACGCGCTCGTTACGATAAATAAACCAGCCCCACAGCAGCGGAATAAACAACGCAACCAGCCATAACGGACGTAAAAAGTGAAAATCCTGCAACACTTCCATGGCTTATTTTCTCCTCATCAGCGCAAACAATGCCAAAAACAGCAAAAGTGCGGCCGCCGCCGGATAATAGAACATATCTTCGGTTTCCTGAACATAGCGTCCTTCGTGTTCCTGTGCCTCCAGACGGTTGATTTCCGAATATATCTGCAACAGTGCATTCACATCTTTGGCTCTGAAATAAGTTCCCTTGGTTGCCTGTGCCAACTGCCGCAAACTCGTTTCATCCAAACCGTTGGCCATCGGCACACTGAACAATCCGCCCAAAAAGCTGATAGAATCGCTGCCGACGCCTATGGTATAAAATTTTATTTTTTCTTCCTGTGCCAACTTTATTGCCTGCGGAAACGACAGACTGCCGTCATTGCTTTCGCCGTCAGTCAACAGAATAATCACCTTATTTTCAGCCGGACCGTCACTTAAGGCCAAATTTTTCAAAGCAACCCCGATGGCATCGCCTATGGAAGTTGAATCCCCGGCCATTCCCGGCTCTATCGCGAACAACGTTTCTTTCAGCGATGCTTTGTCATAAGTGAGCGGAACCTGCATATATGCACGGGTACCGAACACCACCAACCCCACCCGGTCATCGGTGCGAGCATCGGCAAAATCAGCCACCACTTTTTTAACCACCGACATTCTGTCATAATGCCGCCCCTGATACACAAAATCGGTTTCCAGCATTGATTTTGAAACATCGACAATCAGCATAATATCCCGTGATTCGTGATGAACTTTCTGCGGCTCGCCCACCCATTGCGGACGACACAGGGCAACCGTAATCAATCCCCATAGAGCCATTAATAACAAAAACTTGGAAAACGAATTTGCAGATTTACCTTTACCGCGCCGCCGTTCGGAAGCAGTACTGCCCTTAATCGCCGCGATATCCGCTACAAACGGTACTTGCAAAGCATCGCCGTACATCTTGCCTACCGCCGGCAGAATGTAATAAACCAAAATCGGCACCAAAAATAACCATGCAGCTTGAGGATTGGCAAAAACAATCATAGATTTTCTCCTATCCAATCATAACAATAGCGCCATACTTTGGACATATCCTCAGCTTCATAACTCTGATGCACCATAAACGGAGCATTTTTCAGCAATTCGGCAGCCGAACCGTTCAATGGCCACTTGGATTTACTGTTAAGAAAGGCAATCCAATCATCTCCCGATACGGCAACGGCCTCGGGATATTTACGCACACAGGCGCGCCGCAATATTTCCGACATTTTTACCGCCGCCGCCAAATCGGTATCATCTTTGAATGATTGTAAAATCCTTCGGGCGTAAATTTTGGCGCTTTGCTGCCACAGCATTTTCAGAACTTTATACAGCACCCACGCGGCAATCACACAGACCAAAATACTCCACCAGCCGTAGGCTAAAGGAAAAAACGGTACACCGCCCTCGGGTAAATGTATGTCTCTCAATGCCGGCAAATTATCCATTTTGATATTCTCTCCTCAACCTTCAATCACTGCCTGTTTATAGATGTAGTTTTCTGCCAGATAATTATCAAGTATTACGGTAATCTGATTTTCAGCGCTTTACGTAGCGCGGCTTACGTGCCGGAGTTTTAACCGCTTTTTGCGCCTTTTTGCCGGCCGTTGCCCAATGCTTTTTACGCGCCGCAACCGCGGAAATACTAGGCGGCATATAACGTTTCCCCTTGTAGTTGTCGGTTATTTGTTTTTCCGCTTCTTCCGTCTCGGCGACTTCTGCCTGCTTATCGTTTTCGGCAGCTTTTTCTTCTTTTATCGACTCTGCCGCATCATTCTTTGGTGCTTCTGCCGTGTTTTCCTGCGGCTTTGCCGGTTCTGCGTCGGCGGCGTCTTTATTCTGTTCGGCGGCCGGCGGAGTTTGTTCTCCGGCTTCATTTCCCTGTTCTGCAGTGGCTTGGGCCTCGGCCTCGGCTTTTTCTTTTTCAGCCTGTGCCACCGATGCCAACATCGGTGCGGATTCCTCTTTTTTGAACACCTTTTCTTTCATGGCATCAATCTGATTCATTCTGTGTCTGAATTCTGTCAGTTGTGAACCACCCAAATCATTACCGGTGGCCACGTTAGACTTCAGCGGATTGATACGCTGACCTTTGCGCAAAATTTCAAAGTGCAGATGCGGACCGGTGGACTGACCGGTGCTGCCGACATATCCTATGACCTGACCGCGCCGTACACGTACGCCTTTTCTGATACCGCGGGCAAATCCCTGCATGTGGCCGTACGCCGTTTCATACTCGCTGTTGTGGCGGATTTTCACATAGTTACCGTAACCGTTGACATATTGCGCCATTTCCACCACGCCCGGACCGCTGGCATAAATAGCAACACCTTTCGGTGCGGCATAATCCACACCGCTGTGGAACTTCATGGTTTTATAAATCGGATGGCGACGATAACCGAACAATGAAGAAACCCGTGCATTACGCATTGAAAGCGGTTTAATATCCAGACCGGTTTTCTTGGTTTCGCCTTTTTCATTATAATAATTGTCCTTAAAACGATAGATTTTATAAGTGCGTTTGGCGGTTTTAAACGAAGCCGACAGTAAATTGCCGATTTTAACCACATCGCCGTTTGCCGCTTTACTTACCTCGTATTTAATGTTATACGTATCCCCTTTACGAACATCCGTTCTGAAGTTAATCATATGCGACATACGGTTGATGACTTCATTGGCAACTCGGCGATTAACCCCTTCGCTAATCATGGAATTAAGCACCGGACCGTTAACCGTACCGTTGACTACCCGTACATCCGGCTGAAACTTTTCGCGCTCCACGGTTGCCACATATTTATCGTATTCGTTAACGCTCAAAATATACTTAACCCCGCGCTCCGGCGTAATAGTCAACTTATCAAGCATTTCCAACTGATGCGAACGCACATCGAAAGTAGCGGTAAGTTCGATATGTTGCCCGACTTGTAACTTGCGTGCGTCATAAACTTTGCGCAAAACGTTATATGCCTCGGTTGCACTCTTGGTATTCATACCGAGTTTGGTTAAAAGCCCGATAAATGTATCGCCCCTTTCTACCATCAGCACGCGGCGTTCTTTTTGGTAAATGCCGGAAAGTTCGCTGGAATTTTCTTCATATTTCGGCTTGGCATCAATCGGCATCACGACATTCTTATCGTTTTGTACGATTTCAAACTTTGAACGCACGACTTCGTTGGCACTCAAAAGCTTTATGTTATTGATTTCGGTATAAACGGTATCAAACGGATTATCGCCGACCGAATCATTGAACGCCGGTGTTAAAATATCACCGCTGAAATCATAAGAATCGGCAGACACATGAGTTATCGGCAACTTCGGTGTTGTCGTAAACGGCTTATTAAGTAAAGATAGAAACAGGGCGCAGGTTACGGCAAACGCATAACCGGCCAACAAAAACGTCTCTATCCGACGTCGGCGTAACTTTCTTCTAAAATTTTTAAACGCAGGCATAATCCGTTATTCCCCATGTTGTGCTGATGATAAAATGTTTGGAATTAAAAGCAAGCAGATAATAAAGTTATACCCGAACAAACGTTATTTTTCGGCTTTTTTCAAAAAAAAGTGCAAAAAACTCAAAAAAAGTATTGCAATTTAAAAAAACTTCAGATATAAGACATACTGTTCTGCGGGGGTGTAGTTCAGTTGGTTAGAACGCTGCCCTGTCACGGCAGAGGTCGCGAGTTCGAGTCTCGTCGCTCCCGCCATCACAAAAAGACCGTTGTTTCATGCAACGGTCTTTTTGTGATTCCGTAAATGATGTAACTCGAACTCGTGACCGGAAGAGGTCGCGCCGGAGGGAAAAAATATCTCCGGCGGAGATATTTTTAACGACGGGCGAAGGTTGCTTTTGAGCAAGTTAGCGCAAGCGACACGCGGCGAACAAATCGCAACCGAGTGACTGAAGCAACACATTGTGTTGCAAGACCGCGTCTCGTCGCTTATCTTTATATATGAAAGCAAAAATCTTAATGCAAAAAACAGAAAAGCTTGATTTTATTAGGTAAAGACAGCCCCTTATAACCGATAAGTTTCAAATTATATAGTTTTTTGAGGGCAATTTTAGCGCTGGCCATCAATTCGGAATTACGGCTGCGGCGCGTGCTGTTCATCATCATTTTAACGGTACGGGCAATACGGGTATCGCGTACCAACGGCCACAAATCAGGATATTTTTCTTTATAAAACTTACGCACGCTGTGAATTCCTATCACATAATCATTCAACTTTTTCAAATTAAAACTGCTGCGCATAATGGAGTTTTCCGAAATCCGATAACCATATAGTTTTTCGTTTACCCACACAAAATCCTTGGCCTTGGCAAACACACAGCAATTATATACCCAATCTTCAAAATAAATGCCGTCAACAAAAGAAATATCATCGATGACATCACGTTTGTACAGCTTATTCCAAACGTTGAAATGGATAAAATTCTTGCGATGCATCAAAACATTGAGGGCAGGATTATACTTTTGTGCAACTGCATTTTCCAACTCGGGAAAATCCTCATCATCATAGATTTTGCAAAAGTTGCAACCGGAAACATCGGCATCAAAATCTGTCGAAGCCTTATAAAGAATCTCCAAAAAGCGCTTATGCACAAAATCATCGCTGTCAACATACGCAATATGCTTGGCTTTTGCCTGAGCCAGGCCGACATTACGCGCCACCGATAAACCCTTATTTTCCTGAGTAATTATTTTAAACCGCTTATCTTTGTCGGCAAATTTTTGCAAAATTGCGGCGCTGCCATCGGTAGAGCCATCATTCACACAAATAACCTCAAAATCGCGAAAAGTCTGCTCGGAAACGCTTTCCAAGCATTTTTTAAGGTGTTTTTCCACGTTATAGACGGGAATTATGACTGAAATTAAAGGCATATCCGCTCCGGCTGAATTTTTGGTCGTGTCCTTTATATATATTGTACGAAATACCAAAAGTCAAATTAATTTTGGTCGGGCGGTTAAGAAGTATGTATAACGGCGCTTCCACCCCGTTCAACGGCAAAAAACGGAAAAAGTTTCCGTCATTCTATGCCTATAACAAGAAAAAATAATGTTTCCGCTGATTCACGCTACTGACAAGAAAAAACTCGCAGAACGAGGCTTATAGAAAAAGGCTTTTTCTCGCGGTGTACTTCACTTAAAGAACACTTACGGAAATAACGGAGAACGAGATAAATATTCCCCTAACAAGAAAAATCGAGATTAACGTTTAAATACGCAGAAAGTCCCTTGACGCGGGGGACTTCACTTAAAGAACACTTACGGAAATAACGGATAGCGTGTAAATACGAAGAGGGACTTCGACGACGTGTACACAAAACGTACACGAGGAGAAGCCCCTCAAGTAGTTACTAGCTAGACGTTATTTCAAAATTTTAGAAACAACGCCGGCGCCAACAGTTCTACCACCTTCGCGGATAGCAAAGCGCAAACCTTCGCTCATCGCAATCGGGTTCAACAGTTGTACCGTAATGGTTACGTTATCACCAGGCATAACCATTTCCGTACCTTCCGGCAACTGAATCGTACCGGTTACGTCGGTCGTACGGAAATAGAATTGCGGACGATAGTTAGAGAAGAACGGAGTATGACGACCGCCTTCTTCCTTCGTCAAAATGTAGCATTCGCTGGTGAAGTCGGTGTGCGGGGTAATCGTTCCCGGGGCAGCCAATACTTGACCGCGTTCAACTTCTTCACGCTTCGTACCACGCAACAATACACCGATGTTATCGCCGGCTTCGCCTTCATCCAACAACTTGCGGAACATTTCAATACCCGTGCAAGTCGTCTTCTGTGTCGGACGAATACCAACGATTTCGATTTCGTCACCTACATGCAATACACCGCGTTCAACACGGCCGGTTACAACCGTACCACGACCGGAAATCGAGAATACGTCTTCAATCGGCATCAAGAACGGCTGATCCAACGGACGTGTCGGTTCCGGAATGTAAGAGTCTACTTTTTCCATCAATTCAACAATCGAATCGTGGCCGATTTTTCTGTCGCCGTCTTCCAATACTGCCAAGGCTGAACCTTTAACAATCGGAATCT
This sequence comes from Pseudomonadota bacterium, assembly GCA_918234285.1. Taxonomy (GTDB): domain Bacteria; phylum Pseudomonadota; class Alphaproteobacteria; order RF32; family CAG-239; genus RUG410. The sequence continues at coordinate 506 of CAKJXZ020000035.1, read as the reverse complement.
CATCGCCAGGGAAACCATAAGAGCTGAGCAAATCACGAATTTCCATTTCTACCAATTCGAGCAATTCCGGATCATCTACTTGGTCTACTTTGTTCATGTATACAACAATCGCCGGAACACCTACTTGGCGAGCAAGCAAAATGTGTTCACGAGTTTGCGGCATCGGACCGTCAGCTGCACTTACTACCAAAATTGCACCATCCATCTGAGCAGCACCGGTAATCATGTTTTTAACATAGTCGGCGTGGCCCGGGCAGTCTACGTGTGCATAGTGACGATTCTTGGTTTCATATTCAACGTGTGCCGTCGAAATGGTAATACCGCGAGCGCGTTCTTCCGGTGCCTTATCAATTTGATCATAAGCCGTGAAGCTGGCGCCGCCTTCTTCTGCCAATACTTTGGTAATGGCGGCTGTCAAAGTGGTCTTACCGTGGTCTACGTGACCAATCGTTCCAATGTTGCAGTGCGGTTTCGTCCGCTCAAATTTTTCTTTTGCCATGTTTATT
>CAKJXZ020000034.1:0-1085 GCA_918234285.1 Pseudomonadota bacterium | reverse complement strand
AAATCAGTTTTTGTGTACCGCAAAACGCGTAACCAAAGCTCATCCAATGGCTTATCATCTTGGTGATATCAAAGATGTCGAGGATTTGAAACAGAAAATTCAAAAACAAAAACGGCTTAAAAATAAGACGATTAAAGAATTGCAGAAATTTTTGCCAAATGTGGATTTGAAATTTATTGAGCAAGATATTGAAGAAGACGTTCAAGAGGTAACTGAAGTTAAACTGTTAAAAGCGAAAAAGCCAACACCAAGAGAAGAACAGATGAATGCACCTGTGTTTTTGAACAAGTATGAAAAGTTTGAATGGCTTATGAAAAACGGCTGCACCTGTGAAGATGACAGGGCGTGGCTTGCTGAATACAAGCAAAGTGAGGAATATCGAGATCTTTATGAAACGTAAATTTGTTGTAACGCAGAATGTGAAACGGTTTGTGGATTTGATGGATACGCTCAAAAACGCACCGGCGAATCTGCCCAAAATGGCACTTGTGTATGGCGATTTCGGGCTCGGGAAATCGCAAACGATTATGTGGTGGGTTACGAATAACGATGCGATTTATGTGCGGTGCAACCACAAAATGTCTGCGCGTTGGCTTTTGACCGAGATTGTCGAGGAGCTTGATGATGTGCCGACATACCTGACTTCGCTTTTATTCAAGCAGATTGAGGATAATCTGTGCGCGCGGCCAAAGGTTTTGGTGGTGGATGAGGTGGATTTTCTTTTGAATAACTCGTCTGCGATTGAGATTGTCCGCGATTTGCACGACAAAATCGGGATTCCCGTTGTGCTTGTCGGAATGAGCCTTGCGGAAGCAAAACTCAAACGACATAAGCATATTTATGACAGGCTTTTGGGTGTTCTGAAGTTTGAAACATTCAATAAAGACGATGTGGCAAAAATTGTGACAGAAATTTCTGATGTCGCGTTTGAGCCTGATGCGCTTGAACTTATTTGTGCGAAATTTAATCAGTTCAGGCAGATTGTGAAATTTTTAAATAAGGTCGAAAACGTTGCCGAGATGAATAATTTGAAAACGATTACGCTGCCGGTTTTGGAGGGAATTTTGAATGAAAAATAAGATTTT
>CAKJXZ020000033.1:0-2990 GCA_918234285.1 Pseudomonadota bacterium | reverse complement strand
CTCTTATATGTAACCGGTATCGTATTTGTTCCGGAAGCGGAAACCTTAGACCAAGTAACTTTGTTGGAATCGGTGGTCATATTTTTGGTATTGAGTTCGACTTTCCAATAATTACCGGCACCGTCTTTAATCGAATACGTGCCGCCGCTTATTTCCGTAGATGTTGCCGGACGTACCGTCGACACATTACCACCGCCGATGCCGGCTTCCGCCTTCGCCTGCGCCGCTTCTAACGCCTCAATCTCCGCCTTAGAATAACTTTCAGGTATTTCATCTAAAGCTGATTTCAGCATACTCTCGTTCACCAGCTTGTCGCTGAATTCAATATTGCCGGTAGTTGAGTTATACTTAACGTTCGTGTAATAGTTATTGCCGGTAATATTGCTCATAATGTCATCGGCGAGCTTATAATTTGTATCACCCGCCGTGGCAATATTCACGCTCGCCGTCCTACCGGAATCGGTATACTTGGTACTCGTCATATTAATCGAATCAATAACGACTTTCTCGACACCGGTTGCCGTTGTGATTGTAGCGCCCAGCGTATCGGCTGTATTCTGCTGCGCAGTGCCAGTACTATTAAAGCGAAGATTGACATCAATACCGAGACCTAAATCTTTAGATAAGTACAGAGTGTTATTTATATTATTTGTATCTATATGACGATTTTGCATATTGATATGCGTACCGGCGGCATTGTTGTTGATTACAGAATCTCGGATTTGACCGTATGTTGTTGCGCCATTTTGTTGAACAATCGAGCCGAGGTTGATATTGGCACCACTTGCTTTGTTGTCGCTTAAGCCAAGATTAAGTGTGTGATATCTTATCATATTATTGAAGTTATAATCACCACCGTAATTAACATCATCTTGGTTAATATTCAGAAGATTTGTTGCAACATCGGCATAAAGACCATCAATTGACCCCCCAAAATTGATAGAATGATCTTTCGCCGCATTAAGATTGATGATTCCGGATTTAGTTGGACCCGTAGCAGTCGAGGATTGAGATTGATAAATATCATTATAGATAGTGCCAGACTTATCTTTTACCGTATTATTGTAAAAGTTCACGCTCTTATTTTGAGCAATAATATTAATCACTGAATCTTTTGACTGATATGCGTTATAAATAGCCCCACCGTTGGTTTTTATTACTTCGGTATTGTTGGCTTGTGTAGTAACATTATTATCTCTAAATGTGGCATCAATAATACCGTTAATTGTTGATTCATTGTTATAAATAGCGCCTCCTAAAGCAACATAATACTTTGATAGAGCACTATTACCTATTAGATTACCTGTAATACTATATATCGTTGCAGAACTTTGATTGGATATTGCGCCACCAGATACATAATTGTTAGTTGATGTTTCATTTATTAATGTATTACCGCTAAAATCACCGGTTATATTACCAATTGTGGAATTTACTTCATTGACAATCGCACCACCTTGGTTTAAAGATGAGTTACCGCTAAAGTTACTGGTTATGTCACCAATAGTAGAACTTATTGTATTGTTAATCGCACCACCAGTATAGCCAGATGCATTGCCGACAAAGTCACCGGTTATGTTACCAATAGAGGATGAGTGGCTGTAAATCGCACCGCCTTGATTATCAGCTTTATTGCCAGTAAAGTCGCCTGTAATACTACCAATAGAGGATGTTCCCCTATTTATGATTGCGCCACCACGGGAATAAGTACCACCGTTAGCTTTGTTGGCAACAAAGTCACCAGTGATACTACTAATAGAGGATGATGAAGTGTTGTAAATCGCACCACCACCATCACCATTTGCAGCACCAGTAGCACTGTTACCGATAAAGTCACCTACAACATTACCGATGGTGGAGCGATCTCTGCTTACAATCCCAGCACCGTATTTAGATGTATTTCCTATAAAGTCAGCAGTTATATTGTACGTATTTGCAAAACCATTATATAAATCGATTGCTCCACCATAATCTCCACTAATTCCGGTAAATACTTTATTTACGATATCTCCTGTCATAGAGTTAATCGATATTTGTGCTGTCTGCAATACATACCATTGCGGCTTAGTATAGGTGTAGATAAAGTATTTGGTATTAGTAGTCACCACACCTTTGCCGTCAAAATTCATCCGCAACGCGCCCTTAACTTGAGAGTCTGACGAGATAGTATTGTTTATATCACTCCCTTGTGGTGAAGTAGTGCCGTTCCACGAATAACCGCTACCGTCAGTAGCTTTATTCCAAGTAATATGTAGATTGGTTGAAGGCTTCAACAACGCTAAGATTTCATCTTGCGTCATGGCATCGTCAGCCTTTGCCTCGTTTGGAGACATCACGCTCGCCGCCCCTAGGGCAAACAACCCCACGTTAATCAGCCAACATTTCCTCAAAACACTTCTATACTGGCGCGTTAAGAGTCCGAGTGCGGTGCGTGTGTATCTCATAATAAGGTCCTCCAATAATACCTGAAATCAGGCAGTTACATATTAGCTTTTCTTCGTCGTATATCGGCAATACGCGCAGTCGCACGTATTTTAAATATAACATATGCGCACATTGTATAACAGCTTTGGTTAAAAGTCAATTAAAATTTATGGAGTAATCCAGTGTTTTTTTAAGAAAAGTAAACATTTTTATACCTCGTGTTATGTGGGGGAAAATATTGTTGTTGTACCTCGATTTAGGCTGCGAAAATATTATTGTCATACCTTGGTCTGCGCGGTGCGAAAAAATTATTGTCATACCTCGCACGGCACTGCAAAAAAATATTGTCATACCTCGCACGGCACTGCAAAAAAATATTGTCATACCTCGCACGGCACTGCGTGTCCGTGCGTCAAGGTATCTGACCTTTTGGCACGATAGTGCCACTTCCGAATACTATCGTCATACTGAGGCAAAGCCGAAGTATCCATTCGTTCCGCCGGAACGAACAACACCAAGGGTGTTGCTGGATCCTTCACATTCGTTCAGGATGACGTTGTTTTTAT
>CAKJXZ020000032.1:0-52085 GCA_918234285.1 Pseudomonadota bacterium | reverse complement strand
GCGAGTAAGACGGATAATGCTCCGACCAGTACTGATACGAACAGCATTTTCTATAATACCGGCACAACTGCGTCACCGGTTTATGCCAACAACGATAAGCTGATTACCTCGGGTGCAGTGCGTGAACTCGACGGCACGTTGGTACACTTGGCCGGCGACGAGACCATTACCGGTGTTAAGACGTTCAGTCAGACGATTGACGACGGCGACGAGGACGATGGTACGTATACCATGGCCTTCAGCGGCAAAACGCTGAGTTTAGGACAGGTAACCGATCCGGAGAGCGCGGCAAAAATAACGCTTGATGCCAAAGACGGCAATGCCAACTTTGCCGGCGATACCACTGTAGGCGGTACGCTCGGTGTTACGGGTGCGGCAACGTTCGGTGATGATATTACCAGCAACAACGGCAAGACGTTTGTTATGAACTCCGGTGATGGTACCGGTACGACAATTACTCTTGACGGTGCAACCGGTGATGCAACCTTTGCCGGAAATGTAAATTCGAAATACATGAAGGTAAACTCCACCGGTACGGGTTCGACTGCCAGCGTAGCTGATTCGATGGCAATCGGTATTGGTAGCAATGCCACGACGGCTAATACAACCGCTATCGGTTATCAGGCTGTGGCGAGTGAGGAGGCAACTTCTACAACCGGTATTATCTCGGTTGGTCATAAATCCGGTGATTATAAACAAGGAAACAGCGGTGATCAGTATAATGCCGACTACTTCAGCAAGATTGTAAACGTAGCAGACGGTGTAAATAACCACGATGCGGCGACTTACGGTCAGTTAGGTAAAGTTGCGTCCAATACTAAGTATTTGAATATGACTAATGCGGCCAAATCGTTTGTCACCAACTCCTACACGGTGGGCGGACAGTTATCTACCCTTGCCAACATCATCGGCACGGCTGATGCGGTTGACGGCAAGGATGCTGTAACCTTCAGCTCTACCGACACGGTAGCGAAGGCAATTCAAGATTTGAAGGCAACGACCGGCGGTTCAATTCAGAGTTTGAGCATTAATAACAAAGTGGCTGAAGCCGGTGTATCTAAATCCGATACGAATATTAATATTACGACGGTTACGACGGCCGGTGATAGCCAAACGGGTATATTCTATGATAACGGTACGACGGAAACACCGAATTATGCCAACGATTATAAGCTGATTACCTCTGGCGCAATTCGTGCTCTCAACGACACTTTGGTTCACACCTCGGGTGCGGAAACCATCGGCGGCGTCAAGACGTTTAATGATGAAGCTACTTTCACCAGCGGTTTGACCTCTACCGGCTTGATTAACGCTAACGGCGGTATCAATGCCACAGACGTGACTGTCAGCGGTTTGACTCAAGTGAGCGCGACCGGCGGCTTACAATTCGGTGATCAGGGATTGGTTGCTAAGAGTATAAGCAACAGCGTAACCGGTAACGGTTCGGACAATGCTTTGGCTACCACCAGCGCCGTGGCGGGTTATGTCGGTAAAGGTAAGCTGACATTGTCGGTTAACGGTACGACGGTTGCCGGTGAGTTCGGAGCTAATGATTCCGCTAATACGACAATCAGCTTGGGTACGGACTTTATTAAGAATTCGCACGTTACTCCGGTGGCGGCAATTCTGAAACACGGCAGTACGGATGTCAATTTGATTAACGCCAATAACGGTGTAGGGGTTAACTTAACCAATTTGGCGAATTATTCCAACGATATCTTATCCGGTACACAGGCATTCAGCGGTATCAAACTCGGCAACGAGTCGGCGATTACCGGTTGGGCAAAAGCCATTAATGACGGTGTTACTCATGAAGAAGAACAACAACCTGTTGCTCCGGTTCATACCAAGCTGGTAACGGAAAAGGCGGTTGTTGATTATGTTGGTGCTTTGGGCAGCTTAGATACCGCAAATAAGGGTAGTATCGTGGCGGCGATTAACGAGATTAAAGGCTCGGTCAGCGATGATTATTATACCAAAGATGAGATTAACAGCACTACGGCCGGTGCCGGTTTGGTACACCGCACGGATAATGAAACCATTGCCGGAAACAAAACTTTCAGCAATGATGTTTCGGTCGGCGGTGCATTCGGCGTTACGGGCGCAACCACCCTCGGCGGTACCTTGGGCGTTACCGGTAAGACAACGTTGTCAGCCGATAAAGGCTTGAGCTTCGGTAACGAAAGCACTGTTGCTAAGAGTATTGTAACCAGCATCAGCGGTAATTCGGCGAATGCCCTGGTAACCGAAAGTGCGGTTAAGAACTACGTCGGCAACGGTGGTTTAACCCTGAAGATTAACGGTGTTTCTCAGACAACATTTACGGCTAACCAAAGCGATTCTTTGGAAATCGATTTGGGCAGCTATGTCGAGAAGGTACAGGGTAACGCGAACAAAGGTAAGGTATTGTATGTAAATGACAGCGGTAATGTTGACTTCTCGAAGGTTACCAACAATATGCTGTCGGGTGGTATCACGTATGAAAAATTAGATACGGGTGTTCAGGGTTCGCTCGACTTGGCCAATACGGCGTTGCAGGCATCGAATGCTGACGGAGATACCATCGTATTCGATACGAGTGACAATAAGCTGAAAGTTGGCAAGATTTATAATAACAACATTAACGACGGCGAAATTGCCATTTCTAAGTTGGGCAGCATGGGTGCCAACTCGGCGTTGGTTGTGACCGATACTAACGGTAAACTTACGACCAGAAGTGTTTCGGCCGATGACTTGAACAATTTGGACGGCTTGACCGATAAGTTGGCCGGTAAGTTGGATAAGACCGGCGGCACCATGACCGGAGATATCACCTTCAAGACCGGTACCGGCACGGGTATTGTGTTTGGTAACAAAGCGGTTGTCAACGATGTTGCATCCACGGCCATCAGTAGCACTCCGTCTTCAAGTACGTTGGTTACGGAACAAGCGGTTGCCAATTATGTGGGCAATGCGACAATTAAGATGCGGATTAACGGTGCTGATGTGGCGACAACATTTACCACTAATGAGGGCGGAAGCACACCGGTGGTTGTCGACTTAGGTAACTTTGTGGCAGAAACACAAGATGCTTCGGCTAAGGGTAAGGTTTTGACGGTTGACTCTACTACAGCCAAAGTTGTAGCCAGCACCGTTACCAACGGTATGTTGGCCGGCGATATCAGTAAAGAGAAGCTGGCTTCGGGTGTTCAGACTTCACTCGGTAAGGCCGATACGGCACTGCAGGCTGCGGACATTAAGGAAGGTACTGCCAATGGTACCATCAACGTCAAAAATACTGATATTAAAGTTCACGGTTTAGGTACGGCCGCGTATGCCAATGAGGATGCGTTTGCAGCATATAACCATGGTCATAATTCTAACGAGATTGCTCATATGACCGGTTACAGCAGAACAACGAACGGAACTACTCCGATAACCGGTAATATTGATGTTGATGACTCTCTGAATGTGGCTATAGCTAAGTTGGAAAACGGCTTGAGCGGTAAACAGAATAAATTGACGGCAGCTGACGACAGTATCGTTATCGATGGCAACACCATCAGAGCCGTGGGAGTTACATATTCTGCCGGTGACGGTTTGAGTTTGAGCGACGATCACACGTTCTCAATTACCGAAGGCGGTGTTACCAACGATATGTTGGCCGGCAGTATTGCACAGAGCAAAATCAGCGGTTTGTCCAGTGCTTTGGCAGCCAAACTCGATACGGAAACGTTTAATGCCCGTACGATTAACGGCCATGAATTGGAAATCGACGTGGTATTGGATGCCCGTGATTTGAAGATGACCGAATATGAGAAGGCGTCTTCGGCAGCTTCGATTAACACAAATGATACAATCAGTACGGCTATCGGTAAGTTGGAGAAGGCCTTAGAAGGTCAGCAGACCCTTACGGCCGGCGAAAATATTACCATAACAAACGGTAAAATTAATGCCGTTGATACCAAGTATACGGCGGCTGTCGGCGGCGGTTTGAGTTTGGAGAACGCTACCAATGCATTTTCGATTGCCGATGGTGGTATAACCAACACGCATATCAGCAGCAACGCCGGTATCGAAACCAGCAAGTTGGCATTGAAAGCCGGTACGGCTGACACCGCTCTTTACTATGATGAGGATGGTAACCTGGCCAGCGGTCAATTGACCGGTTCGCTGATTGCCGACAATACAATTGGCAAAGGAAAATTGGCTTCGGCTGTTCAAACTTCACTCGGCAAGGCTGATACGGCATTGCAAAAGGCCGATATCGGAGAAGGTTTGACTGCAGGTACCATCAATGTTAAGGGTACCGACGTTACGGTAACCGGTTTGGGCTCGGCGGCATTTACCAGTTCAGATGCTTATGCTGCGAAGGTTCATTATCATACTTCGCAAGACGTGACTGAGTTGAAGAATTACGTTAAATCTGCCAGTGGTGCACTTGCCGACGGTGATAGCTTGAATGAAGCCCTCAGCAAGTTGGAAAAGGGCTTGGACGGCAAGCAGAAGACTTTGACTGCAGCGGCTGATTCCGGTATTTATATTAACCAAGAGACCGGTGAGATCAGAGCAACCAGTTCTGGCGGCGGTACAAGCTATTATGCGGCTACCGACGGCGGTCTGAGCTTGGATAGCGACAGTCATGAATTCTCGATTGCTGACAACGGTGTGACCAATACTATGTTAAAAGGTGGTATTACCAAAGCTAAGTTGGCTCAGGGCGTACAAGATTCGCTTGATTTGGCTGACTCGGCATTGCAAGAAAGCAGTGTTACTTCCGGCGACGTTGTAGGTGCAATTAAAGTAGGCAATAAGTCGGTTGAAGTTTACGGCTTGGCCGATGTGGCCAAAGGCGGCAGCTTGGCGGCCGATAAGGTGACGACCGATGACAGTCATTTGTTTGTAACTACAAATGAGAAAGCCACTTGGAACAGCAAACAGGATGCCATCAGCGATTTGACTGAAATTCGCAACAACGCGACCGCAGGTAAGAATGCCAGCGATACACTCGCCACCAAAGCAAGCACTTGGGATGCTAAGTTGAGTTCGGTCAGCATAACCCAAGGTTCTGCTAACGGCACAATCGCCGTATCGGTTGACGGCGGTGTGGCTACCGATGTTGCGGTTAAAGGTTTGGGTAGTGCAGCATACAAGGCCGACACATACTTTGCTCAGGCTTCGCATAACCATGGTTCCGGCGATGTTACCAACTTGGCCGGATACGAAATCCAATCGATGTATTCTGCGCTCGGAGAAAGTGATACTCTGAACGTTGCTCTCGGTAAGTTGGAAAAAGGTTTGTCCGATAAGCAGGATAAGTTGACGGAAGGTAGCAATATTACGATTACCGGTAATGTTATCAGTGCAACCGATAATGATACTACTTATACGGTAGCGGAAGACGGCGGCCTGATTATGGACGGCACTACCATTTCGATTAATACCGGCGGTGTTACCAACGGCATGTTGGCAGGTAATATTGCCAGAGCTAAATTGGCTTCGGATGTTAAGACTTCGCTTGGTAAGGCAGACACAGCATTGCAGGCCGAAGATATTACCGAAGGTACTACCAATGGTACCATCAATGTTGACGGTACGGATGTTAGGGTTCACGGCTTGGCGGCGGTAGCAACCGGCGGTGATTTGGCGGCAAGCAAAGTAGTGACCGATACAACCCATCAGTTTGTGACCAACAACCAGATTTCTACTTGGAATAATAAACTTGATGCTACAGTGTTTAATAATCGTAAGATTAACGGCTATAAACTGAATCAGGATGTTACTCTGGGCGGTAAAGATATCGCATTAACCGATTATGTCATAGCTGATACTTATACGGCAATTGATGAAGAGGATACGATTAATTCTGCTGTCGGTAAGTTAGAAAAAGGCTTGACCGGCAAGCAGAATACCATCAGTGATTTGACTACCATTCGCAGTAATGCCAGCCTCGGTAAAGATGCTTATGATATACTTGAGGCAAAAGAAAATACTTGGGATTCTAAGGTAAGTTCGGTAAGTTTGGCCAGCGGTTCCTCCAACGGTACGGTTGCCCTGACGGTTAACGGCAGTGATACCACTCAGGTTACGGTAACCGGTTTGGATACGGCGGCATATAAGGCCGAGAGTTACTTTGCTAAGGCTTCGCATACTCATGTGGCAAACGAAATCAATGCCATGACCGGTTATGCCAAGGCATCTTCAACTACATTCGCGCCAATCAGCGCCACCGATACTTTGAATGAAGCCATCGGTAAGTTGGAATATGCATTGGATACCAAACAGGGCACATTAACGGCCGGCACCAACATTACGATTGATGCTAACGGCAGAATCAGTGCAACCGGCGGCGGTGCGGCTTATACGGCGGCTCCGAATGGCGGTTTGGCTCTGAATGATAATGCGTTCTCGATAGCCACCGGCGGTGTTACCGATGCTATGTTGGCCGGCAACATCAATCAAAACAAAATCAGCGGTTTGACTGATGCTTTGAATGCTAAACTCAATACGGCCACTTTCAACGCCCGTACGATTAACGATAAGCCGTTGAGCGCTAATGTTACTTTGGGCGGCGGTGATATCGTCTTGTCCGATTACACCAAAGCAGAGACGTCCTCATACATAACGGCAAACGATACGGTTAATACCGCTATCGGTAAATTGGAAAAGGCTTTGGAAACTCAGACAACCATTGAGGCCGGTAAACATATTGAGATTGTTGACGGTAAGATTAACGCTACTTATAAGAGCGGTACCAATATTTACATCAATGAAGATACCGGTGAAATCAACGCAACCGGCTCGGCAGCACCTTATCTTGCTGCAGAAGACGGCGGCTTGAGCCTGAATACTACAAACAACGAGTTCTCGATTGCCGATAACGGTGTAACGTTTGAAAGATTGGATGACGATCTTCAAGCGGCAGTTACGGCGGCCGGTACGGCTCTGCAGAAAACCGATATTGTTGAAGGCACTGCTCCTGGTACAATCGGTGTTAAAGACGGTGATACTGTTACCAATGTTAAGGTTAACGGTTTGGCAGATGTAGCTATCGGCGGTGATTTGGCAGCATCAAAGGTAACAGAGAGCACTTCTCGTCGTTTTGTAACCGATGGTGAAAAAACGGCCTGGAGCAACAAGGTTGGCTCGATTACGGCGGCAACCGCTACCAACAACGGCAGTATTGCTTTGAATGTAGACGATACTAAGCTGGAAGTTGCGGTTAAAGGCTTAAAGAGCGCGGCATTCAGCGAGGCCAGTGCTTTTGCGGAAGCTTCGCACGTTCATGCAACGTCGGATATAACCACCTTGGGCGGATATACCGCTTCTACGGTTGACGGTGCTCTTGATGCCAGCGATTCGTTGAATGTTGCTTTGCATAAGTTGGAAAACAACATCACCAAGAATAAGCTGACGGCCGGCGAGAATGTTACCATCGGCACAGACGGCAAGATTAATGCTACCGACACGAAATACAGCGCGGCAATCGACGGCGGTTTGACCAAGAATGCCGCTAACGAATTCTCGATTGCCACCGGCGGTGTTACCAACGATATGTTGGACGGCGATATCAGTAAAGATAAGTTGGATAATGAAGTCAACGGTCTGTTGACCAGTGCCGGTTCGGCTATTCAGACGGTTAAGGTTAACGGTTCGTCGTTGACGGTTACGAATAATGCCGTAGATATTGCCATCACAGAAGGTAACGACGTCGGAGCAATCAACGTTAACGGTTCCAAGGTTGCAGTTCACGGCTTGGCAGCGGTAGCTACCGGCGGTAACTTGGCGGCCGATAAGGTGACGACCGATGACAGCCATTTGTTTGTAACTTCGGGTGAAAAATCTACTTGGAGCGGCAAACAAGATGCCATCAGCGATTTGACTGAAATTCGCAACAACGCGACCGCAGGTAAGAGTGCCAGCGATACACTCGCCACCAAAGCAAGCACTTGGGATGCTAAGATTGGTTCCGTGAGTGCGGCATCCGGTAATGCTCCGGGCAAGATTGCTTTGACGGTTGACGGTAATACGACGCAAGTTTCCGTTGCCGGTTTGGGCACGGCGGCATACAAGGCCGACACATACTTCGCTTTAGCTTCGCATAACCATGTGGCAAGCGAAATCAACAAGATGACCGGTTATGAAATTGCTTCGGCATATTCGGATATCACCCTGGAAGACAGCTTGAACGAAGCTATCGGTAAGTTGGAAAAGGGTGTTAAATCCAATCAGCTGACTGCCGGTTCGGGTATTGATATTACCAACGGCGTTATCAGCGCAACCGGTACGGGCGGAGCAACCTATTACGCCGGCGCCGGATTGGCTTTGGATACCACAACCAATACCTTCTCGGTCAGCGGTGTTACCAACGATATGTTGGCCGGTGACATCGGCAAGGAAAAGTTTGACGATGAAGTTATCGGATTGTTGAGCAGTGCCGGTACGGCATTACAACCTGGTGATATTACGGAAGGCTCAACTGACGGTGCCATCAGCGTTAAAGGTACCCCTGTGAAGGTTCACGGTTTGGCCGATGTGGCAATCTCGGGCAAAGCCGAAGATTTGACAACCGACAACAGCCACTTATTTGTAACTTCCGGCGAAAAATCCGGTTGGGACAGCAAGATCGGTTCGATTACGGCCGGAACGGCTACTACCAACGGCAATATTGCTCTGACCATAGATGGTAGCGAAACTCCGCTTGAGGTATCGGTTAAGGGCTTAAAGAGTGCGGCCTTTAGCGAGGCAAGTGCTTTTGCGGCAGCTTCTCATACACATAAGTCAAGCGAAGTTACTTCACTTGAAGGATACGTCATTGCCAACGAGGCAGCAGATGTTGCGGAAGGTGATACACTTAATCAAGCTCTCGGCAAGTTGCAAAAGAGCATTAAGGCTAACAAGCTGACTGCCGGCGAGAATATTCAGATTACCAACGGTCAAATCAGCGCTACCGATACGAAATACGGTGCGGCAGCCAACGGCGGTTTGAGCCTGAATACTACAAACAACGAGTTCTCGATTGCTGATGAAGGTGTTACCAACGCTATGTTGAAGGGTAACATTGCGGCAACCAAGTTGGACAGCGATGTTCAAACTTCACTCGGTAAGGCAGACTCGGCATTGCAGGCAGCCAGCATCACCACCGGCACCACCGCTGGCACCATCAGTGTCAAGGGTACCGATGTTAAGGTTAAAGACTTGAAAGACGTGGCAACCACAGGAAAGGCTGAAGATTTGACAACCGATTCCGGTCATCGCCTGGTAACCGATGCCGAGAAAGAGGCTTGGAGCGGTAAACAAGACGCTATTGACGGTTTGGATACGATTATAGCCAATGCCGGTCAGGGTAAAGATGCTTATAAGATGCTTGTTACCGACGGAAAAGCAACCGAGTGGGATAACAAGGTCGGTTCAATCAGCCTGACCACCGGTACTACCGACGGTACGGTCGCTTTGTCGGTTAACGGCGGTGCGGCGACGGAAGTTGCGGTTGCCGGTTTGGGTACGGCGGCATACAGAGATGCTGATTACTTTGCTTTGGCCGGACATACCCACGTATCAAGTGCGATTAATGCCATGACCGGTTATACTAAGGCAACGGCGGCTACTTATGATGCGATCAGCACCAGTGATACTTTGAACCAAGCTATTGGTAAACTGGAATACGGTTTAGGTACTAAGCAGGGTACTTTAACTCCGGGTACGGGTATTAACATCACTTCCGACGGTGTTATCAGCGTAACCGGTAGCGGCAGCGGTGCTTATTACTACGCAGGTGCCGGATTGGATTTGGACGGTACGACCAATACCTTCTCGATTTCTGACAACGGTGTTACCAACGCCATGTTGGCCGGAGGTATTACCAACGAGAAGTTGGCTCTGAACAACGGCGGTACCGGCAGTACCGGTAAGGTTTTGTATTACGATGCAAACGGCACGTTGACCAGCGGCTTATTAACTACTGCTCAGTTGGATCCGGATGCCAACATTCAAAAGTCTCAGTTGGCAGCGGATGTACGTAATGCATTAACCAAAGCGGCAAATTCGCTTGCGGTCTCTGACTTTGATACCGGCAGTACACAAGGTACCATCAGTGTTGGCGGTACAGATATTGCGGTTAATGGTTTGGGCTCGGCGGCATTTACCAGTTCTAATGCTTATGCGGCATCTTCGCATACTCATACATCGGCCGAGGTTAACCTTATGACCGGTTATACCAAGTACGCGAATGATAATCCGATTGTAGCCGGTGACAGCTTGAATGTAGCTATCGGTAAGTTGGAGAAAGGCTTAGAAGGCAAACAGAAGACTTTGGTTCAAGGTTCCGGTATTACAATCAATCAGGAAACCGGCGAAATTTCCGCAACCGGTTCGGGCGGAGCAACATACACCGCAGGCGCCGGATTGGCTCTGAGCAATACCAATGTATTCTCGATTGCCAACAATGGTATTACCAACGGTATGATTAAAGACGGCGAAATTACCAAAGCTAAGTTAGCTTCTGCGGTTCAGACTTCACTCGATAATGCAGACTCGGCATTACAGGCCGACGATATTATCGAGGGCACGACCGCAGGTACCATCAATGTTGGCGGTACGGATGTTGCAGTTCACGGTTTGGCTACTGTGGCAACCACGGGTGCCGCCGCAGATTTGCAAACCGATGCAGACCATCGTTTGGTAAGCGATACCGAAAAGACGGCTTGGAGCGGTAAACAAGATGCCATCAGCGACTTGACTACCATTCGCAACAACGCTGCCGCGGGTAAGGATGCCAGTGATACACTTGCAACCAAGGAAAGCGTATGGGATGCCAAAGTTGATTCCATCAGCACGGCAACCGGCGAAGGTTCTAACGGTAAGATTGCCGTTACGACTAACGGTGTGACCACTCAGGTTGCAGTGGCCGGTTTGAAGGCCGGTGCTTTCAAAGAAGTTGACAGCGTCGTTACCGAAAACAGCGATAAGCTGATTACCTCCGGTGCGGTTAAGAGTTATGTTGCCGGCATAGACGGTAATTCCGTCCATCAGTCCGGAAACGAAGATATTACCGGAACCAAGACCTTTAAGAAACTGCAGAAGTTTGAAAAGGTTATCAGTGATGGTGATGATGCCGGTACTTATACAACCGAATTGGACGGCGATACGCTGAAACTCAATAAGGGTGTAGATACCAGAATCACTTTGGACGGCAAAGACGGTAGTGCTACGTTTGCGGGATTGATGAACGCCAACGGCGGTATCAATACTACGACTTTGGTGGTTAACAACGGTATGACTGTTACCGGTACTTCGAACTTCAAGGATAATGTGGTTATCGGTTCGACGACTTCCGGCGGCTCCAGAGATTTGACGGTTAACGGAGGTATTAATGCAACGGGTAAGACCACTTTATCTGCCGATAACGGCTTAAGCTTCGGCAACGGTCAGGAAGTTACGTCAATCGTTAACAGCATTAATACCAGCAGTTCCGATGCCGTATTGCAGAAGCAATTGGTAACGGCTGCAGCTGTTAAAGCGGCTGATAAGGTTCTGAGTGATCGGATTGACAATATTGCCGATGCGGTGGATGCACGTGATGCGCAAATAGCTCAAAATACAAGCGATATTGCCACCAACAAGACCAATATTGCAACAAATACCGCGGCAATAGCGGCTCAGGCGGCAACAATCGCTCAACACACCACCGATATTGCTCAGAATAAGGCGGATATTGCTACCAATAAGGCTGCAATAGAAGCTCAGGCAACGACAATAGCCGGACATACGTCACAGATTGCGGCCAATACTTTGGCAATTGAAGGATTGGACAGCCGCGTCAGCGTCATTGAAAATACCACACTTGATTTGACCGGTGTTCACGAAGCTCTGGGCGGCGAATTTGATCAAGATCATAAGTGGTCGGCTCAGGTAACCGCTGATAAGGGTGTTACCTATGGTACGTTACAAGTAACCAATCTGGTTGAGGCAGTATCCAAAGTCAACAGCAATGTTGGTAACGGTGCTACTCTGAACACAATTGAAAAACGTACGGCGGTTGCAGCCAATAACGGTGTAAGCTCGGAAAAATCGATTACCGAAAATATCAGTGCGATTAATGATACGGTTGGCGATTTGAGCGGCCTTAATATTGAACTGAAGAATTTGACCAATGGCGGATATACGGCTCCTACTACGGTTGTGGCGGCACTGAATAACCTTGACGCCACTTTGGGTAAAATTCACGGTTTGGCCGATAAACGCAGAGCTGAAGGTACGTATAAGGGTAACCTCGCAGATGGTACAACGGTTGAAATGCACTTGTCCAAGTTGGATGATGCTATCGGTGATCGTACAACCATCAGCAACGAAAAAGGTACTCACGGTTATGCGTTCTCTACCGAAACGATGTATGTGGCCGATGTTCTTACCGACATTGCTTCGCAAATCGGTACGGCGGAACAGTTAGCCGATGTACCTAACGGAGTAAGCAAAGATAAGACGGTTAACCAGAATATTGCTGCCGTCAGCAAAGCGGTCGGTAATGTGTCTGACTTGAAAGATACTTACTTCTTGTCCGAAACCACCAACTTGACCGATGCGGTCAGAGTATTGGATGCGGATATGTATAAGATATCTTATGCAGTTGACCAGAACAGAAACGAAATCAACAGCTTGCGTCGTAAGTTGCGCGGCGGTATGGCTTCGTTGTCCGCTTTGTCAGCGTTGGCTCCGAACTCTCGTGCCGATGGTAAGACACAGCTTTCAATCGGTACCGGTATGTATGAATCCAGTCCGGCGGTTGCTGTCGGTGCTTACCACTGGCTGACCAACAACTTGATGGTCAATGCCGGTTTGGCTTGGGGCGATGCCGACGACGCAGTATATCGTCTGGGCTTGACATACTCGTTCTAAACGGTAAATTAACAAAAAGTATAGGGAAGGGCATTGCCCTCCCTATATCTTGTTGAGAGGTAAAAATGAATACGGATAAAGAAAATGCGATGATAACAGAAGATGTCAATACTGGTAAGCAGCCGCATGACGATTGGAAACGCAGATATAAATTGTGGCTCGGGTTATGCGGATTTATTGCCGTTTTAGGTGTTGCTATGTCGGGTTTTCTTTATAAACAGGTCAGTGACCTGAAAGATTTAATCGGTGACCTTGATAACAACTTTTCCACCAACGTTAATGACGGTCGCAAAATCTATGTTTTCAACACGGATAAGGCGATTGAAGGTATCGGTTTGCCGGAGATTTCGCGCAAATTTGAGGAAGATATATATGATTTGGATAAGCAGGTCAAGGAAGCTCAAGATACCATCAAAGATATAAAAGAAGAGGCGGTTAAAAACAAAGTGTTGACAATGTCGGTTAAACCGTTGCAAATGAAGCGCGACGAGTTGCTTGACGCGTACAGCAAGGCCACCCAAGATGCCCTAAACAACATTAATAGTGCCTTGGCGCAGATTGCGTCGGAAGACAATATCCCGACGATTTTCATTAATAAATCGGTGGCGGTGAATACTAACTACGTGATTGATGTTACTGACCGTGTGGTGGAAATGATTAAAAAGGCTTCCGGCGAACATACCGCAGCGGAAGCTCAGACGGCAGAATAGCTTATTCTTTTATATTATGGGCATAAAGCGCGGCGGCGGTTTGTTTGGCTAAATCGACGGCTTTGCGAGTTTTAGCATCGTATTTGTTGGCAACAAACGGAACTTTCAGTGTTTCCTGCGCTTTATTCTGTACCAGAGAATCTATATGATAAGCGTGAATTTCCGACGGTTCGAGCAAATATGCTTTGTCCGAAATCAGCTTCAAAAAGTCGAATTTGTGGGCAAACATACGCTCAACCAAAGGATATTGCGGAAAATCACGTTCTTGTTGCGAAATATGCAAGGCCTCGTGAAAAGTCAGATAAATCGGCACATAATTATCACAAATTTTGATTCTGTCGGCACAAAAGTTTATGCTCCGGTCGGCAGCGGAAGCTTGGCCGGTCGGTGGAATTTCCACCGGATCTAAGCCTTGATTTACTCGATCTCGGTTAAATTCCTCCAATGTAAAGAAAGTTATCTTAATCGGTTCGATGCCGTAAGTTTTGCAAAACACATCGGCTATTTTCTGAATACATTGTTGTTGCCTTGCCGTTTCCAGCTGTTGCCAATCGGCAATATTTTCTTTTAGATGCGGAATCAGTTGCAAACGATTAACAAAAGAAGATGCTAGACGTTCTTCATCTTTCCAAAATTGCGGCGGAAACTTCAAATCAAACATCAGTTGTTCGATTTTAGCGGCGTGCGGCTTTAATTTATTGATATTGGCAAGGGTAGGTTGCGGCGGAATTATTCTTTCCAAAATTTCCAAGCGTTTATTTGGCGATAAACGACTTATTTCTTCCGGCGATTTTGTGTTCAATACTTCGAATGCTTCCGTAATTTTTTGATTGCGCAGCGGTGTATATTCTTGCGCCAGTTTCATAAATTTTTCGAGCTGAATCGGATATTCGCCGTTTTCGGCAACTATGGCATCGGCAATTTCGCTTACTTTGCGTTCATAATAAGCTTGGCGCGGCAAAACTCCGACATAAGCCTGTCCGTCGTCAGCAACAAATTGTCTGAACTCACCGTATTCAATAAATTTATCAAATTGCTCAAAATTCATAGTTTCGTCCCTTTTGTACAAAATTTTAACATCATTTTCGTCGGTTGTCAAGTTATTGCCGGTGCGGCAGATTTGCTGTTACGGCTTGACATTTTGAAGATTATTTGCAAAATGAAATCAATAAAAATTAATGAAAGAAGCAAGAAATGAAGCATAATAAGGCAGATGACATTGACGGATGGTTGGTTATTGATAAACCGCGCGGAATGGGCTCGACACAGGTTGTGGGGAAAACCCGTTATCTGTTGCACGCCAATAAAAACGGACATACCGGCACGCTCGACCCGTTTGCTACCGGAGTGTTGCCGATTGCGTTTGGCGAGGCGACCAAACTGGTGCCGTTTGTCATGGGCGGCGAAAAAGAGTATGAGTTTGTGGTGGAATGGGGGGCGGCTACCGATACCGGCGATACCGAAGGTAAAATTATCGCCACTTGCGATAAAATTCCGAATCGTGAGGAAATTTTGGCGGCTTTGCCGCATTTTATCGGTAAGATAAAGCAGATTCCGCCGATGTATTCTGCCATTAAGATAAACGGACAGGAAGCATATAAACTGGCGCGTAAGGGGCAAAAGGTGGAAATGCCGGAGCGCGAAATCGAAATTTTTGCGTTGGAATTGCTGGAAGAACGAGAAAAAAGCGCTAAGTTTAAAGTGCGTTGTTCTAAGGGAACTTATGTGCGCACTTTAGGGGCGGATATAGCTGAATATCTGGGCTCTAAAGGATATTTGAGCAAACTCAGGCGCACTAAATGCGGAAATTTTTCGCTTGAAAGTACGATTTTACTGGATTCTTTGGAAAAAATGGAGTATACAGACAAGCGACGCGAGTCTCTTTTGCCGATTGAAACGTCTCTGCGCGACATCGCGGAGATTGCTGTTTCGGCTGAAGACGCAAGAAAATTAAGTATGGGACAGGGGCTTTCGCCTAAAAATTATCCTGAGGTAAAACCGACGGAGTTGGCGGCCGCCATGTTTCGTAATTGTTTGATTGCATTGGTGCGTGTCGATGAGCGCAAAATCTCGCCGATACGCGTGTTTCATAACATAATAAAAAAGGAAATAACAGATGTCGATAACAAATGAAATTAAAAAAGAAATCGTGGCTAAATACGGCCGCAACGAAAATGATACCGGTTGTCCGGAAGTGCAGATTGCCATTTGGACATATCGTATCAACGCTTTGATCGAACACTTCAACGTTCACGCTAAAGATTTACACTCTCGTCTGGGTTTGATGAAGATGGTTAGCCGTCGTCGTCACTTGCTTGACCACTTGAAGAGCATGAGCGAAGAAAGATATCAAGACATTATTAAAAAGCTCGATTTGCGTAAGTAATCAGGCTTTATTCTACGGGGTTGCGGAAATGGTTCTGCAGCCCCGAAAAATCCTGATGTAAAAGTCAGGTGAGGTTTTTAAAAGATGAAAAAAAGATGAAAGGAAAGAAAAATTATGATAGATTTTAAAGTTTGCCGCAAAGAAATGGATTGGGGCGGTCGTAAATTGGTATTGGAAACAGGTAAGATTGCCCGACAGGCAACCGGTGCGGTTGTGGCAACATACGGAGAAACAGTGGTTGTTGCAACGGTAGTGGCTGCAAAGGAAGTGAAAGCGGATCAGGATTTCTTTCCTTTAACCGTAAACTATCAGGAAAAATATTATGCCACCGGTAAAATTCCGGGCGGATTTATGAAGCGCGAGGGTAAACCTTCGGAGCGTGAAGTGTTGATTTCGCGCTTGATAGACAGACCGATACGTCCGTTGTTCCCTGATGCGTTCAAAAACGAAGTACAAATTGTCTGCACCGTATTATCGCACGACCAAAAGAATGATTCCGATGTGGTTTCGATGGTTGCGGCATCGGCGGCTTTGGCAGTATCTGGCATTCCGTTTATGGGCCCGATCGGTGCGGCCAATGTCGGCTACAAAAACGGCGCTTATATTTTGAACCCGACCATTGAAGAACAAGCCGAGTCTGAATTGAAATTGACCGTTGCCGGTACCGAAGAAGGCGTGTTGATGGTTGAATCCGAAGCCAACGAGCTTTCGGAAGATGTAATGCTCGGTTCGGTTATGTTCGGTTTTGAGAGCTTTCAACCGGTGATTAAGCTGATTAAAGAAATGGCGGCCGAAGCCGGTAAGGAAAAATGGGCTGCTCCGGAATTTCCACCGGAATATACCGCTTTGAGCGAACGTATTTTGAAAGACTTCGGCGCCCGTTATGATGCCGCTTTCGGAATTACCGATAAGTTGGAACGCGGTACGGTTCTTGGTCAGTTGGCAGAAGAAGTTAAGGCGACGATTGATCCGGAAAATGAAGTGGAAATGGCGTTTGTCGGCGATGCAATTGAAAATGTTATGCATCACACCATGCGTGAAAAGGTTTTGACAACAGGTCATCGTATTGATGGTCGTGATACCAGAACGGTTCGTCCGATTCAATGTGAAGTAAACCTGTTGCCGGAAGCACACGGCTCAGCGTTGTTTACTCGCGGTGAAACTCAGGCTATGGTGGTTACCACTTTAGGTACACCGGATGACGCGCAAATTGTTGACGGTTTGTTGCCGGAATATAAGCAAGACTTTATGCTTTATTACAACTTTCCGCCGTTCTCGGTTGGTGAATGCGGCCGTTTGGGTACTCCGGGCCGTCGCGAAATCGGTCACGGTAAGCTTGCTTGGCGTGCCATTCATCCGATGTTGCCGACGGATAAGGAAGTTTTCCCTTATACCTTGCGCGTGGTTTCCGATATTATGGAATCCAACGGTTCTTCTTCTATGGCAACCGTATGCGGCACCTGCTTGTCGTTGATGGATGCCGGTGTGCCGATGAAAAAGCCGGTTGCCGGTATTGCTATGGGTTTGATTAAAGAAAATGACGGCCGTGTGGCGATTTTGACCGATATTTTGGGCGATGAAGACCACCTCGGCGATATGGACTTTAAGGTAGCCGGTACCAAAGACGGCGTAACCGCTCTGCAAATGGATATTAAAATTACGTCGATTACCAAAGAAATTATGCAAAATGCTTTGGCTCAAGCACATGAAGGTCGTATCCATATCTTAGGCGAAATGGCTAAGGCTTTGGCGGCACCGCGTCCGGAAATTTCTCCGAAAGCACCGCGTATTCATACCATGACTATTCCGACTGATAAAATCCGTGAGGTTATCGGTACCGGCGGTAAGGTTATTCGCGAGATTATCGAAAAGACCAACACCAAAATCGATATTACCGATGACGGCGTGGTAACGATTGCTTCCAATAATAATGAAAATTGTCAGAAGGCGATTGAGATTATTACCGGTATTGTGGCCGAGCCGGAAGCCGGTAAAATCTATCACGGTACGATTACCAAGATTATGGACTTTGGCGCATTTGTTCGCTTTTTGGGTCAGACCGAAGGTTTGGTTCATATTTCCGAAGTGAAGAACGAGCGTATTGCCTCGGTTTCCGACTTCTATAAAGAAGGCGATGAAATGTGGGTTAAGTGCTTGGGTACCGATAACCGCGGCAAGATTAAGCTGTCGGCTAAGCGGGTTAACCAAGAAACCGGTGAAGATTTGGAAAATAAATAATCTTAACTGCTTTGAGCGCCGTCGGCATTGTGTCGGCGGCGTTTGAGTTTTATAGGTATGTGGAGTAATTTGATGAGCGATAAAACACCGGAAATATCGGTAATTGTGCCGGTTTATAACGTAGAAAAATATCTGCGGAAGTGCTTAGACAGCATCCTCGGTTCAACCTTTAAGGATATTGAGGTAATCCTGGTTGATGACTGTGGAAAGGACGGTTCACGGGCAATCTGCGATGAGTATGCAGCCAAAGATAAGCGAGTAAAGGTTATATCCAATCCGCATAACATGGGGGTAAGTGCGGCGCGTAACAACGGTTTGGATAATGCGCGCGGCAAATATATCTCGTTTATCGATTCCGATGATTATATTGACGTTACCATGTATGAAAAACTGCATGCGGCGATGGAACGTGAAAATGTCGATATGGTCGGTTGCAATGTGTGGAATGTGGAAGAAACCGGTAAAAAAGAGGTAGTGGAATATCTGAGGATTAAAAAAGATACCAAAACTTCTTTTGTAGCACTCGGTAATGGTATTTATAAGAGTCCTTTTCATTCTTGTCGGTTGCTTATAAAAAAAGATATTGTTGAGAATATAAGATTTCCCGAGGGCATACCTTTTGCCGAAGATGCGGCATTTTTGCTTGAGGTTTACCCAAAACTCGATGATATTTATTTTTTGGCAGAGCCTCTTTATTATTATTGCAAACACTCGGATAATGCATCATTGCGCCGGAACGCAAAAAATACTGCCTTTTTAAAACTCGGCGATTTTGTTACGAAAGCATTTAACCGCAATCCGAGATCGGAGCAGATACGTGAATGTTTTTGGCAGTGGTATGCCGCCAATATGGCACATGTCTACAACAATTTGTTGCCGCAGGAATTGCAAGGCGCATTTGTAGCCGAAGCACAGAAAATATTGCCGTATAAAAATTTTCAGGAATTTTGTACTCGTTTGGAAGGCTCTTTCCTTAATAAAAAATATTATTTGTTTGATTTTATACCGATTTTGACGGTTAAATATCGCGGCGGTAAGAAGTATGTCAAACTGTTTGGAATAATTCCGCTTTATAAGGTGAAAATTATTTCTGATATTTAATTTATTGAATGTGATAAATAAAAATTAAGTATTATATGGTACGGATAAAATATCTGGAGGAATAATATGGTTGCCGCAACTTGTATTCATAATGCCACGGTGTTTAACGGATATTCGCGTATGCAGAATTGCGCCGTGCTGATTAAACAAAATAAAATCATCGATGTTTTTAACGAAGAGCGCTTTGATAAAAAAGTTTTCAAAGCCGATACGAATTTTATCGATGCCAAAGGTGCCAATGTAATGCCGGGGTTTGTGGATACGCATATCCATGGTTTCGGCGGATACGGTACCGAAGACTGTTCGGATAAATCCATACTCAAAATGTCGGAAGGTTTGTTGCACTATGGCGTGACCTCGTTTATTCCGACGCTGTATTCCGGCAACAAAGTGCAGATGATTCGCGGCATTAAGGCAATTGTTAAGGCAATGGGACGTGAAAAAGGTGCGCGAATTTTGGGGATTCATCTCGAAGGACCGTTTATTTCGCCGCAACGTTTGGGTGCGCAATCTCCCGACGGCGTCAGTCCGGTGGATTTGGATTTGATGGATGCGTTATGGGAGGCTTCCGAAGGGCATATCGTCAATATGACGGTGGCACCGGAATTGCATAATATGCGCGAGCTGGCGCTGTATTGTCTATCTAAAGGGATTGTATTGCAAGCCGGACACACCAATGCCAGTTATAAGCAGATGATTGAGGCTATGCAGGCGCGGATAATGCACGTTACGCATCTGTTTAATGCCATGAGCCGTATGCACCATCGCGACCCGGGAACGGTGGGGGCGGTGTTTATCCACCCGGAATTATCGTGCGAAGTTATTGCCGACGGTATTCATATCAATCCGGAAATCATCAAGTTTTTGCTGACCTGCAAATCGCTGGATAAGGTGGTGTTGGTAACCGATGCCTTAAAGCCGACCAAGCAGAAAACTAAGCCGCTGATAGCCAACGGGGAGGAGGTTTATCTCGACCAATGCTTTTATCGTAAATCCGACGATGCAATTGCCGGCTCGGCACTGACCATGCTTGACAGCGTGCGCAATATCGTTTCTTACGGACTTAGTTTGGAACAGGCGGTGCACATGGCTTCAACCAATCCGGCGCGGATTATGAAACAAGACCATCTGGGGGTGATTGCGCCGGGGTATGATGCCGATATTACGATTTTGAGCGAAAAACTCAATGTATTGTATACGATTATTCAGGGCAGAGTATTTCAAAAAGGTAAAGAAACCGCCTGAAGCCTTCAGCCTCAAGCGGTTTTCTTAAATCTAGTAACAATGAACTCTCAGCCAATTTGCCAAGTCATACGAATTCTTCAGAAACGACAGAGGTTCTGAGGGTGTTTCCTTACCGAAATTCTTTTTCACGCGATTGCGATAGAGATGAAATTCCCTTTCAAAATTGATGGATCTTCTCATATCTTCGGTGGCATGGAACTCGGGAGTACACACCACAAAGACCGGAGCAAACGCAATAAGCTGCTTGGTATCGTGGCGGGCGGCAATAACCAACTGCCTTTCCGGCCAGAGCGATGTCAGCTCAAACGGGGCACTGTTGCACCAATGGTCGAACGCCGCTTCATCACGCTGTTGAATAATGATTTTCTCGGCGCTGAAAAAGTCGATGTTCAGGTTGCAATACTTACCGGCCTCAGAATTTAACCTCTCGCCGTCGAGGGCAAAGAAGCGAGCAGAATTGTGATACAGCCGCATACAGCCGTTATAGTCAAAGATTTCACACCCTTTGATTTCTTTAGGGTATATAACTTCACGGACAAACCATTTTTCTTTCATGATATTGTCCATCATTGCCGTAATTTCCGGCGTAAACCAATGATTTCCGGCTGTTTTGCCGTTTTCTGCGATACTTTGTTTCATAAATATTTGGGATAATAATAAAGAACTTCATAATTAAAATAACGCTTCAATATCATATTAAAATCTTCAAAAGTCAAGATTTTTTTGTCATATATCAAAAAAAGCATCTGAAGCGGTGTGCCTCAGATGCCTTCTTTTTAAAATTTCAGCCAAAAAAAATAAACAACGGCAGCGATTATCGCAAGCCATATCCAGCTTTTAAACATACGGCGGAAGCCGTTGGCGGGACAGGCGTACTCAAATTCGTCGATGCAGTTGGAATTTGCTCCGCTTTCATAACATACATAACTCCAAGCGCCGAATATCAGTGCTGCTATTCCCCATGCCGGACCGCAAAAATAAAATGTTGCGACAACGGCGGCAATACATGCATATACGACGCAGTTGTATATTCGGCTGTAACGTCGATATTGCTTTTGCAACGGTGTAAGTTTTTGTTCTGTCTTTTCCATATAAGCTAAAAATAAATAAATAATTGATTTTGTGGATTAATATATAAGAATAATCCGAAAAAATCAAGGATTATTTTTTTTTAGACACAAAAAATCCGCTTAAGGTTATAGACCTCAAACGGATTTTCTTAAAACTTACGCATCAACACTTAAACAACAGTTGACCGTTTCAATGAAGTTCTCAACAGTTTGCTCTTTGTTGAATGAGTGTTGAGCAGGCAGACTGTGAATGTCAATGACTATACCGTAAAGGTTATAAAGCTCATCAAACATGTCTTCAAAATCCAGCGGGTCCATACCAAATTCTTCACGAAGATTTATCTTCAGAAATTTTTTATCCGGTATACTTACAACACCTTCACAAAGTCCGGTATATTCGCTAAGCACTTCCAGCAGAATTTTTCTAACCTCAGTTACACCGATTTTCGTCATAAGCCTGGAATTTAAAGTATATTTAACTCATACATCTGACGGCCTTGTTCGCATTCTTCGGGGGTCGGCTCACGATAGAACAATGACTGTTTAATACCGATAGGGGTAATTTGCCATTTTTCTCCTTCGTGGCGGATAAAACCCAGAATACGGAACTTTTCCAGCAGCTCCGGAGCAATCAAAGATTGTATATCACTCCAATCACCGTGCCGTATTTCTGCTAAATGCAGCACCGCTTTCCTTCTGTCTGTAATCATATGCCTGAAGTTATTAGAGGTTATCCAATCTGGAAACTTGCATCCAGAAATCCTGTTCACTCATATCATACGTTTCTGGTTCGGTCGTAAAGTCCGCTTTCTCTGCCGTGCAGACCTTTTTTGTGCGGTCGATTTTCGGCATTTCATCATTCTTTATCATATTACTTCTAAAATTATAATGTTTTAATGTATAACCATTTCGTCAGCACATCGCTTTGATAAACCATAAGTACCAATCCTTACCTTCACAACAGTATACTGCGAAAATCAGGAATATCCATGCAATTACCAAGTTCATAATCGCAAGTAACACACGTGTATCTGTAGAACCTTGAGTCGCAATCGATAAAATAACGTTAATCAGACAGACTGCTGCGTAACAACCTGCGACAACGCCGTAAAAACGGCCTTTATCGTTTATATATTGCCCGAAGTATTGATACTCAATGTTGAGCGAACGATTTAAGATGATGGTCAGGAGCGTAAGAGCTGCATAACCGGTAAGAACCGCACCGCAGTATAAATACCACGAATGCCATACAAACAAAGCCACCGCGGCAACAGCAACAAATAAAATTGCGGTAGCCACCATAAATGTCATTTCTTTTTTCATAATTATGTTATTTTAAGTTAATAATTCAATGTTATAATTATACATTTTACAGCGCATACCATAAATAAAAAATTTTTTAGAGTCAAGGGGGATACTGAGAAAACGGGCAAATAAAAAAGCCGTCGGATTTTACTCCGACAGCTTTTTTACGGGTAGCATATAATCACTCTTTTGAGGGAAGCCACTTATTTTCTTCGGCTGTTTTACGCAACTCCGGAAGGAGATGATAGCGCTCACCGTCGCTCAGCTCTCTCATATCATAAAGATTGATGAGCGTGGAGGCGTTCGGTAATGCCAGCATCCGTGTCTGCAGGTCGTCCGGCAGCGGATGGAAGGCAATGTAATCACATACCAATTTCGTAGCCGACGGGCAGTCAAACACCTTGTTCAGCTGCTCGATGCTCAGCTCCTCGTGATTAGAGATGCGCTTGAGCAAATCTTCCTCGGTTTCTTTGATGACATCCTGCAACAACAAGTTGAAGCCCTTGTGCTTGTGCAACACAAACTCAATTTGTTCATTGAGAATACCGAATTTCGGCTCATTGCGGAAAATCTGCTCAGCCATTTTCTCATCGCCGTGCCACAGCAGATAGGCGATTGCACCGGCATCAAGCGAGTGACCGTGCTTGTGGAACATGGCGTACTGATTGAGGCTCATTTCCTGCTGGGCCATGGGATGAATCCTCTTGTTGGTTTCGCAGAATTTCTGCCAGGCCTCGACTTGCTCAAGTGTGCTCAGGTTGAACAAACACTTAGTCTTGATGCGCTGATTATGAGCCAAAAGGTTGTCGGTGACCTCATCTTTGAGCAACTGCGATACCGTGTCGTCATTGATGATTCTCTCCGTCATATCCTTACTGAAACCGCAACGCTCAATATAGTCACACAAAATGCGGAACAAAACCTCATGCTTGCCTTGAGAACTCTCCTTACGCACCTTGTCAACCAGAATTTCCATCTGCGGCTTCGGCAATGCACCGTAGTGCATATATTGCTTCAGGAGCTCGCGTTCTCTACCTTCCTCAGAAGTCAGGTCAAGCAACGCTGCAAACAAGTCGTTGCGCTCTCGCATACCGTCGGCTAGCACCTTGAACGGGTAGGCATAGATGTTTTTCATCAGCTTTGCCCAAGCCTCCGGACTCAAAGCCCACATAACTTCCCTGCTGCGGTGCACATCGTTAAAGTAGATTTCTTGCTCTCTGACAGTGTAGTCGCGCAGTTTATCCAGCGGAATCCACCATTTTGCCCACTTAAAAGGCCATTTGAGAGCCAAATAAGTGTAGAACCCGCAGATTGTGTCGCCGCAATAGGTTTTGCTGTGTGCCAATGTTGCCGCCAAAGCGGGAGCACAGAGGTTAATCAGAAACATCGAGAGTGGGTTGAAAAGCACTAAAAACCAGAAGATTGCACCGGTGTAATACACAATGTAGCTGCACACGGTTGATACCGGCACCATTTTCGGTGCAAACATTTTTGTAGAATCCATAATGTAAAATTTTGGAAGTCTCGCCCTGTTTCCCGTAGGCCGAAATTAGTGAAGATTGTCGGAGGAAACATAACAACTGCCGTAAAGCAGCCGCCAGACAGACAATCTGCTTTACTCTAACGAACATCAAGCTTGACTTACCTTAAATTTATCATCAGGCCACTGTAAACCCAATTCAATAAATAATAAATCAATTATAGAATATCATTATATATAAAAGCGTTATAATGATAGCACTATCAGCGTAAATGTCAATATGTAATGAAAATCATGTGGCGGCACATTCGGCAAGAAAATCAATCGGCAGAAGGAACTGTCAGTTCTTTTTCGAATAATTCGGAATTCTTTATCAGACGACTATTCAAATCGTCTCCGTATATTTCCATTAAGGTATTTTCCGATGATAACAAAGATGTACCTAAGGCAAATTTATGCCCATTCCATTTGAAACCGGCCATTTCCAACAGTGTCGGTGCCCAATCAAATTGGTTGAATTGTCGCTTTTGGCTGATTTTTGGGGCAGCATAACCCCACATCATATTAAATATTTCTCTTTTTTCGGACTTATCAAGATATTGTTGCACATCGTTATACATCATCAGATGGTCGCCCAAGATGAGGAGAGTCGTATTTTGGGCAAAATCTTGCTTCTTAAACCATTCAACAAAAGAAGCCAATATTTTATCGCTGCACAATATACTGTCCCGCATATCGTTATATTTCTTGAGGCATTGTTTTTCGGTGTGACCATGGAAGGGATGAGTGTTTGCGGTTAAGGCTACGGCCATAAAAGGAGAGGGAGAACGAGCCAGCTCTTCAATTTGTTCTTGGAATATTTTCATCAAAGCGGAATCTTCCAAGGTGCGACCGATAAAATGAAGATTATAAACATTTTCCGCAGAAACTGACTGTAATTCATCTGCTCCGTAAATATTTGAAAATCCGTGCTTCTTTAAAAAATCTCCGGCGGCGGAAAATTTAAGCGGTGCTGCTTTGAAAAAATACAGGTTATATTCGTTTTTTTGCAGAATATCACTGATGCAAACAAGTTTATCCGACAACTCGCGCTTCGGAATATACACCTTATGGGTTATACCGCAAAAAGCTGCGGCCATTCCGGCAAAGGTCCAATTGGTTTCACTCAAATCCGTATCGCCGAAAAATGACGTGCCCTGTTGTTGTGTAAGGTTCGGTAAAAGATTTGTATCAAACGCATTTTCGTCGGCAAAAGTATATTCCAATGATTCGGTAAATATGACAATAAGATTTTTCGGCTGTGTTAATGCAAATTGCAATGAAGCCGGATCAGTGAAATTTTCATCTATAATCGTGTCGTAATGTTTGGAACCGTTGATGATTTCTAAGGAATATTTCAGCTGTTTTATAATTTGCGGCAACGGGTAGGAATATGCGGAAATTGTCACAATAACGATGAGCGCGGCGATTGTTGAAGTGATAAAACTCAATAAACAGTCGTGTCGGTGCAATTTATCAATGGCAGTTTCCGAAATATAATGACGTAACCATAATAACGGTCTTTTAATAGCGTACAATATCAAAAATCCGCACAACAAGATGGGAACCAATATAAATATAACCGTTTTAACGGAAATATCCATAGTCGAAAGAACGGAAAAATGAAATACAAACTGACGTATGGAAAAATTACCGTACAAAGATTGTGCAAATAAATAAATAAAGCCGATAATAAATATGATACAACAAATAAGACTATACGTTATGAGCAGAAATTGTATGATTTTTTTAAACATCGGCTTACTCCAAACAGACACTATTATAAAGTGATTTCGCATGAAAATAAAGTGAATTTTTATTGGTGAATATTCAATTGTGGATTATGCATTCAAACTCATTATACGGTTTACTTTTGTTTTTTTCGGTGTTAATGATTAAGATATCAAACATTGTAAGGATTAGTGTTATGCGAGTGATTATAAAAGAGGACAAACAAAATGTTGCCGAATGGGCAGCGCAGTATGTGGCTTATAAAATCAATCATTTTCGGCCGACGGCGAAAAAGCCGTTTGTGTTGGGGCTTCCGACCGGTTCGACGCCGCTCGGAATGTATGCCGAGCTGATAAAACTCAACAAAGCCGGCAAGGTTTCGTTTGAGCATGTTGTGACTTTTAATATGGATGAATATATCGGTCTGTCGCCGGAGCATCCGCAGAGTTATCATTATTTTATGTTTGAAAATTTCTTTAATCACATTGATATTCAACGCAAAAATATTCATATTCTCGACGGTATGACCAAGGATTTTGCCAAAGAATGCCGCAATTATGAACTGGCAATCAAAGAAGCCGGCGGAGTGCATTTGTTTATCGGCGGTGTGGGCGAGGACGGGCATATTGCCTTTAACGAGCCGTTTTCTTCGCTTTGTTCGCGTACACGGGTTAAGACCCTGACCGAGAGCACGATTAAGGCCAATTCGCGCTTTTTTGACGGCGATTTATCCAAAGTGCCGACTATGGCGCTGACGGTGGGAGTGGCCACGGTTATGGATGCCGAAGAAGTAATGATTTTAGCAACCGGTGCCAATAAAGCACAGGCACTCAAACACGGAATCGAGGGCGGTATCAGCCACGTTTGGACAATCTCGGCGCTGCAACGTCATCCGCACGGAATAATTGTCTGTGACAAACCGGCAGTAGGGGCTTTGGAAGAAGCTACGGTAGATTATTTTCTGGATGTCGAACGCAATAATTTCTAAAGTTCGCACTCGTGGCAGTTATGACCGGTTTCGGTTTGAATGGTGCTGTGGTGTATATCGAATTTTTCCGCCAATAAATGGGATATCTTTTTAACCGCATCCGGATTTTCGGTTTCAACATGGCACTCGAGCGAAACGGTATGTTCGCTTACGCTCCAAAGATGAATATGATGGACGTTGCGCACTCCTTTTACGGAACAGACGGCTTTAATAATCTCGTCCTGATTGAGATGTTCCGGTGCGGCATTCATCAGAATATTAACGATTTTCGGAAACGATACCACCGCCTGGAAAATCATGTAACCGGCAATTAAAAGGGCGATTATCCCGTCGAGGCGATAAATACCGAACCACATCACGCACAGGCCGGAAACAATCACACCAACCGAGCCCAACGCATCGGCCAGATTATGAATGAATACCATACGCATATTGGTATTGTGATGAGCGTGTCGGTGCGAAATTTTGGCGGTTGCAGTGTCGATAATTAACGCTAAAACCGAGATAATTACAATCATCATTCCGTCGATTTGTTGCGGGCTTATCAAACGCTCAATCCCTTCAACCAGCAGATAACAACCGGATATAAACAATAAAATCAGGTTGACAAAGCCGCCGATAATCTCCGCTCGCTTAAAACCGTAAGTATATTTGAGCGAAGCCTTACGATGCCCGATTTTATAAGCAATAATCGCAATCAAAATCGACAGTGCGTCTGAGGTGTTATGCAGAGCATCGCCAATCAGCGCTACACTGCCGGCAATAATTCCGCCGATTATTTCGGCCAACGACAGCAGCATATTTATAACAAAAGAAAGTATCAACAATTTTATTGATTTTTCACTGACTTTGTGGTGGTGATGGTCACACATTTTGTGATGATGTTCCGACATATCCGTCTCCTTCTTCAAACAACGACATTATAGCTTATAAATATCAATATTAGGTAAATTTTTTGTTGCCAAGGTCGCGGATTTAAAATACAATAGGCGAGGTAAAACAACAGAGGAGATAAAGATGAATTTTCCGCACACCATCCAAGGAGAAAAAATTGTATTAAAACGTGCCCGCGCCACTTTTAAGTTGGCCGAAGAATTGATTGTGGCAGTTGATGAATCGCGCACTGATTTGTTACCATGGTTGCCGTGGGCGCTTGAAAACAAAAAGGCAGAGGATGAATTCGGCTGGTTGTTGAATTGGTGTGAAAAGAATTGGCGGGAAAAAATCGGCTATGCCTATATTGTCAGAAAAAAAGACGACGGAAAATTGCTCGGTTTGATTGACTTTATGAAGGTCAATGCTGCCTGGAAATGCGGCGAAATAGGCTATTGGTTGCGCTCATCCGAAGTCGGTCACGGTTACATGAACGAGGCGGTTAAATTGTTGGAAAAAGAGGTTTTTGCTCACGGCTTTAACCGTATCATCATCATTAACGATACGCGCAATACCCGCTCGGCCAATGTGGCGGCGAGGGCCGGATATCATCTCGACGGTGTTTTACGGCAAGACAGAACTTCGCCGACCGAAAATATATTCGTTGATACCAATATCTGGTCAAAACTCAAATCCGAATATAAAGGCTAGTCGCGTGACTTAAAGTTAAGCAACACGTCCATATATAATCCCATACATTTTTCTTGCGGAGTATCTTTTTGGGCCTGTTCCGACAACAGCTTCCAGGCACCGTGTTCTTCCGTCGGATATCCGGAGCATTTGTATTTTTCATAAGCCGAGCTTAAAATCGAATGATTAAGCAGCGGATTCATCTTATCTTTTTGCAACTTGCGTCCGGCAATGAGAGCGGCGGATATTTGTTGGCGCAATTTCAGGTTTTGCACGCTTTGTTTCATAAATTCGACGGCACTTGTAATTTCGCCGTTGTCGTTAAGCCAATGCCGCCCCAGACATTTGATAAGCTCGGCCTGCATTTTACCGACCGGACTCAACATTTTTTTATCAACCGTCCAAAAAGCAGAGTTATGTTCGTCTCTATCGCATTTATAATGCAAAACTTTGTTAAAGACCAACAACATCTCGTTTTTATTCAAGTTAATGAAAGCTGCTTTGGATCTTTTATATTGCCGCAAAGGCGGATAGTCTTCCAAAAACACCGGATAATCGCTTGAATAATGCTTGTCATATTGTTTTTTCCATTGTCCGTCATATACCGAATAGCGATGAAAAACGGTAAAGCCGGTGTTGTCGTTAAATTCGCGCGGAGTGTTGTTGGTTATGCAAACAACTTGCCGCAAGGCGTGCTTTTGTACCTCGGCACTGTAGCCGAGTTTACCCATGGTTTGCCGCAAAACATCAGCCACCGTGCAGATATCTTTGGCACCGTAACAATGGCTCATCAGCATAAGATTGCGAAAATTGGCGTATAACTGTTGCGGCGTAATGCGTTCCCAAACGCCATCAATTTTTTGCGCCATAAACGGCATAAGTTTCAACAATATTTCGCGTCGACGGATGTCTGCCTTGAAATTTTCGACATTAAAGTCGTTTTGAGTTTTCTCCAAATAATGGGCAAATATATCAACAGTCTTTTGCCGATAGCAGGAAACAAGTTGTATATCGTTTAGTTGTTCATCGTCTACGGCAAAAATATCAATAACCGAATTAAGATATCCGTTGGCTTCTTTGGCATTATAAGTTGCATCGCCGCCAAAGAAAAGAACGGTCTTTTTGGTCGGATTAAGCGCGGTGTTTTCAACCCAATGATTTTCTTTGTTGCGGTCCTTGACACCGAGTTTGAAAGATTTGATATATTTGAGGTTGATATAGGTCTTTTCCGGTGAAAACTCATATTTTATCTCGCCGGACGAATCATAAGCAATAAAATGTTTTTTTGCATGATCTTCCTTTAATGTAACGTTGCCGTCCTCGTCATAAAAGATAAGCAACGTTTTGTCGGCACTTTTATAAGACGAAACATTACCGTTTTCGTAAAAATTCTGCGTAGAGCCGTCGGGAAAATGTTTGGTATGCAGAATACCGTTGTTGTAGCAGAGCGCGGTGCCGTCGCTCAAAATCTGATGTTCCAGTTGATTCCATTGATTATAGCTTTCTTCGGAGCCGTTGGGATGTTTGACGGTGCGGTTGATGACTTTATCGCATTGACGGCGTTGGTCGTATTCGGTACAAAGTTCTTCAACGTCGCCGTTATCATACCGGCGCACCAGTTCTTTATGTCCCCAGCGTTCTTTTTTGATCGTCTCTTTGTAAGCAACCGACATTTCATTCCTTCCAATCGGTAGAAATATATCATATTCGACATAATCTTGCAAGCAGAATATGATCTTTGGTCGGGGAATAATTGAAAGCGGAGATTATTGCTATATATTAATGCTGTTCTTAACGAGTTGTGATGTTTTTAAGCAATTAAACTCTAAACAATCGGAAAGAAACGGCACATAAGCATCGTAACAGATTAAATAATTACAATAATTATTTTACCGGATATGCTGCGTGTCAGGCCTGTGTTGTCAGATTGTCGGATGTTGCGTATTATCTTTGGCCGTTGCGGCAATCTCAACAAGGCGGAAGGAAGGAGCGTTTGTTTATGACGGCTCCTTTCTTTTTATGTATAAAATGATAAAAATGTTTTATTTTTATGATATATTTATTATAATGTTGCTTGAGATTAAATATCTTAAGGAGGATAAAATGCGGCAAATGTACGGTAAATTGGCAATATGTCTGTTGTTTTGTGTCGGAGTGGCGGTATCTTCGGTACAAGCGCAAATACCGCAGAGAATGCTGGGCAGAGATTCCGAAGATGATAAAGGTTTGTTGGTGGTTACACATCCGAAAGCGACCGTTGTTGCTGATGAAAACGCAGATAATTCGGAGCCAAATGCGGATATCGATGCCGATATTGCCGCAGAAAATACACCGGATATCAGCACCTTGCAAAATACCGATAGTACGCCGCAGGGGAATATAATAGTGACGCCGGATGTCAATCAATTGCCGGAGAAAACGTTGGAACAGCCGGAAATCGAGGTTAAATTGGACGTATTCGAGCCGGAATTTATGGGATCGCTTATTGCCTGTCGTGCGGACAAGGCCGTTCGCGGAAGAATGGTATTGGAGATTGTCGGCGAAAAGGATAATAATTGCTATTTGAAATACGGACATTATGAGCTTAACGTGCCGAAAACCCTGTTGAATAACGTTCACGGGTTTGACGATATGGAAATTTTGGTGAAAAATAAGGATGTGGCGCGTTATAAATATTTGCCTAAATATATGTATGACGGATTGATTTATGCGCTGAATAATTGTGCCGGTAAACAGGATTATTTCGGGCTGGAAGAAAATGAAAAATTATCCGATGCTTCGGTTACACGCAGCTTGAATGCGGAGTATAAAGATAATACCTGTATCATTTATCTGCGGAATAATCTGTGGCTCGACTTTGAAAGTGCGTCGGAAGATTACGGTTATACTTGTCGTTTGCCGCAGGAAGCCATTGATGAGCTTCTGCCTTATTTCAAAGATATTATTGCCAAGCATAATGAGGAAAATATACCGCTCGACGAACGTCCGAAAGAAGTGCGCGATGCTGATATTGCCTTAATGTATTATTTGCAACAAAATGACTATTGCACTAAAAATAACGGACAACAAGCTGAAGGAGAAAATTGATGGAATTTTACAGATGTAAACACTGCGGCAATTTGGTGATGATGATGCATAAATCGGGTGTGCCGATGATTTGCTGCGGTACGGAAATGGAAAAGCTGAGCGAAAACACGGTGGATGCTGCCACCGAAAAGCATGTGCCGGTATGGAGCCGCGAAGGCAATAAAATTCACGTTAATATCGGCAGTGTCGACCATCCGATGATTGAAGCGCACTATATTCAATGGATTGTGCTGGAAACCTTGAACGGGGTGCAAATTAAATATTTGAAGCCAAATGAAGCACCGGCGGCCGATTTTTATATTGCAAGCGAAGACAAACCGCTCAAAGTTTATGAATATTGCAATTTGCACGGTTTGTGGTCAATAGCGCTTTGATTAGCCCATTATAAAAGCGAAAACCGCCGGTAGTTAACCGACGGTTTTTTACTTAACGCTTAAGCGAATGCAACTTTTCGTATTTAACAAACAGCGGCTTGTTATGGAATATCCAGTTTTTGAGCCGGATAAGAGCAAGACAGGTATACTGCAGTAAAATACACAACGCTACGAAAGCTTTGGCAATAATCCATACGAGGAAAATACCCCAGATTACTTGTGCCATTTCCAACAGGGCATTGCTCATTGGCAGTGTAATAAGCCAAACATACGAACCGATTAAAGCCGTCATCCAGGCAGATAACCACACAAAGCGAACAAAGCTCTGCTGTTCCTTGTCATCTTTGTAAGTCAGCCGAGCCACCCAAAAGCGACGCGGATGAGCAACAAACCAACTCGGTAAGAACACGCCCACAAACAAAACACAAGACAGAGACATCAGCAAACAAGCCAAGAATTGAACACTGGTTAAGTAATCCATAGCTTTTTGATTTTACGTTCAACAATCAATGACCTCTCAGGTAACGATACTGCTTGTACCAGTAAGTGGCATTGGCAAGATAGCGATGGCACTTATCGAGTGATAGGTGTGACTGCTCGTCTTCCAGGCCCTTCTGAGCATCGACGTACATATTACCGACGGACGGTGCGTGGTCTACCGCAAAGGCAATTCGGCTCAGTTCCGTGGATACGTTTCTGGGGTTAATACCGCCGGCATATCCCTGCAGAATGTCTGCGAACAGCGGAGCCTCACGAGAAACAGGCGTAATACCCGTACCGAACGATGAGTCATACAGGCAATCAAAGTGCAAGCCCAGCAAATAAAGCCTGCGCACCAGACGCTCGTTGCTCTCGTTGCAAGAGAGAATGAATTTGCGCTTGAGACGGTGTTGCAACTCAATCAGAGTTTCGTCGCAATCCTCGCGTACGTCATCGCGTCCGAGCTTGAAGTTCAACTGCAGACGCTTAAACAACGGTAAGCCGTCGACATCCTGCAAATCGATAAGCTCTTGTAACTCCGGAACCACAATGCCGCGACAGAGTTGTTCAACCCATTCGCGGTTGATGTGGAGCGCCGCGTTGATGGAAACGTGATGGTCGCGCAAATAGGCGGTCAGTTCATGAATCCATTCAATCCGCGCACCGCCGGCAGGCGATTGCTTTGCGGAGACTTGCACGGCGATTTCGCCAAGCAGAAATTCTCTCATCAGAGACACAAGTCCCTCAATGTCCGTGAACTCATTGGTCCCGGAACAAGTAATGTAGTTCAAAATCATAAGCTAATAATTTGATTTGAAAAAATAATAAATAAAACTGCAATAATTTTATCTTTTTTGTATAAGTTGTCAAGCGGTTTTTAAGGTGTATGATAAAATATTCGGAAAGTATCTGAATAAGCAAAAGTACTTGACAAAAAGGGGGAAATAAGATAGACTTAAAGCATTAAATGTAATCGGAGTATAGTTATGACAGCTGAACCGGAAAATACGGAAGAAAATGCCGCAGTCGTTGCATCGGAGACAACTGCCGAGGAAACGGCTACTAAGGGCATACCTGTTCCTAACGATACACGTCTTTTGAATAAGTATGGCTTCGATATTAAATACGATGCGGAAAGTGATTCTTTTACCTTAGCGCAAACAGCATATCGATATTTGGAAATCAAAGAAGATGGTAAAAGGAGTTATTTATACAGTTGGGATAAACTTGACACCGATACAAATGATAATATCTACTACGTGGGTGATGAAATCAGTTATCATCCGATTCAACGTGAGTATTTTTATGATTATTCAAAGTACTATAATGAATTATTGCTTGAGGATAGGTTAGAGAGATTTGGAGTCTTAAATCAAAATAATACTATGATTTCAGTACAAATCGTAAAAGATGATTATTATGAATGGTTAAATGCAGAAGATGAAACTGAAACTGTTTATGATGGAATAGGAGGTTCATCTTCGGTGTCTACCGGTAATATCAAAATAAGGGTACCTACCATAAGTTCGGAAAATTACGATAAATATATCGCTGAATATAATCCTACCCCTGAGGAGTTAGAAAATAATAAGAAATTTTTTGATG
The DNA here is from genome assembly GCA_918234285.1 of Pseudomonadota bacterium. Lineage (GTDB taxonomy): Bacteria > Pseudomonadota > Alphaproteobacteria > RF32 > CAG-239 > RUG410. Next base: position 17,810 of record CAKJXZ020000032.1, on the reverse strand, counting down.
AAAAGAATAATTTTGCACGGATACAATCGATATCCGTGCACGAGATGTCTCACACATTTACTGACAGGTATGGCGGTACCTCTCAATATGACCTACCGCCGCAATATATGTCCAAATTAAATATGCTTAATGAAATTAAATCCAATATGGCTGAAGCCGGATTAGCACTTGATGTGTATAAAGCTACCGGTAATTTGGAGTATTTTGATAAACTAGGCATAGATATGAGTGAAGTGAAAGATAAGTTACAACAAAACCCGCAGATGGAGAATCCGGAGGGTTATGTTGCGACCTATGTGTATGAACAATGGCTGAAAAAAAATAATCGTCCGGGAACAACGTACTCCGAGCAGGCCAAAAGTAGAGGAAGAACACTCACGATGTTTGCTTTAGACGGCACTCAAGATTCACTTAATCGCTATCATGAACGGGTGGCGGCTATGTTTGAATATGTAGAAGGTTTGGGTGATGTACGGCAATATGTTAACCCTGATTTTGAACTGAATGAAGACTTACAAAAAAGTCTGCTTAGTCCGGCTTATGAACTAAATAAATCAGATAAAGATAAAAAAAAAGATGCTCCTGTTGTCGGCAACTCTAACTTAAAAGCGGTGATGATGCACAATGCCAACAATGCCGAACGATATTCCAAGAATCTTATGGCATATTTAGAGTTGGTAATGCAGGTAGATAAAGACGGCTATCGCACGGATGAAGAAAATGCTTTACTCAGTGCTTATTTGGAAGAACACGGGGCGTCGCAAAATAATCCTGCGACACAAGAGGAGCTTACCAATAATTATTATGCTGGTATAAATACCGATATAAAAACGAACGAACACCTCACAAGTGCGTCGATGAATGATTTGAAAGCGTTGCTGAGAATTGGTGTCGACAATGCGGAAGGCTATTATCAAAATCTGCGAGATTATATGGCATTATCGCGACAATTGGACACTGCCGGTGTTTCGGCAGAAGAAAAGGCTTCGCAGCTCCGTGCTTTCATGGCAGAGCGTTTTCCACCAGCGCCTAAAAACGATGTTGTGCAAACAAGTCAGCAGAACACCGATGTGGCACAAGCCGACACTGTGGCCGTAAATCCCGTGCTTATGCATGCAAAACTTAATCAAAAAATTAATCACTGATTATTTATTGCGATATTTTGTTCAGAATTATCTTTGCAAAATAAAGGTACAAGTAAAGAAAAGTGTCGCTAAAAAGATGCACGTCATTCTGAGCAAAGTGCTAACGAAACGAAGAATCCAATCGTTTCTCAGGAAACGATGTGATGCATGGCATCACTGGATCCTTCACGACGACACTGACGTGTCCGTTCAGGATGACGCCAAAACAAAGTGTTACATGGTACGGAAAAATTTTTTTGCTTAAGCCTTTTGTAAAATAAAGGTGCAAGGGCCGTCGTTGACGAGAGCCACTTGCATATAGGCCTGGAAAACGCCGGTTTGCACGGGAATATTATATTCGCGCAGTTTTTGCACAAAGTATTCATACAGCGGCTCGGCTTCTTGCGGTGCGGCTGCCGTATCAAATCCCGGGCGGTTGCCGCGGCTTAAATCAGCGGCCAGGGTAAATTGCGATACTGCTAAAATTTCGCCGTCAACATCTTGAAGTGATAAATTCATTTTATCATCTTTATCATTGAAAATACGGAAATTTGCTACTTTCTTTGCTAAATAATCGGCTTTATCTGTCGTATCGCCTTTTTCTACTCCGATGAATAATAAAAATCCGCTGCCAATCTGTGCTACAACCTGATTTTCCACCGTAACCGAAGCCGATAATACTTTTTGCACCAAAACTTTCATCTTTAACCCTCATAGAATAAATACGAGAATACAATTGCTGCCGTAATTCCCACAAAGTCGGCAAACAGAGCGCACGGTACGGCGTGGCGGGTTTTGGCGATTTTAACCGCGCCGAAATAGAGAGCGATTACATATAATGTGGTTTCGGTCGAACCCTGCATTACCGATGATACAAACGCCGGAAAACTGTCGGCACCGTAGTTTTGCATGGTTTCGAGCATCATGGCGCGAGCACCGTTGCCGGAAAGCGGCTTCATTAGTGCGGTCGGTAAGGCCGGAATAAAGCCGGTATCAACTCCGAGCCACTCAAAAAACTTACCAAAGCACCAGACTACACCGTCCAAAACACCGGAATAACGCAAAACCGCAATCGCCGTCAGCATGGCCACCAAATACGGAATAATCTGTACGGCAATCTGAAAGCCTTCTTTGGCACCCTCGATAAAGGTTTCATAAAGATTTAGTTTCTTAATAAAACCTACAAGTAAAAACAAAAAGATAAAGAATAAAATTAAAGCATTACCACAAGTTTCTGAGTATTGCAAACGCGCTTCCGGCGACAGATGATAAAAATAAGCACACATTCCGCCAACCAGTGCCGCAAAGCCGAGTAAATACGCCAAAACCGTGCGGTTGAAAATCTTAAGTTTTTGCACCAACGCTACCGCCAAAAAGCCGGCAATGGTAGAGCAGGAAGTGGCCAGCAAAATCGGTACGAACACCGCACTCGGATTAGCCGAACCCTGCAGATGCCGATACATTAAAATCGAAATAGGCAAAACCGTAATTGCCGAGGCATTGATGACGATAAACATAATTTCGGCATTGGAAGCTTCGTCTTTTTTGGGATTATTTTTCTGCAGCTGTTCCATAGCCTTCAATCCCATCGGGGTGGCGGCATTATCGAGTCCTAAAATATTGGCGGCCATATTCATCACAATCGAGCCGATGGCCGGGCTGTCGGCCGGGACTTCCGGCATAATCACTTTGAACAGCGGACGCAGTGCTTTAGCCAACAGCTCGGTCAAGCCGGACTTTTCGGCGATTTTGAGCAAGCCGAGCCATAAGCAGAGCATACCGGTAAGATTGAGTGCCAGTTGGAAAGCATTAGTGGCGGCGGCAAACAGCTGATTACTGATTTCGCTCCAAATTCCGGCATTTCCGAGCCAAAGGCTTTGCACAACCGCGGCAATGAAACTGATTAAAAAAAACGAAGTCCACAGAATATTAAGCATATTATCCATCCTTTTTCATGATTGTGTATATTAAGCGTTATAATTTTTGATGCAATTATTTTTGTGTGCTTATACAATATTTTTGAAAACAATGTTGACAAAAACAAGAGTGTGTGTTATATTTTAGACAATATTAAAAATGAGGTTGAAAATGACTTTTAAAGAAAAACATTTCAAACAGGCATTCGGTCCGATATTGTTGGCGACCATGATGTTGTTACCGACGGGGTGCAGTAAGGCGTTTAAGGGTAATTCCAATGATAGCAAGAGCGGAGGGTTGTTAGATCCGACTCCGGTGGAGGTAAAGGATTATTACGGCACCAATGTTACTCTTTCGCAAGTGGATATTCCGGTATTTGACGGCGAGGGCAATCGCTTGAAAGACAGATGGGTAGTGACACACGGAGTATCAAACAGCGGATATGATGCCGATATGTCGGTAAGCACGCTGCGACGCGTATATCTAAACGATGGCGATGAGCCGAGTTATGTGCAGGTTGATGCCAATAATGCCATTATGAGCAAAAACGGCGGATGCGGGCTTTTTCTGGAAGGTCATAAAATTATAATCGTCAGTGATGCAAATTTAGATAAATACACCGGCAAACGTGCGGTAAGATTGGTTTTGCCGCAAAACAAACCCGCGAAAAAACCGATTGTGATGAAAACGGAAGAAACTCCGGCTCCGGAAAGTGTTGCGCCGGTTGACAGCGTTGCTGCTAAAGATACCGTTATAAATAAAACGGATACTTTGAAAGATTCGATTGTTAACAAGGCAATAATCGATACGTTGCAAACTAATTTGGAATAATTCTATTTATCAGATATTTTTTTATCCCCTGTGTGCAATATAACAGGGGATAATTATGTGGTTTTAATAGCTTTAAAATTTATTTGTCTTAGAATAACCGCTTAGGAATAAATAGAGGAGCTTATGAAAAAGACTTTTTACCACATATTTTACATTTTTGTTTTGTTGGGGGCGCTCATAAATACACCGGCCTGTGCAGCAACGCCGCAAAATACGGATGAGCCTCCGGCGGAATGGAATAAGTTTATCCAAAACCTGCAACGGGAAATGCTGGCCAAGGGAATTTCGCAAAAAACTCTGGATAAGGCTTATAAGGGGAAAAACTATTATCATAAAGCCCCTGATGTGGTTAAACAAGATAAAAAACAGGCCGAATTTGTGCTGACAACCTGTACCTATGTCAATCGTTTGGTTAATAAACAACGGGTTCAAGAAGGGCGCAAACATTATAAAGATATCAAGAAAAAATATGCCAAAATGGAAGAGGAATATAATGTTCCGTTTAACTATATCGTGGCATTTTGGGGGGTTGAAACCAATTTTGGGCAAAACAAAGGCAAGCATAATCTTATTGATAGTTTGACCAATTTGAGTTATAAAAATCGCCGTTCCGAATTTTTTAAATCAGAATTGTATAATGTGTTGAAAATAATGGATAAAACCAACTTGAGCGAAGATAAGATGATGGGTTCGTGGGCCGGTGCGATGGGGCACTTCCAGTTTATGCCTTCAACCTACAACAATTATGCGGTTGATTATGACGGCGATAAAGTGCCAGATATTTGGAACTCTTTTCCGGATGCCATGGCTTCGGCCGAGAATTATTTGACTAAACTCGGGTGGAAACATGACGAGCCGTGGGGAATGCGGATTCAGTTGCCATGGGATTTTGACTTAAAAGATACCGGTCGCAAAAATACCAAGAAAATCAGCGAGTGGAAAAAACTCGGGGTAACTACTTATGCCGGCTCTAAATTGCCGTATGACGACGATATGAAGGCGGCAATAATTTTGCCTGACGGCAGAAAAGGTCCGGCGTATATGGTGTTCTCCAACTTTAATCGGGTGATGATTTGGAACCGCTCAGATAATTATGCGATTGCTGTTGTAACGTTGGCCGATTATATTGCCGATGACAATAAAAAATGGACGCCGCTGACGGCTGAGCAACAATACACCATGAACAGCGACGAGATTTTGCAAATTCAGAAGTTCTATAATAAGATAGCTTCAAAGAAAATAAAAGAGGACGGGCGTTTAGGGCCGCAAACCCGCGAATGCGTCAAGTTTTTGCAACATAAAGCCCGGTTGCCGGAAGACGGATATCCTGATTATCGGCTCTTGAATAAAATTCAAAACTATGATGCCGGTCACGGTTTTAAAGTTCCGGTTCCGACCAAAAAATCGCGGACCAAATAAACAATAATTATGTTTAGAGAAGAGCCCTTGGTGGGTGAGGAAAATTTACTGTTGGATAAGAGATGGATACAAAAAGTTTATTAAAACATATTTTATTGCTTTGCGGTATTATGTCGCTGTTGAGCTCGTGTACCACCGGAACTCCGGAACTTTCCGGAATGTCGCCGGAGGCACAGGCACGGATAATCAAAGACTACGGCGGAATTTATAAGGTGGGTAATCCGTATAAGGTAGCCGGTCGGTGGTATTATCCGAAAGAAGATTATAATTACAAAGAAGAAGGTATGGCTTCGTGGTACGGCGAGGATTTTAACGGCAAAAAAACCGCCAACGGTGAGCGTTATAATATGAACACTCTGACGGCGGCACACCGCACTTTGCCGTTGCCGAGTATTGTTAAAGTTACCAATTTGCAGAACGGACGCTCGGTGGTTTTGCGGGTAAACGACCGCGGACCATATGTTAAAGACCGGATTATCGATTTATCCAAACGCGGAGCGCAACTGCTCGGATATATGGGGCAGGGAACAACTCGGGTGCGGGTGGAAATTATGGCCAAAGAAAGTAAAGAGCTTAAAGAAGCCATGCTGACCGGCAAAGTGAGTACCGCCGCTCCGGATATCGTGCAGGAGCCGGCTCATTCGTTGTATGAGTCGTCGGAAGAACGGCGTAAAATTTCGGCCGAAGTACAAAAAGCCGACGAAGCGGCAATATATGCTGAATCCGGCGGTAAAAAAGTCGCAACCGGGAATTATAAACCGACCGGACAAACCGCAGAGCCGGTAGCATACGGCAGTGCGGCTTCGGCCAGCGGCGAGGTCAAATCGGGGACAATCGGCGTGATGAATCCGGCGGAGGTGAAAACCGCCGAAAATAAGGGAATTTACGGTACGGCGGCGGCTGACCCGAAAAAGGAAAGCACTAAGGCCTCAACCTCCAATACCTATCAATATCTGAAAGGATATTATTATATTCATACCGGTGCGTTCAGTAACTATGCTTTGGCGCATCAACAACTCGTACGCCTGAAGGAATACGGCAGCGGACATATTGTACCGTATACCAAAGACGGTACCAAATATTATCGCGTATCGATGGGACCGTATAGTCGACGGGAAGAAGCTCAGGTGGCGCAGGCAAAGATTAAATATTATGGTTTTAAAGACACGGTTATAGAGCAAAAATAGGAGAGATTATGAGAGTGAATAAATACGGTTTGGGAATTTTGGCAGCGGCTTTGCTGTGCGGATTTGAAGCAAATGCTTATGAAACGGCGGCGCGTAATGCTATTTTAATGGACTATGATACCGGCGAATATCTGTTTGAGAAGAATATTAAAGAACCGGTACCGCCTGCTTCCATGAGCAAGTTGATGACGGTTTATATTTTGATGAGCAAAATAAAAGACGGCAGTATCAAACTCGATGATACGTTTTCCGTAAGCGAAAATGCGTGGCGTAAAGGCGGTGCGGCTACCGGCGGTTCTACCATGTTTTTATCTATCGGCGATAATGTCAGTGTTGAAAACATCATCAAAGGGATTGTTATTCAATCAGGTAATGATGCTTGTATCGTGGTGGCCGAAAATATTTCCGGTTCGGAAGAAGATTTTGCCGAGCTGATGAATAAAACCGCGGAAGAACTCGGGTTGAGTAACAGCAGTTTTGCCAATTCCACCGGTTTACCGCATCCGGATCAGAGAATGTCGGTTGAAGATTTGGCAATTTTATCGCGCCATATTATCAAAGAATTTCCGGATTTATACCATTATTTTAAGGAAAAAGAGTTTGTTTACAACAACATAAAACAGGGTAACCGTAATCCGCTGTTATACACGATGAGCGGCGCTGACGGGCTGAAGACCGGACATACGGAAGAAGCCGGATTTTGTCTGGCGGCTTCGGCCACCAAAGGCGATCGGCGCCTGATTGAGGTTATGAGCGGTATGGGCAGCAACAAAGAGCGTTCGGAAGAAAGTGAACGTTTGATGAGTTGGGGTTTCCGCGAATTTTCCAACTATAAGCTGTTTGAAAAAGGTCAGAGCGTGGCAACGGCCAAAGTTTGGTACGGCAAGGATAAAACCGTTGACCTGACGGTTGAAAACGACGTAATCAAAACCGTGCACGGCAGTCAGAAAGATAACGTGAAAGCTACGGCGGAATTTGACGAGCCGGTTAAGGCACCGATTAAGGCCGGCGATAAAATTGGCACATTAAAGATTGAAGCCGAAGGACAGAGCGCGTTGGAAGTACCGTTGGTTGCAGCCGCAGACGTACAAAAAGTCGGACTTTGGGGCAGATTTTGGACCAATGTTAAATACTTTTTGTTCGGAGCCAAGTAATGAGCGGACGTTTCATTACGTTTGAAGGCGGAGACGGTTGCGGTAAATCGACGCAAGTAAAGCTTTTAGCCGAATATTTACAAAGCAAAGGGATTGCGCCGGTGTTGACCAAAGAACCGGGGGGAACGCCCGAAGGGCAGGTTTTGCGACAGCTTTTGGTAACCGGTGACAAAGATAAATTCGATGCCATAAGTGAATGTCTGTTGTATTATGCCGATCGGCGCAACCATCTCAATAAGGTGGTGTGGCCGGCACTTAAAGAAGGTAAGTGGGTTATTTCCGACCGTTATGCGGACTCGACCGAGGCGTATCAGTATTACGGTTATGACAAGCGGGTTGATATAGCCACACTTAAGGGGCTGTATAAAATCGTGGCCGGAGATTTTAAGCCGGATTTGACAATTATTTTGGATATAGACCCTGAAATCGGGATGAAGCGCTCGTTAGCCAAGGCTGCAACCATGGAAGTTAAAGAACTGCGTTTTGAGAGTAGACAGATGGAGTTTCATCACAATCTGCGGCGCGGTTTTTTGGAAATTGCCGCGCGGGAGCCGGAGCGCTGTGCGGTTATTAATGCCGAAGCCGATATTGAAACCATTCATCGGCAAATTGTGCGGGTTATAGAGGAGAGATTGGGAATTTAATGGCGGAAGAAGAACTGAGCATAACACCACGTAACAATAATTTTTTACTGGGACAGGACGAAGCTCAGGAGATTTTTTTGCGTGCCTATAAAACCGACACTCTGCATCATGCTTTTATTTTGAACGGACCGCAAGGGGTGGGTAAGGCAACCTTGGCATATAAGATTGCCCGTTTTTTGCTGGCCGCCGATGATAAGAAAAAGGCGGAATACACTTCGCTCAATATTTCGGAAAATTCGCCGATTTTTCAACAGGTTGCCAATGGTTCGCATCCGGATTTAATGGTGCTGGAACGCGATTTTACCGAGACCGATAAAAAGAAGATTATCAGCGCCATTAAGCACGGAGAGGCACCGGATGAGGCGGAGTTGGCAACATATAAACGCTCGGCTTTCATCAGAGTGGACGACGTGCGTAAAGTTAATGAGTTTCTGGCTAAAACCTCATTTAATGACGGTTGGCGCGTGGTTATTATAGACAGTGCCGATGATATGAATAAGAATGCCGCGAATGCACTACTCAAAATATTGGAAGAACCGCCGGCACGGACGATTTTGCTGCTTATAAGTCATAACACCGGCAGTTTGTTGCCGACCATTCGTTCGCGCTGTGCTAAGTTGCCGATACACGCGTTGGATAACACCACAGTCGCCAGTTTGCTCAGACGCTACCGACCGGACTTAAGCTCGGCCATGGTGCAAAAATTGGCGGAAATGAGCGGCGGCAGTATCGGTAAAGCGATTTTATATGCCGATGTCGATGCGGTAAGTATTTACGAAGAAATGTGTGCAATTTTGTGCGCCGGCAACAGATATTCTATGAGCAAAATGCTTGATTTTACCGCGGAAATTGCCAAGGATAACGAGAAATTCAACGTTTTACAAGGACTGATTCAGCGGTTTTTAAAAGAACACGTCAATGAATGTAAAGATGTGGAAGCGCTTTATCAGTGCTGGCAAAAAACACAACGCGGATTTACTGATTGCATCAGTGTAAATATGGATAAACGTTTTATGCTGATAACGCTGTTAACCGAAATATGCAAGGTGTTATAAGATGTTTACGGACAGCCATTGTCATATAAATTCCGAAGATTTTGCCGGCGACCGCGAAGAAACGGTTTTGCGGGCGCGCGAAATGAAAGTGAATTATATTCTCGATGTAAGCGACGATGTGGCGAAAACCCCGGAGATTATCGAGTTCTGCCGCAAGCATAAAAACATATACACCACCTCGGGGCTGCATCCGGAGTTGGCTGATAAATATGACAATTTTAAGGCCGAGGTGATTTTGGAGCAATTACAATCGCCGTATGTGGTAGGCGTGGGCGAGTGCGGTTTGGATTTTTATTATAACGCCGACATAAAGGCGCAACAGCTTAAGGTGTTTCAAAGTCATATTGAGGCAGCGCAACAAAGCGGGTTGCCGCTGATTGTGCACAGCCGCGATGCCGACAACGAGATGATAAAATTGCTGACGGAAAATTATAAGAAACAGCCGTTCAGAGGGGAATTGCATTGTTTCTCATCTTCCGAGAGATTATGTCGGACAGCTCTGGATTTAGGCTTTTACATATCGGCATCGGGAATCATTACTTTCAAAAAGAGTGAAGAATTACGGCGAATATTTGCTTTTGTTCCGAATAATCGGCTACTGATTGAAACCGACGCGCCGTTTTTGGCTCCTACACCGCACCGCGGTAAACGTAATGAACCGGCTTATGTGGTAAATACGGCGCAGATTTTGGCCGAAATAAAAAATAAGAGTATTGAAGAAATTGCGGCGATAACCACCGAAAATTTTCTGACTTTGTTTGATAAGGTGAAAGATGACGGATAGGATAATTATATTAGGCAGCGGTGCGGCACCGGGAGTGCCGACGATTTCCGACGGTTGGGGCAGATGCAATCCGCAGAACCAGAAAAACCGTCGCGGTCGGGCCGGGGTTTATGTTGAACTGGACGGTACCGGTATTTTAATCGATACTTCCGCCGATTTTCGCAATCAGATGATTGACGGCAATATCAGCGAAGTTGACGGAGTATTATATACGCATGCTCATGCCGATCATGTTATGGGTATTGATGATTTGCGCGCATTCAGTTACCATACGCATGAAGGGCTGAATGTATATGCCGTTGCCGAGCATATCGATGAGTTGCGGAAACGTTTCGGATATGTATTCGCAGATATCCCTTCTAAGGAAAGAACCGCGCGTCCGCAACTGATTTCAAACATTATAGAACATGAAAAAGCCTTTAATATCGGCAATATTGAAGTTGTGCCGTTGGAATTTGCCGGACACCCGGTTACGACTACCGGCTATTGCTTAAACAAGGGCAGGGTGGTGTTGATACCTGATTATAAAATTATTCCACCGCAAACTTTGGCTTATTTGCAAAAAATTGATGTTAATGTTTTGATTATGCCCTTGACGACTATTGAACCCACTTTGTATCATGCCGGTATAAAAATAGATTTTGATTATATTCGTCAGATACGGCCGAAGGCGGTATATTTTACGCATTTGGGGCCGGATTGCGATTATGATGCGGTTATGCGGCAATGCTTGCCGTTTATGCAACCGGCGTATGACGGATTAACCATTGAACTGTGAGGAGAAAAAGATGCTTTGTATATATCATATTGCCGACCATGACGGGAAAGGTTCCGCCGCCATCGTAAAATCTAAGTTTCCGGAAACGGAGCTGATGGGGTTGAATCATGATATGGAAATTCCGTATGAAGAAATCGAAAAACACAATAAAATCGTGATTTGCGATATCGCTTTGCCGGTAAAGTATATGTTTGAGCTGAATAAAAAAATCGACCTCACCTGGATTGACCACCATATTTCGGTTATCAATGAATACGAAGAACTGATGAAAAATGGCGAATATGAGCCGATTAAGGGCAAACGGGAAGCCGGAACGGCGGCATTGGTGCTGACCTGGCAGTATTTTTATCCCGATAAAGAATTGCCGGAAGGTTTGCGTTTGCTCGGCTTGAACGATATCTATGATTTGCGCGATCGTCGCGTGCGTCCGTTTGAATATGCGGTGCAGACTTTCGGAGTTAATCGTCCGACCGATAAAATTTGGACTCAGCTGATTAATAACGAAGTTAATATCAAAGAAATGGTGGAGAAGGGGAACGCCATTCTTTCGTGGGTGCGCCATCGCAACTATCGTCTGGTGCGCGGTATGGGTTTTGAAAGCGAATATAAGGGCTTGAGATGCATTTGTTCGAATATGGCGCAGGGACAATCGGAATTTTTTGATTCATTGGAAAATAATCGCGATTTTGATTTTATGGTCAACTTCTTTATGAACAAGAAAAATCGCTGGAATTTGACTTTTTACACTTATAAAAACGATGTGGATGTTTCCAAAATAGCGGCCGAATTCGGCGGCGGCGGTCATGCTAAAGCGGCCGGTGCGTCTTCTTTGGAAAAACTTCCCGACTTTTTATTGAACGGTAAACCGTGGACTAAGCCGCAAGGAAAATAAACGTTATTCGTAGCGGAGGGCGTTTATCGGGTTTAAGAGCGAGGCTTTGTAGGCCGGGAAGAAACCGAAAATAAGTCCGACAATTCCGGAAAATCCAAACGGCAACAGAACATAAAATGTTGACAGTACTGCCGTAATTGAGGTTATTTTCGGCAGGACAATCACGCCGATTATGCCGCATAACACGCCGATTAAACCGCCGATTAGTGATAAAATCAGTGCTTCCATCAAAAATTGCAATCTGATATCCCAACTTTTGGCACCGATAGCCATACGAATACCGATTTCACGCGTACGTTCCGTAACCGAAACCAACATAATATTCATAATACCGATACCGCCGACAATTAGCGAGATTGAAGCAATAAAGCCGAGGAAAATCGTCATGGTCTGGGATGAATTCTGCATCATTTCCATAAATTGCGTAAAATTCATAATCGTAAAGTCGTCATCTTTGTTTATGCCGAGATTATGGCGCTGGCGTAACAATGCTTTGATTTCTTCTTGTGAAGTGTAGGTATCTTCGGCAGTTCTGGCTTGTAACATCAGCTGATTTACCATATCCGGAAACTGGGTGCCGGAAACTTTTTTCTGTGCCGTTGAGAGAGGAATATAAACCATATCATCCTGATCTTGTCCGGGACCGCTTTGGCCGCGGGCGGTTAAGGTGCCGATAACCACAAACGGCAGGCCTTTTACCCGGATGGTTTTACCTAAAGGGTCAACATCACCGAACAATTCGGTGGCAACGGTTTGCCCTAAAATCACAACCTTATTGGCGGCACGAATGTCATTTTCGCTGAAAAAACGGCCGTAAGCCAAATCCCATTCTTTGATTTCAAAATAACGATTATCGGTACCCACAATGCTTGTAGACCAGTTGGTACTGCCATATACAAGCTGTCCGCTGTCATTAACTACCGGTACGGCCAAATTTATGGTATTGACTTTCTCTTGAATGGCGTCGGCATCGCCGTTTTTTAGGGTTGGTTGTGAGCCGCGTCCCATTCTGGCACCACCGGAAGTAGATGCTCCCGAACGAATCATAATCAGATTGGTGCCCATACTGCGCATTTCGTTTTGAATGGATTGCTGAGTACCGTTGCCGATGGAAAGCAAGATAATCACTGCCGCCACGCCGATAATAATACCCAGACTGGTCAAAACCGAACGCATTTTGTTGGCTTCAATCGCTCTGATGGCAATTTTAAAAATGGTCTTAAGCTCAATCATTTACATTTCCTTGTTTTATTGATGGTATCAGAGTGGATTTCTCCATCGACGATTTTAATGATACGTTTGGCATAAAGGGCAATATCTTCTTCGTGCGTTACCAAAATAATGGTGCGTTTCAATTCGGTATTGAGATTAGAAAACAGTTGCATGATTTCAACACTCATTTTGGTATCGAGGTTGCCGGTAGGTTCATCGGCAAAAATAATCGGTGCATCGTTAACAATGGCTCGGGCAATTGCCACGCGCTGCTGTTGACCGCCGGAAAGTTGATTAGGTTGATGATACATACGCTCGGCCAAGCCAACTTTAGTTAAGGCTGCTTCGGCCTTTTTGCGACGCTCAGCATCGCCGATACCGGCATATACCATCGGCAATTCGACGTTTTCAATCGCCGAAGTGCGGGATAATAAGTTGAATCCCTGAAAAACAAAGCCGATTTTGCGATTGCGGATGGTTGCCAACTCGTCCGGGCTTAAATTTTCGACATTTTGCCCTTCCAATAAATAGCTGCCGGAAGTAGGGGTATCAAGACATCCGAGAATATTCATCAGTGTCGATTTTCCTGAGCCGGACGGTCCCATGATTGCCACAAACTCGCCGGCATTGATTTCTAAATCAATACCTTTGAGAATTTCCAAATCAAAGCCATCAAGCGGATAGCTTTTGCGGATATTTTTCAGCTGAATTAACGGTTTCATTAACGCGGCATCCTCATTCTCATCGGGTTTTTGGCCTTGTCAAAACCTCCGGCTCTGGAGATAATGACAATATCGCCGTCTTTGATTTCATCGGTAATAATTTGGGTGTTGGCATCGTCACTTACACCGAGTTTTATGCTGATACGTTGCGGTTTGCCGTCACGGATAACCCAGATACCGCGATCGGAATAGCGTTTGGCATTATCGCCGTCATTCATATAAAAGCGCAGGGCTTGATTAGGTACGAGTAACGCATCTTTAATATCTGCGGTAATGATTTCAACGTTAGCGGTCATACCCGGCTTTAGTTTCATATCGCTGTTGTCTATTTCAATTACCACGGTATATGAAACAACGTTTGAAGTGGTAACCGCCTCGTTGCGAACCTGTACGACTTTACCGTAAAAATTTTCATCAGCATAGCTGTCAACGTTGAAACGCACGACTTGTCCTTCTTTAACCTTGGCAATATCAGCTTCAACGACCGATGCTTCAATTTGCATTTTGGTTAAATCTTCCGCTACCGAAAACAGTTCCGGAGTGGAAAAGCTGGCGGCTACGGTTTGTCCGACTTCAACCGCTTTGGAAATAACAATACCATCCACCGGCGATTTGATTTCGGTGTATGACAATTCGGTCAGTGCCGAGTTAAGCGAGGCTTCGGCTTGTTTTACCTGTGCTTTTTCCAATGCCAATTGTGACATGGCATTATCATAGTCGCGTTCGGCTGCTTCCAGTTCCTTTTCGGTGGAATATTTTGAAGCATTCAGCTGCGAAATTCTTGCTAAAATCTTTTTGAAATACTTTATGTTGTTTTCTTCAACCTCAACCTGTGCTCGGGCTATTTCGAGCGCGGCCTCACGCTGTGCAACGTTGGCTTTGGCGTTATCTTGGTCAATTAAAGCCAAAAGCTGCCCTTTTTTAACTTCGGAGTTGTAATCAACGTATATTTCGGCAATGCGTCCCGAAGCCTGAGTGCCGATAGAAACGGTTGAAAGCGGCTTAATGGTGCCGGAAGCGGTAACGCTTTCGACAATATTACCGAGGCTAAGCGGTTGAGTTTTATAATCTTCAACGTTTTTCTTACCGCCGATAGCCTTTTGCCCCGCATAAATCGCCAGCGCGGCCAAAACAATATAAGTAATATGTTTCAGCGTAATTTTTTTCGGATCAAATTTCATGTTCATCGTTTATCCTCCATACGGATTAAGATAAGACACTAAAATAAAAAGTCTATATAAAATGCGCGGTTATCATCTTAAAATTGATAACTGAGTATGTATATTGTTTGGCATAACCTTGAAAAAAGACTTTATTTTTGCAAAATCTTATTATATACAGGGGGCAGAAAAAGCTGGAGAGGATAAACCTTTTGAAAAAAAACAGATATAAATTCAAAAAACAACCGGTACAATATACCGAGAAAAAGCCGTTTCTGGCAGATAAGGAAATTATTTTCCGCAGCGGCGGTCGGGCCAAAGTATTTAATATCTCGCATCGGTTGCAAGTGTGGTTTTTGTTATTGATGGCGGCGATTTTTTGCTGGTCCGGATACAATTATATTGCTTATCATCATTCCGCTCACGTTATTCATAAAAAAGAGCGCGAACTCGGTAAAACTCGTGATGCTTATATTGATTTAATGTCAGACGTTTCGGCATTGCAAAACAATCTCAAGGATGTGGTTGCGGCGGTCGAGGAGGCCGGAAACGGACTGAATGAGTTACAGGAATATAAAGAAAGAGCTTCGGAAGTAGAAGATAAGATGAAACAGATTACCAACTCCGAAGATTGGATAGATGCCGATAAGGTTGAAGATAAAATAACCAAAAAAGAAGCCTTAATTCAAAAGGATATTGTATTAAAAGAAAATGATAATTTGCGAGAAAAAATCGGTAATCTGAGCGAAAAGCTGGAAAAATTGCAGCAGACGGTTAAAGGTTTGGAGACTGCAGAAATCGTTATTTTGGATAAAATCGAAAAAATGTCCGGCAAAGAAATCGAGGATATCAAAAAATCGTTGGGTGAAATAAATAATTCTCTGCGTCAGCAAAAGCAGTATTTTAATCCGTTGGCAGGCAGTAAAAACGGCAAGGGCGGGAAATATGTTCCGCTTAAAGACGTGGAAATTGGCAAAAAATTGCAGGATAAAATGTCGTCAACCTTTGAACGTATAGAGTTACTTGATATGTATAAAACCGCCATGAGTGCGGTTCCGCTCGGCAAACCGGTATATAAATATCGTTTGAGTTCAACATTCGGCAACCGTTCCGACCCGCTTGAAAAACGCATTGCTCGTCATAAAGGTGTTGATTTCAGTGCTGCCAAAGGCAGTCGTGTCTCGGCTCCGGCAGCCGGCAGAGTAGTAAAAGCGGAGTATAACGGCGGCGGATACGGCAATTTTGTGGAAATTGACCATGGTAACGGCTTTGTTACCAGATATGCACACTTGAACAAGATGTATGTAAAGAAAGGCGCAAATGTCGGATATAATCAAGCCATAGGCGAGGTGGGACGCACCGGACGCGCCACCGGTAGCCATTTGCACTACGAGGTTTTATACAACGGCCGTAATGTGAACCCGTTGACATTTGTAAATATTCCGAGTATGAATGAATCATAAGGAGTGTTAAAATGCGCAGTTTGAAACGTTTAATTTATTTGAAAATCGCTCGGATGAGCCGCAAATCGAGCACACCGGTGCCGAGTATTATCAGCTATGACACCAAAATCAAAGGCGATATTTGGGGCGGCGATACCATTCATATTGACGGTAAGCTCGAAGGCAATATTATGTGCAACGAGGTGATTATCGGTACGCGCGGCTATATTTTGGGCGATATTAAGGCAAAATCGCTCAGCGTTTACGGTACGATTAACGGCACTATCGATACCGAAGAACTGTTTGTGGCCAACAATGCCCGTGTAATCGGTAATGCTTGCTATACCAAAATTGCGCTGGAGCCGGGAGCTTATGTTGAAGGCAGTTGCATTCCGCGCGCTAAAGCAACCAAGGCCGAGCCGGAAGCTAAAGCAACGGGCGAACTTAAAGCCGTGAAATAATGGCTAAGAAAGTCAAAAAATCAGATTATATTTCAACCGGCACCGTGGCGGAAAATCCGCGGGCGCGGTTTGATTATTACATCGGCGATACTTATACCGCCGGTTTGGTGCTGACCGGTACCGAAGTGAAATCGCTCCGGCTCGGACACGCCAATATCCGTGACGCTTACGGCATTATCGAGGGCGGCGAGTTGTATATTTCCAATATGTTTATTGCTGCATACGAATACAAGGGTTATTCCAGCCACGCCGAACGCGGCAATCGCAAGCTGTTGTTACAACACCGGGAAATCGTTAAAATCATTAATTCTCTAAGTCGCAAGGGCACGACTTTAGTGGCATTGAAACTTTATTTTGATAATCACGGCCGCGCCAAACTGCTTATCGGTCTCGGTACCGGTAAAAAACTGTATGACAAACGTGAAACCTCCAAAGAACGTGATTGGGCACGCGAAAAAGCCCGTATAATGGCTCATTAAATTTTACTTTTTCGTCAAAAATTTGTTGCTTTTAACGAATTTTTCTGTTATGTTAGACATAAAGACAATAACGGAGCGGTAGAGCATGCTGAAAGATTTGTTTAAGCAAATAAAAAACAGAATACCAGCCAAGGAAAATAAGACAAATCCGGATTCTTCCGCATATATACCTATTAAGCAGAATGGTAAAACCTATAATCTATATGACCTGCCGGATGGGTTTGTGATTGAAGGCGATGTGGATTTGAGCAAAAAAGGTTTAACCGAACTGCCGGACTTATCAAAAGTTACGGTTAAAGGAAATTTTATTTGCTATGATAATCAACTAACTTCCCTGACCGGAGCACCGCAAAAAGTCGGCGGGAATTTCTGTTGCGAAAATAATAAACTGACATCTTTGCAGGGAGCACCACGAGAAGTCGGCGAAAATTTTTCTTGCCACCATAATCAGCTGACTTCCCTGACCGGAGCGCCGCAAAAAGTCGGCGGAAGTTTTTGGTGCTTTGATAATCAACTGACTACCTTGACCGGAGCGCCGCGAAAAGTCGG
>CAKJXZ020000031.1:0-29395 GCA_918234285.1 Pseudomonadota bacterium | reverse complement strand
GCTTGCGGTGATGCTGTTATTACAGCGGCAGAAACCAGAAGTTCGTCACCGATACGTATAATTCGCGATGAAAATTTCGAAAGCTCAATCAAAGGTTTGTATCCGTGCGGAGAAGGGGCCGGATATGCTGGCGGAATATTGTCGGCAGTGGTTGACGGCATCAAAACAGCTTTGAAAATTATAGAAAAGTATAAGTAATATAAAAGGTGAAGATTATCAAATTCTTAAGGGAGGATTCTTATTGCTGCTTCGATATGTAAGACTGATGTTTTACGAAGAAGCTAAGCTGCGTTACTGCGCCGTTCGTTCGGTTTAAAAGCCTTATCGGCATATTCCTATCTGCCTCTCCGGCTGGTCGAACTTGTTTTTGAAAGTTCAAGCCTTTCATCAGATTGCCAATAAAAAAAACCTCCGCAAAGGAGGATTTTTTATTGGTGCCCCGAAGAAGACTCGAACTTCCACTGCCTGAGGCAACATGCACCTGAAGCATGCGCGTCTACCAATTCCGCCACCAGGGCAACTTAACAAAAGTCTGTATAATCATTTTTTGCGGCGCTGTCAACCTTTTTTCGCGGTGTTGCATAACTTTTTTATTTTACGAATAAACTTTGGATATCATAAATCCCGTAAGCATCAAGCAACAGTATACTTCCCAACAATATACGATATATGGCAAACGGCAGAAAACTCCACTTTTTGAGCCATTGCATCAAAACAAAAATCGCCATCATTGAAAAAATAAACGAATACCCTGCCGCATTTAAGGCATCGGCGATTTGCTGCATATTTCCCTCCTGCCACAGCTGATATCCGGCCAGTATTCCCGCCGCCAAAATCGCCGGTATCGACAGCAACATCGAGAATTTTGCCGCCTCGCGCCGCTCCATTCCCAAAAAGCGGCTCATGGTAATCGTAATACCGGAACGGCTTGTTCCCGGCAACAGAGCCAGGCACTGCGCCATACCTATCAGCAACGCGTCTTTGACCTCCAGATTTTTGATTTTGCGCACCGTAACCGCAAAGCTGTCGATAATCCACAGCAGAACACCGTAACACAAAATATTCCAGCCGATGAGTTTGGTATTGCGCAACCATTCGGTGCCATAATATTTTAAGCCGGCGCCGCAGATTATTACCGGCAACGTTGCCAACACCAGCAAATAAAACAACTGACTGCCCTCGTTTTTAAAATTCGGCAGAAATTTGGCTTTCCACAGCCCTTGCAAAATCTCCCACAATGTCGGCGCAAAATAGATTATGACCGCAAAAATCGAGCCGATATGCAAAGCCACATCCATCGCCTGCCCTTGGTCGGGAAAGGTGGTAAATTTGGAAAATAAAATCAAATGACCGGAAGAGCTCACCGGCAAAAATTCGGTTATTCCCTGCAATAATGAAAGCAATATAATTTGTAATTCTGTCATTCTTCTACCTCATCTCCCATATATTTTCCCTCTATCTCGCGACAGGTTTTGTTGTTTATATCCAAAAGCGAATGCGGGCGAAATCGCACATTGTTAAGCGATGCACCCCAATGCAAATGCGCACCGGTGGCTCGGCCGGTTTTGCCGACCAAACCGATAATATCGCCTTGCTTTACTTCATCACCCTCTTTAACTTTAGCCGCTTTGAGGTGTGCATATATTGTCTGTAACCCTTGTCCGTGATCAATAATCACCATATTGCCGGTATAGAAATAATCTTTACCGCTCAAAACCACCTTTCCGTCGCCCGACGCCTTAACCGGAGTTCCTTCCGGTGCGGCAATATCCGTACCGCTGTGCGGACTTTTCGGAGTGCCGTTAAAAATACGCTGATTACCGAAGTTGCCGCTGATTTGCCCTTCCACCGGCAGGATAAATCCATTGCGCCAAGCATCTCCGGCATTATAACGAGTTACCGCACGTCCCAAATCTTTCTGTTCGCGTTTAATTTCTTTTAAGTCCGCCTCGGAAGTCGGCGTAACTTTTGATTGTTTTACTCCGTTAATGCGCTGAATATCCCAAGCAACAGGTTCAACATCTATCTCATAATGCGTCACATAATCAGTTCTCGGCGCGGCATCAAACATTACTTTTTCAGGCGCATCGCGATGCAATGCCACTAAAGTAACACCATCAGCATCAAAATTGTATTTTTTGGCTCCGAGATTATTGTCAACGGCGATTATTATCGCATTTGCATCTTTGACCAACAATAACTCACCTTGTTTTAAATCGCCGCAAATTTCGAGTGCCGCCGCATTGGCTGCGGCGCATAAGCTACAAATTATCAAACAAATCGCCTTGAATGGCACAACTTCTCTCCGTTATTCGGGCTTTCACTATTCCGTCGGCGAAACGGATATGCAAATTCTGCGAACTCTTGGCGGTATTGGTATCACACACCGTCTGAAATCTGCTGTCCGAAACCCACGCAAAACCACGCTTCAAAACCGATTCGATTGAAACAGAATCCAGACGCAGAGCCAAATTATTCAGATTTTCATATTTCGTTTCAATAATGTTTTTAATGTAAAAAGGTTTCAAATTCGTCAATTTTAAACAATTATTTTTATCTTTCAGCAAATTTTCAAACGCCAACTTGAGACGTTCGCCCCGATCGTCGATTTTTTGCTGATTTTCCTGCACAATTTGTTCGAGCGACGGAATACCGCGTCCCAAAGCCTCAATATATTGTTTAAGTTCATTCAGACGGCGCTGTATAGCATTTTTCATCCGCAAATCGCTGGTCAATAGACCGTTATATATCTCGTTTTTTACCGGCACCGCAAACTCGGCCGCACCGGTCGGCGTCGGCGCCCGCACATCGGCGGCATAATCAATCAGCATGGTGTCGGTTTCGTGCCCCACCGCCGAAATCAGCGGAATTACGGAATTATAAACCGCCCGCACTACAATTTCTTCATTAAACGGCCATAAATCTTCCAAACTGCCGCCGCCGCGCGCCACAATCAAAACATCGGGACGATACGGTGAATCACTCGGCAGATTGTTAAAGCCGTTGATTGCTCCGGCAATTTGCTCGGCCGCTCCTTCGCCCTGCACTAAAGTCGGCCACACGATAACCCGACACGGAAAACGGTCGCGGATACGATGTATAATATCTCTGATAACCGCACCGGTCGGACTGGTTACAACGCCGATTGTCTGCGGCAAATACGGAATTTTCTTTTTGTGAGCGGCATCAAACAGGCCCTCTTTTAAAAACTGTTGCTTTCTTTCTTCAAGCAACTTTAAAAGAGCGCCCTGTCCGGCAATTTCCAACTTTTCTATTACCAACTGATAGGACGAGCGACCGTTGAAAGTGGTAATGCGGCCGGTGGCCACGACTTCAATACCGTCTTCTATTTTGACCGCTAAAGAATTGGCTACACCGCGCCAACAAACCGCCGATAACAGCGAATTTTCGTCTTTGAGTGATAAATACCAGTGACCGGAATCCGCACGTTTTGCGCCGAAAATCTCGCCTTTGACACGCACACTGCCAAACGAGGTTTCCATCAACTGCTTGATTGCAAAAGAAATCTCACTGACCGTATATTCCGTTTTTTGTGCCAATAAATCCAACATAGAGCCAATCATAAACATACCTTTAAAATAATCAACTGCAATATGCGCTTAATCCCCATCATTGTTTTGAGACAACATTTCAATATGTGTGTATAACAACTTGATTTTGCTTGAAAAATTTATATAAAACAGTATAGACTCGGTAGCGATGTTAAAATAAATTTAGTTTAAATTATGAATAAAATCTTACCCAAAGTATCGATAATCATACCAGTATACAATGTTGCCGACTATTTGCGGCAGTGTCTTGACAGTATTATAAATCAAACACTGAAAGAAATTGAAATCATCTGCGTTAACGACGGCTCCACCGACGACTCACCGCAAATTTTAGAAGAATTCGTAAAAAAAGACGAACGCATAAAGTATATATCGCGCGAAAACAAGGGGATATCCGCCAGCCGCAACGATGGCTTAGACCATGCCGCGGCCGAATACGTAATGCTTATCGATGCCGACGATTATCTCGAGCCGGATATGGTGGAAACAATGTATAATGCCATGCTGAAGCATAAGCCGGATGTTGTGGTTTGCGATGTCGATAATATTATTGACGATACCGTAACCGATCCGAAAAAAATTAAAGAATTCAGTAATTCGCAAAATTGGTTTAACCGCTACAGCCGCCCCGACGGTTTGTATGATATCGGCAAAAACATAAAGGAAGAATTTGCCTCGGTGGTATGGAATAAATTGTATAAAGCCGATATTATTCGACGATATAATGTATTTTTTCCCGACGGCGACCAGGAAGACGAATATTTTTTGTGGGCTTATATGATACACTGCCGGTCGGTCTGGCATATACAGAAAAAGCTTTATCATTATGTGCGTCACACCGGTTCCGTTATGGATGTTATTTATGATTCGGAAAGAGCTTTATCGGTTTTTGAACAATACAAAAGAGTCTATAACTATATAAAACAATACAAATGTATAATACCATATAAATATCTGTTAGCCAAACATTACATCGGTACGGCTGAAGACCGTCTGTATCATGTTGCCGCCTCGATGTATCCGGCGATATTGGAAAAAGTCCGTGATTACACCTTCAACTGCAATCCGTCGGAGATGATGCTCGAATACTATTTTAAACTCAAGGAACAAATAACAACGCAAGGATAAACCCGTGATAGAAAATCAAAATAAATCTGTTGCCAAAGATAAACAAACCCTGAAATTGTTCGGTTTTATTCCGCTATTGAGTATTAAAAGACGCGGCGGCAAAACGGCTTATTATTTTTTGGGCATGCCAATCTGGAAAATCAGGCGTATGGAAAATGAAAAACTGATTAAATGTTATTTATTCAATTTTCCGATTTTGCGCTTTTATTACACCCCTAAACAATCTGCCGCCGAAATAATGTTCGAACAGTTGCAAAGTGAATTGCAAAATATTGTGCTGAAGCATAATAAATTGCAGGATGAATTACAGTCGACCGGAGATAAAATTGAGCAAACTCAGCAGAACATCATGAATGCGGTTAAGTTGAACGAAGATAAGATTATACAAACACGGCAAAACCTTATAGATGAAGTCAAATTATCCGTTACAAGCGCGGAAAAAGCGCAGCAAACAATCACGGACACAATCACGGAAGCACTCCGGCAATTGAACGAAAATTATAATCAAAGCGCGAGACAAATACGAAACAATGCCGAGCAAATGCAAAATATTGAGGACAGGGTTCGCGTGTATCATGCCGAAGTCCTCGAAAGATTGGATAGTTTGCCGGTGAAACATGAGTAGATTACGGAAACGAGAGCGCCTTTGGCAAGCGCTCCCGTAATTCTGTAAATTGCGCCAAATCAGAAACGATACAATATACCGGCCGTTACTTCGGCAAAGTTATCCAGACGGTTTGCCCCTACATACGAATAGCGCCCGATAACACGTGCCGACCAATGGTCATTCATGTCATATTGCATACCGCCGCCGATACGATAACCGACACGCATAAATCCCTTATCCGGCAAACCTTTCTGCGTGATATCATACAAAGCCATACCGCCGGTGGCAACCAGTCCGAACGGGCTGCACATAATCGGCATTTTACCATACAAATCCATAGCATACGCGGCAAAACGCTGTTTTACCGAAGTCCCTTCGTAGGCTTGCTTATTTTTAATTTGCCACGATTGTTGATAAGAAAATTCGGTATACAAATTTTTATAGATTTCCAAACCCAAATCAGCCTTGGCCGAGTTGAAATTGCGCTTTAAACCGCCGGCTGTGCCGCCCGGTTTGGAGTGTGAATATACGTACTCAGCTCCGACATAAGGCTTAAGTTCCGAAAAATCATGGTGCATCATGGCATCGGCATTGGCCGAAAACAGAAAAGCTGCACCCGACAATAACAATATTTTCTTCATATTTCTTTTCTCCATTTATAAATGTTCAAAAATTTTATTATTAGCAAGGTGTATATAACCGTGAAAAAGCAAATTTAAATAGTGACAGCGCAAAATTTCGTTATTATGATAGGCGCAAAGGAGAAATAAGATGTTTGAATGTCCGTCTTTTGAGTGTGATAAATGCCCGCGTTTGCTGGAGTTTAGGGCACAAAACAAAATAAAGTTTCCGTATTATCATAATGGACCGGTGGAATCGTTCGGCGATTTGAATGCCGAGATTCTGGTGGTGGGGCTGGCTCCGGGGCTCAACGGCGCCAATCAGACCAATCGGCCGTTCACCAATGATTATGCCGGCGATATTCTGTATCCGGCACTCAAAAAATACGGTTTTGCCCGCGGTAATTACGGCAAGGTCAAAAACGACGGCTTTGAGCTGATTAATGTGCGGGTTTCCAACGCTGTGCGCTGTGTACCGCCGCAAAACAAGGTTACCGCCGACGAAATTGCCGCCTGCCGGCCGTATTTGCAGGCGGAAATTGCCGCCATGCCGCGTCTGAAAGTACTTCTCTCGCTCGGCTCGGTTTCGCACGGCGCGGTTTTGCAAGCGCTCGGCTATAAAAAATCGGCTTATAAATTTGCCCACAGCGCCGAACATAAACTTGACAAGCACGGCATTACCCTGCTTGATTCGTATCACACATCGCGCTACAACATCAACACCAACGTTTTGACCGCCGCAATGTTTGATGATATAATCGCCCGGCTGAAAAATCTGCTTTAAAACCACAAGTATTCGGATAAACAAAAAAACGCCGTTTTAAAATATGATAAAATCTTGTTGATTGTTCGTTCTGCCTCTTGCCATCGGCGGATGAATTGTTTATATTTGTGGCATTGAACGTTATAACAGGCAGAAATAAAGTGAAGAAAATTTCTAATATAAAAACGGCAATGATGTATGCCGGAGCAATGTATGAGGGCGCACTCAAAACCTCGCAGACGGAGGATTTGTATCGCGATGCCAGACAGCTTAAGGAACTGGCGGAAGACGATGACAGCGGCTTAAATATTCTTGCCAACCCGATATTAAAACCGGAACAAAAGGCCGAGCTGATTGATTTAATCGCAAAAAAATGCGGATTTTGTTCGGCAATGCTGAATACGCTTAAATTGTTGGCGGAAAATGATGATTTCAAGGTTCTGTTACCGACGTTGGAACAATTTATTTTATTGTATCAGCAGAAAAATAATATTGCCGAGGTGGAAGTTACGACGGTTATGCCGCTCAACCAACAACAGGAAACTTTGCTTAAGTCAAAATTATCCGCTATTTTCAAGCGGGAAATCCTGTTACGATACATTATCAATCCGCAAATCATCGGCGGTTTGGTTTTGAAATACGGTACAAATTTTATTGATAATTCCGTAAAGCATAAATTAGATGCTTTGGAACAGCTTATGAAAGGGACAAAGTAGATGTCTGTACAAGCAGATGAAATATCATCAATCTTAAAAGAAAAAATCGCTGATTTCGATTTATCTTCCGATATGACCGAAGTCGGCCGCGTGCTTTCCGTCGGTGACGGTATTGCCCGCGTTTACGGCCTGGATAAAGTGCAACTCAACGAGATGGTGGAGTTTGCCAACGGCACCAAAGGTATGGCACTGAACTTAGAAGAAGACAGTGTCAGCGTGGTGTTATTCGGCTCCGATGACGAAATCAAGGAAGGCGATATTGTCAAGCGCACCAATCAAATTGTGAGTGTGCCGGTGGGCAAGGGTCTGCTCGGCCGCGTGGTTGATGCTTTGGGTAATCCGATTGACGGTATGGGCGAAATTAAGGCCGAAAAATACAGCACCGCCGAAA
This sequence comes from Pseudomonadota bacterium, assembly GCA_918234285.1. Taxonomy (GTDB): domain Bacteria; phylum Pseudomonadota; class Alphaproteobacteria; order RF32; family CAG-239; genus RUG410. Next base: position 21,598 of record CAKJXZ020000031.1, on the reverse strand, counting down.
TTAAGGCTCCGGGTATTATCCCGAGGAAAGGCGTGCACGAGCCGGTACAGACAGGTTTGAAAGTTATCGATTCGCTGATTCCTATCGGTCGCGGGCAACGCGAGCTTATCATCGGTGACCGTCAAACCGGTAAAACATCCATCATTATTGATACGATTATCAACCAGAAGCGTACCAATGATGCGGCGAAAAACGACAACGAAAAGCTGTTCTGCATTTATGTTGCCATCGGGCAAAAACGCTCATCGGTGGCACAAGTGGTGAAAACTTTGCGTGATTACGGCGCCATGGACTATACGATTGTGGTGGCGGCTACCGCTTCCGAGGCGGCACCGTTGCAATTTTTGGCTCCGTATGCCGGTACGGCTATGGGCGAATATTTCCGCGATAACGGAATGCACGCGGTAATCTTTTATGACGATTTATCCAAGCAAGCCGTGGCTTATCGTCAAATGTCGTTGTTAATTCGCCGTCCGCCGGGGCGTGAAGCTTATCCGGGCGACGTGTTCTATCTGCACTCTCGTTTGTTGGAGCGTGCGGCAAAGATGAATCCGAACTACGGCTCCGGCTCGCTGACCGCCATGCCGGTGATTGAAACGCAAGCCGGCGACGTTTCCGCCTATATTCCGACCAACGTGATTTCTATTACCGACGGTCAGATTTTCTTGGAAACCGCCCTGTTCTATCAAGGCATCAGACCTGCGGTGAATGTCGGTATTTCCGTATCCCGTGTGGGTTCGGCGGCGCAAATAAAAGCCATGAAACAGGTTTCCGGTTCAATGAAATTAGATTTGGCGCAATATCGTGAAATGGCGGCGTTTGCCCAATTCTCGTCCGATTTGGATAAGTCTACCCGCGCTCTGCTCGACAAAGGCTCCAAGCTGACCGAACTGCTGAAACAACCGGTACATCAGCCGATGGCGACCGAAGAAGAGGTAGTGTCGATTTTTGCCGGTGTTCGCGGTTATCTGACTAAAGTCAAGATTGAAAACGTCAAAGATTTTGAGAAATCGGCGCTGGATTATATGCACGAAACTCATCCGGAATACTTGGAAGAAATTGCCGATAAACACGTGATTTCACCGGAATTGGAACAAAAGTTGGCGGAGTTTTATGCTGCTTTTGCGGATAGATATTTGAAAGCAACGGAAAAGGCAGCATAAATGGCCGGATTAAAAGAGTTACGCACCAGAATTGAAGCCATTAAGTCGACGCAGAAAATCACTTCGGCGATGAAGATGGTGGCGGCCTCACGTTTGCGCCGCGTGCAAATTTTGGTTGATAAAAATCAGGGTTATTCCGAAAATTTGCGACATTCGGCGTTGCGCGTAATGACCGAAATCGAAAATGAAGAAAAAACCAAGGGCATAAAATATATGCGTCCGATAATGTTGCGTGCGGCCATAAATCCGATGCGCTATCAGTTATGTGTTATGTCGTCGGACCGCGGTCTGTGCGGCGCATATAACAGCAATATCGCCAAAAAAGCCGCACAGCGCATTACGGAATTGCTGGAAAAAGGCAAAAAAGTCACTGTTGTCTGCATCGGCAAAAAAGCTTATGATACGTTGCGCCGTAATTTTGCCGACAAAGATGTGGAAATCAGACAAGCCGGAGATAAACTTAAGGCTCTGACATATACCGAACAGGCCAAGGCCATGGAGTTTGAGATTTTCAACCGCTTCAAAAACAAAGAATTCGATGTATGCGAGTTTGTGTTTGCGCGCTTTAATTCAGCCATCAGCCGTAACTTTGTATGCGAACAGGTTTGCCCAATGGAACTGAATACCCAGCATTTAAGTGAAGAAGAATTGCAACTGGTTAACCGCGCCGGCGATGCGTTTTATGAATATTTGCCGGATAAACTGACCGTATTAAAAAACATTGTGCCGCTTTTGTTTGACGACAATATTTTCAAAATCATCGTCAACTCGGCAGCATCCGAGCACGGTGCACGTATGACTTCAATGGACAGCGCCACCCGCAACGCCAAGAATATGATAAGCGAATTGACCTTGAAATACAATAGTTTGAGACAATCGGCAATCACGACCGAGCTGATAGAAATTATCGCCGGTGCCGAAGCGATTTAAAATAGGAGAAAGTGATGAAAAAAGAGACAAACAAACACACAAACGGCCGGATTCATCAGGTATTGGGCGCGGTTGTTGATGTTAAATTCGAAGACGAAAACGATTTGCCGAACATTTTAACGGCGCTTGAATGCGATAACAACGGTCGCAAACTGGTGTTAGAAGTAGAACAACACCTGGGCGGCGGCGTGGTACGCTGTATTGCGCTTGATTCCACCGACGGTTTGGTGCGCGGCTCGGAAGTTATCAATACCGGTGAACCGATTAAGGTTCCGGTCGGTCCTGAACTGCTCGGCCGTATCGTTAATGTTTTGGGTGAGCCGGTTGATGAGCGCGGCCCGATCGCTTCGCAGAAATTTTCCCCTATTCACCGTGATGCTCCTTCCTTTACCGACCAATCAACCAAAGAAGAAATTCTGGTTACCGGTATTAAAGTAATCGATTTGCTGGAGCCGTACAGCAAGGGTGGTAAAATCGGTCTGTTCGGCGGTGCCGGTGTGGGTAAAACCGTGTTGATTATGGAACTGATTAACAATATTGCCAAAGGGCACGGCGGCTATTCTGTATTTACCGGTGTGGGAGAACGTACCCGTGAAGGCAATGATTTGTATCACGAAATGATTGAATCCGGAGTTATTGATTTGGAAGGTGATAAGTCAAAAACCGTACTGGTTTACGGCCAGATGAACGAACCGCCTGGAGCTCGTGCCCGTGTGGCCTTAACCGGTTTGACAGAGGCCGAATATTTCCGCGACCAGGAACATCAGGACGTGTTGTTGTTTATTGATAACATCTTCCGCTTTACGCAAGCCGGCTCCGAAGTTTCCGCTTTGCTCGGCCGTATTCCGTCCGCCGTGGGCTATCAGCCGACTTTGGGTACGGATATGGGCGCGATGCAGGAGCGTATTACTTCAACCAAAGACGGTTCCATCACTTCTGTTCAGGCGGTATATGTTCCGGCCGATGACTTGACCGACCCGGCGCCGGCCACTACTTTTGCCCACTTGGATGCAACTACGGTGTTGTCGCGTAAAATTGCCGAGCTCGGTATTTATCCGGCGGTTGATCCGCTTGATTCCACCAGCCGTGCCTTAAATCCGGAAATTGCCGGCGCGGAACACTATGAAACGGCACGCCGCGTTCAGGAAATTTTGCAAAAATATAACTCTTTGCAAGATATTATCGCCATTTTGGGTATGGACGAGTTGTCGGAGGAAGACCGTCAGGTGGTGTCGCGTGCTCGTAAAATTCAACGTTTTCTGTCGCAGCCGTTCCATGTGGCGGAAGTATTTACCGGTATCAAAGGCGTATACGTAAACCTCGAAGATACGATTAAAGGCTTTAAGGGGATTTTGGACGGCTTGTATGATGATTTACCGGAATCGGCATTCTACATGGTCGGTACCATTGAAGAAGCGATTGCCAAAGCCGAAAGCATCAAAGAGAAAGAGAAATAAAAATGGCCGAGAATATAACGCTCAAAATATTTACGCCGGAAAAGGAGTTTCTGACACGCAAGGTATATCGTGTGGTGTTGCCGTACGGCAATACCGGTTTGACGATTATCGAAGACCGTGCCCCTACTTCTCTGGTTTTGCACGACGGTGCCATGCATATCTTAAACGAAGACGATTCGATTGCCGACACCTATTTTTTGGACGACGGTGTGGTCGATGTGGCTGAAAATGTGTGCAAAATATCGGCCCGACACATAATTCACCGTTCCAAAGTCAACCTAGAACGGGCACGCGAATTGCTGGATGATGAGCCGCAAAATGCGTCGTATTATGAGGCGATTATCAATTATCTCGAAAACTTCGGATAATGGTGTAATTTTCAGAACAAAAAAATCCCGACTTTCTTGATGGAAGGTCGGGATTTTTTTTATAGATTATTCAATCTTATTTGCGGCGCAAGAACGACGGAATATCCAAGTCCTCACCCGACAAATCGAAACCATCGTCGGTTCCGGTCTTTTGCTGTTCTTCAAACAGTCTGGTGTTTTTAACTTCCGGTTCTTCGTGACTCTTGCGACGTGCGCGCGAAATACCGATTACCCGTTCAATAAAATTCGGACGGCTTTCTTCTTCCTCAAACACCGGAGCTTCCGGTTCCGGCTCGGCCGGAGCAACATCTTTAAACATACTGGTGTCATTATTGGCAAACATAATCGGTTCTTCTTCGTTTGCAGGTAAATTCTCGATATTCAAACGAGAAGCAAAGAAATCATCACTCGGTGCAACGGAATTCAATTCCATATCGGCCTTTTCATTTTCTTCAACTTTGTTGTCGCCGTTCATAATGGCATTAAACAAAGACGAAGCCTGCGGCATTTCCGGCATTTCTTCTGATTTATCGAGCGAAGCGAAATCATTATCGAGTGCCATTTGCTCAACGCTGTCTTGCGGTGTAAGTTCAATCACATCGGCATCGTCGTCCAAATCGGAGAAGCTGATGGTCGGATTTTCGATTTCATCCGGTGTGGTAAACGAAATAGTACTCGAATCCAAAGATATCGGTGCAAAATCGGTTACCGGTTCTTCAACCGTCGGCACATAAGTATTGTCGTCATAACTCTGGTCAATCAGCGAAGGCTCTTCTGCCACCGGCTTTTTCTCCACAATACGCGGCATACCGTCGTTAATGCCGGTTACCACGATGGAAACGCGGATTTTGCCCGACAGATTGTCGTCGTAGCTGGAACCGAAGATGATATTGGCATCATCACCGACTTCTTCCTTAATGATATTGGCTGCTTCATCGAGTTCCGGCAAGGTAATATCCTGACTGCCGGTAATGTTAATCAACACGCCTTTAGCGCCTTGCAACGAGCAATCGTCCAAAAGCGGATTGGATAATGCCTGATGAGCAGCCTCACGGGCACGACCTTTACCTTCGGCCTCACCGGTTCCCATAATAGCCTTACCCTTGTCTTCCATAATATTTTTAACATCGGCAAAGTCCAAATTAATCAAACCCGGCATCATCATTAGGTCGGTAATGGAACGCACGCCGGAATACAAAACGTTATCTGCCATTTTGAAGGCTTCGGACAAAGTTGTGTTTTCGTTGGCGATATTAAACAGATTCTGATTCGGAATAACGATGATACTGTCAACTTCCTGAATAAAGTTTTCAAGCGACTTATCGGCGATTTCCATGCGTTTTTTGCCCTCAAAGCTGAACGGTTTGGTTACAACGCCCACTGTCAGAATGCCTTTTTCTTTGGCAATATGTGCAACCACCGGAGCAGCACCCGAACCGGTACCGCCGCCCATGCCGGCCGTGATAAATACCATATTTACCCCCTCAAGCGACTCGGCGATTTTATCCTTGGCTTCTTCGGCTGCCATTTTACCGATTTCCGGTCTGGCACCTGCACCCAGTCCTTGCGTAATTTCCAAGCCGAGCTGAATTTTTTTACTGGCGGAAGAATGAGCCAAGGCTTGCGCATCCGTATTAGCCACAATAAAATCGACTCCTTCAAGATTTTGCGCAATCATATTATTAACGGCATTACCGCCGCCGCCCCCGACTCCGACAACCGCAATACGCGGCTTTAAGTAAGAAACTGTGGTATCGGCCACTCCCAAATTTATAGACATGTATTCATTCTCCCGTTGGTTTTATGCAAAATTACATTATTCACTGCCTTGAATTTAGCGCAAATAAATTAAGTTTTAGTTACCATTTTTACGAATTTTGGCGTATCCAATTAAATATTTTGGTGAATCGGTTACCCTCGCCGGAAACGTGGCTGATAACCTTTTTCGGCTTGCGCTCGATATTATTGGTTTCAAACAGCAACATACCGAGTGCCGTTGAAAAAATCGGATTATTATTAAGCTGTTCCGGCACACCCTGAATATTGCGCGGTCCGCCTAAACGTACCTGTTTATCCAAAATCATATTGGCCACTTCGCGGATTCCCACCAACTGGCTGCAACCGCCGGTCAGTACCACGCGATGGTTTTGCCGGTTATGCAAACCGTGAGCATCAAGTTTATGTGCCACCAATTCAAACATTTCTTCAACTCGCGGCGCAATAATCCGGTTCAAATCGGCGCGTTTCATCTGCCGAATCGAGCTATCATCCTCTTCGCCCAAAGGATATACATTGATGGTTTCGCGCTCGTCGTGGCCGACATTGAAGGCGCAACCGCTCCTGATTTTCAAATCCTCGGCGTGTTCAAAAGAGGTGGTTAAACCGCGCGTAATGTCACGGGTGATATTGATACCTCCGACCGGAATGGTGGAAAATGCCACCGGAAAGCCGCCCTTAAACGTTGCAATACTTGTAGTTCCTCCGCCGATATCGACAATCGTAGCGCCGTATTCGCGCTCATCCTCAACCAAACAGGCAATACCCGAAGCGTAAGCCGTTAAAACTTTAGTATCAATTCCCAAACGCGCTGCCTCGACCACCGATGCCAAATTACGGTACGGCAGACTCGGATACATACCAAGCAAAATATTAACTGCCAATTCTTCCCCGTAAATATTGCGCGGATCTTTGATATCTTCGCCGCCATCAACCTTATAATTGGTCAAAAGGCAGTGAATCAGCTCGTTATTGCCGACATTGATTTTGGTTAATCCTTTTTCCATAACCTTATTGAGGTCCGTTTCCCCGATAGGACGGTTACGTTTCAACGAAATCGAAGAACTGCGGTTATATGAAGAGGTTTTATCGCCGGAAACGTTAAGAATAACGCTGTTTATACGCTCGTGCGCTTTTTGTTCGGCCGCTTCCACCGCATTACATACGGAAATGGTGGCCTGATTAATATCGGTAATAACGCCGTTTTTAATACCGGAAGAAGCATTGTAGCCGTACCCGGCTATTTTTATCTTTTTATCTTTATTGACATGCGCAATTATGCAACAAACTTTAGATGAGCCGATATCCAAAGCGGCAATAGTCGGATGATTCAATGTTTTTACCCTTATAAATTTATGTTTAAACAGCTTAGTCGGCGTTGTCGTCGGAAGTATCCAAACGTACAATAACCTTATTTTTCAATCTTAAATCAACGAAGGTTAATTTACGTTTAAGAATACCGCGCGTTTTATCCAATTTTACCAATTTTTTCCAAGCTTCTTCAAAATTTTCTTCCGGCATCTTCACCGTAACGCCGTTTTCAATATCGTCAAACACCAGATTCCAGCGGCGATTTGAGATAAAATTTGCTGCTTTCAATCGTCCGAACAGGTCTTTATTTTTCTCGACCACTTTAAGTAAGGCATTAAAATGCTCAGGCGCCCCCTCGCCCACAATCAGCAACAGATTTTTCTCCGGCACAAACTCGGTTTCTATTATATTGCCGTCTTCATCAATCGGATAAAATTCGTTTTTATATTGCCAAATGGATTTAACGTTCTTTTCCTGAATACTGATATGGATAACATTCGGAAAATAGCGGCGCGATACCACAGCCCGTTTCACCCACGGCAGTGTCTGAATTTTTTCCATCACATCGTCTAAGTCGATTTCCAAAATATTATCGCCGCGTTTTAAGCCGATAACACGCAAAACATCTTCTTTTGAAGTTTTGCGACGCCCTTCCAGCGTAATATCATTTAAGCCCCAGCCGATGGCCGCCGTTTTATCGTATATTTCATCAAGCAGCGAATCTATTTGCTTGCCGACCAAATTGTGACGCACCGTAATTACGCCCAGAGTCAGCAGCCAAATCACTCCCAACAACAGAAAATTGCCGAGCAACCGATACGGCCAGATAACACTTTCATATACTTTATTATCCGCAGCAACCATTCTTTTACTCCCGACCTACAATCTTAACTTCCCGTTCCAAAGTAACCCCGCTTTTTTGTTTAACGGCCGCAGCGATAGAATCGCATAATTTTTCGATATCGGCAGCGCTATCTCCCTCATTATGCAAAAAGTTGCAATGCTGCGCCGACATCTTGGCCTTGCCGCAAACCATAGCGTCACCGCCGGCTTCTTTAATCAATTTCCACGCCGCCATTCCTTCGGGATTTTTGAAAGTCGAGCCGGCAGTTTTAATCCCTTGCGGCTGATGTGTGCGCCGATATTCGGCATTTTGCTCGATTATCTCCGCCACCTCTGCCGGGTCTTTGCGCTCAAAACGCAAACCGATTTCCAAAATAATGTCATCATCACCGAAGTTACTGCGGCGATAGGAAAAACCGCATTCGGCATTGTTAAGAGTGCGCACCTCTCCGTCGGCCGACATTATTTTAACCGCAGATACAACCTTAGACATGTCCGAACCGAAACAACCGGCATTACCGCGGACGGCTCCTCCCGTAGTTCCCGGAATCGAACATAAAAATTCCAAACCGCCCAAGCCGTTTTCCGCAACCGTTTTTTTGAGGGAAAAATTGGTACAACCGGCCCCGCAATATAATATATCGTTTTCAATTTTACATTTGGCAAACGACGGATTTTTAAGTTTTATGACCACTCCGTTCATACCTCCGTCGCGCACCAACAAATTGGAGCCGCCGCCCAACACAAACAACGGTATGTTTTTGTTTTTCTGCCGCAAAAAATCTCTTAAATCATCTTCGTCGGCCGGGAAAAACATTACATCGGCCGGGCCTCCGACGTTAAGCCAAGTATACCCTTTAAGCGGTTCAAAAAACTTATACTCCCCGCGAACTTTCGGTAAATTTTTCATATTCGGCTCGCCGTTCATCAATATAAATCCTTATCCTCCGATGCCGTATTTTGACGGGTTATGGCCAACAACATTCCGATTTCGATGGCGCTGGCCAACAATGAAGAACCGCCATATGAAATAAACGGCAATGTCATACCTTTGGTCGGAATAATATGCAACGATGATGCCATATTAACAAATGCCTGTAAACCGATGGAAGCAGCCAAACCCACTTCGGCATACATTACAAACAAATTGGTTTCTTTTAAGGCAATGCGCAACGTGCGTATCACAATAACCGCAAACAAAGCGATGATAATCAGGCAAAGCCACACACCGTATTCTTCTCCGGCCACGGCAAACACGAAGTCGGTATGCGCATCCGGAATATTAAGCTTTACTGTGCCTTCGCCCGGTCCTTTACCGATTAAATTGCCGTTTTGAAAAGCCTGCATAGCCTTATTGATTTGGTAGCTGGTTTCGTCGCTGCCGTATAAAAACTGGTCTACACGCGCATGGAAGTGCGGAAACAGGAAATAAAGTCCGAACAGACCGCCTACGCCCACCAAGGCCAAAACCACCACGATAAACAGTGGCAACCCGGCCAAAAACAGTTGCAATCCGAACACGGCGGTCATTAATAAAGTCATACCGACATCCGGTTGCAACAACAGCAATCCGGCCACGACACCGAACAACAGAATCGAAATCCACATTCCCGGAAAGTAGTCGTATTTTTTGCCGCAATCAAGCAACCATGCCGTAACAATAATTAATATCGGTTTCATAAATTCGGAGGCCTGCATTGAAAAGCCGAACAAACTGATCCAGCGCTTGGCGCCCTTGGTTTCAAATCCGAAAAACAGAGTCAGCACCAACAGCGCACCGACCACAATAATACCAGCCAGCGAAATCTGGCGAATGGTGCGAAGTTTAAACATGGACAGCACAAAAATCACCACAACCGAAGCCAACACGTAGCATACCTGTTTGCGCACAAACCAAAAGTCGTCGACATGAATGGTGCGCGCCACCGCCGGACTGGCCGTCACATCGAGAATAATGCCGATGGTAAGCAAGGCCAACGATACAAATAAAATAACTTTATCAACGGTCCATAACCATTTGGAAAGAGCGCTGTGACTTCTGCGTGAAAAACTGACCATATCCGCTCCCCTATATCAAGGCACAAGCACCAATAAGTGCAAGAATAAGCGCCACAGTCCAAAAACTGAACACCACCTTCTTCTCACTCCATCCGAGTTGCTCAAAATGGTGGTGTATCGGCGCCATCTTGAAGAATCTCTTGCCGGTTCGTTTAAAATACGCTACTTGGATTATAACCGACACGGTTTCCATAACAAACACCCCGCCGACAATCGCCAGCAAAATTTCACTTTTGGTCATAATGGCAATAGCGCCCAAAACCGCGCCCAAAGCGAGCGAACCGGTATCGCCCATAAACACGCGTGCCTTCGGCTTATTAAAATATAAGAATCCCAGACAAGAACCGATTAAAGCCGCACACACCACTGCCACTTCAGCACAACGCGGAATATATAACAAATGGAAATCGGCGGCATTCGGCTGTCCGCTCAAATAAGCAACAGCCATAAAGAACGCAAAGGCCACAATCAGCAAACCGGAGGCCAAACCGTCTAAGCCGTCGCTCAAATTAACCCCGTTGGAAGCGCCCGACATAACGATAACCGCAAACGGAATATAGAGCCACGAAAGCCCGATAAAAAAGCCGCAAGCCGGAAAATGTAACACTGTATTTATGCTTTGCGGAGTCGCCGCCACAATAATGCTTGCCGCCACAGCCGCCGTCAAAAATTGAAAAAACAGCTTCATACCGGCAGTCATAGCATTGGAACTTTGGCGTTTAACTTTCCAATAATCATCCACAAAACCGGTGGCGCCGTAAACCAGCAACACCAACAAACTAACCCATACGAAATGGTATGAAATATTGGCAAACAGCAAAATTGAAAATATCGCCGTACCCAAAATCAACAACCCACCCATAGTAGGTGTGCCTTTTTTGGTTTTAAGATGGCTTTGCGGACCGTCCTCGCGAATCGGTTGCCCCTTCTTTTGCGTGGCATGTAAAAAATCAATCAGCGGCGTACCGCAAGCCAAACTCAAAGCCAAAGCCGATATAAACGCAAAAAACATTCGGATTTCAACCGAAAGTCCCAAATCCATTAACGCAAACATGTTCGTAGTCTCCTTAAATATTTTGCTCAAGTTTAAACCGAATATCTAAAATAAGTCTTAAAAAAGTGATATTTTTGGTTTAAATTTACGGGAATTTTACTATTATACATTCATAATGCGTTTTAACAAAGGAAACGAGCATGAAAAAATTATATTTAATCGCTTTAATTGCCGGAATTCTGCCTTTTGGCACCGCCGGCGCGCAAGAAACGGATATATTCGGTGATTCTGCCGAAGACCTTTTGGGCGAAGACATTCAAAACATTCCGCAATCCAACGCAGCCAAAAGCACTTTGTCTGATTTTCTGGAACGTAAGATTCCGGCTGCGGCCGCACGCAATATCAACAAAGCGGAAAAAGTTTATTGTTATACCGTTGATTATAAACCGCAAGGCTACGACGGTTATACCATGGATGATTTGGCAATTAAAGGTTCTTGCGGCGAACTCTCGAGTGTCGGGCAAAAGCTCATCAAGGACAGTTTGTTTCAGAGCAGTATAATTTATTCCAACAGCGTTTCCAACTGCGAAATTGCACCAAAGGTAATGTTGCGCTATATTTACGGTTTGGACCACACCGATGTTTTACTCTCGTATCCGTGCCCGTCGCTGACCTTCTTCCACGGTAGCGATACGGTTATTTTGAATGCCACACCGGGCAGCGCGATTGTCGAACAGATTGTCGGTGCATATTCTAAACTTGAGGAAAAGTTCTATTCCCCGGCCCTGCTCGGACAAATGGTTGCCAACGGCCAGCCGCAAACTCAGGCACAGAAAGAGATGATTCGTCTGAATGCTCCGACCAGTACCCCGCGCAAAAAATGGGGTAACGAAGCGCCGGAGGAAACTCAGCCGCAACCGCAACAGCAACCGCAAAGATCCGGCTGGAACAAGCTGAAATAAGGTTATTTTTATCAAACCGCGCGCACTTAATACATCGTCGGTATAAGCCTTTTTGCGGCTTATATCTAAAATAATGCAAAAAAGCAAAAAAAATGCTTGCAAATCCTAAAAAAACTATATAAAAGGAAGCATAATTGTTCGGTCGCGTTATTTTGCTTGCTTTTTAAATAAAAGTATGCTAATTAATGCGCCGAATGTTTGTGTAATTAATTAACTAAAAGAGAAGTAAAATGGCTACACCTAAGAAAAAAGTATCAAAATCTCGTCGCGATATGCGTCGTTCTCATGATGCGCTCACTCCGAACGCTTATCAGGAATGCCCGAACTGCGGCGAATTGAAAAGACCGCATCATGTTTGCCCGAAGTGCGGACAATATGACAGCAAAGAAGTTGTTGCGCAAAAAGTTGCAAAATAACTTTTAAAAACTAATTTTTTATATGGAGCAGGTTTTGTCTGAAAATAATCTGGTCATATCGGTCGATGCGATGGGGGGAGATAATTCCCCTCGTATCGTAGTAGAAGGGATTAATCTGGCTCATAAGAACAATCCCGATATTAAGTTTTTGTTGTTCGGCGATGAAGAAAAAATCAATGCCGATTTGAAGCGTTTTCCGCAAATGAACAGCTATTGTAAAGTTATTCACACCGCGGAGTTCGTACACAACGAAGATAAGCCGTCGCAGGTTATTCGCAACAAAAATACCAGTATGTACATGGCTATTGATGCCGTGCGCAAGGGCGAAGCCGCGGCCGTTATGTCCGCCGGAAATACCGGCGCCTTAATGGCTATATCCAAAATGATTTTAAAAACCATTCAACGTATTCATCGTCCGGCTATTTGCACCAATATTCCACATAAAAACGGGATGTGCGTTATGCTTGATTTGGGTGCAAACACCGAGTGTAGCGCCGTCAACCTGGCAGAATTTGCCATTATCGGCAACATCTTAGCCAAGCATACGCTGGAAATTGAGCGCCCGCGTATTGCCCTTTTGAATATCGGTGCCGAAGAAATGAAGGGCCGCGAAGAAATTCATCAGGCGGCAAAGATGATTAAGAGTACGCACCTTGATTTGAACTTTATCGGCTATATCGAACCGCACCAAATCGGCGAAGGTTATGCCGATGTAATTGTTTCCGACGGGTTTACCGGTAATATTGCCTTAAAAACCATGGAAGGCACGGCGAAATTGATTTCCGGTATGCTGAAGTCAACCATCAAAAAATCGATATGGGCCAAAATCGGTCTGCCGTTTTTGTTGCCGGCCGTTATGGCGATGAAAAAACAGATGGACCCGCGCAAATATAACGGGGCCATGTTTGTCGGGCTCAACGGTTTGTCGGTTAAAAGCCATGGCGGAACCGATGCCATAGGTTTTTCATATGCGATTGACAATGCTTCCAAGTTGGTGCGTCAAAACTTTGTTCAGACTATACGCGATGAAGTTGAACATGTTGATTTAGACGAGTTATCGCAGGATATTTTATACGATGTTTATTAGAAGCGAATTTATCGGCTTCGGGCACTATCTGCCGAAAAAAATCCTAACCAATGACGATTTGTCGCAAATGGTAGAAACCAACGACGAATGGATTCGGACTCGCACCGGCATTCGCAGTCGGCATGTTTCCGAAGACGAAACCACGGCGGAAATGGCGGCAAAAGCAACCTCGGCAGCCTTGCAACAAGCAAAAATCACACCTCAAGATATTGATTTAATCATTTTGGCTTCGGTAACTCCGGATAACACCACTCCGTCAAGTGCCATCAAAGTCGGCAAAATTCTCGGTGTTAAACCGGGGACTCCGGCTTTTGATATTTCCGCTGCCTGCTCGGGTTTTGTATATGCCCTGACTTTGGCCGACAACATGATTCGTTTGGGACAGGTCAAAACTGCCGTAATTATCGGGGCGGAACGTCTTTCCAAAATTGTGGATTGGACTGATCGCAACACTTGCGTTTTGTTTGGCGACGGCGCCGGCGCGGCCGTGTTGCGCGCCCGTGAAGGTGCCGGCAACAGTACCGATACCGGAGTGCTCAGTACCTGCATTTATGCCGACGGCAGCCAATACGACAATTTATACACCAACGGCGGTGTTTCCACCACTCAAAATGCCGGATTTGTACAGATGAACGGCAAGGAAGTTTTCAAACATGCCGTGGTCAGCCTTTCCGAAGCAGCCGAAACTGCAATCCAAAAAGCCCAAGTCAACAAGGACGACGTTGATTGGTTGGTGCCGCATCAAGCCAATATTCGTATTATTGACGGTGTGGGCGAGCATTTGGAAATCCCTAAAGAAAAGGTTATTGTGGCGGTTGACCATCATGGTAATACCTCTGCTGCATCCATTCCGTTAGCTTTGTCTGAAAATATCGAATCGGGTAAAATCCGCAAGGGCGATTTGGTTGTTTTGACCGCTATGGGCGCCGGATTCACTTGGGGTGGCGCGGTTGTACGCCTTTAATTTGAAGCTTAATTTATATATTTAATTTGACGGCTGCTTTTAATGCGGCCGTTGATTTTTATTGCAGATTTATCCGTTGACAATCGACGGATAAAGTGATATGCCTTGACTCAAAGTCGAATTATTAAAATATATCATTGCCTATGAATTATTTAGGAATTGTGGGAGCTCTTAGCTCTCTGGGACAGGGTGTGATTTCCATTTTGGAAAAGTATCCTTCGGAATACAAGATTGTTTTCAAGGTAGATGACCGCTATCCGCGCAAAGACTTGATTAAAGGAGAATTTCAGAATCTCGAACAAGTCCTCAGCCACGGCATCAATCCATCTCTGGTGTTGGATTTCGGCGTTTCCGATAAAATGTTCGAACGAGCAAAATTCTATCGCGATTACGAAATGCCGGCAATTATGCAGGCCATTTTCGGAGATGAAAGATGCCACGTGTTGGAAAATTCTCGCGGTTTGTCACAAAATTCTTCCACTCCGTTGATACTGATACCGGAGTTTTCGGTCATCAAGGTATCAATGGTGAATAATCTGAAGGTGCTTTCCGAATATCTGGCTCATGATGTTAAGCGTATTCATATTGACGTGCTGTATAACACCGAGCGCTACGTTAACTTCAACCAATGGCTGTACTGGGCTTATCAGCTCAATGAGTTGCTCGGCGAGCATACCAAAGTATATCGTCAGGATGGTTGTACGTTGACTTGCGGTTACGTGCATTACGGATTTATGAAGATTACCTCGATGGAAAAAAACGAGGAGAACATTCATGTACAGGTTATCACCGATGATAATGACGTTCCTTTCCGTTGCGAAGCACGTTATAACTTGTTGAGGTCGCGTGTGGACGGCGTTATGAAAACGTTGAGATGGTATCTCAATCATTGTAAGGGGAAGACTTTGGTCGGAGCAGAGAATAATTTGCTGAAAGATACATTGTCAACACTCATTTAATAAAAAAACACCGATTCGAAATCGGTGTTTTTTTATTAATTAAGGCAGTAACTGCGGCTCCTGATAAAAAATGGTGTTCCAGCAGTCACAGATAAATTCTTCGAGCTCTGGAGATATAACCTGATACTTGGGTAAAGTACCCGTTTTGCCGTCCACATTAGGGATAAAGCGGCGCCTTATCTCCCGTCGGCAAATGTTGGGAATCCCGATATCAAGCTTGCGTTCTTCCGTTGTCTCGCCGGTTCGGCTGTCACTTATGGAATATTTCATTCCGTCTTCGTCCATTGCTAACGATACAGTGACATAGTCCGAAACATTTTCATCAATGGTTTTGATATATATCTTCATAATTTGATAATGATAAAATTTGTCGATAATTGTAGCATACAATAACTTAATGTCAAGTTTCTTATAGCATTTGAGCCGCAAAATACGGTTATAAACGACTATTGTCGACGGCAACTGTTTTTTATTGACTTGACGAAAAATTCGGATATACTGGGAATACAATGTGAGGTAACAAAAAATGCTGCGATTTTCTGATTTAAGATACAGCAAGCAACAGTTGGAAGAAGATGCCATACACTATTTAAAAACACAAGTGTATGAGCCGGCTTACATTGATGATGTCAAGGACTTTATTGCCGACGATTTGAGCGATTTCAAAGATTATTTTGACGACGATGAATATGCTTTTCAGAGCGTTTATTACGATGAATATATCGACGGTTACACCGAGCGCGGCGATAATCTGATAATTCAGCTTGATTATAAACGTCTGGCGCAAGATCTGGAATCCGATTTTGCCGCTTGGGGTATGACTGACGAAGACATCGAGCAATATGTAATGTATTTGGATTCCGAGTTTCGTAAAAACGCTTGTTGCTCTCACATGGAGCCATATTTCTTGGGCTATGACGGGGTGGTTACAACGGTTATTACCGGCTATTCCCGTGATCCGATATTTTCCATTTATGCCATGGTGCGTGAGTGGGCTATGGCGCTCCACTTCAAAAAAATGTATCCGACGCAGATGCGCAAATTCGGTTTCCGTTACCAAACCATTCGTCAGAGTTTTAAGGGCGAAGAACGGCTCAAATATTTGCTGGACTTCCGTGACCGCTATAAAATTACCTTACGCAGTATCGGTATGTTGCGTTCGGTGCATTCCAGCGTGTTTGCCTATATTTATTTGTATCTGAAAGCATTTTTGTTTGGCGAAACCGAAGCCATTGAGGATTTTATTTTAGATACGTCTTCATCGCAATTATTTTTATTGTTGCAAGGCGAAGATATCCAGATTGCCGATTTTCCGATTGTCAAACATGCTTTAAAAGAGTTAAAAAACGGTCGTTGCAAAGAATTGCTGCATTCCACCGGTGCCATCAACTGGGATGCACTCTACGACTTTGTTGACGAGATGATACAAGAAGCCGGCGGCATGGAAAATCTGCGGGCAATGGGCTTCGACGGCATTCAGGCCAAAACCATCCGTGCTTTTTGGAACAAGAGCGCAAACATGCAGAAAATGCTGAAGATTCTGCGCCAGATGGCTATGGATAGCAGTGATCCGATTATCAACCGTCTGATTGAAATGTGTGAATATCGTTTGGGTCGTCCTACCGATAAAAGCAAGAAAAAAATGGAGCGGTTTATCGAGCATACGCGACGTCTGATGGTGGCTCGCGCCTATGAGCTGACGCAACCGCGCACCATGGACCAGATGCTGATCTCGGCTTTTCCGTCGGTATTTTTGGTATATTTTCAATGGCACCACAACTTCCGCAAGGTTTATCCGAAAGAACCGCCGCAAAAAGTTTATTATGAAAATAACCAAAAGAAAAAACGACAGGCCGAGGATATTCTTAAGAACAAAATTGCCTATGAGGAAGAAAACAACAAAGTTAAGACCTATCAACGAGAAGAACAGACTAAAAAGGTAAAAACAGACAATGAAACCAGTCTTAATTTGTTTGTGATTCAGGAAGATAAAAAAGATAAAGTCAAAGAATCCGCACAAAATAACCGTAACGATATTCCGGACAGAGTTGCGGACGAGCGAAAGAATCTGCGAGACGCGGATGCCGCCGCTTCTTTATCGGTTATTGAACAATCCAAAAAACAAAATTCGCTTTAATCTCAGAGAATCTTCAGTATATCATGCATAACATTGATTGAGTTTTTAGGAGCGTTTTCCCAAAATGTTGCGTATTGCTCGGCGTGATTTTTCGCCCCCGGAACATCGCTGATTTGCCGCAGCACTAACAGCGGAACATCATATAAATAGCACGTTTGGGCAATAGACGCACTTTCCATATCTACCGCCAAAGCCTCCGGAAAATCTGCTTTGATTGCCTGCAGTTTTTCGGCTTTTTCCACAAAGAAATCGCCACTGCACAGCAACCCCTGCTTATATTGTTTAAGGCGCGACACCAGAACAGAATCGGAGTGATACATCTCCGGCAGGCCCTGCACCTGTCCGTATTTATGAGGATTACCGCACCATACATCGTGATAAACAATATCTTTGCCCACCACAAAATCGCCGATTTTGAGTGAGGAATCAAGCCCTCCGGCAATGCCGATGTTCAAAACTATATCTGCGTTGAAAATGCTGATGAGGTCAGCCGTGCATAAGGCCGAATTCACCTTCCCCATGCCGGAAACTACCGCCGTGATAACTTTATTGTCAACCACACCGGTATAAAAAGTGCATTTATGTATGGTTTTTTGTTGCAAATCTTGTAATACGGAAGCAAAAAACTGCATTTCCTTATCCATAGCAAACATTAATCCGATGTGTTTCATATCCCCTCTCCTTTTGTTGTGCTTCATCATATCATAATCAGCGCAAATCACAATATTAAACCTTGACAGTGTTGATAAATGTTTTTATAAAGATGCTGTTACGGTATGCGCCGTAAATGTGGATTTAACCGAATTGTCCAGCATTAAATGGACTAAACAGGAGAAAATATATGATAAAAACAGCAGAATACGTGTCACTCGGACACCCGGATAAAATTGCCGATTACATTACCAGTTACATTTTGGACCGCTTTATTGAACAAGACACGGCAACGCGTTATGCGGTTGAAGTTATGATTAAGGATAACACCGTCGTTTTGGGCGGTGAAATCCGTTCCAAAGTACAAAATGCTCCTTTTGAGCAATATGTCAAAGCTGCATTGCGCGAAATCGGCTATGATGAAGATTATGCAAAAATTTGGGGCGATAAGGCGGTTGATGTACGCAAAATCAAAGTAATCAACCTCATCGGTTGCCAATCGGGCGAAATTGCGCAAGGTGTCGATAATGACGGTTGGGGCGACCAGGGAGTGTTCGTCGGTTATGCCTGCAAAGGCGAAGATTATATCAATCGCGAACTGTATTTGGTGCGCAAACTCAATCGGGCACTATACCAAAAGGCGCGACAAAGCGATAACCTCGGTTTGGATATCAAAACGCAGATTACTTTGGATGATGACGGTAAAATACTGACCGCGATTGCGGCAATACCGATGTTGCAGCCGACGAATCTGAATGATTTTGTGTGCGAAGTTCTGGGCGAAAAACCGATGCAAATCATTGTTAACGGTGCCGGCAATTACACCTCTCATTCCAGTATTGCCGACTGCGGTATTACCGGACGCAAACTCGCGGTTGATTTTTATTCGAGCGCATGTGCCGTCGGCGGAGGTTCTCCGTGGTCAAAAGATGCCACCAAAGCCGACTTAACTCTCAACTTGTATGCCCGCCGTCTGGCCGTAGCCAATCTGCAAGATAACGATGAAGCCTGGGTATATTTGTCATCTTGCATCGGTAGACCGGAACTGCCGAGTGCGGTTTTGAAGTGCCGCAAGGGCAATACCTTTACGGAAAGCAATTTGCAGATAGAAAGTCGCCCGTCGGTATTGATTAAACAGCTCGGTCTTGATAAACCGATTTATACCGACTTATGTCGCAACGGCTTGATATAAAGCATATACAGCTTATTCATCGAGAATTTTCGGACGCGTCAAATTGACGCGTTTTATTAATTCCTGCGTAATATCTTCCACATTTTCGGTTTCTGAAGAAATAATCCGCTTATCAAAAATAATCGAAGCCCCCTTCTCCGTCGCAATTTCCGAAACCGCTTTATTTATTTCTTCGGTCAGATTTTCGAGAGTACGGTTATATTCTTGCAACATGGTATCGCGCTTGAGTTTCAGAGATTTCAAATACACATCGGAAAAATTATCTTTATCCTTGGTTTCTTTGAGTGAAGCAATTTTTTTCTGTGCGCCGGAAACTTCGTCGTTCAATATATTGATTTTGGCTTCAAATTCACGATTAAGATCGTCCAATTTCAAACTGCGCAAGGTTTCTTCAAGATCGTACACATAAACTTTTTTAAGTTGGGCCGCGGTCTGTTTTAATTCGCTTTGTAAATCGGATTGAGCTTGCTGCAATTGCATAATCTCCACTTGCTGATAAGCGATGATACCAGACAAAACAATGCCCCCCAAAATAACACCGAAAGATTTTTTCTTATTATCTGCCCGCTTAGCCATAACAACTTCCTCATTTAATTCAGCTTATGGTATTGCTTTACCATAAGCTGAATTATTTTTCAAGTTAAAACGAATATGTCAATCCCATACGATAGATATAGTCGTCGGTATCACCCCAAGCAACACCGGCATTGACCATTACATTATCGGTAATCCAGTGGAAGGCACCGACCGCAACCGCCGTATGATCGGCATACGAACCGGTACCGACGGTCAGTTGCGTATTGCCGTGAGCTCTGGCATTAGGAGCCATTGCCGACATTGCCGCCAATGAAGACATACCCACTCTCATCTCACGACGCAGGCGCTGATATTTGATACCTAAATCATTGACCTGATAATCCAATTTATACATATTACTATCCAACGCTCTGATAGCATCCGTAACATTGGTGGCATCGGAGGCGTAAATCGTCTTCTTTAAGTTAGAAATATCGCCGATGGCCGAATTAACCGCAGCAATATTCTTATTGACGGTATTGTTAGCCGATACACCGTTCATGGTTTTGCCTAAATCGGCAGCCGTACCGATGCTTGAAGCCACAAAGGTAACCGAGGTTGCCATATCTTTGCCGCCGACAAAGTTGTAGCCGCTAAACGAAGTATTGTTCATCTTAGCTCTGTCGCCGATTGCGGCATCAACCGCAGTGAAGTGACTTTCAACCGTGTTGTCGCCGAGATTGCCTTTATACTTACCGGCTTCGCGCAACTTATCGGACAAGCCGTGAACCGTGCCGAGAGTGGCATCAATGTTGTTTAACACATCAATCACGTTTTCCGGAACTTTGTAGCCGGCATCACCCGGTTTACCATTGGTTATGTTGGTACTGTTGTTTAAGTGCAAGAAGTCGCCCACGGTATCGTTGAGTGCGGCGATATTTTTGTTAATACCATTCTTCGCCGATACACCGTTCATCTCGTTACCCAGGTCTTCTTTGGTGCCGACATTGGTAATAATCTGATTGAGGGCATCGGTAACTTTTTCCACCGTAATATTGCCGTATTTAACCGCATCTTCACCGGTAGCAACTTCCAAATCGGCCGACCACTTATCGGTGGTAGCATCAAAGGTTCCGCCGAGAGCTTGGTCGGTATTATACATGTGCTCGTCAAGATTCTGCAGATTTTCGGCCACCGTAGTGACTATATTGCCGTCAGCATCCTTGGAGGCATTGATATGATGTCCGTCAGCGTCAACAGCCCCCATGGCATCATCGAGAATCATCACGTTTTCACCGACCGTGTGAGCCACGCCATCCACAAAGTTACCTTTAGTTCTGATAATCCCGCCGTTAACTTCCTGAACTTTAACATCACGTTGCAATTCCCTGATAGCCTCCGATTGACCGCCGGATTCTTCTTCCAACGCGGTTACACGAACATCAAGCGCATTGTCAACGGCTCTGCGTTCAATCGCCTCTTGTTCGATGGCACGCGTGTTGGCGGTAATCTTATCGTCAAGCGCTTGGTCCATAATCGCACGGGTGTTAGCCTCATCTTCGATGGCATGCGTGTTGGCGGTAATCTTACTATCAAGTGCTTGGTCCATAGCAATACGCTGTGCCGTCTCACTTGCCAGTGCGGTATTGGTTTCATCGATTTTGCCGAGGATGGCATTATCCATCGCCGTACGCTGTGCCGTCTCACTTGCCAGCGCGGTATTGGTTTCATCGATTTTGCCGAGGATGGCATTATCCATCGCCGTACGCTGTGCCGTCTCACTTGCCAGCGCGGTATTGGTTTCATCGATTTTG